>CANJNC010000023.1 GCA_947475685.1 Comamonadaceae bacterium | reverse complement strand
TCAAACATTAGACATTGATTTTTTAAATTTTTATATGATCTGTGCAAAACAGTGATTCACCCAAAATAGGGTCCCATCTCTGAGTTTTGGGGGGTGGGGGTACGGTGGGGGTCGATTAATGTTAAAAAGCAAAGTCAGTTTTTAATTGGTGAGTCCAAAAGAAATGATTTATAACTTTGGATACACTGATTTCTTTCATTGGGACAAATATAAAATTATGGTTGAAATACTCAATTAATTTGCTCGGTTAGGATCCTGTATGAAAAGTCACATTTTTATTTAAGTTGGTTCTTATGTTGGTATTTTTCAAAAATGTAATATAAGCTATTGATTTTAAAAGGGGTTCGAATCCCGCTCTCTCCGCCATGTCAATAAGTTTAATGCGCTTTTGATGCTGATTAGCAACCAAATTACCGGCTCTTCCCGGCTCTTCCCGGCTCTAACCAACGGCTCTTGGCTCTACCCAATTAACGGGGGATGAGCATTTATCAAACACGGTTGAATACTCCATTCCAACCACAGTGTGCCAAGACGCGCAGTCTGTAATTCTCGAAATTTCTAAATCCATACGCTCGTTTAGACATCATCTCCATTTTAGTGTGAAAGCCTTCTGTGATGCCGTTTGACTTTGAGAAGCGCCACATTCGAACGATAGGTACTAGCAAAAATTTTGAGTGACCTAATGATGGGGTCTTTGCCTATGAATGGTGTGACCTCCACTCGTCGCCCGTAGTAAAAAAATAATCACTTCCCTATTGGTTCAAACGGGGATAGATTCAAGAAAAATGAGCCTGCCCAAACTAACCAAATGAATTTCTAAGATTTTTAAATCGACACTGCTGATTTTTTTGATCCATTTAATTGCAATCAAAATATATGGATGATCTAATTTTAGGTATTTTTTGGTAAAGTCAATCGATATGCAAGTATTTACTGATAAATTTAAAATATGATTTGTAATAAGTTCACAAAAATAATTGTATTGATACTTTTTGCAGTTTTTCTGAATGGTTGTGGATCCAAAAATAGCTCAGAAGATGCAGATGTTTTAAACAACGCAAAAGTTGGATTAATGGCTGACATTACCAGCGCAAATCTAACTAGCTTAGTGATAAATTTACCAAAACGCCTTCAAATTGATCTTGCATCTACAATTTCTAATGATGACATATTTAATTGGGCTGAGAGCACGTATTCATCGATATTTCCACCAAGAGAAACAAATAAGACACTTCAGCCTTACACCTATAGATATTATTCAACAACGAGTAACTATTTGGCTGTTGACCAAGAAGGCGATATTTGGATATTAGGCCCAAATCTCACACAAGGCAAAATAGTACAAGTAGGTAACTTGAGAGATTTCGCTGATACCATTTCAAGTTGGAAATCAAAAATAAGTGAGTTTGCAGTTTATAGACAAGCAGATCAGGTCAGTTTTGGTGCTAACACGTTATTGCTTGCTGACATCAGGGCAAATGGATTTTCAAATTGGATTGATTCTCAACTTGGTATAGCACCTACATTTGTAGATCCCGAAATCCTTAGAAATCTTCAGCAAGGTAATAAAAATTATTATCAATATCACCCGACCGAGGTCACCAGAGTCACTGTGACTGCTCCTGACCAATTAAGGCAGAGAGTAGCATGGGCCTTATCCCAATACATTGTTGTCTCACAAGCTGGTGGAGCATCAAGACCTTATGGATTACTTCAATTTTACAAAATGCTTCAAGCGCAAGCATTTGGAAACTATAAAGACTTACTAAGAGAAGTAACCATTCACCCAACAATGGGTTGGTATTTGGATAATGGTAAGAATATTAGAAAAGGTGCTTGCGAGAATTGCGCACCTAGCGAGAACTATGCCCGTGAACTCATGCAATTATTCTCAATCGGAGTTGTTCAGTTAAACAATGACGGCACTCCAAAGATAAATAATTTAGGTAAAAATATTGATACATATGGACCTAATGACGTGTCCAATTTAGCTCGAGCACTTACTGGTTGGGAGTACAGTCAATGTAGCGATAGCAATACAGATCAAAATTTACTCTGCTTTAATTTGCCTATGAAGGTCAAGTCTTATAGCCACGATACAGGGTCAAAAACATTTCTTGGCACAACTCTACCCGCCAATCAAACGACAGAAAAAGATTTAGAGGATTCTCTTAATATTATATTCAATCACGCGAATTTGCCACCTTTTGTTTCTAAACGACTCATACAGCATCTTGTAATGAGTAATCCATCAAGTGCTTATATTTCTAGAGTAGCTAATATTTTTATAAACAACGGGGATGGAGTCAGGGGTGACATGAAAGCTGTTATAAAAGCTATATTGTTAGATGCAGAAGCTAGGCAAGGCGATGACTACTTAGTGACAAATGCTATTGGTGGAAAAATAAGAGAACCCTTTCTCTTTACAACGGCTTTTTATAGAGCACTTGATTGTAAGAATTTACCAGTTTCAGATACTTATATTCCTAAATATACCGGTATACAAATAATGTGGAATGGACAACCTCCTTTGGCTGCATCAAACGTATTTAGCTTTTATTCGCCTGATCACCGTGCAGCTAAATCGAGTTTGTTGTCTCCGGAGCAAACAATGATGTTGGCTCCAGAATACAACAGAAGATTTGGTTCAAATCCTTTTTATAACGAGAAGGAATTACGAGATGCAGGCTGCAATGTAGACTCATATTATTCTGCCCTGAATGCATCTGCTGAAGTTGCAGTTAACTATATGGATACAAAATTCTTCAAGGGAGCTATGTCAAGTGAGCTTAGAGCCGTAGGACTTAAATTAGCAAATTTAAAGTCAAATCAAAATATTCAAAATCGAGCAGGTTTTTTAATGTTTTCTTTGCTTTCAAGTTCTGAATTTGGAGCAATCAAATGAATAGGAGAAACTTTCTTAGTAAAACGATTCCTCTTCCTCTTGGATTAGTGGGTGCGGGACTTTCTGGCCTGACTTTGGGTACAGATACGATTTCATCAAGCTTTGCAGACTATAAAGCATTGGTGATTGTCTTTTTAAACGGAGGCAATGACGGAAATAATGTTTTGGTTCCAACCGATTCAGCTTACCTGGATTATGAAAATGTAAGAGGTAATTTAGCTGTATCAAAAAATGAACTCGTAAGTTTAAAAGGTACTTCGATTGGGCATTCCTTTGGTATTCATCCCGCACTATCCGATCTGGCCAATATTTATAATAGAAATAGATTAGCTTTTATTTCTAATGTTGGCCCTTTAATAAAACCAGTTAATGCCAAAGATGTTCGCAATGGCAATGTTGAAGTTCCGTCTTTTCTGTACTCGCATACAGATCAAACGGATATTCAATTGGGCTGGCAATGTGGAGTAGATCAAAGTGGTTGGGCTGGACGTGCCATTGACTTATTACCCTTTAAAGGTCCAATTACAGGTGTTTCCTTAAGCCATAGGAAAACCTTGGTAACTGGAAATACATACTCGCCAGCTTTTGCGGAAAAAAACGGGAATGGGAAATGGGGTCAAGATGCAGATTTAACAAATGATTCAAATCAATACACACAAATTTTAAAATCAATATCTCGGATTTCAAATCAAAATATTTATTCTCAGCAATATGCAGTTGATATGCAGGCAAGCATTGAGCAATCTAGTTTGCTCGCAAAGGCATACGCATTAGGGACGGAATCGACTGTAAATTTTTCTGGTGATGAATTGTCAACTTCACTAAAATATCTATCAAGAATACTACCTATACTAAAAAGCAGTTCCAATCAACGTCAAGTTTTCTATGTCGAATTTGGAGAATTTGATACTCACTCAGGTCAAAGAGGATTAAGTTCTAATTTATCCCAAGATTCACAATTGATTGCAGTTAATAATGCTTTAGCATCATTCGATAATGCATTAATTTCTGCTGGAATTAGTCAAAATGTGACAACTTTAATAATGAGCGAATTTTCAAGAACCCTAAAACCTGCCGCAGGAAATGGATCGGATCATGCATGGGGGAATCACTGGTGGCTTTTTGGGGATGCTGTAAGTGGTGGAAAAGTCTATGGTGATTTTCCAAGTCTAGTCCTAAACGGAGTTAACGATGCCGACCCTAACGGTAATGGTCGCTTCGCGCCCACCACTGCCACTGATCAGGTGGCTTCAACATTATTGAAATGGTTAGATATTTCCAGCGGAACTATCAATAACGCATTGCCAAATTTAAAAAACTTTAATAATTTAGATTTAGGACTATTTGTTTAAATTACCTAAACGTATTGAGATAGCGATGTAGTTCACATTTATTGTTAATTATCTCAATTGCTAAGTTGATGATTTTTTCAGTTCTTAATTTTTCATATGGAGTTACAAAGCTGATCCGAAGATGCTGAGGAATGCAGTCAACATGAGTTTCAATAACTGATTCTTCTTGGGACTTTGCATGGAGTCTATCAGCTGATTCCTTGACTGCCCAAGGCTCACCATTAGACGCCTCATCCAAGAGCCTCTGAGCAGCTTTTAAGACCCATGCATGACCGAGCAAATCACCAGCCGTGTTGATTTTCACTTTGCGGTTTCATCGACCGCTTTGTCGATGATGGTTACTTCGGGGGCAATGCTGTCGGTTGGCTTTAATTTTAGCGCCAATTGATTTTCTAACGTTCGGGATACGGCCATCAAGGAATATGGTGCAGAAGCTGACATACCCCAGACCAGCGTGAAGCTTTAAGTACAGATTAAAAACCTCTTGGCATTTGCCATGGGCGGCAAAGACAAGTGGTAAGACAATTAGGCTTTAGCCCATAAGGCTAAAGCCTAGGTCTATAACTTAAACCGACGTAAAAGGCAGGCTACGTAAACGCTTGCCGGTCAGTGCCGCCACCGCATTGGCCACAGCAGGTGCAATGGGCGGCAAGCCCACTTCGCCCATACCGCCGGGATGGTTGTCCGTAGGCATCACCTTCACGTTGACCAACGGTGTTTCGTTGGCGCGCAATACCCGGTAGCTGTTGAGGTTGGTTTCTTGCGGCTCCCCGTTTTTAAGGGTAATTTTTTCGTGCAGCGCGGCAGACAAGCCATAAATCACGGAGCCTTCTACCTGCACTTCAATGTTTTTGGGCTGAACGGCGTGGCCAGGGTCCACGGCGGCCCACACCTGATGAACCACGGGCTTACCGTCTTTAATAGACACCTCGGCCACCATGCCGATCATGGAATTCCAAGCATCTGAAAAAGCCAAACCTAAGGCGCGCCCTGCCGGTAGGGTGCGGCCCCAACCAGCCATTTGGGCCACTTGCTTCAACACCGCGGTGCCGCGGGGGTTTTTGTCCAACAGCTCCAAGCGGTAGCCCAAGGGGTCGCGGCCCACGCCACGCGCCACTTCGTCAATCAGGGTTTCAATAGCGAACTTGGTGTAGCCTGGGCCCACAGCGCGCCAAAAGCCCGCGTCCACACCACGCTCTTCAATCATGAACTGTACCAAATGGCCTGGCACGCCATAGGTGATTTCGGCCCCTTCCATCACGGGCTGGTCCTTGCCGCCAGAGGCTTTGAAGGCCGGAGGGGCCACCCGAGCGTAAACACCTTCGGACACCACGCGGTGCAGTAAGCCCACCAGCTTGCCTTGCGCATCCACGCCCGCCACCAAGTGTTGGCTGGTCAGGGGGCGGTATTTGTCGTGAGTGATGTCGTCTTCGCGGGTCCAGATGACCTGAATCGGAGTGCCGGGCATCGCCTTGGCCACGAGTGCCGCGTCCAGCGCGTAGTCGGGTTCTACCCGGCGACCAAAACCGCCACCCAGCAAGGTGATGTTGATTTTGATGTTTTCTGGCTTAAAGCCGGCCGCACCCGTTAAGGCGCCCATAATGAAAGACGGCGACTGAGAAGGCGCCCACACCTCTATTTGGTCCCCCTCCACCTTCGCGGTGCAGTTCATGGGTTCCAAACAAATGTGGCTCACCATTTCGCTGGTGTAGGTGGCGCTGAAGGTTTTGGCGGCTCCAGCCAGTTGAGCGGGCGTGTCGCCATGTTTGGCAAATTCCACGCCGGCATCGCTTAAGTTTTGCGAGCGGGCCACGTACTCGGCCAACACGGCAGCAGAGTTGTGGCTGCGAGCCTTAGCAGTGGTGCTCCATTGGGCTTTAAGCAAATCGCGGCCTTGGCGGGCGGTATGGAAAGAATCTGCCACCACCGCCACCCCATAGGGCAGGCGTACCACGTTTTTCACGCCGGGCAAGGCCCGTGCGGCTGCGTCGTCCACACCTTCCAATTTTTCGCGGTGCACGGGCGCGCGCAGCACTGAGGCCCACAACATGCCGGGCATGCGCTGGTCAATGCCGTACTTGGCGGTGCCGTTGGACTTAGAGGCCACGTCCACTCGCGCGATATCGGTACCAATGATTTTGAACTGGCTCATGGGCTTGAGCATGGCTTTGTCCACCTTGGGCAGCTCGGCTGGCGCTTGAGCCACTTTGGCAATTTGCGAATAGCTCAGCTTGCGGCCGCTGGCGCTGTGGATGACCGTACTTTTTTCGGTGCGCAGCTCTGCCGCGGGTACTTTGAGCATGTCTGCAGCAGCTTGCACCAGCACCATACGGGCCTGCAGGCCTGCTAAGCGGATGGGGTCGTAATAGCCTTGCACGGTTCGCGAGGCCCCGGTGACCATACCGCCACCAAAACGCGGGTTACCAAAAATTTTTGCATTGGCCGGCGCCTGCACCACTTTGACCTGTTTCCAGTCCAGGTCTAACTCTTCAGCCAGCAGCATGGGCATGGCCGTCATGGTGCCTTGGCCCATTTCGGCCGCGGGAGATAGCAAGGTCACCGAGCCATCGGTTCCAAAATGCACCCAGCCATTGGGGCTGAAGGCATGGCCGGCGGCACCTGCACTTAAGCCTTGAGCCTGCGCTGCTTCTAAAGAAGCCCACCCTGTGGCCACCCCAAAACTGATGCCCAACGTGCCAGCACCGGAGCCGACCATGAAGGCGCGGCGCGAAACAGTGGTTGTGGGGTTCATGCTTGACCTCCCTTCAGGTTTTTCTGAGCCAGCGCAACGGCTTGGGCAATTTGGTTGTATGTGCCGCAGCGGCAAATGTGGCCGCTCATGGCGGACAAAATGTCTTCACGGCTGAGGGTTTTTTTGGCTTTATTGAGCAAATCGGCTGCCGCCATCAACTGGCCCGATTGGCAGTAACCGCACTGGGGCGTTTGCACTTGGTTCCACGCAGCTTCCAGCGCTTTGCCGGTGCGTGTTTTCATGAGCCCCTCAATGGTGGTGATTTTTCGACCGCTCACAGCGGATACGGGAACCGAGCAAGACCGCACGGGCGAGCCATCTAGATGCACGGTACAGGCCCCACACTGGGCAATGCCGCAGCCAAATTTGGTGCCGGTAAGGTTGAGTTTTTCGCGGATGGCCCACAGTAGGGGGGTATCCGCAGGGGCGTCGATGGACACCTTCTGGTTGTTGACGGTCAGTTGGGTCATTCAAATCTCCTATGGGCAATTAAGACTGGTAAGGATCATGCCCTAGAGGTTTGCGGGCGTTTGCAGGGGTTTTCCCTGCTTTATGAGTTGGCTTTATGCACCAACGCTCGTCCAGTTAAGTTATGAAACTCTAGCCCAATTGCACGAAATATTAAACGGTTCGATTTAAAAAGTTTATTACTCATGAGCGTGAATTAATTGAGTGCAAGGGATTGGTGAAAATAATGACCTCATTTTTAGTCAGTTGAAAGTAACTTCCCCAGACATCCAAGAAAGGTAATTCGCGTAATCTTTTACCCGTGGCCCGAGCAAAAGCATTAGCAATGGCTGGGGTTGCAAGAGATATAGAAGTTTCACCAATGCCCGAGGGCGGGTGATCAGTTTTCAGGATGTGAACATATACCAAAGGAATATTCTCAAAGCGCAGTAATTTGTAAGTGTCAAAGTTATCTTGCTGTACAGCCCCATTTTTGTAGGTGATCTTTTGGAATATGGCACTTGTGAAGCCATCAAGCAAGCCTCCCTCAATTTGTGCCTCTATCTGATTGGGTTTGATAGTTATACCCGCATCAACAGCGCAGGTTAATTTGTGAACCAGAGGTTTCCCATCCTTTTTTTGAAACCTCGGCCACCACAGCAACGTATGATCCATAGCACTTCCGTCATTGAACTTCGTGCAGTCGCAGAAAGATACGGTTACACAATCGTCACAGAATTCTTAGATGCTGGCATCTCAGGGGCAAAAGGTCATGCCGATAGTCCTGCACGCAATGAAATGATAAAAGCAGCAACTCAGTGGCGATTTGACACGATTTTGGTTTGGTCTATTGACCGATTGGGCAGAATTCTCCAAAATCTTGTAGAACTGGTTAATGAGCTGCAATCTATGCAAATTGACTTGATGATTCTTCAGCAAGGTCGCTCTGGACACAAGCACTTCAAATGGTTGCATGATGTTTAGCATCTTCGGTGCATTGGCAGAGTTTGAACGCAATCTAATTCGTGAACGAGTCATTGCCGGTTAAAATCTTGCAAAGGCAAAGGGATTGAAGATGGGAAGACCAAGCAAGATGAATGATGGGTTGAAGTCTGCAATTCAACTACTGCGTCAAAAGGGCATGGGCATTCAACAAATCGCAAAAGAATGCGGTGTTGGTGCCGGTGTTTATTCAGTGATTTAATGAACCAAGGGTTGGTATGGAATTTTCTTCATTTGTATTTCTTTTTATATTACTTTTAGTAATTGTTGCCTTATGGTTATCTATAAACATAGTCCCACAATCTCAAAACTGGGTCATTGAAAGTCTTGGCAAATACAACAGAACTTTAAATGCTGGATTTCAACTAACGATTCCGTTCTTAGAAGTAGTCAGATTCAAAGTATCTGCACAAGAGATTCAGTTGCCGCCTGATCCAATCAATGCAATCACGCACGACAATGTTTCAATATCAGTTCAACTTGCAATTCTCTATCGCATCATTGATCCATCAAAAACAATGTATCGCATACAAAATCTTGAACTAGGCATTAAAACAATCATCAACGGAACAGTTAGAAGTGTGATCGGTAAAACTGACTTAGATGGTGTTCAATCTAATCGCAAACACATCGCAGATGAAATTGAAACTGAGTTACAACATATCGCAACTGAGTGGGGCATCAAATTAACTAGGGTTGAAGTTACAGAGGTTGAAGTTGATGAAGCAACTAAACAAGCAATGCAAATTCAACTTAATGCAGAACGAGTTAGAAGAGGAACTGTTACTGAGGCAGAAGGTAAAAAGCAAGCAGCGCAACTAAGAGCAGATGCAGAACTCTATACGGCACAGAAGAAGGCAGAAGCAACAATGGTTTTAGCAGACGCAGAAGCATATGCAGTAACCGCAGTATCTAGGGCAATATCTGATGGCGGGGCAAGTGCAGTTGAGTTTGAAATCAAGAAGATTCAAGCAGCAGCGGTCAAAGAACTTGCACAGGGAAATAATACGAAGTTGATTATGTTGCCTAGTGACGTGTTGTCTTCACTAAGCGGCACTATTGGGAAAATCATAGAAAAAATATGAGCATGGAGACCTATCAAATCTCAATAAGTGTTGGCATCGCTTTTATCATTATTGAGATGTTTACGCTTACATACATCTTTTTAGGAATGGGCATTGCATCTTTTGCAGTTGCACTTATTCAATACTTGTTTGATGGTTTGAGTTTCAATCGTGATGTGATGATTTTTGCAATTATTTCTGTAATCGTAATTCTTGCAAGTCGTAAGATTTTCAAAAAGAAGTCGGATCAAAGCATTTCAACACAAGATGATGTGAATCAGTACTAAAGTCATGACAAGATGAACGATGATCTTCGTTCTGTGATTCAACTGCTGCGTCAAAAGGGCATGGGCATCCACATTAAAGTGGAACATTTTCCAGATAATTAAAAACTGCTTTTGTTTGAGCAAATTGGTATGCAAAGGCTGTCCGGAGGTCCCGCCGCCAATAAGTGGGGGTGGGGGCACGTTGGTTTGGGTTATCTATTTTTGAGTATATTTATCCATACGAGGTGCTAACATAGCCTTGATCAGCCACCACGTAAATTTAAATCAATATGCCTATACCTTGGTTATCTGCAATTAAAGCCATTCCTTGGGGTACTGTTGTTGAACACGCTCCTAAAGTACTTGGCAAGGCTCGAGATCTAATTGATCGCCAACGTTCAAGTCCTGAAACCAATACAACACCTCCGCCTTTGATTCAAAGTGAAATAGAAACCCATCTAGCCACTGCAATGGTGGAGATCAAGGAATTACAGGAAAAGCAGAAAAGCTTGGAAGCCATAGTGAGTGAGCTTGCCGAGCAGCAGGTTGCGCTGGTAAGTCAGCTCAAGCGGTTGCGAAGCTTAAATCGATGGATATCGGCACTGCTGATTGTCTTGGGGGCAAGTTTATGGTTTTTCTTGCATTGAACATTAGTAGAGTCTTAAAGTAATATTCTTGCAAGGATTGCTATCGTTTAATGATTACTCGAGCAGATCAGAGCGGTAGGTGAATGTAGAAGTCCCAAATCTAAAATGGGGGGGTGGGGGTACGGTGGAGTCTGACTCCTAGCTTTTTTATTGTTCTGTATTTGTTTGCAAGACTACGAGTTACTCCTTCAAACCAGCTTTGCGGTATGCAGGCAGGTAGGTCTTTTCGTACCACTCTTTGTAGGACGGTGGGCTGGCTGAAAGTGGTTTAAAAATGAAGTTCAAACTCGCACTATCAGCATTGGGATTCAATTTCTTTACCTCTGCAACAGCCGCTGCAACTTGATTTGATTCTCCCTTCATAGTGTGGGCAACAGCTAAGCATGCCCAATATACTGGCACTTTTGAATTAGCTTGAGTTGCCTTCAAAAAATAGTCTATTGCAAGATCTGTTTGCCCTAATACCAAATGTAATCGCCCAAGTGCGCTAAGAATAGTATCAGACGGAAATTTTGAATGCATTTTGTAAATTTTAGATAGAACTTCTAAAGCTTTAGTGGTTTCTCCATTTATCAAAAGAATATTTCCGTAAGTAGAAATACTTCTTGAACTGGGATTTAATTCTAGCCAGGTCTCCATATTTTGCTTGGCTCCAAGTAAGTTATCATTTTCTCTATCATATAAAGCCAAGGACATATATATCTCTCTATTATTTGGATCTATCTCCTTCACTTTTAATGCAAGGGAATGAGATTCATTAAATCGGGATTTCCTTAAATCTTGTTCTGGCGACCTTGGTGCAAACAACCCCGATGCAACGGACAGACCACTCATAGCATCAAGGTTACTAGGTTCCAATTTCAACGCTTGTCTTAACAGATCGATTCTTTGCTCAAAGTTCGCAGCGTCATTCCCTTTAAAAACCAAAGCACGATACCGCAAAATCAATTCAGAAGCTTGTGGGCTAGATTTTCTTTTTTCACTTTCAGTTGCCGCTACGATCAGCATCTGAGGACCCAAACTTCCGCTGATGCGATTGGTGACCTTGTCTTGCAAAGCAAAGAGATTAGACATCTCGCCCTCAAAGCTTTCTGACCAGAGTTGTTTGTTCGATATGGCATCTGTCAGCTTGGCATTTATTTGTACTTTGCCTGCATTTTTTTGCACATCACCTTGAAGTACAAATCGAACACCCAATTCACTGGCAATTAGTTGAACGCCTCCTGCCTTGTCCTTGTATTTCATTGCGATGCCTGCATCCATCACAACCGTATCCCTGATGCGAGATAAATCGGTCGTTACTTTGGCGGTCATACCATCGGCAACATAAGCTTGCGATGGATCCCCTGTGAGGTTGGTGAAGGGAAGTACCGCAATGGAGAGTGGGTTAACACTGGGTTTGTTTTCCTGTTGCATCCCCCAGTACCCACCCACGGTAAGAACTACGACGACTACAGATGAACTGATAACTTTCTTCAGTGGGGTCCCAAATAGCTTTGCCAATACACTCGACTCTTTCTTGGAACTGGGGTTTGGCTGAGCTGAATGGCTCTGTACTGTCTTTATGCCTTCAACTTCGAGGTTAACTTTAAAAGTTGCTATCGGGTCTGAGATATTCTTTAAATGCTGCTCGCCCAAGCTCTCAAAGCTCAAGTCCAGCTTTCGCCTCACCTCGTCGTAAAACTTGGCTGAGACATGAATGCCACCAGGCTCAGCACTGGCTTCTATCCTGGCAGCTATGTTGACACCGTCACCATAGAGATTATCTCCTTCAACAATCACATCCCCTAGGTTCAAACCCACCCTGAACTCCATGCGGTCTTCAACTGCACAGGCGGCGTTCCTCGCCATGATGTTCTTTTGAAACTCCACCGCAGCCACAATGGCGTTCACCGGGCTTGCAAACTCCGCAATCACTGAATCTCCAGCCGTGGTGAATATCCTGCCCTGATTGTTTTTAATGGCAGAGTCCACAATGACTCTGCAGGCTTTGAGGTTTTTGAGCGTTAGATACTCGTTCTCACCCATCTTCAAGCTAAAGCCGACCACATCAGCGGCGAGGATGGCCGCGAGTTTGCTTATGGGGGTAGGATCGGGCATGGTTTTATAGCTAACAGAGGTGTAAAAACAGATAATAGCTCATCTTACCTAGGAGTAGAGTACAAAACTATCCATCGTTTGAGCAAAACATAGTGCAAGGGTCGCCCGGATGGTACCAACTGAGAATCAGGGGGGTGGGGTTACGGCGGGGTCTGATTATCTATTTTTGGGCATATTCTGCGCAATTTCTCACGATTTTTAAAATACCAACGCTTTAGAGGCGACCTCAACACCCTAAGACGCACTATTGGTTTGATACGGGATGCGTGTGTTAACCAAAACACTATCTTTGCCGCCGAATGCCAATTTGCTCTAACGGATTTCTGTTTGTTCGACCGAACTTGACTTGATTATCTTGGAAATATTTGCCATAACTTTTTCCTCCATTCCTTTGAAGCCATGTTGGGTGTGTGCTTGGCAAGCACCTCCGTAATAACCTGAGCCACCGTATACCGTAATCAGTGGCGCTTCAATCTGGGCGGCAACATTTTTGGCTGTTGAATATCTCGTTATGTTGCAAGGATCGTCGGCGTGATGAACAAAAAATTGCGGAGTTTCTGACTTGGTAATAGCTTCAGGGTACTTCACGACCATATCAACTACTCCGGCAGTATGAACGACTCCTGCAAAGTAGTTGTTTGAATATTTTGTAATGGCCGCAGAGGTGAAGTACCCTCTGCTGGTTGAAAGCACCCAAACCTGCTTAATTGAAGGGAAACTACTTTTTGCCAAATCCATTAGGGGGCGAATGTCCTTGAAACGCTGTTCGGACATTTGGTAACCATCGTCGCATGAAGTTGAAAAATCTGACCTGCAATCAACCACCAAAGTTGCGATATCTTCATCGAGCAAGCGAAGTCTTTCCCTGACAACAAAACTCCCTTCCTGCTGGATCATTACCTTACTGGTAAAATAGTTAACAGTGGCTCTTGCAAGAACAGGGTTTCCGGGAATGATTGCAACCAAAATCCTTGGCTGTGTTGAATTGGCAAGAAAAGAAATAACGCCAGACTGCTTCGATCCATTACTGGCTTCCACAGTTAGGATTTTTTCAACTGGCGGTTGACTCGCATTTTGAGCAACTGCTACACCCGCTGTAAATGCAAATAACAAAAGAAATATTTTGATAAATTTCATACTGACTCTCAAGTAATGAAGGTATTTTCGGTTCTATAGGTCTAATTTGCAAGTGAAGTTTGGATGTCCATAGAACCTTAATTTTCTTTTGCTGATTGATGCTCTTGTTAATTTAAAAAAAATCTATTTTCTAAATTTCTTTTCAGTACAATGGAAGTGTGGGTCGTTTAATATTAATGCTGCTAATTGCATTGCTCCCTGTGCGCAGTTTGACTGTTTGAAGACGCGCAAGACCGCCAGCACTTTGTATGCGGTGAGCGTTGTGCTCTATCTTATCGGGGGCTGGTTTGCTTTTGTACAGCCTTGGCTCAGTGCCGATGTTTAGAGCAAAAGTGAAAGGAGGGGAAGCATTGCTTTTAGTCATAGGCTGTATAGCAATGCCATTCATGTGCCGCTTGCGCACCAAACCTCTTGGGTCCCGGGACACACAGGTTAACCAAATCGCCACTTACACCCACTGCGCCCATCACAACCGTTACCCTTGAAAGACACCATGCATAAAGTAAGACATCTGATTTTGGTGCTGGGAGACCAACTCGACTTGGACGCAGCTGCCTTTGACGGATTTGACTGCGCGCAAGATGCTGTTTGGATGGCTGAAGCCCACGAAGAGTCCACCCATGTTTGGTCAAGCAAGCAGCGCATCACTTTGTTTTTGAGCGCCATGCGTCACTTTGCACAGGCGCTGCGCGACGCGGGCCGACCGCTGCACTACCACCGGCTTGACGGCACCGGCGCTGGCGCCGATCTGCAAAGCCTTGGGGCCAAACTGCAAGCCGATCTGTCGGCGCTGGCGCCCAAGCGCGTGGTGATGACCGCGCCGGGGGACTGGCGCGTGTTCCAGCAATTGAAGGCCGCTGTCAAGGCCGCTGGTCTGACGCTGGAAGTCTGCGAGGACCGGCATTTCTTCACGACTGTGCTCGATTTTGCGGCCCATGCCGAAGGGCGTAAGTCTTTGCGGCTGGAGTACTTTTACCGCGAACTGCGCCAACGCCACAAAATCCTGATGGACGATGACAAGCCCGCCGGTGGGCAATGGAATTTTGACGCCGACAACCGTGAAGCCTTTGGCCCCCAAGGCCCCGGCCCGGTGCCGGCCCGTGCGACCTTTGAGCCCGACGCCCTTACGCTTGAGGTCATTGCAC
This sequence comes from Comamonadaceae bacterium, assembly GCA_947475685.1. Classification (GTDB taxonomy): domain Bacteria; phylum Pseudomonadota; class Gammaproteobacteria; order Burkholderiales; family Burkholderiaceae_C; genus Limnohabitans. The sequence goes on along the minus strand of CANJNC010000023.1, from coordinate 29,919 downwards.
TTGTTAACACCCGCTTTGCTGATCACCCTGGCACGCTCTTGAGCTTTGCTTGGCCAGTGACCCGCAGTCAAGCCTTGCAAGCGCTCAAGCGCTTTGTAAGCGAGCGTCTGGCGCTTTTTGGGCGCTATGAAGATGCCTTATGGCCTGGCGAGCCGTGGCTGTTCCACTCGCATCTGTCGGCGGCCATGAACCTCAAACTGCTCAGTGCGCGCGAGGTGGTTCAAGCGGTGGAAGCGGCTTACCGCTCTGGCCAAGTTCCGCTTCAAAGCGCTGAGGGCTTTGTCCGCCAAATTTTGGGATGGCGCGAGTATGTGCGCGGCATTTACTGGACGCAGATGCCCAGCTACATTGAGCGCAATGCCCTCAATGCCCAGGAAGAATTGCCCGCCTGGTTTTGGACCGGACACACGGACATGGCTTGTTTGCGCGATGCCATCACGCAGACTCTGGAACACGGCTACGCACACCACATACAGCGCCTGATGGTGACGGGTCTTTATGCCCTGTTGTTGGGCGTGCGGCCGCAACAAGTGCATGCCTGGTACCTGTCGGTTTATGTAGACGCCATCGAGTGGGTGGAATTGCCCAACACCTTGGGGATGAGCCAGTACGGCGACGGCGGTCTCATGGCAAGCAAGCCCTACGTGGCCACGGGCAAGTACATTCAGCGCATGGGTGGGCCTTGCAAGGGGTGCCGTTACGACCCGGCGCTGCGTGAGGGTGAGCGCGCCTGTCCTTACACCACGCTGTATTGGGATTTTTTAATGCGACACGAAAAATTGCTTGCCAAGAACGCGCGCATGGCTTTGCAGGTCAAGAACGTGGCACGCATGACGGATAGCCAAAAACAAGCCGTCACGCTTCGTGCCAACGCGATCCGTCGTGGTGAGGTGGGCCAAGCCCAATGACGATGCTCGACACTTTCCCGCCCACGCGCCAAGCCGCTTTGGCGCGCGTGACGGCCGTGAGTCCTGGCGACTATGCGCGCAGCCGAAACGCTATTGAGGGAGCGGTCACTGGCCTCTCGCCCTACATCACCCATGGACTGATCAGCCTGCCCGAGGTGCTGGACGGTGTGATTGCCAAGTACCCGCTCGATGTGCAACACAAGTTCGTCTTCGAGCTTGGATGGCGCGAATACTTTCGCCATGTCTGGGCGTTTCGGGGTGAAGGAATATTTGAATCTCTGCGCGAGGGCCTGCTGCCGCAGACCAGCTACTCAGCGCTGCTGCCTGCCGATATTCGCCAAGCTGCGACCGGTGTGCCCGTTATCGATACGTCGGTGCGCAGTTTGTACGCAACGGGCTATTTGCACAACCATGCCCGCATGTGGCTGGCCAGCTACATCGTGCACATGCGCAAGGTGCACTGGCGGGTTGCAGCAGACTGGCTCTACGCCCACTTGCTTGACGGTGACCTTGCCAGCAACCACCTCAGTTGGCAATGGGTGGCTGGCACCGGCAGCAGCAAGCCTTATCTTTTCAATGCAGACAACGTCGCTCGTTACTCGCCTGCCTCCTGGCACAGCTCGGGCAGCGTGATCGACCAGTCCTATGAGGCCTTGGACCGCCTTGCCCGCCAACCCATGCGCCGCGGACGTACGGAGAACGACGCATTTGCCCAAATCGCGATGATCGAGCCACCTTTGCTTGCACAGCCGCCGTCCGATCTGGGCTGGACAAGGCCTGAGGCAGCTGTCGTGGCAGGCCGCGAAGTCTGGTTGGTGCACCCTTGGAACCTGGGCGACCTTCCCTCATCGCTGCCTGCAAACACGGTGGTCATAGGCGTCTTTCTGATCGACTTTCACCGCGCCTGGCCTTGGAGCGAGCGGCGCTGGCGTTTTGTTGCCAGCCGAATGGCTGAACTAACTGCGCTGCGTTGGCAGGGTGATGTGGCCACACTCGGCGCAGCGCTGCAAGGCGCCGCTCAAGTGCGCAGTGTGGACGAGCCGCACCTTGCACCGTGGTTAGCAAGCTTGGCGGTTTGCGAAGCGGCGGTTGAGCTTTTCCCAGCAATTGACAGGCGCTGCGACTCCTTTAGTCAGTGGTGGACAAGGGCCTCGCGCGGCTTTGCGTCTGCCTCTGAATTGTTGGTTGCACGACAATCGCCAGCTTGGTAAACCCATTTGGATCAAAATATGACCGACACCAACCAACCCGATACATGCCAGAGCACACCAATGACGGCCAATATGCTTAAAGTGACTGCCATGCGCGAAAGCGCCGCACGCCAATACCCTCTGGGCGGCATTCAGTCTGCCGAGCCGGTTGCTGATGTCATGGCGTTTTTACTAGGAGATGGTGCTCTCCGGCTGGCAGGTCAGGTCATTGAGGCGGATGGGGGGTTCACCTCGGTCAGGCCTTTGTTCAGGTGACAGTGCAATCGATTACAGGGTTACTGCGCTGGACCAATCTCAATGCCGTAACCGCTTTTTATAAGACACAATGCCTGCTAGTTTTCCACTTTGAGCGTCTAAAGTGTGAATTTGCCAAGCCGTCGCTTTGTTGAAATATGAAAAAAAACTTTCAATCGCCGCAGGAGATTCGCCAGCAAATATGGAAGGAACTCGGGCGTGCAAGCCAAGACCGGCATCACGCATGGCGAACGCCTGTGTTAGCAACGACGGGCACCGACGGCACCGTCAACGCCCGAACGGTTGTACTTCGCAGCGCAGATCTCGCCAGCCAGACACTGAAGATCTACACGGACCGGCGAAGCCCTAAGGTGCAGGAACTCACCAACGAGCCCAATGCGTTGTTCGTATTTTGGAGCCCTCGTCTGTCCTGGCAATTGCGGGTACGGGTGTCCTTCTCGAATCAAGCATCTAGCTCTCAAGTTGAAGCCCAATGGCAGCGGGTCAAGCAAACGGCTAGTGCCACCGACTACCTTGGCCAATTGGCGCCCGGCAGTCCCTGTGCTGAAGGACATAGCGCTTACACGCTCCCTGAGGAAGTCAATAACTTTACTTTATTGATCGCTCAAGTCTTAGAAATAGACTGGTTGGAGCTGGGACGCGCGCAACATCGGCGAGCTCGCCTGCTGCAAAACCATTGGCAATGGCTCACGCCCTGAGGTCACATTTTGCGGCCCAGATTTTCGTGTCAAGAAAATCTAAGTTAGGCGATCAAGTAGGAGTATCATGACTATAAATGATGTTCCTCTTATGAAGAGGTCGAGCGTGATTTCAATCTTGTTTTAATTTTTGATAAAAATCGCAAGCTATATTTAAAGATTGAAGTTGCAGGAAATCTTATAACAGTAGTAGTCTATACAGCTAATGGAGAATTTAAAAAACTTCCATCTCAAGGGTACTTGCTTTTTGGAAAATACAGCTTGCCCATAGATGAGGTCAAAATGAAAGTCATAAAAATTGGTATTGCCCCGCAGGAGAAGATACGCGAGAGGGTTTTGGCTATCGCCAAAGGCGAGATCAAACCTAAGGCTTCAGACCCCAAAATCTGGTTCACCTCAATGCGATCCTTATCCCAAGTCTTAAGCGATGAGAATCGCGCGCTCCTAGACGTTATTCGCACGGCTCGACCAGCATCAATCAGTGAACTGGCAGACATCACCGGGCGTCAGCAGGGTAATTTGTCTCGCACCCTGAAAACTATGTCCCGGTATGGGCTGGTGAAGATGGAAAAGAACGAACGCTCGGTGCGTCCTATCGTTCAAGCTGAGAGCTATCAAATTATGGCGTGAGCCTGATTTAAAAATCATATGACCCCCCCTTGACTCGAAGTCGATCTGACTTAGCGAGTTACATCGTTGTATCGAATAGCTGTCTCAACATTTAGAATGATGCACTGAAACCCAAGTGCTAGATCTGAGGCGCGTCCCATTGTCCTATCTTACCAATCACATGGGCACATCCCCCACCACTGCAACACGTTCCATGCGTCGCCGGTTTGGGAAGTAATCATTGCAGGCGTAGTGCTGAGTGGACTGGTTGTCCCAGAATGTGATCGTTCCTGGACTCCACTTCAGACGGAATTGGTACTCTGGCACATGGGCTTGCTCGAATAGGAGTGCTAAAAGTGCCGCGCTCTCCGACCCACTCATGCCCTCAATGTGTTTGGTGAATTGTGGATTGACGTAGATGGCTTGACCCTGAGTCACAGGGTGTGTTCTGACCACAGGATGAGAGGGATTGGGGAACTTAACTTCCATTTGCCTCAGGCGCACGCGATCCTCATCCGAGTCTTTGAAAAGCGCCCTGAAGTTAAGAAAGTCGTGGACCGCGCGAAGTGGCCGAATCATTTCTTGCACCGCAGGGCTCAAACCCCCAAAGGCTGCTTGCATATCTGCCCACAATGTGTCACCGCCAACTTGGGGGCAGATGTCACACTTTAAGATTGAGTATTTGGTCGGTTGCAATCGAAACGTGGTGTCGCTGTGCCACACGTCTGTGGATAACACGGGATTGTCTTTGTGGTTGTCAAGCACCATGAGTTCCGGGTGAACACCCTGGGGACGAAACGGGTGAACCTCCAACTCACCAAATAAATAGCCCAGTGCCACCTGCTCTGAAGTGCTGATGGTTTGCTCTCGAGCAAAAATGACTTTGTGCGTGATGAGCGCGCTCTCGATGCGATTGAAGGACTCCTCATCCAAAGGCTTGGAGAAATCGATGCCATGCAACTGTGCGCCAATGGTGGGGCCGAGAGGTTCAATTTCAAAACTTTGACGTTTTGCCTGGGGACTGAATGAACGACTCTTCAATGAGGATTGCATTTGTATACTCCTTTTAAAAAATCAAATCAACAGGGCCGTCAACGCAGGAAAGTGAGTCGCCTGATTCACAATGGCTGGATCCCCGCACTTTTAACAGCTTCGCGCGTGCGAGAGGTCTCGGCTTTCAATAGTCCTTGGGCCTCTTCAGGACTCGTGCCCTTGATCTCCACCCCCAGATCCCGCAAGGTGGTTTGGACAAGGGAGAGTTTAAGAACGGCTTTGATTTCATTGGAAAGCTTTTGCACAAGGTCCACCGGTGTTGCCCCAGGTGCATACATCCCAAACATGGGGCCTGAAACAATGGTGGGCAGGCCGGACTCTGCAAACGTGGCTATATCTGGCAAAGCATCGAGTCGTCTTTCACTGGCAACCGCAATGGGAACCAGTTCCTTGCTGCGAATACGTGGGATAGCGTTGATGGTGTCGGCAAACATCATGTCCACACGGCCGCTTTCCACATCGATGAGCATGGGAGGAAAACCTTTATAGGGCACATGTAACAACTGCGTGCCTGCAACTTGATCGATCATGGCCCCAGTGATGTGGCCGGTCGTCCCCTGCCCTTGTGAAGCAAAACTCAACTTTTTGGGCGATGACTTGGCAACGGCCAAGAACTCGGCCACTGTTCTAAAACTCACACCTGGCCACGCAATCAAGACATTGGGAGCAATGGCCACGATGGAGATGGGGCTCAAAGCAGTTTGAACGTCATAAGGCATTTGTTTGTTCAAAAAGGGGGCGGCCGTGATAGGCGCTTGCACACTAAAGAGCAAGGTATAGCCGTCAGGAGCGGACTTGGCAACATAATCTGCGCCAATCACGCCACCCGCACCTGCACGCGTATCGATGATGAATGGCACCTTCAATCTCATGGACAAGTTTTCAGACAGCAAACGGGCGAGCTGATCCAGGGCGCCTCCGCCTAAAAAGGGCACCACCACCCGAACCGCTTTGCTTGGATAGGTATTTTGCGCAAAGACCGGTTGAGATGCAATCAATACCCCACAGGATAGGACCAAGAAGGACGCGGAAATGCGCCTCGCCAATAACTTTAAACTTTCGACCAGGAACGCCTGGGTTTGTAGGTGACAACTGTTAAAGCTCGTGGTCATTGGTGGTCCTCGTTGATTCAAGCGGAGATGGTCAAGGGATTATGGCCAGACCGTGAGGTCTTACACAGTCAGGATAACCCTCAGAAGTGCACTCTCTAGGCCAATGGTCGCCCAGCTCACACGATAATTTATATTTCTACCACTTAAGAACCCATCGATCTAATGAATGGATTCAATCTATACAATTGTGTTATGAACCTGCACCAATTCAATTTCGTCCATGAGGCGGTCAAACGCATGTGGTAGAAATTAAACTGTTGATTTTTAATTCAATACAAACAAGGGACGGCAAATGGAGTCACCGGTCAGACGAGTAGTTACTGGGCACGATGAGAACGGCAAAGCCATTGTTTTAATGGATGGACCCGCACCATTTTTCCATCAAATGCCCACAGAGCCGGATTGGCATTCAAGCGACATTTGGCGAACCGAAAGCACGCCTGCCTCTATCGCTTCGCGTTCAGAAGAATCAACCCTTGGCCCTCGCAGACAAATGCCCACTCGCAATGGCACAGTCGTGCGCATCAACAGTTTTCCCCCAGAAGCTCCCTATGTCGCCAATATGACCCCTGAAGAGGCTAGGAAAGCATTTGCTGCTCTTGGAAACGAACAAGCATCTACATTTGGTAGAGGTGGTCGTCATCCCATGATGCACAGAACGGAAACCATAGACTACGCTATCATTCTTTCGGGTGAGATTGATATGCTGCTGGACGATGAAGATGTTCACTTAAAAGAGGGTGATGTGGTCGTACAGTGTGGTACAAATCACGCATGGGTGAATCGATCGAACAAGCCTTGCAAAGTAGCTTTCATCTTAATTGATGGACATTTTGATGCGGATTTAAAAGACTCTCTTGACAAATACCACCTTGAAACTGCTCGAGCACCAAAGGACACATGATGACCCAAATTTCTCGGCTTTTAAATCACACACTTTTTGGGATATCTGTTGTTGTGATTGCACTAAGCTCAACACCATCTGCTGCTCAAACCTATCCATCTAAATCCGTGCGGTTGGTCGTTCCATATGCCGCAGGTGGTGCAACCGATGGTGTGGCTCGCCTCTTGGCCGTGAGGCTGCAAGAGGTGATGGGTCAGACATTCATTGTTGATAATCGAGCTGGAGCAAACGGCAATATCGGTTCAGATTTTGTTGCCAAGTCACCAGCCGATGGGTACACCTTGTTGGTTGCAGATCTGGGCACCTTTACAAGTGGTGCCGCGGTTTATCCCAATCTCCCGTTCGACCCATTGAATGACTTCACGCCCATCACCATGTTGCTGAGCTCGCCCTATGGATTGGCCATCACCCCATCATTGCCCGTTAACAATGTCAAAGAATTGCTAACTTATGCCAAGGCAAATCCAGGGAAATTCAACTATGCAATGCTCGGAAATGGCAGTGCATCTCACCTGGCTGGCATCGAACTTGGCGCTTTGGCTGGTGTGCCTATGACGTTTGTGCCGTATAAAGGCGGCTCGCCTGCTTTGACGGACGTTGCTGGAGGTCAAGCGCAAGCCTTGTCGATTGCGATGCTCTCAACCTATCCAATCGCAAAAAGCGGAAAGATTAAATTGATTGGTGTCATGAGCCGAGAGCGTTTAAGTTTTCTACCTGATATTCCCACTGTTGCAGAATCTGGCTTTCCTGGATTTGTTGCAGGTCAATGGCTGGCCCTTTACGGTCCCAAAAGTCTTCCAAAGGACATCATTGACAAACTGCGAACTGAAGTCATTAAATTTCTTTCCTTGGTTGAAATCAAAAAACGCTTTGCCGAGCAAGGTGCAGAAATCATCACCAGTACCCCCGAAGAACTTTCTCGTTTTGTCTCTGATGAAAAGGCCAAGTTCGTTCGTCTGGTCAAAGAACACAATGTCAAGGTTGATTAAAATTCCGAACTTGACTCTTGCGCCCTCTAAGCAAATGGACTTCAAAGTCCAAAATTACTATTTCTAAAAGGAGCCACTCATGCTAGTACGACTCTTGTATGTCAGCCAACCAGTAGGTCCAGTTACAACGACTATCACCACCTTGATTTTGGAAAAATCCAAATCGCATAACAAAAAGGAAAATATCACTGGCATTTTATGCCAAGGCTCGGGCCTTTGGATGCAAGTCCTGGAGGGAGAAAGATCCCCAGTCAATGCGCTGTACTCTCGAATCATGTCCGATCGAAATCACCGAAATGTTGAACTGCTGTCGATGGAAGAAATTACAACGAGAAGGTTTGGTGAGTGGTCAATGGCATTGGTCTATTTGTCTAAAGACGATCCCTTGGTCAAGATGTCGCATCCTGAATTTGATCCCTACTCGGCCTCGGCCAAAGATGCCACTTCCATCTTAGATGAACTGATTAAAACAGGCAGTCCAATTGTCACCATGGAGCCATAATTTTTTTATCATTTAACTTGTAATTCCAGCTTTTGTTGCGAAACTCTGTCGAGTAAAATGGATAAGCAGTCTCTTTTGATCAATTTAGCCTTGATTGTTCAGTCGTGAGTTTAAAGTCTGCCTGTCGGCTACTGTTACAGGCACGATTACAGGCTTGACAAACTTTTAAAAAAAAATTAGGATTTAAGAGGACAAAAGACATACTAACTATACGGGATTAAGATGACTTGGATACATGTTGCGAATACGGATCAGTTGCAAGAAGGGGATGTAATTGCCGTCTCAGTAGAAAATAAAACTTTTGCCATCTATCAACATGAAGGCAAGTACTACGCAACAGAAAACATCTGCACGCATCAACACGCATTATTGTCAGATGGATATTTTGAAGATGGATGTATTGAGTGCCCGTTACATCAGGCGCGATTTGACGTACGCACTGGGCAAGCGCTTTGCGCACCGGCAACGAAGGATCTACAAACGTTTCCGACGATGCTAGAGGGAAGCCAGATATTACTCAAAGTTGAGTAGGTCTTAAAGCTCATGAAACCTTCGTTCACCAGCAATAATTCACATCCTGTTCTGATTGTGGGTGCTGGACAAGCTGGTGCAACCGCCGCCGCTGCACTTCAAAAAATCGGCTACTCTACGCCTATCATTCTCTGCGGTTCAGAATTAAACGCACCCTACGAACGTCCACCATTGTCAAAAGGCGTGCTTACAAACGTTTTGAGTGAAGGAAGTATTTTCATACATCCAGCGTCCCTTTACGAGGACCATGCCATCGACTTGCGACTTGGACACACTGTGATCAGTCTAGATACAGAGAAGAAATTTGCGTATTTTTCTGATGGTAGCGCAATCGAATACGGATCATGCCTACTGTCTACAGGTGGCAATGCCCGACTGATCCCTGAACTGCCAAAAGATGCTCCGGGAGTCCACTATGTCAGAACTCTTCAAGATGCCCGGGCACTTCGCTCAGCGCTTGAAAATCAAACTCAGGTCTTGGTAATTGGTGGGGGGTTTCTAGGCCTCGAGGTTGCTTCAAGCGCTCGCACGAATGGTCATGAGGTTACGCTGGTTGAATCGGCACCCCGCTTGTTGCAGCGCGCTCTTCCCGCGGTCTTGTCTGACTGGCTCGCTGAGCGAGCAATTGACTTTGGTATCAAACTTAAGTTAGGCGTTGAAATAGAATCTGTCAGCATTCAGGCTGAAGGTGCACAAGTTCATTTTAAGGATGGAACTATGGTTTCCGCTCCTGTCGTCGTGGTTGCCGTTGGTCTTGTTCCTGATGTCGAACTCGCTCGCAATGCTGGGTTGCAAATTAATCCTGATAACGGCGGGATCAGCATTGATGCGCGGTGTACCTCCAGTGCGCCTGATGTCTATGCCGCTGGAGATTGCGCCAGTCAGCTGAATACCTTCTTTGGACGTGAAGTTCGACTTGAGTCTTGGCAAAACGCCAACACCCAAGCTCAGATAGCTGCTGCAACAATTGCAGGCTTAGCGTTGCCGAAAAACGTCGTGCCTTGGTTCTGGAGCGACCAGTTTGGTTGGAACATCCAGATTTACGGAGAGTACGAAGCCAGTTTGGAATATGTTTTACGTGGAGCTCGTCCTTCGTCCACTGGTCCTGGAAAATGCGTTTTTCTAGGTAGTAAGATGGGCGTATTGCGACATGCCATTGCAATCAATGCAGGAGGTGAATTGCGCCAATTGCAACCATTGTTTGAGAGGCAAATATCGTGCGTTACTGCCGCTTTCACTAACCAGGAGCAGCCTCTGCGCAGACTTGTTGAGGAAGCTCTAAGGGCGAATGCCGAGCATTGAATTTAAACGTTTTATAGGAGAAGATTTCATGCACAACTCACATGCCGTGATTAACCGAACTCGGGGCTCTAAGGACCTCAAGCTGGCCGACTGTAAATGGCCTGAACTTGCGGACAGCTTCATTCCCGATTGGGTTTACACGAGCAATGCTGTCTATGAGATGGAAGTCGAGAAAATTTTTCGAGGCAAGACATGGAATTTTGTGGCACTTTCGGCGGAAGTTCCTAATGTGGGAGACTACAAGAGATCCTATGTCGGAGCAACGCCTGTTGTAGTTTCTCGCGCTGAAGATGGCTCAGTCAATGTTTTTGAGAACCGCTGCGCTCACCGTGGTGCTGAGTTTTGCCGAAACGGCCAGGGAAATGCCAAAGAATTCATTTGCCCTTACCACCAATGGTCTTATGACCTCAAAGGCAATCTTCAAGGTGTTCCATTCAAACGTGGGGTAAACAAGCAAGGTGGCATGCCAAAGGACTTTCGCAATGAAGATCATGGCCTGCTTAAGCTCCATGTGACCGAGCGCAACGGAGCTATATTTGCATCTTATTCATCCGAGACTGAGCCGCTCGAGGAGTACCTCACTCCCGAGATTCTTGTAGATTTCGACGCTGTATTCACTGGCAAAAAAATTAAAATTCTTGGCTACTATAAAAATGAGTTGCCGTGCAACTGGAAGATGTATCACGAGAATTTGAAGGATACCTACCATGCCACGTTGCTCCACTCCTTCCTTGTGACATTTGGTTTGCTGGTTGCAGGGCAAAAATCAGCAATGATTGCAGACTCGGTTCATGGAAGACACGGAACCATGTGTTCCGCCAAGTCAGAAGACAAATACGCGGCTGTTAGCGAAGAAAATAAAAAAGAAATGCGCTCATTTCACGACGATATGGTCTTGAAGGATGAGCGTTTTCTTGAGTATCGCAAAGAGGTCGATTCTCCGTGGTCCGTCACCATGCAGACGGTTTGGCCCAATCTTGTGGTGCAACGAGAAATGAACACATTGGGAGTTCGTCAAATCGTTCCAAACGGTCCCGATAGCATGATTATGCTTTGGACCATGTTTGGCTATGAAGATGACACTGAAGAGATGACCCGTCATCGGCTTCGCCAAGGAAATCTAATGGGTCCAGCGGGATTCTTGGGACTTGAAGACAATGAAGCTATGAAATTTGTTCAAGAGGGTCTGCGCCGCTCTAGCAGTGATCGAAATTTGCTTCAATTGGATCGAGATAATGTTGGCACAACGACCTCGCTTATTTCCGAAGCTGCAATCAGGGGATTGTATAGATACTACCGCAATGTGATGGGATTTAACGTATGAAAAACGATCTTTCATTTAAATATCGCCCGCAAGCTCCGCGATCCACAATTAACTCGCAAATCTGCAAAGAGATAGAGGAATTCAACAGCGAATATTGTGCGGTCCTTGATGCAAACTTGGTAGAAGAATGGCCCAATTTTTTTACCGATGACTGCCTTTACCGAATTACTTCTCGAGAGAATGCTGAACTTCTTTTACCCGTTGGTTTAGTTTACGCGGAAGGCAAGGCAATGCTCATCGATCGAGCAATCGCAATTGCTAAGACTCAGATGTTTGCACCGCGGTACATGCTTCACCTCGTTAGCAATACACGTGTTTTAGATGTATTGCCGGAGGGCCAGATCATTGCTGAGGCTAATTTTCTGCTTTTACAAACTTTGGTAGAAGGTGCGACGAGTATTCACATGGCCGGAAAGTTCTTTGATCGTTTCGTGCGGGAGTCGAATCACCTTTTATTGAAAGAACGCCAGGTCATTTATGACACCACGCTCATCGCCAATGACTTGGTTTATCCCATTTAGTCTTAGACTCATCCCACATGATAGCAAAGGTTCGCCCTGCAGATACGATGTTGATGATCCTCAAAAAACCCAGAAAGTGAACCTATGATCACAAGCTATTGCAAGGCCTTGATGTTTGTTTGCCTCGCCGCCGTGCTCCCTACAAATGTGTCATTCGCGCAAGCTTGGCCCACAAAGCCGGTAAAAATAATCGTTGGTTCGGCTCCCGGTGGCATTTTGGATGTAACAGCCAGGGCCATTGGTGAAAAAGTAAGTGAAAAATGGGGCGTGCCGGTGCTTGTCGAGGGTAAGCTAGGTGCTGCAGGAAATATTGCGGGTGACTATATTGCCAAGTCGCTACCTGACGGCCATACACTGCTGGTGGGCGAAAGTGGCGTGTGGGGAATCAGTCCCCATTTGGTACAAAATTCTCCTTTTGATCCCCGAACCGATTTTGTAGGTGTGGCTCAGATAGGGCTGGTTCCAGTGTTTTTGGTGATTCCCTCTTCCATTTCCGCTAGTAACCTTACGGAATTTATTGCTTACGCCCGTAAAAACCCAGGAAAGCTTTCTTATGCATCTGGTGGTCAGGGATCCATTCACCAACTTGCGGCCGAATTGTTCAAATCCATGGCCAAACTCGATGTCGTTCACGTTCCCTACAAGGGCGGCTCTCCAGCGGCAATGGCAGTCATGGCTGGAGATGTACAGATGGCCTTCGTGAGCTATGCTGGAGCCCAAAGCGGTCTTGTTTCGGGAAAGCTCAGAATGCTTGGCATCAGCACTGCACAGCGCTCACCAAGCCAGCCCGAGATTCCAACGCTCAGCGAAAGCGGCCTTACCGGCTATGCCATCTCTACGACACTGGGGGTCATTGCCCCAGCAAAAACACCAAAAAACGTCATCACCAAGATGCAAAACGACATCATGGAAGCTGTGGCCATTCCCAGCGTCACCAAACACATCAACGACGCTGGCGGAATTGCATTGACCGGATCAGGCGAGCAGCTCTCTTCAATCATACGAACGGAGTACGACAAGTTCGGTGATTTGGTTAAGCTCATCGGCGCGAAATAGCCTTCCTTCAGGCCCCAGTTGGGCAGTGCACCTTAGGGCTCATTCAAGGCAAGCTTCAATAAGCCAAAATCTTTTAAAATTCAGGGAGTTATTACCAATGATCAACTTAAGCATGGCCTGTGAACGATATGACCGTGTGCAGGCAATCTTCGATGGACGGGTAAAAATTGAAGGATGCAATGTAAATTGCATTCAACTCTCTGCCGAAGAAGCCTTTCACAGGGCTTTTAACGGAGAAGAGTTTGACATCACCGAGATTTCTGCAAGCAGTTACATGATGACACTTGCCCGTGGCGAGTCGCCTTACATCGCGATCCCAGCCTTTGTATCAAAGGTCTTTCGGCATTCTGCGATCTACATACGAGGGGATCGTGGAATAAATACCCCTCAAGATTTGATCGGTAAGCGCGTAGGGATGCCCGAATACCAAATGACCGCATGTCTATGGACGAGGGGAATATTGGCCGACGAGTACGGCGTGCAACCGAAAGACATCAAGTGGTTCACTGGTGGCCAGGAACAAGCAGGCAGGCGTGAAAGAGCTCCGCTGAGCGTCGACAAAAGTGTTTCTATTACCCCAATTGGGCCCGAGAAAACGCTCTCTGCCATGCTCGATGCGGGAGAATTGGACGCCGTCATATCTGCCCGAATTCCAAGCTGCTTTGGTATCAATCCCAACGTCAAAAGACTCTTTGAGAACTTCAGAGCGGTTGAGGCAGAGTACTTTCGGAAAACCAAAATTTTCCCAATTATGCACATGATCGGCATTCGCAAGCACCTACTTGCTGAACACCCTTGGCTCGCTGTCAGCGTTTTCAAGGCATTTACAAAGGCGAAGGAAATGGCCGTGCATGAACTGCGCGATGTTGGAGTGCACATGGTCACCTTGCCTTGGGTGTATCAAGAGGTGTTAGCCGCTGAGGAGCTCATTGCAAAGGACTATTGGAGTTATGGTGTTGATTCCAATCGCGCAGCCATTGAAGCAATGACCAGATATTCATTCGAACAAGGCTTGGCTCAACGCAAGCTCACTCCCGAAGATTTATTTCATCCTGGAACATTGGAAATTTCAAAACTCTAGGAGCTCTCGAAATAGTCCCCAGAAAAAAAAGCGGGAATCGATCACTGACTCAAGGAATCTTACTATGCCATTATTTGTCCGGGGATTAGCATCAATAATTTTGTTTATCTGTAACTTTGGCGTTTTTGCACAAGACTATCCAAATAAGCCTGTCAAACTTGTGGTCGCATCGGCGCCAGGCGGTCCTGTGGATTTTGCTACTCGAAGCATTGGCCAAAAATTGTCAGAGCTTTGGCGTCAGCCAGTTGTGATTGAAAACAAGGCTGGTGCAAGTGAAATGATTGGCTCCGAGTACGTCGCCAAATCACCAGCTGATGGTTACACCCTGTTGGCGATATCGCTTAATCCGCTCACGATCAACCCTGCGGTCTTTTCTAATCTTCCATACGATCCGCTGAAGAGTTTCGCATCTATTGCGTCCATTACCACGACCCCGATGGCCTTTGTGGCCAACCCCATGGCGCCGTTCAACAATGTCAAAGATATGGTTGCAGAATCGAAACGGCGGCCCGGTGGCCTGTCTTGGTCCACGCCTGGTCTTGCGACAGGTAATCATATATCTGGCGAATGGTTTGCATCTGAGACGGGTGCAAAAATGGTACACATTCCATACAAAGGTGGGCCCGCCGGAGTAAATGCCGTGATAGCAGGGGAAGTTTCTTTTGGTGTGGTTGCATTTGTTCAGGCGTTGCCATTCGTAAAAGCGGGAGCTGTCAAGATTTTAGGCGTCACTTCTGAAAAGCGAAGTCCACTTGCACCCGATTGGCCCACGATTGCCGAAGTATCTATCCCGGGATTTGATGCTCAAGTGCGCTCAGCGATATTTGCGCCAGCAGCAACACCTAAGCAGGTGATCAACAAAATTAACGCCGACGTCAATCAGATTCTTCGCTCTACCGAGATGCGCGATAAGCTTGCTACTCTTGGTGCAGAGCCACTGATATCTTCTCCTCAAGAGCTAGACGCAACTGTCGTAAGGATCAAAGCGCAAATGGCAAAGATTGTGGGCGAAGCTAAAATAACGGTTGAGTGACATCAAGTGCGAACGCCGTAAGTACTTGCGCTTGCATCCACCCGAATGAATAAAGCCCTTATGTAAAAAGCGACTCAGTAAGTAGCATGACCCTCAGTGTGCATTGCTTGTGCGCCATGGCGTCAAGTATCCCTCAGCCCATGCCACTGCGCCATAAAGAACTAGCCCCATGAGAGAGAGGATGGCCACAGCCGCAAAAACACGGGGTGTATCAAAAGTGCCTTGTGCGCTCAGAATGACATAGCCAAGGCCTCGCTGTGAAGCCACGAATTCGCCAACAATTGCACCAACCAATGCAAGAGAAATGGCAACCTTCATGCCTGCAAGAATGGACGGCAGTGCACTTGGCAAGCGAACCTTGAAAAAGAAATCCATCTTTGAGCCTTTGAGCACACGTCCCAGATCAAGTACGTCGCTTGGCACTGATCTGAGCCCGTGCATAGCGTCCACGATCACGGCAAAAACAGCGATAAGGAACGCAATTGCAATTTTAGGCTCCGAGCCCGTTCCAAGCCAGATAACAAACAGCGGCGCAATTGCAACCTTGGGCACGCTATTAAGACCAATGATCAAGGGATAGACCGTGTGCTCAAATCGTTTCGAGCCAACCAGCATTGTTGCAAGCAACACACCGATGAGTACGGCCAAGAGGAACCCTATTAAGGTTGTAAAAAGTGTATAGACGGCATGGTCAAGATAAAAAGCCCATTCACTCAACAGCTCGTTGATTACAGCACTTGGAGGAGGAAGCGTAACTGGGCGTATGTGCAAAACGCGTACAAAGAGCTCCCAAACGACCAAGAATCCGATCAGCGAGATTGAACCTAAGATCCAAGCCTGAGATGCGTGTATTTTTTTAATCATCATGACAATACTGCTTTGTTGACTTGTTCTATCTCTTCGTTGATGAGTCCCATTTCATGGAAAAGTGCACGGATGTGATTGGTGTATTTTCCGAACTCAGGCGTTTCGCGAACCGCCAGTTTTCTTGGCCTGGGAAGGTCAATTTCAATGATGTCCGCAATTCGACCTGGTCGCGGTGTAAAAACCACTACCCGGTCTGCAAGAAAGACAGCTTCCGCGATTCCATGAGTCACGAACACCACGGTATTGAGAGTCTCAAGCCATATTCGCTGCAACTCGACGTTCATCTGATCGCGCGTTAGTGCGTCTAGCGCTCCAAAAGGTTCATCCATCAGCAGCAAGCTTGGTTGATCAATCAATGCCCTGCAGATCGCAGCCCTTTGTCGCATACCCCCAGAGAGTTCCCGTGGGTATTTTGAACCGAAATCAGAAAGACCGACAAGCTTCAATAAATCCCTCATTGTTTGCTTGTACTGGGCAACTGGTTTTTTAGCAAACTCGATGGGAAGCATGATGTTTCGCTCGATTGTTCTCCAGTCGAGCAGTGCATCGCGCTGAAAAACCATGCCAATGTGATCCGGTGGGCCGGAAATCTCTCGGCCATCTGCCTTGAGGCTACCTGAAGAGATGTCTTCCAGCCCTGCTATGCAGTGCAAAAAGGTGCTCTTTCCGCTGCCGCTTGGACCCAAAATGCTGATAAATTCTCCAGGCTCGATGTCGAGCGAAATTCCGTCTAGGGCTGTAAGGGGTGACTCGCCCCCGTAAACCTTGCATACATTGATCGAAGTGATCGTTGATCCGCTCACTTGGGTACCGCTGCAGCAGGACGCACCAAATTTGGTGCGAAGAATTCTTTACCATCTTTGAGCGTCTTGATCAGTCCGACGTCTGTGAGCGTCTTCACAGCGGTCACAAAGTCCGCTTCAATCGGTGCACCAAGCAATTGGCCAGAAGGTGCTGGGAGTTGGAAGAACCCTTTAAGTGCGTCAATTTGGGCTCGCAAAATCGCCTTGTCAAGCTTGGCTTGCGGGCGTTGGGCTATCATGGCATCGGCCGCCTCAGACTCATGGCCGTTGTAGATGTATTGCCAAGATGCGGCGACGATACTTGCGAACTTTGAAATCGATTCACGTTTGGAGGCCAGCTTTGATTCAGTCGCGAAAAGGCCAAAGCTTGGCATGTTCAAGTTGTAGTCTGCAAATCGAATCGCCTCTGAAGCACGCGATTGCGATACAACCGGCAGAAAGAACGGTATGGTCGAAAAGGCTGCATCAGCGCGTCCAACGGCATATGAGGAGGCTTTGCTTGCGGCGTCAACGTTGATCAACTCCAAGTCGCCTCGCTTTAGACCGCCAGACGCAAGAAACGCATCAATGAAAGGGGCTTCTAGAGACCCGGCGGTGTATATAACTTTCTTGCCCTTGAGATCCTTGGGTCCATTGATTCCAGAGTCCTTCGGAACCAGCAAGCCAATATCACTCAAACGCGCGAACACAGCGATAGCCTTCACGGGTAGGCCCTTGTCACGTGCAATCATCATGGAGGCAAGAGCCGCATGACCCACATCAAACTGCTCTCCACCCCCAACAATCTGGATGGTCGTCACAGAGCCATTGCCATCTTCTAGTGTGACATCTAGGCCTGAAGCGGCGAACCAACCCTTTTGCTGGGCGAGATGCAAAGCGGCTTGACCACCCCAAGGGGTCCAGTCCATTCGGACTTTTATTTTTTCACCGCTTTGGGCCATTGCGCCCACTGAAAGGATGAGACCCAAACAACAAACAGTAAAAATGCCAAATAGGCGAGCAAGAAAGCGGTTCATAGAAATTCTCCAGAAAAAAAATATCAAGGTGAGCTTTTAACCAATTAACACATGACAGCGCCGTAACCTGGTATCTTCGCCTCTAGCCCGAGCAGATCAAGCATGTTTCTCGTGGTGCAGGCTGAAGTTGAGGTGACCGGTATGCCCAGCCTGTCTTGCGCGGCCTGCAGTGCTGGAAGGGACTGCATCTGCACACAGGCTGAAAGCACCACCACATCGACGTTGGCGGTATTGAGCTTTTTGACATCGTCAAGCAATTGCATTGGGTCACGCCTCCCGACTTCGAGGTTGTCGGGAATTTCAAAGCAGATGCTGTCCTGCACCTCGATGCCTTCGCTTTCGATGTAGGCGACTACCTTGGCCGTAAGTGGCTTCATGTAGGGGGCCATCAGAGCAATTTTTTTAGCATTGAGTTTTTTTAGGCCGTAGATCAGGGCGCCGGCGGAGGTCATGACTTTCGCGTCAGAGCCGTTTTCAGTGCAGATGCGTTTGAAGTCTTCCTCGACTTGGCGGTGGTAGCCAATTCCTTGGGCCATGATGGCCACGAGACAGGCTGTGCTCATGACATCGACCCTCGCATCGGCAAGCTCTGCAGCGCAGCGCAGGCCTTCCTTGTTCATATTGGCCAGCTCTTCAGGAGTGACTCTGTGCATGCGCATGCGACTGGAGTGGAAGGTGAAGCGTTCGGGATACAGTGCTTCACGGGCACGCAGCATGGCGGGGATCTCCGTCTCCATCGTGGTGTTGGAGCTGGGCACGATCTGGCCTATGCGATACAGATTTTTCATATCTTCACTTCCTCAAAACTTCGAAAGCTTGGCAGGTAATATGCATTCAAAGCGCAGCGAGTGCAGCAATGGCCTCATCTCGTGTCATCACCGTCGCGTACTTCTGCTTCATGTCAAACAAGTTGGCTTCATGAGGAGCAATTGCGCGGTCGCCCACGCAATCCGATATCACCAGGGGTCTAAAGCCCCATGACATGGCGTCCACCACCGAAGCGCGCACGCAACCACTGGTGACCGAACCCGCAACGACAAGCGTCTGCACGCCATGATGGGCGAGCCACGGTGAAAGGTTGGTGCAAAAGAAGGCAGAAGGCACCGTCTTTCGAATGACCAACTCACCGGCTTGTGGAGCGAGTTCTGGAACAATCGCGCTGTTATGCTCCCTCTCTTTGAGGCTCAGCAAGCCGGGCACCTTCATGGTGAAGACGTTGCGGTCGGAGTCGTTGTCTGAAAAAACGATGCGACTGTGCGCGATGGCCCAGCCCTGAGCACGTGCGTGTGCGAGCAGAGGCACAGTGTTCTTGATCGCATCGGCGATATTTCCGCCGCCAAAGACTGCGGGATTGGCAAAGCCATTGACGAAATCGATGATCAGCAAGCCGATTGGTTTCTTGAGCTGCATGCTCGTGCCAAAACCCTGCTTTTGGTAGGTCTCTAAGTCCTGGCGTGAGGTTGAATCAGTCATGGAGCGGCAACGGCTTCAACAACTTTGCCCCTTTCAACGACGGTCTCTCCGTCCAACGATACGGTGCATTGGCGCAGGGGAATATCGATGTGGCATGCAGTCATGCGCTTGCCGCCGGCCTCGTTGTTGGGACCAAGAGAGAACAAAAAGTTGCCTTCGTAAGCTCGCGCGTCCATGCCAATATGCGCTTCACGGTCGAGCAAACCAAGCGTGGACCAACGCGCCTTGGGCTGCAACCCCCAGCCGATGTGCGACAGCGCATAAGCCTCGGGGTCGTTGTAGCTGCTCATATAGTCGCTGAGCAAGTCGGCATCAACACCGCCTTCGATCTTGGTTGCGAAGCCGTTTTCGATCGTGAGCACAATGGGCTCGTTCACGTAGTTCTTCTGCGGCAATAGGATGTCGCCTTTATCGATCACGATGCGGCCGCTGGCCCCGCCCTCGTTGGGGAAGGTCAGCACAAAGCCGCTGGGCCAGTGGTCCCAACGGCCGGGTTCGTCAACAAAGCCGTACTCCGGGATGGCCTCGAATTCACCCAGGGGGCAACACAGGTCGGTGCCTGCGGAAGACTTCACCCGCATCTCTTTCGCAGCCGAAAGGCGTTTGCGCGCTGCAAGAACTCGTGTGCGGTCTTCTGCGGTGGGTACCATTCGGCAAAGGATTTCAGGCGGCTCAACGGCCAGCAGGATTTTGGTTCCGTGTTTAAGAATATCCATCTGCTCTGGGGAAAAGAGAAGCGTCATTAGGTCAAGCACGAGGTCACTCGCCTTGAGGGCAGCGATCGCCGCTGTATTACCAGTCAGTGGCGTTGTGCCCAGGTATGACAGCGGATCACGACTGAGCGACTTCTCACCATTGACAGGAGGTAGATCGAGCCGGTTGACGATTGCACCCATGGATTGCACAGCAGTCAGGGCGGTGGAAATACTCTGAGCGTGGGATGTAGCGCCTGTGAGGATTGTGACGATCTGGCCCTTTTCGAGTTTTGAGAGGGTTAGAACTTTTTTCCAAGCTTCAATCATTTGGTAGTCGGTTACTGGCATGAGGATGTTCCTTGATGGTGTGGGGTTCAGGTGGACACGGAGGCACCTAGAAATGAACCGAAAGCTCGGTAAAAACCTTCTTCATCGTCCCACGGAATCATGTGACCGGAATTGGCCACATGAGCCGTCTGAAAATCGGAGATGAGTGTCTTGAATTCTGCAACATCAGTTGGGAGTACAACATCTCCTCGGCCAGCCGTTATCAAGAGAGCCGGCACCTTGAGTTTGGGTAAATCGGCATGGATATCGTCTGTTCCGAAACCATGGAAACTTTCTAGAATGGCTCGCTCATCACAGGTGTGTAGCCACTCGGCACGCAGGCGCAACTGCTGATCTGTCCATGTCGGGCAGAAGGCACGCATACCGTTCGCATCGGTTCCAGCCATCGCTAATTTGATTGAGTCAATATACCAGGGTAGATTTGCCGGGTACGGGCGACGGCCTGGTCCCGATACTGGGGGGTCCACCATGACAAGGCGCGACAGACCCGCAGGCTGCTGCCTTGCTGCACGTATGCCGATGCGCGCACCCATCGAATGTCCGACAACGCTGTAGCGTTCAATGCCTAGAGCATTTGTAAACGCAACAAGGTCTGAGGCCTGTGCGTCAAGGCTGTAATCAAGTTCGCTGCCGAAAGAGGACAAGCCTCGACCTCGTATATCCAGCACATAAGTATCAAAGTGGCGGCCCAGACGTTCGCCAACGAATGCCCATGTGGCCGCGGGACTGGTGATACCCGGCAACACGATGACGGGGTCGCCGTCTGAGGCGTCTGCCCCACCAAAACGCAGATAGTGCTGGCGTATGCCGTTGGCAGAAATATTTCCACCGTAGAGAAATGTGCTCATGGTCAGTTGTTCCTATAGTTTCAACAATCGACGTGCGTTTCCACTGCACACCATCTGGCGGGTCTTATCGTCCATCGGTGTGTTTTCAATGAATTCAGCGGCAAGCTCTGAAGATTCATAGGGGTAGTCGACTGAGAACATGACAGCATCGGCACCCATTTCGGCGATGGCTGCAATGAGCGAGGGTGGCGAACACACACCGGAGGTGGTGATGACGATGTTGCTGCCGAAATACTCTGAGGGCGCCTTCTTGAGCTTGATGCCGTGCGAGTAAACCGCAAAGCGGCTGTCAAAGCGCCAGCGCAGGAAGGGCAGACCCTCTCCCATATGTCCTAGGATAAGTTTGAGATTTGGAAACCGGTCAAACACACCGCCAAACAGCAAGCGAAGCGCATGGGAGCCGGCCTCTACACCCCAACCCCAAGTCGCGCCGGACAGTTCCGGGTGGCCTGAGAAGACATGCGGCGTGATGTAGGCATCATAAGGATGCAGGTACAAAGGCACGTCAAGCGCTTGCATGCATTCCCAAAATTCGTCGTAGGCCGGTTCGTCATAATAAACCCCGCCCGAATGGCCGTTGACAAGCGCTCCTTTTAATCCCAGTTGCTTGACGGCACGCTCGAGTTCACGGCACGCAGCTTCAGGCGAGTGCATTGGCAGAGATGCAAAGCCTGCTAGGCGCTCGGGGTGGCGCGCGACCTGCCCGGCAAGGAAATCGTTGCTCTGCTGTGCGCACGAGATCGCTAGCGCAGGGTTGGTCTCACCTTGAATACCAGGGCCGGTCTGCGAAAGCACCGAGATGTCGATGCCAGCGCGGTCCATGGTTTGTAGGCGTAGCTCATCGAAGCTTGACAGCTCTGCCGACAGCCGGTCAAGGACCCCCTTGCTCATCAGCTTGGTGAAGGCTTGCGAGTAGTGCTCAAAGCCCGGGGTCATGAAGTGTTCTTCAAGGGCAATTTTGCGGGTTTTGTTCATGTTGGGTTTTTGGTTCATAGTAAGACAAATGGTTGTGCGTGCGTCTAGGTTCCAGCTTTAAAGCGCGCGAGCTGTCAGTGGCCACGGCCAAACAGGGCCGCAAAGGAACGCTTGATCTGCCACCATATGGCCTTCAAGCCTATGCTCAGCATATTGAGCTCGGCTGCAGGCCTCGTGCCGCTCGTCGGGGGTATTGCGCCCACGGACTGCAAGTGCATGAGTGCGGCCTGCGTCGAGGCAAGAACGACCTGGGCTTGACCTAGCAAAGCCTGTGCTTGGTAAAACATGGTTTGCGCTTCAGTTGAAGACATCACGGGGATATGGACACCTTGCCCGGCGAATGATGAATTGGCACTGTTGGCAGTTTTCTCAGTGTTCGCGCTGCCAAGAGGAATCTGTTCAAAGCCCAGATTTGCGCGTGCAGACTCATGGACAGAAACTACAGCAGCCGGTGTGGGTGATGAAAGCGAGTTCGCGAGATTGCGCTCAAATTGGGCGAGGATATGGGAGGCGACCTCGGCCATCATGCCACTGCCGCGCCCATATTGCGCAACCGCGCCGAACAACTGCAGTTGCGTATTGACCGTCACTTCGGTGCCGCCATCAACAGGCTGCAATGCAAAAGTGAATTGAGATTCCGCAGCACCCCTGCCTTTGGGGTCCAGGCCCGAGCCTTGCAGCCAGGCGATGTGGTTGGAGTCGTCTTTTTTCACCAACTCAGCCTTGCCATCAAAGGAGAGCTTGATAGGGCCGAGCTTGACGGTGACTGATCCGCGGTATTTGTCGGGCCCCAAAACCTCGGTCAGCACGGCGCCGGGTAGACAAGGCATGATGCGCGGAACGTCCAGCATCAGTTGCCATGCGTCCTCCAGCGGCAGGGCCACACGAAACTTATTGGTGAATTCCATCTTCTGTCCTTTCTGGCACGCTGGCGGCCAAAGGCGAGTGATCCCCGCCGGCGGCAATGATGAGCTCTAGCAGCTTGACTGGTGTTAAGGGAAACTCACAGATGCGCACACCATATCCGGTGAGCGCGTTCTCCACAGCGCCTATCACTGCCGCGGCAACGGGAATGGTGGCGGCTTCACCAATGCCCTTCACCCCCAGCGGATTAAGGGTTGTGGGCGATGGGGCAAAAATCACTTCAATCTCGGGGACTTCCGTCGCTGTGGGTAAAAGGTACTCTGCAAAAGTAGTCGTCAGAGGCTGTGCGTTCACGTCATAGCCCATCCACTCGAACACGGCATTGCCAATGCCGTGGACAACACCGCCATGCACCTGCCCTCGGGCCAGCTGGGGGTTGATGATGTTGCCGCTGTCTTGCACAGCGACATAGCGCACAATTTTGATGCCACCGGTCAGGGAATCCACTTCGACCTCGCACGCATGCGATGCGCCTGAGAAAGTCTGAACGTCGCAATGAAAATGCACGGTCTCATCCAGGCCGGGATCTGTCGTCAGGGGCAGCGCATAACCCGGTACACCCTTGAGCAACATGGCAAGCCGAGCAAGCGAAATACGGTGTTCATAACCGGCGGTATGGACCTCACCATGGGACAGTTGAAGGATTGATTCATCAACCTTCAAAATCACCGCCGCAGCAGCGATTGCTTTGCGACTGACCTTGATTGCGGCATTGCTCACTGCAGTGCCCGCCATGATGGACTGACGGCTGGCAAAGCCACCCATGCCGTAGCCAATAAAGGACGTGTCACCCGCAATGACGTCGATGGCGTCTGGGGGCAACCCAAAATGCACCGCACACAGTTGGGCGAGTGTGGTCTTGATGCCCTGTCCCATTGCCGTGGCGCCGGTGTAGATGCTAATGCGACCTGAGGGCTGAACGCGCACCCTCGCCGACTCGAATGGGCCGCGACCCGTGGGTTTGACGCTATTGGCAAAAGCAACGCCCAACAGCACGTGACGCTTGGCCGCAGCCTCACGGCGGGCTGCGAAGCCGGGATAGTCAATGGCACGTGTGGCGGTTTGCAAAAGGGCCGGGAAATCTGCACTGTCCACGGTGAGCGGCACCCCGGCGCGCGACTTTAGGGGTTTTGTATAAGGGATTTTTTCAGGCGGGATCAGGTTGCGCATTCTGCATGCGACCGCATCCATGCCTAAGTCTGCAGCTAGGCGGTCTAGCAAGCGTTCCATCACGAAGGTGGCCTGAGGATACCCAGCACCACGAATTGTCGCAACGGGCACCTTGTTGGTATAAGCAACTTTCACATTCAAGTCAAACGCGGGAACGATGTACGGTCCTGTCAGGGAGGAGGCGGCGTTGTAGGCCACATTGGTACCTTGCGGAGTATAGGCGCCATGGTCATGAACAAAACCGCCCCTAATTCCTAAGAGGCGCCCTTCGCGGTCAGCCGCCACAGACACTGTCCAATACTGATCACGCTCTTGTATGGATGTGAGAAAGTTTTCGCGCCGGTCTTCTACCCACTTGACGGCGCGGCCAAGTTTGCGCGCGACCGCGGGTATGACGACCTCTTCGGGGTAAATCATGTACTTTGCGCCAAAGCCGCCGCCCACATCGGGCGTGATTACCCGAAGCTTGTCTTCAGGTTGTCCGAGCATCAGGGCCACGGCATAATGCAACTCATGCGACATCTGCGTCGATGACCAAAGTGTGAGCATTTCCGTTGACGGGTCGAGCGCTGCAAGCACGCCACGGCCTTCCATCGGGTGCGCGCAGCCGCGGTGCACCCAGAAGCTTTCTGTGAATGTGTGGCCAGCGTTTCTAAAGGCATGGTCGCAGTCCCCGTAAGACAGCGTGTAGTCCTGCAGCACATTGGAGTCCAGCTCGGTGCGCACTGTGGGAGAGGCTGTCTCGACTGCCTTGCGGCAATCGGACACAACTTCGAGCAACTCGTATTCGATTTGCACAAGCGCTGCCGCATCTTCGGCCTGCGAGCGGGTTTGGGCGATCACCACGGCCATGGCTTCGCCAACGAAGGCGACCTCATCAGAGGCCAGCACAAAAGGCGTTGTGTTGTCTGGCAGAGCCGCAAGTGGAAAACCAAGTGGCATGCGCCAGTAGGTAAGTTCCCCAAAGAGATCAGCAGCGGCGTATACCGCGACCACGCCTGGCATATCGCGAGCAGCTTCCAGGTTCATAACAAGGATGCGTGCATGAGCGTGGGGACTGCGTACAAAACAAGCTTGCAAGGGTGCGGGTACCTGAATATCGTCTAGGAAACGCGCGTTGCCAGTCAGAAGCGCTTCATCTTCTTGGCGCAGGTGGCTCTCGCCGATGCCTAGGTTTTGAATCGAAGACATCTGCTTACTCTCCACGCATGATTGCTGCAGCGCGCAGGATCGCGGTCACGATGTTGGTGTAGCCGGTGCAACGGCAGAGGTGGCCCGAAAGCACCTCACGCACGGCATCTTCGCCGGGGTCGCTGTTGCTTGCTAGGAGCTCCGCAGCGGACATCAAAATGCCGGGCGTACAGAAACCACACTGCAAGGCATGCAGTTCATGAAAAGCCTTTTGTAGGGGATGAAACGCGCCATCTGGGTCCGAAAGGCCTTCGATTGTGGAAATGTTGGTGCCATCTGCCTGCACGGCAAGCATCAGGCACCCGCGTGTAGACACCCCGTCGACAAGCACGGTACATGCGCCGCAGACTCCATGCTCACAGCCGACATGCGTACCGGTAAGATGGAGTTCACCACGAAGGAAATCAACAAGATTCACCCGCGGCTCTGCATGCCCATTGCAGGTCTTGCCGTTCACAACAAGCGTGATGGGCCTTGCAGCGGTGAGATCAGGGTTGGGATTTGAAATGCTCACTGTTTTCCCGCACGCTTGAGCGCAATGTTTAATGCCCGCTCAGTAAGAACACCAGCAAGTCGCTGGCGGTACCAGGCAGGAACATATGTGTCCGATATGGCGTCAACTGCATAGCACACAGTGACTGCGCGTTCCACGTCAGCAGGTGTTCCGCGCGTTTGCAACAGCGCGTTTTCTGCCAATGTCATCCGCACTGGCGCAGCGGCAACCCCACCTAAAGTGATCGAGACACGGGATAACAGGCCGTCGTGCCCAAACAGCAGCAACACGGCTGTGGACAAGATCGCAAAATCTCCGTGCCGGCGAGAAAACTCCAAAAAGGCATGCCCATGACCTTGCGGCCAAGGCTCAATTGCGATGCTAACCAGCATCTCGTCTGGCTCGATGGCGGGATTCATGTAGCCAGCTGGAAAATCGGCCATAGCAATAACTCGTGTACCGCGAATACTGGCTACAAAAACTCTCGCATCCATTGCCGTGGCAATGGTGGGTATTTCAGCCGAGGGATCTAACTGGCAAAGGCTGCCACCGACGGTGCCGCGGTTTCGCGTCTGCCGGTGTCCCACATGTAAGACGGCTTCTCGCAGGAGAGGCAAGCGCGAAGCCACGATGTTTGAAAACTCCACGTCTCGCTGACGGGTCATTGAACCGAATTCGACAAGGCTCCCAGATTCACGGATATATGAAAGAGCAGGTATGCGATTGATATCGATCAGGCAGTCTGGAAAAGCATATCGCATATTAAGCATTGACATCAGGGACTGACCCCCAGCCAGTACCCGAGCACCCTCCACCTCGTGCAGGTAGCCAAGGGCCTGTTCAACCGTTGTAGGCGCAAGGTATGCAAAAGCGGGCGCTTTCATCCGGGAAAATCCATATTAGATTTTGGAAAGATCCAGGGACGAGGCTGCGAACAACTCCTCAGCGCCAACGCGCCGTTTGGACAAACCCTGTTCGTGGTGATAGCGCGCAAAAGTTTCTATGACTTTGCGGTTCACGGCATCCAGGCCATATGGCCAGTAATCGTCGCCCATCAGCGTTTTGACCTCATCATGGTAATGAACCAACCAAGGGAGTGAGACGGGTGAGGCAGCCAGCTCATCGAGCTCTTTAACCGCTAGAAACTTTGCTTTTAGAAAGGCCTTTTGCACGGCAACCGGCAACCAGGGATTTTCGTCAACCAGTTGCTTGCGAATACCGACCATGTGCATGATGGGGAATATTTTTGTGCGGCGAAAGTAGTCCTGCTCGGCACCTATGTAGTCGCTAAATAAACGGCCTACATTTGGAGCACCGCGTGCGAAACACGAGGGTGCACGCGCACCAATGTAGGCATCAATCTCACCAGACTCCAGCATGCCAGACAGGCTCTTGTCATCTGGAATTTGCTGCAAATCAATTGATGGGTCGAGGTCAATTGGCGAGCGCTCGCCTCGGCCCGGTTCTTCAATGCCTCCACGGCGCCATTTGATATCGCTTGGCTTGACGCCGTATTCATCTTCAAGGATTCCGCGAATCCAGACGTTGGCAGTGATCTGATATTCAGGCAAGCCGATTTTTTTTCCCTTGAGGTCTTGCGGACTGTTTATACCCCTGTCAGTTCGCACATATATACCGGAGTGACGAAAGAGGCGTGACAGAAAAGCCGGAACGGCGACGTACTCGTTATCGCCACGCGACGTCGTCATCATATGGCTGCTCATCGAAATCTCGGTGATATCGAATTCACCATATTTAAAGGCGCGGTGAAATACTTCCTCTGGCTCTAGTGGAATGGCCATAACTTCGCACCCCTCGATTTCGGCGCGCCCATCAAATATGGCCTGTGTACGGTCGTAGTTACCGCAAGAAAGGCTGACTTTCAATTTCCTCATGTATCGTTTCCTTCATTATTCCATTGTTAGGCCAAGGTCTTTAGCAAGCTTAGTGAAGCGGTCAATATCGCTGTTGACTATTTTCTGAAACGCCTCAGGTCCATCGTTTGCAGCGGTGTATCCGAGATCAAAAATTTTTTTCTGCATCGCATCGGTCTTCATGATTTTAGATACCAATTCGTAAATTGCGAACTTCACATCTTCAGGGGTACCAGAGGGAACAGCTAGGCCTTGCCATTGGCTAAGGTTGAAGTCACGCGCCCCGCTTTCAGCCAGCGTCGGTACATCCGGCATCACCTTAGAGCGTTCACCAGACGTGATTGCCAGAGCTCTCATCTTGCCGGACTTGACGTAGGTCATCGCTCCTGAGATGGTCACAAATGCCAACTCTATCTGTCCGCCCAATACATCTATAAGTGCGGGACCGCAGCCCTTATAAGGGATGTGGGTGTTGCTGATCTTGAATGCTATGTTCATCATTTCACCAGCCAAGTGCGGGTCTGTACCTGCTCCGCAAGAACCGTAAGAAACCTTTGCATCTTTTGCTTTGGACGCCGCAACCACATCCGCTACGGACTTGTACTTGGAGTCCGTTGAAGTAACAAGAAGCATAGGTGCCCATGCAACGTTGATCACGGCAGCGAGGTCCTTCTTGGGGTCATAGCCCAATTTTGAGTAAACGCCTGGCGCAATTGCATATGCATCGTTCATCATCAAAAGAGAATGACCGTCTTTGGGCCGGCCTACAACGTAACGCGCACCGACGGTGCCTCCAGCGCCGGACCTGTTCTCGACAATTACTGAGTGCCCCATTGTGAGCATTGAGGAGCTGATCAGCCGCGCTAAAAGATCGACCCCTCCCCCAGGCGGATAAGGAACAGTGATGTCAATAGTTTTATTCGGGAAAACGGATTGGGCACTTGTTTGGCACGCCAACCCGCCAAGAATGAATGAAGTGGCGATCCAGATACCGCGAAAAATGGTGATCCTGCATGATTGCATATCGGCGATCCTTGTGTAAGGGTAGGATTTTGATAATTCGTAAGTAGTAACTTTAATCAGAAAACTGTTGGGCAAGGCACTTTTTAAATAAGGAAAACCCTAGGATTTGGAAAATTTAGACCAATCATTTTTAACCGCGCGTAATTGATCTCAATTGCCCACAGAGCCACTACAGAAATTTTTATCAACCCGCCTTTGTTCTTGATTCTGAGATAGGTAGCGCAATGAAAGCTTATAAATGGCCACTCGAGTCTGCTCCTATCCTGATCAGCTTGAAGAGATGTTTGGCAACCCATCAAGGCACTGGTTGCCGGTTGCCAAAGGTTGGTGGTTATATGGGGACGGGGATGTCACTCTCACCCAACAAGAGGAGAGCCTGTGGCCAAGAGTACCCTTGCCAGATTAAACCATTAGATGTTTGAATGCTTCATCATAAATTCTCTAATAATATTTGGAAGCTCAAAGCCTGAGCCGTAATACATGTGAAATCCAGACTGACATGGATCCTTTGATTCAGACTCACCACTGTTCATCCATTCAAACTGCACCTGTTGAGGAGTGGATCGTTTGAGTCGATCATGATTGATCAATGAGTAAACACTTGATGCACTTGGACACTCGTCCCTTTTGTGATGAATGAACAAGACGGGAAACTCTACAGATTCATTAAAAATAAATGAAGACTCGTTTCTTATGGCTGATGCAATCATTCCACTTAAGAGCCAAGACTTTTTATTGCTTTGCAGGTATCGGATGAAATGACCTAAGCTTACACCTGCGTTGCTGTGGCCCATCAGCCAAATGGGTAAGTGGGTTTTATGTCGATAAAAATCAATGACGCGCTCGATTCGAACCATGTGTTCATTGGACGCCCTAGAACTTAAATCGCGTTGATTTAATGCAAGAGGAAAATCAATGACAACCACATCAAATTGCCCGTAAACCTGATTGGGCTCGCTAAGCGCTTTAAGAGATTTGTAAAAAGACACGTCGATCTCTGTGTCATCTCTTTTCAGTCCTAGGGTGCCATTTCCTCCCGGCACCAATACCACGAGTGCCTTTGCATTGATTGCTTTCCAGTAAAGTGTTTGTGTTGGAACATAACTGACAAAAGAGCTCGAGCTGTTCTT
>CANJNC010000022.1 GCA_947475685.1 Comamonadaceae bacterium | reverse complement strand
TGCAACTGGATTGGGAGATGTTGGTGTTGGCGCTGTTCCCCCGGTAGTAGGAACTGGTACAAATGCCGGGACTGCTGCCGGTACAAATCCTGTTGGTATTGGTGTTGGCGCAGGCGTTGGTGCAAATACAGGCGCTGGTGCAGGTGCAGGTGCAAATACAGGTGCTGGCGCTGGTGCAGGTGCAGGTGCAGGTGCAGGTGCTGGTGCTGGTGCAGGTGCAGGTGCTGGTGCTGGTGCTGGTGCTGGTGTAGCCATAACATCTCCAAGATTTAAAAGTTTTATTAATTTAAATTATAAATATTTAACCGGAATTATCCAATAGGAATTTAATTCTTGATTGTGGCCTATCAATCTGGTCCCGTGCACCTCTTCATTTCTAATGCACGACATTAGAAATGTTCAATAGAATCAATGCGTTACCTGCTCTAGAGGAGTTTGGCTATGCTCAGTACTGAGGACTTTGATATTAAATTCACCTCACGCGAGGTCTGCGCCTGGGGTGGCCTTGTTCTTTTAAAGAAGATGATTGGATTTAAGCCCTCTTTGCTCCAAGTCACTGTATTGCAAGGGGTGCAGGCGTCCGTGAAGCTGACGTCAAACAAAATGGCCATCGCCTCACCTACGAAAAGCTACGTATTGCAAGCACCGCCAAGGACGTACAACGCCACATTGCATCGTGCCCTTCTTTCGGCAACTGGCTAAAAGGTTGACGTTCTTTTTCTTTTAGGGGCAGTAGAAACCTTGTGATGATCTCTAGGCAGCAGCAGGTAAAATTTTAAACTGTAAATATGAAGGAACCCTGTTGTGACTACGCCCACCGTTTGCCAATGCCTCTTTGCCCTTTTGATCACGGCCTGCACAGCAGCATCGGCACAAATTGCGCCTCCCCGCACTTGGCCAGAACTTAAACAAGCTGTGCAAGAGCGCACTGACTCGCAACGCTATCCGATGACTGGCTTTGACAGCAAAGAAGTGGCTGAAATCTTGGACCGAATCCAGTCGCTCGATCGCGATGAGTGGGCGCGCTCCTGGGTCAAGAACGGAGACCTTCATATGAAGCAGGCACAGTTACTGACGGCCTCGTCACCTGCGCTTGCCCGTGAGGCGTATATGTCGGCTTGGCGCTATTACGGGTTTGGGGCTTGGCCCACCCAAAACACAGCAGAAAAAAAACGTGCGCATGCCCTGGCGACCTCGGCTTTTCGAGCCTATGCAAATCTGGCAAGTCCAGCGATGGAAGTGGTGCGAATTCCTTTTGAGGGCAAAGAAATCATTGGATATTTGCAACGACCCTTGGGCGTTGACAAACCACCCTTGGTCATCACCATCGGCGGGCTAGACAGCTACAAAGAATTTGTGGTCGATCAGTACGGTGCCTCTTACCTCAAGTCTAAGCTGGCCTACCTTGCACTTGACATGCCTGGCACAGGTGAATCCCCTGTCAAGATCGCACCCGGTGTTGAGCGCCTATTTTCCAGAGTCATTGACGCCATGCAAAACCGAACCGATATCGATCCACAGCGAATCGGATTTCAAGGGGGCTCTTGGGGCGGTCATTGGTCGGTTCGGATGGCTTATGCAGAGCCTGTTCGCTTAAAAGCGGTGGTCAACTGGGCTGGCCCGGTTCACACCTATTTTCAACGTGAATGGCAACTCAAAGCGCTGGGCACTCGGGAGTACTTGTTTGATCTCTTTCCTGCGCGTGCAGCTGTCTACGGCGTTGACACGCTAGAAGACTTCTTGGCTTACGGCCCCAAGATGTCTATGAAGGACTCAGGCGCCCTTGGCAAACCGTCCGCACCCATGCTGCTGGTCAATGGCGAGAAGGACACTCAGGTGCCCATTGATGACCTTTATATTCTTCTCAAGCAAGGTGCACCCAAGGAATCTTGGGTCAACCCCGAAGGTGGGCACATCGGTCGCGGCAAGGACTGGTCAGACGCACGCATCCAAAACGAAGTGATGGTGCCATGGTTGGCTAGAAAGTTAAGCCGGTGAATTCAAATGCAAGTCAAAAAGTGGAATGCATGAAAGCTGCTTAATTTTTTCTAAGTGACTTTCCCCTATCAACTTAACGATGCTTAAAAGCTTATCGGATCATTCACAGTGGTTGCATTGGGGACAAGAAAACATCTTGCGCGGATGTGACCCCAAAGAGATTTTTGACACCTTGATTGGCAATGGGTTTGATTCTCAATCCATCCAAGACGCCTTGTCTACGCCTCATGCCTTAGCTTCCTTAGCGTCCATTGGGTCTGGCCTATCTGGTGCACACCACACCGAATTGCTTTGTCAAGTCCTCAATGAAAAAATGGAGTTGTATTTGATTCCCGATTTTTTGAGCGCTCTTCAATGTCAGGGCGTCATTGATCTTGGGCGTCCTGTCTTGGAAGCTTCAACCATCAGCCTTCCCAGCTCTCAAGCCTTGCCGTTTGCGGGTTCAGGCGAAAAAGAAAAAGCATATGTTGACTTGAGCTTTAGAACCAGCCGAACCAGTGATTTGGGGTGTTTACAGGACCCCCTCGTTCAGGTCATTGATGCCAAAATCTGTCAAACCCTTGGGGTGAGTCCCGCTCGCTCAGAAGGCACACAATTGCAGCATTATGCGGTGGGTTGTGAGTTCAAGGCGCACACCGATTACTTTGAGCCTCAAACGGATGAGTACCACACGTTTGCATCCCATCAGGGCAACAGAACCTGGACCTTCATGGTCTACCTCAATGAGGTTGAAGACGGGGGTGAGACAGAGTTTCTTGAAATTCAAAAAGTCATTAAACCCCAAAGGGGATTGGCTGTGATTTGGAACAATCTTCGGCCCAACGCGCAGGTCAATCCCCACACGATCCATGCGGGGCGAGCCGTTAAGGAGGGCGAGAAATTCGTCATCACCAAGTGGTTCAGAGAGCGCTAAAGAGTTGATCTAGGCTTGAATTACTCTCACGGTGATGGACTGGATGTCCCAGCCCTTGCTCCTCAAATGCGCGCAGATGGCAGGCCCCATTTGCCGCAATTTGGCGGCGCTCGCGCTGCTTTTGAGCATCAAGATCCAATTGCCCAACTCCATGGGACCGGAGTGAATTTGGTTCAAGATCGTGGGGGGAACCAAGCCCTTTAAATCGTCCACTTGCGATTTTGAGCGAGACGCTTGAGCGATCAATTGCGAGAGCCCTGGTGCGCCTTGAGCCGCCTTGAGCACCTCCACCGATTTGCCCCGCAAAAGGGGGCCACAGCGGGGCACTTTGGAGTAGCCAAGGGCGCGCAACTGCGCCAAAGCGCTGACTTGGGTGTTTAAACCCCCGGTTTTTTCTTTAGAAACGGGTTTTTTGGGCTGGCTTGGATCCATGGCTCCATTATCTCTGTTCTCCCAGTTAAAATGGAAGGATTCAGTAAAGGAAAGTGTGGCATTTGCATGGGACTTTCTCCAAAGCGCAATTGCACGTACCGTTTTCATGGCTTTTAATCTTCTTACCCAAATATTTGGCAGCCGCAATCAGCGACTTCTTAAGCAATACCGCAAAACTGTGGATCGCATCAATTCGCTAGAACCCTCCTTGGAAGGACTGAGCGACGAGGACCTCAGGGGCAAAACCATTGCCTTCAAGGCACGGGTGGCCCAAGGCGAGAGCTTGGACGCCATCTTGCCCGAGGCCTTTGCGCTCGTGCGCGAGGGCTCCAAGAGAGCCATGAAGATGCGTCACTTTGATGTGCAAATGCTTGGCGGTATTGCCTTGCACAACGGCAAAATTGCCGAAATGCGCACCGGCGAAGGCAAGACCCTCACGGCCACCTTGGCGGTGTATTTGAACGCTTTGAGTGACCAAGGCGTGCATGTGGTCACGGTCAATGATTATTTGGCCCAACGAGACGCCCAGTGGATGGGGCGTTTGTACAACTTTTTGGGCCTGAGTGTGGGTGTGAACTTGCCCCATTTGCCAAGAGCAGAAAAGCAAGCCGCTTACCGCTGTGACATCACCTACGGCACCAACAACGAGTATGGTTTTGACTACCTCAGAGACAACATGGTCTATGAGGCGCAAGACCGGGTTCAAAGAAGGCTCAATTACGCCATCGTGGATGAGGTGGACTCGATTTTGATTGATGAGGCCAGGACCCCTTTGATCATCAGTGGACAAGCCGAGGACCACACAGCGGTCTATATCGCGATGAACGCCATCGTGCCCCAATTGACCTGTCAAATTGGTGAAGAGGACCCCCGAACGGGAGAGGGCATCGTCACACCGGGCGACTTTACCTTGGATGAAAAATCCAGACAAGTCTTCTTGACCGAGCAAGGGCATGAGAATGCGGAGCGTCTTTTGACGCAGGCGAATCTCTTGCCGCAAGGGGCCTCGCTCTACGATCCAAGCAACATCACTTTGATGCACCATTTGTATGCCGCTCTCAGAGCCCATCATTTGTATTTCAAAGACCAGCACTATGTGAGTCAAGGTGGCGAGATCACCATCGTGGATGAGTTCACGGGGCGCTTGATGTCGGGCAGGCGTTGGAGTGAGGGCTTGCATCAAGCGGTGGAGGCCAAAGAGGGTGTGGCCATTCAAGCCGAGAACCAGACCATGGCGTCGATCACCTTTCAGAACTATTTCCGCTTGTACGCCAAGCTCTCTGGCATGACGGGTACTGCAGACACCGAGGCCTATGAGTTTCAGGAGATCTATGGTCTAGAGACGATGGTGATTCCCCCCAACCGCTCAAGCCACAGAGATGATCAGCTCGACCGGGTTTACAAGACCACCCAAGAAAAGTACACAGCTGCCATTGAAGACATCAAAGAATGTTTCAAGCGCGGACAACCTGTGTTGGTCGGTACCACATCGATTGAGAACTCAGAATTGATCGCTGAGCTCTTGGTCAAAGAAGGCTTGCCGCACCAGGTGCTCAATGCCAAGCAGCATGAGCGAGAGGCCGATATCATTGCCCAAGCGGGTGCAGCCAAGTCCATCACCATTGCCACGAACATGGCAGG
This sequence comes from Comamonadaceae bacterium, assembly GCA_947475685.1. Classification (GTDB taxonomy): domain Bacteria; phylum Pseudomonadota; class Gammaproteobacteria; order Burkholderiales; family Burkholderiaceae_C; genus Limnohabitans. Next base: position 41,239 of record CANJNC010000022.1, on the reverse strand, counting down.
TCGTGGAACGGACATTGTGTTGGGGGGCAACATTGAAAAAACCATTGCCACGATACAAGCCGAGGCGTCTTTGTCCGTCAGCGATAAAGCGCAGCAGGAACAAGCGCGAAGAGAGAAGTGGGACCTTGACCATGAGCATGTGAAGTCTTTGGGGGGCTTGCGCATCATCGCCACCGAGCGCCACGAGTCCAGACGCATTGACAACCAATTGCGCGGACGCTCCGGCCGTCAAGGGGACCCAGGGTCTTCACGCTTTTATTTAAGTCTGGATGACCCCTTGATGCGCATTTTTGCAGGCGACCGAGTCAAAGCGATCATGGACCGTCTCAAAATGCCCGAGGGCGAAGCGATTGAAGCGGGCATGGTGTCTAGGAGCATTGAGAGCGCTCAAAGAAAAGTAGAGTCCAGAAACTTTGACATGCGAAAACAACTGCTTGAGTACGACGACGTCTCCAATGACCAAAGAAAAGTGATCTACCAGCAAAGAAATGACATTTTGGACGCAAGCGATTTGACGGCTCAAATCGCCTCTTTAAGAGAGGGTTGCTTTGATGATTTGGTGAACCAATTCGTACCACCCGACTCCATGGATGAGCAGTGGGACGTCCAAGGGCTTGAAGAGGTGCTCAAAGCCGAGTGGCTTTTGGGTCTGGACTTGTCAAGCCAAGTCAAAGCCTCTGAGAGCTTGGTCGATGAAGATATCAAGCAGTGGGTGCTTCAAGCGGCCAACCATGCATTTGAGTCCAAGCTTGAGCAAGTGGGTTTGGAGCAATTCATGCCTTTCATGCGCGTGGTGTTGTTGCAAAGCATTGACACCCATTGGAGAGACCATCTCTCAGCACTTGACTACTTGAGGCAAGGCATTCACTTGAGAGGGTATGCACAAAAGCAGCCCAAGCAAGAATACAAACGAGAGGCGTTTGAGCTTTTTGGACAATTGCTCGATTCGGTCAAAAATGAAGTGACCAAGACCTTGATGACGGTTCAAATTCAGTCCAAAGATCAGTTGGAAGAAGCGGCACAAAGTTTGGAGCAAAAGGCAGAACAAATCTCCAATGTGACCTACAGCGCGCCCGATGAGAGTGGGGAGGCGCAAACGACCTTGGATGTGGCCCGGCTACTTTCTCAGCCAGCGCGTGAGACGGTGCCAAGCGTGGGCCGCAACGAGCCTTGTCCTTGTGGAAGCGGCAAGAAGTACAAGTTTTGCCATGGCCGTTTGAATTGATGGACTTGGTGCAGCGCTTTTTTTGAATCCGGGAGTTTGATCCATGTCTGTCAATTTAAAAGCGCCTGACGTTGATGCGTTAAGGCCGATCAGGGGCTTGAGGGTCTCAGTGCTTGAGGCGGGCATCAAAAAGGCTGGACGAAAAGACTTGACGCTCATGGCCTTGGAGGAAGGCGCCACGGTGGGGGCGGTATTTACCAAAAACCGCTTTTGCGCCGCTCCCGTCCAAATATGCAAAGCGCATTTGCAGGCGGGCCACGGCATTCGAGCGCTTTTGATCAATACCGGCAACGCCAACGCGGGCACGGGGCAAGAAGGGCTGATGCGTGCATCGGCCACGTGCATTGCGTTGGCTAGGTTGATGAACATTTCTCCAGAGCAAGTGCTGCCCTTCTCCACAGGGGTGATCATGGAGTCTTTGCCCCATCAAAAAATCATCGACCATTTGCCCAAAGCCTTGGACCAAATGGGGCAGAGCAGTTGGGGCGATGCAGCCACCGGCATCATGACCACCGACACCGTTCCAAAGGCGGCGAGCCGTGAGTTGATGTTGGGGGGTCAGCGGGTGTGCATCACTGGCATCTCCAAAGGTGCCGGGATGATCAAACCCAACATGGCCACCATGCTTGGGTTCATGGCGACCGATGCGAGCATCACAGCTCAATGCATGCAGGACTTGGCCAAGGCCTTGGCCGATGCGTCCTTTAACCGAATCACCGTGGATGGAGACACGTCGACCAATGACTCCTTTGTGGTGATGGCCACAGGCAAGGCGCAAAACACAGCCATCACTCAATTCACATCGGGTTTAGGCTTGGAGCTTTTTAACGCCATGCAGGAGGTGGCCATCGAGCTGTGTCAATCCATTGTGCGAGACGGTGAAGGGGCGACCAAGTTCATCACTGTCTTGGTCGAGCAAGGACAAAGTGACGAGGAATGCATGAAGGTGGCCTATGCTGTTGCCCATTCTCCTTTGGTCAAGACGGCCTTTTTTGCAAGTGATCCCAATTTAGGTCGTATTTTGGCGGCCGTGGGCTATGCGGGCATTGAGGACTTGGATCAGTCTTTGATTGAACTCTTTTTGGACGATGTGCATGTGGCAACGAAGGGCGGGCGTCACCCTCAATATTTGGAGCTCGAGGGGCAAAGGGTCATGGGCCAAGCGGACATCACGGTCAGGGTTCAATTGGGACGAGGCTTGCATGCGCAACACGTGTGGACGTGTGACCTCAGCCATGAGTATGTGAGTATCAATGCAGATTACAGAAGTTAAAAAAATCAACATGTCAAATTCCTTAGAGCAATTTTTATCTCGTGCCGAAAAATTAATGGATCAACTCCAAGCGATTTTGCCCAAACCGTTGTCTGAACCGGATTGGACGCAAAGCACCGCCTTTCGCTATCGCAAACGTCAAGGTGGACATGGGGCTTTGGAGGCGGTTGCGCATGTGGGCCATTTGCGGTTCAGTGATTTGAAAGAGATTGATCTGCAAAAAGAAAAAATCACACGCAATACCCTTCAATTCATTGAAGGCAAAGGCGCGAACAATGTGCTCTTGACGGGTGCCAGAGGCACGGGCAAGTCCTCTTTGATCAAAGCCAGTTTGAATGAGTTTGCGCATTTGGGATTGCGTTTGATAGAGGTGGACAAGGCAGACCTGGTGGATTTGCCAGACTTGGTGGACTTGGTCAGTCAACGGCCCGAGAAATTCATGATCTTTTGCGACGACTTGAGTTTCGAAGAAGGGGAGTCCAGCTACAAGGCCTTGAAGTCCATGCTCGACGGAAGCGTTGCCCAAACCTCGGCCAATGTGTTGATTTACGCCACCAGCAATCGCCGCCACTTGCTGCCCGAATACATGAAGGAGAACTTGAGTTACGCGCCCTCAGTGGATGGAGAGATTCATCCTGGAGAGGGCATTGAAGAGAAGATTTCTTTGTCTGAGCGCTTTGGGTTGTGGATTAGTTTTTATCCTTTCTCGCAAGATGAGTATTTGAGCATTGCTTGCCAATGGTTGCAGTACATGAAGGTGCCAGAAAAGCATTTTGAGTCGGCCAAGCCTGAGGCCTTGCTCTGGGCCTTGGAGCGTGGCTCTAGAAGTGGTCGGGTGGCGTTTCAGTTTGCCAAGGACTATGCGGGCCGCATGAATTTGAGTGCTTGAGATTGGAGCAACGCGTCAGACATCCAACAAGGTCCCTGCAAAGGGCTGTCTTTGTATGAGCACGTCCGCATCTTTTCCTGGACTGGTGCCTGGGGGTGAGGTGATGACGGACCAAGGCTTGAGAAGCGTTTGGGTGGCTGCTCCTGCAGTGGATCCACACGTGCCACAGAGCGACTCCAATTTCAACCCCAACCCCAACCCCAACCCGCTAAGCCATGGGCCTCAGAGAATTAAAAAGCTCATCCAAGTGGCGGTGGGCGTGCTGTTCTCTGAAGCGGGCGCCTTTCTCATGACCACACGCCCGCCTGGCAAGGTCTACGAGGGTTATTGGGAGTTTCCAGGGGGTAAATTTGAAGCAAGCGAGGACGTCTCTCAAGCCCTTCGAAGAGAGTTGCAAGAGGAGCTTGGCATTGAGGCTCATGACATCGAGCCTTGGCGCATCGAGTGCATTGACTATCCCCATGGTTTGGTTGAGCTTCACTTTTGCAAGGTCAAGGCTTGGTCGGGGGAGATCACCATGAAGGAGGGGCAAAGTTTTGCGTGGCAACATTTGCCGCTTCAAGTTGGCCCCGTGCTGCCAGGCACAAGGCCCGTGTTGTTTTGGCTGGAACAAGACGGGTTGTAGAACGCTAAAGTCCCGAGTTGCGCTCAGTGAATGGGCGTGGAGGAGGGCAAATCCATGTCATCGGGTGGCGTTGGTTCTGGCAGACGGTGTTCTTCATTTCCCCAAGCACCTAAGTCATGGTTCTTGCACCGTGCGCTGCAAAAGGGTCTGTAGGGGTTGGTAGAAGCGTAAATGCTCTCACCTGAGCAACTCGGGCATTTGACAACTCTCACGCGGTCGATCTCGCTCATCTTGGAGTGCTCAATTTAAACGCACAATGCCAATTCAAGAGAGCAGTCGGTGGGACTTGCTTGTAAGCGGCCGTTTTCATCTTGTTGCATGAGGCGAATGGAGACCATCATGCGGTTGCCGCTGATTTCAGGAATCATGTTCAAGCTCGGGTCTATGTACAAGCGCAGGAGTTGAAACTTGCCTTGGGGCAGATTTTGTTGAAAGAGTCCCGCAGGGGCCATGACCTTTTGCGCCACACCGTTGTCTCTCATGAGGCCCAAGAGCAACTCCACGCTGCTGTAAAGAGGCTTTAAGGGTTCGGTCCAACGCATCATGTCCGACTGTCTAAGCGCGTTGCTCTTTTGTTGCCAGGAGTGGTAAGCGGGTAAATCAAAGGCGCAGGTGCCACCAGGAATAGAGATGCGGTTTCGAATGCTGGCCAGGAAATCGTTTTCACCAATCAACTGATTGATTTTGGCGCCCAAATTGTTCAAGTTTTCAAAGCAGGTCTCAATTCTAGAGAGCACTTCAAGCAAGACGTCTTGATCCACACTGGGGTTGCCCTTGTAGGTGGAGAGCTGATTCTTGTGCTTGTCCAAGTCCTTTAACATGTCGGTTTTGAGGTCTGTTCGACCCCCGACTTCGATGATTTCAAAAAGGGTGGTAAAGCAAAAGTGGTGATCCACTGAGTGCTCGCGTTGAAGCAACAGATCAAAGCGACGAAACAAATGCTCTAGCCGCAAGTAAGTGCGGACGCGCTCATTAAAGGGGTGTTCAAAAAGGATCACAAGCTTAAATAAAAATGAATACGCAAATCATACTCGGGACTGGGCAGGTTTTAGTGCATTCAATCAGAAATTTATCATCTGGCCAAACGCTCAATCAACGCGTTGGAGGTTCAAGTATTTTTTTCGCAAGTGCACGAGTCTTTTTAATTAAAAGCCATGGCCCTCAAAGGGGCTGAGCTCCTTGATGGCACGCCCTAGGCACGACGAACGCTTGAACCCAGGGCCAAGGTGTAGAGGCTCTTGACGATTTGTCTCAGGTCTTCCAAGCTTTGGTGGTCGTTTTGAATCACCCAATCAGCGACTTCAATGCGCTCGCGGCGGGAGGCTTGCGAGCGGATGATTTTTTGAATTTGCTCGACACTCAGGGCGTTTCTGGCCTGAACTCTTTGGATTTGAGTGGCCTCGCTGCAGTCGATGACCAACACTTTGTCGACCTTGGACAGCCACTTTTTGGACTCGACCAAGAGGGGGATGTCATGCACGAGAACTTGAGCACCGCTTTCTTGGGCTAGTTTGATTTCAAGCTCAGAGGCCTGTGCAATCAGCGGGTGAAGGATGCCCTCGAGCAACTCTTTTTTCAAGGGGTCCGAAAAGACCAACTCTCGCATGGCGTCTCGGTTGAGGGCTTGCTCAGGGGTGATGATGCCCGGTCCAAAGGCCAGGCGAAGCGATGAAATGGCCGCTCCGTTGGCAGCGGTCAAGGCCCTAGAGATTTGGTCAGCATCGATCAAGGTGGCTCCAAGATCCTGCCACATGCTGGCAACGGTGCTCTTGCCGCTTCCTATGCCGCCTGTCAAACCAATGTGAATCATGTTAAAAAAGTGTGCAAGGATGGGTGAATAGGCCAAGCGCAGAACATGGGTTTGAGCGCACAGTCTATTTTAGAGCACTTCAGGGCTTAAGTCTTCAATCCAAAAAAAGCAAGCACTTGCTCAGGACCGAGCAGCAGCAAGGTGAACGCAGCCAAAATCAAAAAAGGACCAAATGCGATGGGCTCGTGCAGATCCAGGTCCTTTTTAACTTTGAGTCGCCAAAGTCCAAACACAGCACCGGTGCTGCTGGCCAAAAGGACCACAGCAATCAGGCTCAAAGGCCCCATCCACGCACCAAAGAGGGCCAATAGTTTCATGTCCCCTTGGCCCAAGCCATCGCGAGAGCTCAGTAAGAAGTAGATTTTGGCGATGACCCATAGGCTCATATAGCCCACGGCCGCGCCCAAGAGGGACGCCTTAGGTGTCAGGCCCAAAAGTCCAAATTGTGCGCTTAGAAGGCCAAGCCATAAAAAGGGCTGGGTGATGGCGTCAGGCAGCAGTTGGTGCTCCCAATCGATCTGAGCCAAACAAATCAATGCACTTCCCATGAGGGCCCATAAAAAGGCGCTTGTCCATTGGGTGAGGAAAAGATGTTGGGCCAGGCTGTCTTGAGGAGACAGGTTAAGCAGTTGAAATTTGACGGCACAAAACACCCACCACAAAGAGACCAAGAGCTCTGTTGCCCAGTATCTGGGCGATATTTTTTGTGCGCAGTCGGCGCACTGCCCTTTGAGCCACATGAAGCTCAAGACGGGGACCAAATGCTGTGGGCGAAGTGGATGCAAGCAGTGCGGGCAATGAGAGCGTGGCCACATCAAACTCACCCTCTTGGCAGACAAGCCTTGCGTGTCTTCTTGCAGGAGCATTTGCGGCAAACGCCGGACCACCACATTGCAAAAACTCCCAACGATGAGACCGAAGATCGCGATCAGCGCGATCAGCGCAATCAAGGCGACCCCAAGGGGAGACGGGAGGTTCAAAGCGGTGCTCATCCAACTCATGAATCTTCTTTAACGATAGGGGCCTTTGCGAGAAAGCTTGTTTGTAAAGCGTCTAAAAGTGCCGGTAAATCGGCCACCTCCCATTCAAGCAATTCGCACAAGCGTTGCAGGATCCATTTCGCCTCTCTTGGGCTAACAATGTCTGGGTTGACCAAAAGGCCCTGAAGTGTTCGATCAATCACATCGGTGTCGGTGATGTTCATGCTGCCCATCATGTTCAAAGAGGGTTGGTACAGCATCTGCGCCATGTCCTCGCAAAGATCGTAGCGTGCCAAGATCACCTCAAAGGGCTCACTGGCTTTGGAGTAGGGTCGGGACGGATCTTTGAAAAGATCGGTAAAGGAGCTGGGGATGAAGTGCTGGTCGCTGTTTGACATATGAAAGCATTGTGCCTGAAAGAAGGTAAGCCCCAAGAAGACAAAATACGAGCGTTTATCTGGTTTTTTGGCCCTCTGATTTGCTTGATGGGTCTTTACAGGTCAGCGAGGCCAGGTCAGCGAGCATGATGTTCTGCTATGCAGACCGTCGTTTCTCTATGGTGGAAACTTATTGTTAAAATGTGTTGGGCGATTGGGTGTTTTAAAGGTTATTGGAGCCTCCTTGTTGCAAGAGTTGCTATTTAAGGGGTAACCTCACGTCTTGTGTCGAGTCGTTTTTTTAAAAACGCGGATAAGCTTTTAAGCTTGAAAGGATTGCTGTGCGTCGTCGTGAACTTCTTCAATGGGCCTCTTTGCCCGTTTTGCCCAGTGCGGGCTTGCTTGTCGGTCAAGGAGACGCTTATGCACAGGACGGCAATTGGCCCACCCGTGCTGTCAAGGTGGTGGTGCCTTACTCACCAGGGGGGAGTGCAGACACCTTGGGTCGCTTGGTCACCACGGGTCTAACGGAGGCCTTCAAGCAGCCCTTTGTGATCGAAAACCGAGGGGGGGCAGGTGGCATCATCGGCTCTCAAATGGTTGCCAAATCACCCGCCGATGGCTACACCTTGGTGATCTCAGGCATTGGCTCTCACATCATCGCGCCTGCTGAGAACCCGAAGTCCTTTGACCCTGTGAACGACTTCACGCACATTGCCATCTTGGGGGGGCCTCCCATCGCCTTGGCGATCAATGCGTCTTTGCCGATCAATGATTTAAAAGGCTTCATGGACTATGCCTCCAAGCAAAATGGGGGCTTGAGTTGGGGCTCTCCTGGCAAGGGCACGCATGGTTATTTGATTGGGGAGAGTTTTCAAGCGGCCACCAAAATTCGGCTCGAGCACGTGGGCTACAAAGGTGCTGCTCCAGCGATGACGGACTTGATTGCGGGTCACATTTCTGCATCTTTCACTACTCTTAGCACGGCCAGCCCGCATATTCAAGCTGGGCGTTTAAAACTCATTGCCACCACGGGCAGCAAGCGACTCAAGGATTTTCCAAGCACGCCAACCTTTGCGGAGCTTGGTTTTCCAAAACTAACCTCCACCACATGGTTTTCATTGTCGGGGCCCGCAGGGATGCCCAAAGCCATGGTGGATAGAATCAATTTAGAGGTTCGCAAAATCATGCACAGCACTCACGTGAGCGAGCAGCTCAGCAAAGTATCGATGGAAACCTTTGACTGGGATGTGCCCAAGTTCAATCTTTACTTTGGAAGCGAACTCAAGAGATGGGCACCCATGGTGAGTGCGGTTCAGGCGGATACTTAAAAAAGCGGGTTTGATTGCAAGGGCTAAAACCTCCTAAAAGCTCCTAAAAGCCTTGGACTTTGAGTCGATGAGCCAAACTGGCCTTCCTTGCCTTCTTTGCCTTCCTCACCTTACATGCCTTAGGTGCCTTTTTTGATCTGCATCAAAAAGGGTTTCAGGCAAAAGCGTTAAGCTTCGATGTGGATGTCTTCTGCCTCAACCAAGGTTTTGTAGACTTTCAATGGAATCATGCAAGGAGGTGCGACCGGTTCACCAGTTTTGATGTTGAAGGAGCCGTTGTGAAAATCGCACTCAACCACATCGCCCGTGATCTCACCTTCAGACAAAGAGCCAGGGCCGTGTGTGCAAAGGTCATCCGTCACGAAGTACTCGCCTTCAATGTTGAAGACGGCAAGGGTGAGCCCATTTTTTTCAATCTTGATGGCTTTGCCCTCAGTGACGTCTGATTTTTTACATAAAGAGAGGTATTGGCATCCTGCCGACATTTAAAACTCCTGTTGACAAAAACGGTGCCCCAATGATAACCTTGTTTCTAATATAAGAACCCTGTTCTTCTATATTGAACAATAAAATGTGGGGTCTTTTTCAGATCCTATAAACTCCAAAAAACGACTTCCCCCCCCCTTTATTTTAGAAACTGTAGCGGAGCAATTTCCATGCTTAAAAAAGAACAAAACGATTTAGTGACACAAACAGGCCCTGGGTCTGCCATGGGCAATTTATTCAGGCGGTTTTGGTTGCCTGCACTCTTGTCCGAGGAGTTGCCCGCTCCAGACTGTGCGCCTGTGAGGCTGGAGTTGATGTCAGAAAAGCTTTTGGCCTTTAGAGACTCCTCAGGCCAGTTGGGTTTGATTGATGAGTTTTGTGCCCATCGCGGTGTCTCGCTTTGGTTTGGGCGCAACGAAGAAAATGGCATTCGTTGTCCTTATCACGGTTGGAAGTACAACGTCAAAGGCAATTGTGTGGAAGTGCCCTCAGAAGATGCTCAAAGTGGCTATTGCGAAAAGGTCAAGTTAAAGTCATATCCCATGGTTGAGCAAGGTGGGGTGATATGGGTCTACATGGGACCAGCTGATAAACAGCCCGCCCTGCCTGCTTGGGAGTTTTGCACGGTCAAGTTGGAGCAGACCTACACATCCAAGCGTTTGCAAGACTGCAACTGGCTGCAAGCCATGGAGGGCGGCATTGACTCCAGCCATGTCTCCTTTTTGCATGGAGGCAGTTTGAATAGTGATCCCTTGTTCAAAGGCTCCAAGGGCAATCAATACAATCAAAGCGACTTCAAGCCAGTCTTTGAAGTGGTCGACACCGATGGCGGGCTTTTTGTAGGTGCCAGAAGAAACGCTGAGGATGATCAATATTATTGGCGCGTCACGCCTTGGATCATGCCCACCTTTACCATGGTGGCCCCAAGAGCGGATCACCCCTTGCATGGACACTTTTGGGTGCCCATCGATGACACCCGCTGCTGGGCATGGAGTTTTGATTACCACCCCACCCGTGCGCTGAGCAAAGAGGAGCGACAAGCCATGATTGAGGGTCATGGTGTGCATGTGGTTGTGGACAAGAATTATGTGCCTTTGCAAAACAAGACCAACGACTACTTGATGGACCGAGATGCACAGCGCTCAGGCATTTACTACAGTGGCATCAAAGGCATTGGCATGCAAGACGCCTCCTTGCAAGAGAGCATGGGCCCGATCCAAGACCGCACCAAAGAAAATTTGGTCTCGACCGACAACGGCATCATCATGGCTCGGCAGCGCTTGATGAAAGCGGCCAAAGCACTTCAAGCCGATCCCAATTTTGATCCTCCTGGCTTGTTGCCTGAGCAACAAAAGGTGCGCTCGGTGGCGGTGCTTTTAAAGCGAGACTTGCAGTACAAAGACGCGGCCAAAGAGCATTTCAAGGCCGTACCTGGTAAGCCCCACGCAACAGTGTGAGCGGTGAGTGAGAGGTGTTTTAGTCAAAGCGCACTCACGCACTCACGCATTCCAAAGAGACCCTCCCTCCCATGCGGGCGGGCGTATTTCTGACTACCTCAAAGATTATTTTTTTGACAAATCTTTGCCAACGCTTAGAAAGCAATTTCAAACATGTCCAACACCTTTAAAGCGGCAGTGGCGCTTGCAGGCTCCAAAATTGACATTCAAGAGTTTCAAATCCCAGCACCCAAAGCCGAATCGGGTTTGCTTAAAGTTGACATCACGGGGGTGTGTGGCAGCGATTGGGCTTATTTTCAAAACCTTCCCAAAACGCGTGGACCGGTGATTTTGGGCCATGAGATTGTGGGACGCGTGCAGTCCATGGGCGCATTGGCGGCCAGGAAATTTGGGGTCAAGGAGGGTGACTTGGTGGCGCTGGAGGAGTATTTGCCTTGCGGGCACTGTCACTTTTGTCGCGATGGAGATTTCCGTTTGTGCAATGCGACCGATTGGCGACTTGGGGGACATCGCTATGGCGCCACGGGGTTGAATGTGGGTTCTGGTTTATGGGGTGGCTACAGCCAATACATGGAGTTGGATATCAATACCGTGTTTCATCGGGTGCCGGATGGGTTAGATCCCAAGTATGCTGCGCTTGCTTTGCCCATGTCCAACGGGATTGAATGGACCTACCTTCAAGGTGGCATAGGACCTGGCCAATGTGTGGTGATTCAAGGCCCGGGCCAACAAGGCTTGTCTTGTGTGATCGCTGCCAGGGAGGCGGGGGCAGAGAAAATCATCGTGACAGGTCTGTCTAACCCAACGGATCAAAAGCGTTTGGCAGTGGCCAAGCAATTGGGCGCACATCACACGCTGGCCATTGGAGAGGTTGATTTACTTGAAACCGTCGCAGATTGGACGGGTGGCTTGATGGCCGATTTGGTCATCGATTGCGCGTCCGGTGGCACCGAGTCGGTGGTAAGCGCTTTGCAACTGACAAGAAAAAGAGGACGTGTGATTTTGGGTGGGCTTAAAAGCGCCAAAGTTCCATCCTTTGACAGCGACATGATCATTGCCCGATTTTTAACCGTCAAAGGCATGCGTGGACACAGTTTCGAATCGGTTGAGATGGCCTTGCAACTGATTGCACACAATCGACACAATGTGCAAGCCATGAGCACGCATAAATTTGGATTGGATCAAACAGAATTTGCACTCAATACCTTGGTTGGAAAAGGTGCTGAAGATGCAATCCACATGACCATTGACCCGTGGGCCTGAGGGATGTGTAGCGACAAGCTGCTGGGCGCTTAGGAAAACTGGGAGAGTTGAGACAAGCCCAAGAGTTCATTCATTTCATGCACACGAGACGCTTGCAATTGACTGCTCACGATGACAGTCAACCCCCACGGTGTTTTTGCGCCGTTTGGGTCCCTTGAGCCATGATCTTCTTCATAGACAGAAACCGTGGCCTGCGCGTCAAAGGGCGACATTTGGATCACTTGCACGCCTTCGGGGCACTGAATGAATCCTTTGACTCTGAGTAAATGTGAGCCCAGCAAGTTTTTGAGTTCTTGCACTTTAAGCAGAGTGTGCGCCAATGAAGACGTCTCTGGAAAACTCCAAAAGTGCGCTTGAGCGTGAAGGTGTGTGCTGTGGCCATGGTCATGAACATGTTCATGACCAGGTTCGCATGATTGTGTTTGCTGAGCCTGCTGAACCTGAGATAAGCTTTTGAAAGTGGCCAATGCGTCAAGCACCTCTCGTGCACTTAAGCTTGCAAGCTTGGAAGAAAGAAGCGGTGTCTTTAAACCGTGGTGGGCAAAGAATTCGCTCAACTGCAGTCGCGCCAACGCATGGCTCTCTTCATCCAACAAATCGGTTTTGGTGAGGATGCAGATATCGGCGTGGGTCAATTGAGCCTGGGCTTCTTTGAATTCCAGCATGACCTCCTTGTAGGCGTTGGCGCCCACACATGTGAGGGTTCCAGCCCATTCATAGCGCTCCAAAAGGAGGGGGTTTTGAGCCAGGGTTTCCAAAATAGGACCTGGCATGGCAAGGCCTGTGGTCTCGATGATGAGTTGTGGAAATTTGTGAACACGTCTTTCAAGCCTGGCCCAAAAAAGATCTTCAAGGGCTTGAGACAGTCCGGGCAATCCTGTGCAGCACACGCAAGCGTTGGCCACCAAAGAGGCCGCTTCGGATGCGTTGGTGAGCAAGGCTTGATCAACGCCGACTTCGCCCAATTCGTTGATGATGAGAGCAGCGTCTTTGAGCTCTGTGTGCTTGAGCCATTCTTTGAGCAAAGTGGTTTTGCCACTGCCTAGAAAGCCTGTCAGGAGATAAATGGGTATTTTTTGAATGGTCATGGGTCAAACGAATGGGTAGGGCTATTTTCTCTAAAAAAACTTCAAAGCTATACTCTGCGAAGATTTAAATTTTTATGAACCTTCATTGAGGAGAGTCATTGTGGAGAGAATCACCATTTCACTTGACCCAGAGTTGGCCGGTATATTGGATGAAATGTCCGCCCAGCATGGCTATGCATCCAGGTCTGAAGCGGTCAGAGACCTCATCCGAGGGTGGCACTCTCAAGAAGCCATGAAGCGCAACAAGAGTGAGCATTGCGTGGCTTCTTTGGGATACGTCTACGATCAAAGAGATCGAACTTTGGCTGAAAGAATCGCACACCTTCAACATGAACACCACCATTTGACGGTTTCAAACATGCAGTTGCACATGGACCACAACAACTGCTTGGAAGTGGCCTTTCTAAGGGGCCCGAGCAAAGAGGTCAGATCCTTGGCCGAGCGCGTGATGTCTCAGCGAGGCGTGCGCCATGGGTCGGTCAATTTCGTGCCCGTGACGGTTCAAAACGATATTGAGGGGCATGACCATGCACATGGGATGCCACACATGCACTTAAAGCCAAATATTTAGATACCAGAGGGGTTATAGGGGTGTTTGGTTTTTTGCTGCCAATGCGCGACCGTCTCTTCAGACGTGATCAGGACAATGACTTGGAAAAATAAGGCTCTTTGTCGCGGTGTATGAATTTGTCGTACATGAACAAGATCAGCAACGTGAGGGTCAAAGCAATGCCAATCCAAGCGCCATGGGCTGACCACAGCTCATCGATTTGGTGGTCAAGATGTTTAATCAGACCAAAGAACACGACCATCAATGACAAGAGGGCGATCACGCCACTCATCAAGCGAGCCGTGTGTTTGGCCAATTGTTCACTTTGCTTTACCACCCAATGCACAATGAAGCCGTTGAGTGAGTCGGCCATCACCATGCCAAAACCAAAGCTCAAGGCAAAGAGCACGATCATCGCAAACCCACCCAATTCATGGCCCTTGGCGGCCATCAGTCCGGCTTGACCCAAAGTGTCCAGTGACAATGCAAAGGCAAAACCAACGCCCATGGGATGGGCAAAGGGACCGAGACTCTTTAAGATGAAACTTTGGATCAAGCCGCTTGGATGAGCGTGGCTTGCACCCGAGAGACAATATCGGAAATTTGTGAATGCCAACCACAACAAAAAAAGGCTTGATATCCAAAGACCCAGTTGGTCCAACCACAAGGGCATTTCAATGCCATACCAATAAAAAACCATGGTCGCGAGCAACACCGTCAAACTGTGACCGCTGGCAAACTGAAATCCAGTGAGCCTGGCTGACCAATAATTTTGTGCTTTAAAGCGCATGCGCGTGAGCCCATCAACCGCTGCAATGTGATCCGGGTCGAGTCCGTGCCTGAACCCCAAAGCGAGCAAAAGTCCAAGCGTTGGCCAAAGGGAGGAGGAGATCAATTCAGACATGTGACGAATTCTAAATTATTCTTACCGCTAAAGGTTGTTTTAATGCTCTAGGGTAAATCATGACTCAAAACTTGGTGGCAGATCAAAAGAGGTATCAGCCCCTTATGGTTGGGAGGGGCCGTCATGTCCTTGTAGGTCATGTCCGTGCCCTTCTTTATGCTCATGCTCATGGTCGTGAGGGTGGTGATGGTGCTCCCCTTGCCCATGGCCATGGGCATGCTGCGCTTCATGCGAAGGAGTGTGGTGAGCGTGTCGGTGCATGTGACCATCTCCATGCTCGTGCCAGTCGTTCATGTCGGATTTGCCGTGAGCATGGGGGTCTTCATTAAAGACCAAGGATTTGACAGTCACTGGCACCGTGTAAGAGGGCATTCTGATGCGGCCCAAATCAATGAAATCAAAGCCCCATAAGGTCACGCCATCGATCACCAAAAGCTCGCTTTGTACGCGAGGGTCTTCTTGGAGAATATGGCCCAAGTTGTGTGCAATGTCGCCATCGGTGACAATGAACAGGGGCCGCTTTTGAGAGACCGTGTTGGCAAGGGCTGATACGATGCCGTTTGCCAACTTTGAGAGGCGATCATAAGACGGTGCACCCAACCACCTGAGGGAAATGGCGACATCTTGTTGCCCTTCTTGCAGGTCATGCCGGGTAAAGGATTGCTTCAAATCCTTGGCAATCTCATCGACATGGATGTGCTCGCCAAGCACCGTGGTCAAGGGGATGACCTGAAGGTTTTTTCTGGGCAAGAGAAGACCGGGCTCGGAGATGAAGGTGGTGTTGCCGCTCAACTGCACGCTGTACTCGGAGGCGCCAAGCACGGTTGCACGAATGCATTCGCCAGCAGGTAAGAGTTCAATACCCAAAGCATTTGCATCCAACAATTCGCGAATGGCTTGGCCAAACAATTTACCCAAGTCGCCAAAATCCCGAACCTCTCGCTTGTAGACATACTCGCCTACACCCCCAGAGAACATGATGCCATCAATGTCGCCAAAGCGTTCAATCGGGTCGGTCAAAAACAAATGCTCAAGATCGGCTTTGCTGAACATTTGCGTCAAGACACGAATGAGGGCTTGCGCCATCCATTGAGCAACGTGTGCCAACTCTTGGCGTTGCACCTTCATGCCCAATTGCCACTCAAACCCGGCTTGTTGAGCCAGGTAATGACCTGCTGGGTCGAGTCGGGTGATCACATTGGACTCGTTCACGACAAGAAGACGGCCCCCTAAATGAACTGCCGCCGTAGCGACCAACTCGCCGTTTTGAACGAGTCCAAGTTTGGTGGTGCCCCCGCCGATATCCACATTCAATATTCTGTGCTTTTGATCATAGGACCGTTTGGCCGCACCAGAGCCAAAGACGGCCAGCATGGATTCCATGTGGTGCCCAGCTGCCGCGCAAACAAATTCACCCCCTTGCTCGGCCAAGATCGCTGCAATGGATTCGCTGTTCTCGCGCCTGAGAGCCTCTCCCGTCAAAATCACGGCCCCAGCATCCACATCGTCAGGGTGCAAGCCCGCGGCCTGGTAGGCCCGGTCAATGATGGCGCCAAGTGCTTTGGCATCCATCGTGGTGTCGCTTAAATAGGGAGTGAGAGAAATGGGGGATTGGTACAAGGGTTGTCGATCCACCACGGTATAGCGAGAAGAGAGATCCTCGGCAATGCGCCTGAGGTGAATTTTTGAAAAGACGACTTGCGTGCCAGACGAGCCCACATCAATGCCAACGCTGTGCAAGATCACATTGTCTTGCCTCCATAAAGACTCCTGTGAGGGATCGTCTGCAGAAAAGTTGTCGTGATCGTGATCGTGATCTGCATCCCCATCGTGGGTGTGAGCATAGTCCTCACCGTATTGATGGTCTTGTAGGGTGTGCCGAGCGAGGGGGGCGGCTTCTTTGGGTTGATCTGAGGTGCTCATGTCGTAGAAAGGGGATTCAAGGGCGTGTTGTGGGGCGGATCAAGGGCCCCCTTCTCTTGCGAGAAAAGGACTGGAGACACATCAATAAAATTGATCAAAATGAACTTGACTCATGGGCACTTTTAGCTCTACCAAAAGTTTGAGCATGGCTTGGGCCATGAGGGCTGGTCCAGCGAAATAAATTTCCATTTGGTTCAAGTCTTTGGCATGTAATTTTTGAACCACTTCATGGACAAAGCCGCGCTCACAGCCATGGGGCAGAACTTCTTGCGCTGAGGGGTTGGAGACGACCGCTGTGTAGTGGCCCATGGAGGTCCAAAGTGGCAGCTCACTCAACATGTCCAGGCCACAAATATCACGCGACTCGCGAGCGCCGTAAATGAAATGAATGTTTTGGAATGAAGGTCTTTGCAGTGAGAGTGCCCCTCGGGCCAAAGAGATCATGGGGGCCAGGCCTGAGCCACCGCCAACCAGCAAGATGTCTCTAGATGAGTCCTCTCGCAAATAGGCCATGCCGTAGGGGCCATCAATGCGCACCTTCTCGCCCAAGGGCATGGAGAAGAGTTTTTGCGTGCCTACGCCTCCTGGGATCAAACGCGCCTGAAAATCAATGCGTTCCTTGCTCGCGCCTCCTTGACTCATCGAGTAGGCTCTTGGGCCAGGGACGCCAGAGACATGGATGAGCGCGTATTGTCCTGCGGCAAAGCTCAATGGCGCATCGCACCGAAATGAGAATTCATGCAAATCATGGGTAATTTCTCTTTTGTGAATCAAAGTTGCAGCGCTCTCAGTGGGAATGTGGATGGGTTTGTAGTGGTCCATTTCACGCATTTTGATGCGTGCATTGGAGCAAGCTTTGGCCTGACATCCTAGCCAGCGGTTTTTGAGACGGTCTTTTTCGCTCAGTCCGGGTGCGTCTTGCCAATTGTTTTGAAGCTCGCCTTCGAGGAGTTCAAATTTACAGTTGCCACAAGAGCCCACATTGCATTCGTAGGGAAATCCAATGCCAGCGCGAAGTGCGGCTCTTAAAAGTGTGTCATCTGGCGCACAGGGAAAATGTGTTGTCGAGCCGTCGATTTGAATCTGAAACATGGGCAGTGAATTCAAGGGTAAAGATAAAAAATCATGGGTTTGACGCTCTCACTCAAGGCGAATGCTTAAGGGCGATACCCCAATTGGGTGGAGATGTCTTGGGCGGTTTGCACCACCAAGGGGGCCAGCGCTCTGAGCTTTTTCAGGGTGAGCCGTTGGCTAGGTCCCCCTACTCCAATGGAGGCCACGACTTGTGAGCTGATGTCTCTCAAAGGTGCAGAGATGCCTCTCATGCCAATCTCTGACTCTTCATCATCAATGGCGTATCCATTTTGTCGAACCTGCTGAAAGACATGAATCAGTTCGGTCACATCACAGCACGTATGGGCTGTTCTGGGTTTGAGTTCAGAGTCAAGCACCTTTTGAATCAATTCATTGCTGCTGAACGATAAAATGGCCCGCCCTTCACTGGTGCAAAAGGAGGGTTTGAGGGTGCCAATGTAATTTTTCATGCGAATAGCTTGGCTACTTTCTAAGTTATAAAGATAAATGATGTTGGTCTCATTCATCACAGCCAAATGAATCGTCTCGCCCGTTCTTTCTCTTAAGACATTTAAAAACGGCTGGGCCATGTTGGAGACATCCAAGCGCCTTCGGACCAAGGCACCCATGATGAAAAGATTGATCCCTAAGTGGTACCGGCCGTTGTCTGGATTTTGTTCAAGCAAACCTTCGCTCAACAAGGTCACGGCCAATCGGTGGGCTGTACTTTTTGCCAAGTTAAGCCGTTTGGCAAGACTGCTGATGCCAATTTCTGGCTCAATCTCTGAAAAGCATTTGAGCACACGTATGGAGGCTGCAACAGAGGACAGGCGTGCGCTTTTAGAGGGGGGTCGTTCCATGAGATTGAACTGCTTTTCAAGGGTTGAATTGATCATAGCGTATTTTCTTTTATAAGGAACAGTGTTCCCTATAAAAGAATGCCAAGAAAAATACAGATGGTCCTCATGCGACGTGGTTGAGTGAGTAAAATTTGTGAAATTGATAAAATATAGCAAATAAGCACTACAGGGAAAACCCGCAAATCTCAGACTTGACACCTAAAAGAGATTCAAGCCTAATACAAAATGTGCCTACATGTGGATCTGTGTTCCATATAGAAGAATCAAATATCGAGTTCTCAATCGATGGAAGTCCGCGCCACAAGCCTCGCCTCTCATTGGCTGAGGCCTATAATCGCCATTCCCCTATTTATCCCTTTTCGTTGGAGAAACATCAGTGCAAAGCCCAGCTGCGGCGGAGTCTCTCCGTCCTGTGAAATTGAGTTTTGATCCCAAGTGGTTGGTCATTGGGGTCTGTTTGATCGTGGTGGGCTTTTTGGCGCTGGTGCCATTTGGCTTCATGATTTGGCAGAGTTTTTTGACGCCTGAGACAGCCGACGTTCCAGCGGCCTTTACCTTCTCAAATTACATCATCGCTTATACGGATGTAGAGACGGTCACAACCTTGGCCAACTCAGTTCAGTTTGCTTTGGGCGGGTCTTTGCTCGCCTTTGTCATCGGTACCGCCTTGGCTTGGATGAATGAAAGAACGAACACGCCCATGCGGCGACTCTTTTATGCGTTGTCGATCATTCCCTTGATCATCCCTAGCATTTTATTCACCATTGCATGGATCATGTTGGCAAGCCCGAAAATTGGTTTAATCAATATGGCCTTGCAATCTTGGTTTGGTTTGGAGTCTCCACCCTTTAACATTTACTCCATGTGGGGCATGATTTGGGTCGATGGGCTTCATTATTCACCCATGGCATTTTTGCTGATGTCCGCGGCCTTTAGGGCCATGGATCCATCTCTAGAAGAGTCGGCTGTCATGAGTGGATCCAGCATTTTAAGGACCCTTTGGCGCATCACCTTGAGGCTTGCGATCCCAGCCATAGTGGCGACAGTGTTGACGCTTTTTGTGCGCGCCATCGAGTCCTTTGAAGTGCCTGCTTTGTTGGGGCTGCCCGCTGGTATTCAAGTCTTTACGTCTGCAATTTATCAGGCGATCCATCAGTTCCCAAGTCAATTGGGCTTGGCATCGGCCTATTCAGTGGTGCTTTTATTGATCACCTCGGTGGGCATCTATATCCAAGCCAAAATATCTTCAACGGGCAACAAGTATGTGACGGTGACTGGAAAAGGATTTCGTCCAAGAAGCATTGATCTGGGGCCCTGGAGATATTTGACGACGGGCATCTTCTTGTTGTACTTTTTACTGATTGTCATCTTGCCCTTTTTGGTTTTGTTGTGGTCGTCTTTGCAAAAATTCTATGCGCCTCCATCGGTCGAGGCCCTTAAGCACTTGAGCTTGGATGGTTACCGCTATATTTTGGGTTCAAGCAATATTCTTCACGCTTTATTGAACAGCTTGTGGATGGCCATGGCGTGTGCAACCATCGTCATGTTGTTGTCCGCCGTTGTGTGTTGGGTGGTTGTGAAAACGAAGATTCCAGGACGTTGGTTGTTGGACAACTTGGCCTCTTTGCCCATGGTCTTTCCTGGCTTGGTTTTGGGTGTGTCCATCATGATTTTTTACCTGACCTTTGACATTGGGATCTATGGCACTTTTTGGATTATTTTGCTCGCCTACATCACACGTTTCATGCCCTATGGGCTGCGCTACAACACGACTTCCATGATTCAAATCCACAAGGATTTGGAGGATTCGGCTGGCATGAGTGGAGCGGGATGGTTCAAGGTGTTTACACGCGTGATATTGCCCTTGCTCAAGCCTGGCATGGTTGCGGGCTGGATCTACGTGATGATTGTCTCTGTGCGCGAGTTGTCAAGCTCCATTTTGCTCTACAGTCCAGGCAACGAGGTGATCTCCATTGTGATATGGGAGTTGTGGGAGAACGGTCAATATGTTGAACTGTCTGCGCTGAGTGTGATGTTCATTCTGTTGCTCTTGGTTTTGGTGATGGTCGCCCAACTCATTGGTAAACGTTTTGGTGTGAAAGATGCATAACGGTAACGGGGCACGTGATCATGTGCGCCTGAGGCCAAAGCTTGTATTAAAGGAAGAAATGTCGTGTTAAATGTTACCGGTCTTTTCACGCAATACGTGAGCGACAAAGGCGTGGTGGTGCAAGCTGCCAAGGACGTTTCCTTTGAAGTGCCTAAGGGTAAGCTTTTTACGCTTTTGGGCCCCAGCGGCTGTGGGAAAACCACCACCCTCAGGTCCATTGCAGGTTTGGAGAGACCAACCGAAGGTTTGATTGAGGTCAATGGACAAGCTGTATACAGTTCAGTCAAAGGAGTCTTCACCCCTCCCAACCGACGTGGATTTGGCATGGTCTTTCAGTCCTATGCGATTTGGCCCCACATGAGTGTGTTCCAAAATGCAAGTTTTCCCATGGAAGTGGGGGCCAAGAAGTTTACCAAGGCTGAAATCAAAGAGCGTGTGATGCGTGTGCTGGAATCTGTGGAACTGGCGCAGTACCACGACCGAGATGCCACTAGGTTGTCGGGTGGTCAGCAGCAACGTTTGGCTTTGGCACGCGCCTTGGTGATGGAGCCTCAGCTCTTGTTGCTGGACGAGCCTTTGTCCAATTTGGATGCCAAGCTTAGAGAAAAAATGCGTTTTGAATTGAAAAAAATTCAACGCGAACTTGACATCACAACCATCTACGTGACCCACGATCAATCCGAGGCTTTGGCCCTCTCACACGAGATTGCAGTGATGTCGGCTGGGCGAATTGTTCAACGCGGAACGCCCAGAGAAATATACGAAAAACCGATCAATAACTTTGTGGCCGATTTTGTGGGTGCCATCAACTTCATCGATGCAACCGTGAAAGACATGGATCTTCAGCGACAAGTCATGGTGTTGGACTCCGAGGTGGGTTTGATTCAATTGCCCATCCAAGAAAACTTTAAAGTCGCAGATGCGGTTCAAGTCTGCGTGAGGCCCGAAAATGTGCACTTGAGTGACACCCCGCCTTCCATCGATCATGCCAATCGATATGAAGGCACCGTGGACCAAAAGATATTTTTAGGTGAAGTTTTGGATTTCCAAGTCAAGATTCGCGAAAAATTAATTTTGGCGCGTGTGCACCCCACACAGCTCACGCCCATCAATCATCCCATTCATGTGTATTTTGATCCACGCGGATGCGTGGTTTTCAAAGCGCAATAAGTTCATTTCTATTTTTTAACCTAGAGCAATCCCCATGACGATTAAAACGATTGAGACCAACTCTCAGGATTACGTCCCCAACGAATCCCATTACCACAGCAAGAAGGATCGCACCTTTGTGCGCGCCATTGCTGGCCCATACAACTTAAAAGATGAGTTGATCCGCTTGCGTGCCATGCCACGCATCAGAAAAGGCAAAGACATCAAATTCAATGATGGCCCTCAAGCCTTTAGCCGTCACTATGTAGAGCCCAAAGACGGCATCACTCAGACCTTTCACATGCACTTGGAAGAGTATGGCCCTGGCGCGCGATCTCAAAAACACGGACACGTCAATGAGGCTGCTTTTTATATCTTAGACGGCGTGGGCTATGAAATACATGATGGCATTCGTTATGACTGGAAGGCGGGGGACGTGGCGATAGTTCACAACAACTGCGTTCATCAGCACTTCAATGCGGATGCCGCCAAGCCTGCTCGTGCGCTTGTGATCAAAACAAAGCCAATGTATATGTTCATGAACATGCTGTTTCAACAACAAGTTGAACCTCGCCCAAGCGAGCCTGCCGCTGGAGGCGAAGGGTTCAAAGCAAGAAACGATGAGCAAGACTTTAATCACCCACAAGGAGGATACTGAGATGGCATGGGACGAATCAAAAACATGGATGGGTGGGGACGCGCAAGGTACTTTTTACCAAGGCTTGCTTGACGATGCTGCACAGGCTCCCGTTAGAAATGCAAAAAGAAAGAAAGTTGTTCACCCACAGGAAATGCCCTGGGAGATGGCGCGCCAAGGCTTGTTGAAGCATTTGCTCAATGAAGGGATGAACACCCGCATGGAAACGGTGGATGCTTACATGCAACTCATTCCACCTGGATCCCACTCGGGCAAGCACCGCCATTTGGCCGAGGAGTGCGTCTATGTCTTAGAGGGCAGAGGCTACGACTTGCATCAGGACTGTGATGTTGAAATCACCGATACCTATCATTGGAGACCTGTTGATGAAATCAAACGCTATGAATGGGAAGCGGGAGATGTGATCTACATACCACCCAATACCATTCATCAGCACTTCAATTCAGATCCTTCAAAACCAGTTCGTTTGATCTCTTCGACCAACCGTATTTTTAAGTACTGTGGTTTAAACGACATGGAGCAATTGGAGAATGCACCTGAGTACGATCCATCCATCACACTGAATGCGAAAAACATTCTTCAATATTTGAAGAACAAGTGACGCACTTGTTTTCTTCATCTTGTTTGACCCAATAGAGAACTTTTCAATGAGCAAAGACGCCTTAGTTTCCGATGATTTAGCGCAAAAATTTGCAACCGAAAAGGAGACGCCCTACACCCGGTGGGTCAAGTCTGAGGGACTTGACATCATCAGTGCACACTATGTCAAAAGTCTCAATACGGTTGATTTGAAGCCTTGGGCAAGACG
This sequence comes from Comamonadaceae bacterium, assembly GCA_947475685.1. Lineage (GTDB taxonomy): Bacteria > Pseudomonadota > Gammaproteobacteria > Burkholderiales > Burkholderiaceae_C > Limnohabitans. The sequence goes on along the minus strand of CANJNC010000022.1, from coordinate 18,399 downwards.
AGGTGGCAAGGGTGTCTTTATCAACCACGAAGCCTCAAGAACCTCCAATGACTGCTATGTGGTTGAAATCGCGCCAGGTAAACAACTTGAACCTCAGCGTCAACTCTTTGAAGAGATGATTTATGTGCTCTCTGGGCGAGGATCCACGACGGTATGCAATGATCAAGGCCATCGAATCACATTTGAATGGCAAGCGGGTGCGCTTTTTGCAATTCCCTTGAACTGCTCACATCAGCACTTCAATGGTTCTGGTAAAGATGCGGCACGTTTTGTGGCGGTGACGAACGGTCCTCCTGTGATCAACTTGTACGAGGATTTGAATTTTGTCTTCAATACCCATCATGATTTTGCCAATCGTTTTAATGGTGAACCTGATTATTTCAGTGGCCAAGGGGAGCAAAAAGGATTGTTGCTTGAGACCAACTTTGTAGCCGATGCGGTGAATTTACCTCTGATCAGCGCCAAAGAGCGTGGCGCTGGTGGTGGGCACATTCGATTTAACATGGCGCGTGGTTCAATGAACAGCCATATTTCTCAATTTCCAGTTGGGACGTATAAAAAGGCGCATTGCCATGGACCTGGTGCACATGTCATTATCCTAAGTGGCGAAGGTTATAGCTTGATGTGGCCAGAAGGTGAAGAGCCTAGGTTGTATGACTGGGAGGTTGGTTCTATGATTGTGCCGCCCAATATGTGGTTTCACCAGCACTTTAATACCGGCAAGACCCCAGCGCGTTATTTGGCCTTCAAACATGAGGTGGTGTCTGTGCGCAATGCGCAAGGCGTGCCCAAAGCTTGGATCAGTCGTCGAATCGGTGGGGATCAAATTGACTATGCCGATGAGAGCCAATTGGTCAGAGATCGCTTTACAAATGCGTTGACTGTTCATGGCTTGACCCCAAAGATGGCCGAGGCTTATGAAACTGAGTTGGCAACGCTTCCACAGCGCAATTGAATGAGCTGAAATCACTCAAGATCCATGTCGAGGGAAGACCCAGGGGTCTTTGTTTTAAAGAATTCTTGGCTCCGTTGATGGGCCTTTATTAGCCACTGGCGTTGAGAGTTCTTGGATTTGGTGATAATGCAGTCTTTGGGTCAGTCTATGGCCCTACACATTAACCTTTATTTGCATTTTTTGTTGACCTATGAAAAACCTTGGCCTGAGTCGTCGCAAGATTCTTAAAAGTGCTTCTTCTGTGCTGGGGGCAGCGTCTTTGCCTGCCAGCCTCATCTGGCCCAATGCGGCCCACGCACAAAGTGAAGCGCAAAGCGCTTTACCCACCGGTTTGGCCTCGGCCTTGTCTGGCCCTGAGAGAACCAACAAGCTGGTTGACATGGCCAAAAAGGAAGGCCCCGTGTTGGTGTATTCCTCCATGCCTCTAGATGACATGGCCGCTTTGACCAATGAGTTCGAAAAGCGCTATGGCTTAAAGACCAAAGTGTGGAGAGCGGGTTCCGAGAAGATTCTTCAGCGTGTGGTCTTGGAGGCCAAAGCCAATCGACATGAAGTTGATGTGATTGATACCAATGGCCCCGAGATGGAGGCCATGCACCGAGAGCATATTCTTCAAGTGTGTAAATCACCCACCTTGTCCGAATTGATCCCACAAGCCATCCAAGCGCATAGAGAATGGATTGCAAGCCGTCTGAATATTTTCACTTGCGCGTACAACACCCGGCAAATTAAAAAAGAAGACCTGCCCAAGAGCTACAAAGACCTGCTTGACCCGAAGTGGAAGGGTAAGATTGCGGTGGAGTCTGAAGACAATGATTGGTTGGCCGGTGTCGTGACACAGATGGGCTATGAAAAGGGCGTTGCTCTATTTAAGGAAATTGCCATCAAAAATGCGGTGACAGTTAGAAAAGGCCATACATTGCTTGCCAACTTGGTGGTCTCAGGAGAGGTGCCTTTGGCGTTGACCTTGTACAACTACAAGGTGGAGCAAATGAAAAATGCAGGTGCGCCGATCGATTGGTTCGCCCTTGAACCTACCATTGCAAGACCCAATGGCGTTGGAGTCAATAAAAACGCACCCCATCCTTATTCAGCTGTTTTGTTCCAAGATTTTATTTTGAGTGTGGGTCAAACTATTTTGGGTAAACGGGACTTCATCCCGACTCACATCAAAGTGCCTTCAAGCTTGAACAAAATGCCTTTGACGTTTGCCGACCCCAAGGTCACATTGGATGACAACCAAAAATGGTCTCGCTTGTACGAAGAAATCTTCAGTCGCAAGGGTGCGTGAACACGTCCATTGCATTTGGTTCTGATAGGAATGGTTTTTTTGCTTTTTAGGGATACTTGGCTCTTAATGCACATGGATGACGATACAGATGAAGCAACGATTATTGCGTGCACTTTATAAAACACTTTTAAGTGTTTGCTTCCTGACTTTGGGTGCGACCTATTTGAGGGCTCAAAGCGCTTCGCCTGCCATGCTCAGTGCAGCAACTTGGGAGATCATCAAAACACCCTCTGCAGACCGCAGTCAAAAGCTTTCAAGCCTTGCCAAAGCAGAAGGTGGGACGGTTTCTCTTTACACGTCTATTGCAGAGAAAGACTTGAAAGTTATTTTCGATCCGTTTGAAAAAAAATATGGCATTAAAGTGCTCGCTTGGAGAGCCAGTGGAGACTCCGTGATGACGCGAACCATCACGGAGGCGCGAGCTAAACGATACAACGTGGATGCTTTCCATGCGGGGGCCGTGGAGCTTGAGGCCTTGTCCAGAGAGCATTTGATCCAACGTGTGGCGTCTCCTCACTTTGTAGACTTGATGGAGGGCAGTTTGCCACCCCATAAAGAGTGGGCAGCAACTTTGTTTTCCCTTTGGGTTCAGGCCTATAACACTCAAGCTTTTAAGGAGTCAGAGTTGCCAAAAAGCTATGCCGATTTATTGGATCCAAGATTCAAGGGCAAATTGGGCTATGAAGTAGAAAATGTGGATTGGTTTGTGACAGTGATCAAGTCCATGGGAGAGGCCAAAGGGATTCAATTTTTTCGTGACTTAAGTAAGACCAATGGCATATCGGTCAGAAAAGGGCACACCAACCTCACTTCCATGGTGGCGTCTGGTGAGGTGCCGATGGCGCTTACCGTTTACAACTATATGCCTGAGGCGTTCAAGAAAAAAGGCGCGCCCATTGACTATGTCGTGATCCAGCCTGCGGTAGCCAGAGCCAATGGAGTGGCCGTATTGAAGAATGCGCCTCATCCTGCAAGTGCAGCCCTATTGATGGATTATTTGTTGAGCGAAGGGCAAATTGCAAGCTCAAGCTTGGATTATTTTCCAAGCAATCTTAAAGTTTCTACCCCCCTTCGTCATTTCAAGATGATGGTGGTGGATCCAGCCGAGAGCTTGGATCAACGCGATAGGTGGAAGAAGTTGTATGAGGAAATTATATTGAAGGGAAGTCGACCATGAGCACAGGTGTTTTACAAGATCCTTCGGGTCAGTTGCCTGACAATAAAATTCCTTACCGTGACATGGGGCTCATCACGATTGGGCATGCTTTGACGCATTGGTACCCGGCAACTTTTTTCATGTTATTGCCTTTGATCGGTCAGGAGTTGGGTCTCAATTACAGTCAAATTGGTTTTATCATGACGTGTCAATATGCAGCGGGAGCGCTTTCAAATGTCCCTGGCGGGATGCTGGTTGACATCTGGGGCAAGAAAGGTCAATTGATGGCTTTGTCGCTTTTTTGGGTTGGTTTTCCTTATTTCCTCATGGGTTTTACCACCACGTATTGGATGCTTTTGGTGTGTGCGATGTTGGTGGGTATGGGGAACAATTTATGGCATCCAACCGCGATACCCTTGCTTGGGAAAATGTTTCCTGAGCGTAAAGGTTTGGCCTTGTCACTCCACGGCATGGGTGGAAACATGGGGGATGCGTTAGCCCCATTGGCCGTTGGTGCGTTGCTCAGTGTATTTTCTTGGCACCAAATCGTGATGCTCAATGTGGTACCCGGGACAGTGATGTCCATGCTGATCTTGTACTTTTTAGGGACTTTGAATTTTGTGGTCAAGGGTAAAAAAGAGAGCACTGAGCCCTTACCCACAAATCTAGGGGAGGTGAAGGGCCGTCAACAAAGCTTTCAAAGTTATGTGAGTGGTTTAAAGCTGCTCATTCAAACGCCCGGATTGTTCATGCTCATCTTGAGTTCCTCTTTTAGATCCATGACGCAGGCCACCTTGCTCACCTTCTTGCCTCTTTACTTGGCCAAAGAGATGCAATACAACGTATTTTGGGTTGGTGCTGTAATGGCCATTTTGCAAGTCGCTGGATTTGTGTCTGCCCCCATTGCGGGTCATTTATCCGATAAGCTTGGAAGAAGAACTTTGTTGATGTCTTGTTTTGCTGTCAGTGGAGTTGTGCTCTTGCTCATGACATTTGCTGGGGGTTCGACCTTGTTTGTGGTTTTGATTGCATTGCTTGGGTTTTTTCTTTATGCTGCGAGACCTGTCATGCAGGCATGGCTTTTGGAGTCTGCGCCAAGCAACATGGGAGGCACGAGCATTGGTTTGATGTTTGGCATGCAGTCGGCAGCGCAAGCTTTGGCGCCCATCATTGGTGGATTGGTTGCAGATAGTTTTGGTCTGATGGCGGCATTTTACTTTTTGGCCGCAACGATTTTATTGGCCAATTTGATGGTTGTTTTGATACCCGCACCCAAGACAACTTGAGTGCAGTGAGTCAATCAGTAGATGTTTGGATGGGTTCAGGTGATGCGCGTGCGCCTTAAGTCTAGACCTTGACCAGTTGACCACTATTTAGATTTGATTTATTCCTTATGTCCGAACTCAAGACCATTCGGCTTGTCCCTCAAAAAGCCGACCAAGCTTTGTCTCCAGAGAGAAAGCGGTTCAATACCTTAGGCAAGCAAATTGCAAAAGCGAGAAAAGACCGCCTAAGCTGGCAATCGAAGTTGCCAGATTTTAGAGCTGAGTGCATCAACACGATCGGCACGGCAAGGAAATCCTATGAAAAGACCAGACGAGAAATTGCTTTTGCGATGGGGCGTATCTTGGATCAGGTCAAATTAAGCCAAGAACTGCATGACGATTTAACGCAGTGTCTGATGGACTGTATTCAATCTCTGACTGAGCGCAGTCCAATGGACGACGAGTTGAAGAAATTGTTTGATAAACATTCAAGCGTGACCTTTGATCAGTTCAATCAAGCCCAAGACGATTTGGCGAAATCTTTTGTTTCTGAGCTCGCAGGACAAAGGGTGGATGAAAAAAGGGAAGGTGAGTCACATGATGATTACATGGATCGGTTGTTCGATCATTTGAGAGAGGAAGTTAATTTAGAAAAAGAGAGACGTCAAGCTGAGAAAGCAGCAAAAGTAAAAAGTAAAAAGACTAAGCCTGCCCTTCCAAAACAAGAGGAATTGAACGCACAAAATGCATTGAAAGAGGTCTTTAGGAAGTTGGTCAGTGCAGTTCACCCCGATCGGGAGCAAAATCCAAAAGAAAGAGCTAGAAAAACCGAGCTGATGCAAGAAATCAATCGAGCTTATGCCAACAATGAATTGATGACATTGCTACTTTTGCAACTGGAAATTGAGCAAGTTGATCAATCTGATTTTGAAGAACTGGCCTCAGAAAAATTAAATGCGTACAACAAACTCCTCGCCGCTCAGTTAAAGCGCGAACGACAAGCGACTCAAGAGGAGCTGGATCGTTTCTCGATGGAGAATAACCTGCCTCGCATCAACACGCAGGTGATGAAGTCCGATGATGTAAGGGCTGTGATCAAGCATATTGAATATGCCATAGAAGAAGAAGTGGAAATTCTTTTAGATGAGCTTGAATTTCTTTATGGGGTGAAGAAGTCCTCGCGACAGCTGAAAGTATGGATTTACCATCAGTTGCATGCAATGCAAGAGAGTTTGGAAGACTTTGACGGATAAAAAAACATCATCTGACTGAGGCTGATTTGAAGCACCGTGTTTAAGAGGGCGTCGTGATGGATTTTAAAAATAAGCGCCAACGACCCTGCTCATCTTGGAGCGTATCTAAATCAACAATGCTGTACAGCGTAGGGATGTCTTGCGGTGGAGTGTGTTTACCGCCATCGTGAGCGCTGATGGTAAATTTAGAGCGCTCAAGGGCCTTGGTGTCGCTCGTCCAAAAAAATCTTCCATCTTGATCGGTTGTTGTGGTCTTGTCGTCCTTTAAGAAGGAGACGATCACTCCTCTCATGGGTTCTTGCTGCGCATTGAGCAACTGACCTGAAATCACCAAAGGTTCACGGCCTTGAGGTAAGCGGTGTGACAAGGGGTGAGGTGGGGTGGATTGAGTTGAGGGCTTATGCACATTGGCCAAGGTGCAGGCCGACGAAGATGCGAGGACGACCGCGCTCAAAAAATCACGTCGGTCTTGATGGGCAATGGTTTTTTGCATATGTATCTTTCACAGTAGACACGTCATTATTGAATCATGTAACACCTTAAGTCGATTAGGGTAAACCGCCAGAAAAACAGGTGAATTCATGATTGCGCAGTTGAATTCTCAGGCCTATGATTTGTGTGAATTGATGCAAGTCGCTCTGAGCTCTTGGTTTGAGTCAAGCAGCGTTTAAACTTTTTAAAGGGCCTTATGAAAATCATACTTTTCAACGATTTCCGCGTGGGTATTCTTAAAGGAGACCATGTTGTAGATATCACCTCTGTGATCAGTCACATTCCCCACCATGGCATAGGGGACTTGATGAATGGCTTGATTAAATCGTTTGATAAAGTTCGCCCTCGAATTGAACAGACCGTTCAAAAGGGTAAAGGTGTTTTGATCTCAAGTGTCAAAATCCGTCCACCCTTACCTAAGCCTGTAAATATCGAATGCATGGCGGTGAACTACATGGAAGACGGGACTCGCAAAGAGCCAGCCTTGATCAATGCGTTTCACAAGTCTCCCAATACCATCATTGGTCATGGAGATACCATGGTCTTGCCAGATATAGGTGCATCGATATTTGAGGGAGAAGCAGAAATTGCTTTGGTCATGGGCAAGGGGGGCAGCTTCATTCCTGCGTCAAAGGCCATGGAACATATTTTTGGATATGTGAATTTCATTGATGGTTCTGCAAGAGGTGTCGTGCCTGAAGGCAATACCTTTTATCAGATGAAATCTCGAGCGACCTTTGCTTCCATTGGCCCCTATTTGGTCACTGCAGATGAAGTCAAAGATCCACATAAGCTGCAAGTGAGGTTATGGGTCAATGGGGTTTTAAAGCAAAACTTCAATACGGATGACATGGCACATAAAATTCCACGCTGTATTGAATGGGTTTCCAGTATCCATGAGCTAGAGCCTGGGGACATCATTGCAACGGGGACCAATCACAGAGGACTGTCTGCTTTCCAAGACGGCGACAAGGTGGAGTTGGAGGTGGACGGATTAGGTCGTTTAGCGATTGGTGTGAGAGATGATTTAAAGCGCACTTGGGCCAGAGAGACAAGACTTGAACGCGAGCAAAGAGGTCTGACTGGAATGACGCCACAATTGACCGGTAAATATGCCAAGGCATAACCATTGCGAACGTATCAAAACACGTAACGCCATTGGGTGAGTGCTCAATGTTGTACAAATAGAGCAATGGTTATGTTGACTTGCCCAATAGACTGCTATCAACGAAAGGACGTTTTCTTTGATAGATCAAAAGAATGTGATGGGAAATTTTCTGGGTAAGTAAAAAAACGTTATGAAGTGAAATTAAGAAAACAGATTTGGAAAGTAGCATTTTTAGTTGCCCCTTTTTTATACTCAAGTTTGTTGTGACTGACAGCTAGCCAAAAGAAGTGACAGACTTTGAAACTGACCAGTCATTATGGATGAGTGATTCAATATTAAAAAATTATGCTGACTTTATATGAATTTGGCAATTCAGTTTGCTGCCAAAAGGTTCGTTTGACATTAGAGCTGAAAGATCTTGAGTGGCAATCTGTTCAGATCAATCTTTTTAAGAGTGAGCAATACAATGAAAAATATTTAAAATTAAACCCTAAAGGTGTGGTGCCAACTTTGGTCCACAACGAGCGATCCATCATCGAGTCGACACTCATTTGTGAATACCTTGATGATATTTACCCAATTCCAAAGCTCATTCCAAGCGATCCTTACATGAAAGCACAAATGCGAATTTGGAGTAAATTGGTTGACGAGGGTTTGCACGAGGGCATTTCAGAGATCAGTTTTTCTGCGATGTTTAGAGAAAAGATGAAGCACCTGTCGCCTGAGCAAAGAGAGATTAGATTGAGAAATGTGGGGGACCCAAGGAGGTATGACCGTTTCAAGTCTACTTTTGAGTTAGGAGTTGATTCTCAATTTGTAGGCTACGCGATAGCTGCATATGAAAAGGCATTTGACTTGTTGGAATCTTATTTAAGTAAAAGTCAAATGTGGATTTTGGGAGATGATTTAAGCTTGGCCGATATTAATTTAATACCGTACGTTGCGCGTTTAAATTTTCTTTGCTTATTGAACCTCTGGATTGATGATAAACCTCATGTTCAAAAATGGTGGACTCGGGTCCAAGCGCTTCCTCAATACATTGACAGTATTCTGACGCCCATGCAAGACGTTGAAATTCAGGAGATGAAGCACTACGGAGAATTGATTTTTCCTCAAATCAAATCTCGCAGGGCATTATTGAAAGTTTCAATGAAGCCTTGAAAGCCATAGGACTTGATTATCGAAAATCAATGCAATGTCAAAGTTAAAATGGGTATCGATAAGCTCAATGACATGAGCCATGTCTTTCTAAATGAGTGTCATTTTTCAGTGCAGTAGAACATAAGACTTTTGAACGTGCATATTTACTTACCCCATTCCAGGTTATGAAAATCAAATCCGCATTCAACTGTGGGCTTAATGATCGCGAAGTAGGGTGAAACGTCAAAATCTCTAGGTGTAAGAAGAGAGAAGTGTTTGGGATTGAACACCTCTGGCATGAAGCCATCTTCATTTGTTGATAGACTTGAAATATTTGGTTTGAGGGGAGCGATGGGGTAGTGAATACTTTCAAAAGCTTGTGCAATCAATGTGGAGCATATAGCTCTGGTCGGGTCTCCACTGCCCAATGACAACAACTGCCTTCTAAAACGTGTGGGTACGGGTGGTGTCGGAAACAGATATCTAGCGAGATCAAATACGTTGCGCAAATCATATTGGTCTCCAATTTTATCGATGGCTGACTGCGTGACGATAGCGCATTCATGTTCACTTAGACCAATAGGCCTGCAGATTCGGGTGTGTAAATTCACAAATTTTTCAAGACCGGTGCTGCGAACGCCGTGAACTGTATCGGCCTCAACGAGACAATGGTCCTCAGGTGCGACGGAGTTGAAATTCATGCCCACATAAAGTGCTGCATGAGACCATGTGGATTGTGTCAAGTATTTGATTGCCCCACTAAGACGCGTGTTGCCCTCAACCAGCAAGATATCTCCCGGGCGTAAAGTCGCTTGTAAATGCAAAGGGTTAGAAGGCGGCGCCGTTGCGTTGATTTCGATCTCTTTGCTGAGGTAAATGGCCAACCATTTACCGATTGACTTTGCAACTCTATTCATGAAGCACCCCGTACAGTTCTTGAAATTTCGCATCAACCAAACCACATCTACTTGATGTGTGATTTGATTTTAAACTGTGCATTGGACAAGGTTTGGTCAGACTGCTCGAATAAAAAAGACCTTGCAATTCAGTCCTTTAATTTTAACAATCTTGGTGGGCTCTACAAAATCTTCAGACTGAGACCACGCGCAGGTTAAACAAGAAAACAATAGTAAAAAACCTATTGTTTTGCCAAAGGAGGACTTAATGATTGAGAAAGATGCCATTTGACGAAATCTTAAATGTTTTCGTAAAATGCTAAAAAATATAATAGGACAAGATCTTTCAACTGAAGATCTCGTTTACCCCAAAGTATGGAATTTAAAAGCAGACTGTTTTCGGGTTAACCACTACTTGGAAGTTTGGCGTATGATCAAAATACGAGATGGGTAAATCTATACCTAGATTAAAGAATAGATCTTTATCATAATTAATATTTACTTGTACATCGTTAATAATGAGTACACATCAGGCATTAAGATTAATTGCTGATATTTATGGGAGACTTTGAATGAAAGAAGTAAGTGTTCGACAACCTGACGCAAAAATAAAAGCTGCAAGAGAAAATTGGATGGTGCGACTGACAACTGCAGGCGTTCCTTTGACAGATTTTATTGAAGTCACTCAGTCCATTGATATTTGGGATGATTGGTGCAGTGCTTGGTCGATAAGAGCCGCAATGCATGAAAAAACTGGGCGTGAATGTCTCGCTCGATCACAAAATCTAGCAGCTGGGATGCATCTTAATACCGCGGCACTTGAGTATCATTTTGCAAAATTTTTGTTTACTCACGATGTACAACAAATGAAGCAAGCGCATATGAAAGCGGTTGAATGTCGAAGTCTAGCACTTGCGCACATGAATCCGCCTGGTGAGCGAGTAGCCATTCCATTTGAGGGCAAGTTTCTTTATGGAAATTTAAGAAAACCAAAGGACGCAGTTGGTCAATTACCAGTTATTTTGATCATTTCGGGCATGGATTCAACCAAAGAAGAGCAGCACAATTACGAGCAGCTCTTTTTAGAGAGGAATATGGCAACATTTTCATTTGATGGTCCTGGCCAAGGAGAGGGTGAGTATGACTGGCCCATCCGTCATGCCTTTGAAGAACCCGTTGCTGCAGTCATCAATTGGGTTGAACGACGGCTTGACTTGGATGCAGACCGGATTGGCGTGTCGGGTTCTTCGATGGGAGGACAATATGCACCAAGAGCGGCTGCATTTGAAAAGCGAATCAAAGCTGTCATTGCCAATGGTGGAGCCTTCAGTGTCATTGATAATTTTGATCAACGCCCTCAAACTTTGAAAGATGCTTATAAATTGAGGACGCATTCAAAAAGCGTTGATGAGGCACGGGAAAAGTCGCGACTCTTTGATTTGACTGACGTCGCAAAATTGGTCACTTGCCCCATCTTTGTCATCGCGGGTCAAGCCGATCACATCACGAGGTGGGAAGACTCTGCCCGATTGGCCAAGGAGGTGAGTGGCCCAAGTATATTTTTGCTGTTAGAGGGAGGAATTCATGTGGGACACAATCGCGGGCATCTGTGGCGCACCCAATGCGCAGACTGGATGGCCGAACAACTAGGCGTTCCAAAGAGATGAGCCGCTATCCATATTTTGTCTAAATGACCATGAAAGTCAGTATGTTAAATACAAAACTTTTGAGTGTAGGGTGTTCGTTCTTTTTATCCTGCTTGTTTTTACTCTTCATATCACCGACAACACGAGCACAAACTTATCCCAACCGCCAGGTGCGAATTATTGTGCCTTTCGGTTCTGGTGGGCCAGATTCAGTAGCGAGAATCATCTCCCAGCAGTTGGCTGCACAAACAGGGCAAAATTTTATTGTTGAAAATCGTGCCGGTGCAAATGGAATCATTGGTTCAGAGGTGGTTGCCAAATCTGCAGCGGATGGCTACACCCTCTTACTCACCACCACTTCATTTTCAGTCAATCCAAGCTTATATAAAAAGTTACCCTTTGACACCATCAAGGACTTTATTCCAATTAGCAATATTGCAGATCAGGAGGCCATGATTCTTTTTGTCACGCCAAGCCTACCTGTATACAGCATCAAAGATCTTATCGCCTATGAGAGACAGTCAAATTCGGGGCTGTCCTATGCATCCATAGGAATTGGGAACACGACACATTTGGCCATGGAGCTTTTTTTAAGACGAAGTGGCCTCAAGGCTACTCATATTCCATACAAAGGTGGCGCACAAGCAGTTTCTGCCGTCATGGCTGGTGAGGTGCAAATGATGATGGTGGCTGCAACTCAATCCATTGCACAAATTAAAGCTGGGCGAGTGCGAGCGATCGCTTATGCTCATCCTACCCGAGCTCAGCTTTTGCCCGATGTTCCAACATTTGCTGAATCAGGTGTCAGTGGAGCGGATTTCCAAGGGGGTCGATTTGGTCTATTTACCCCTGCTGCAACGCCTGTCCTTGTTGTTGAAAAATTGGCTTCAGAGGTGAAAATTGCACTGTCTCACCCTATGATCTTGGAGAGATTCAAAGTCCTAGGGCTGAGACCGATTGGTAGTTCGCCAGAAGAGTTTCGAAAACAAATTGAGCTAGAAACCAAATACTTTGCCGAAGTGGTTCGTGAAACTGCTGTTCATCTTGATCAATAAATTTTTTTAATTTACCTAGCGTTCAATAAAATCATTTTGATGAGTTCCATCATCTCTTGCACTCAAGGGCTTATTTAACGCCCTGACGCCTGGAGCAGGATTGGACAGGCCTATCAGCAATTACTCAGGCACAAAAATGGGTACATTTTGCCCGGATGCACTGGCCAAAAAATCCACCCTCACGCGCATGCCGATCCTCACCGCATCCCAATTCGATGTGTGCAAGTGGGTGAGCAACTGCACACCTTCATCAAGTTGTACATAGGCCATCATGAAGGGTTTCTCAACCCCTCTGACCATGCGGGTGAAGGAATAGATCTCGCCGTGTCCTTTGGAGATTCGCCACTCGGTTTTGTCACTGCCACAGTGCGGGCAATAGGACCTGGGATAGTGGTGTGGTGTCTCACAGTCCAGACAGTGTTTGAGCGTCAATTTCTTTTCTTGAGCACTCTTCCAAAAGAATTCATTCTCAGCGTTTTGCAAGGGATCTTGAAAAATCCAAGGATCAGCCGTTGTGCTCATGTCAACTCCTTTTCATGATCAAGGTGGCTGCGCCATGGCGCGAGCCTAAAAATCCACCAATGCCGTTGGCCAAAGCGAACTCCAAGTGGGGTACTTGAACCAACGGGTGAGCCTGTCCTCGAAGTTGCCGAACCGCTTCAATGATTTTCGTGATGCCGCCTCGGTTGGCGGGGTGGTTGTTGCACAATCCACCGCCATCGGTGTTGATGGCAAGGGCACTTTGCCCGGCAATCAATTGACCATCCGATACAAAGCGTCCGCCTTGACCCTTGGCGCAAAAGCCCAGGTCTTCGAGTTGCATCAAGACGGTGATGGTGAAACTGTCATAAATCGACGCGTAGCGGATATCCACGGGTTTGATCCCGGCTTGTTCAAATGCACGAGGTGCCGTCCAAGTGGTCGCTGAATGGGTTAAATCAACATGTCCACCAGATTGTCCCTTGACGGAAGCTGACATGCCTACGATTTCAACATGAGGGATTTTTAAATTTTTGGCGATATCGGGGTGAACCACAACAACGGCGCCACCCCCATCGGTGACCACACAGCAATCGGCACGGCGCAAAGGGTCGGCCACCATCGGACTGTCCAACACATCTTGCACTGTCATCGTGTTTCTCAAGTACGCGTTGGGGTTGTGTTGGGCGTGGTGAGACATGGTCACCTTGATCCAGGCCAATTGCTCAGAGGTGGTGCCAAACTCGTGCATGTGGCGCATGGCACACATGGCATAACTGTTCAAAGGGGCCGGCAAGTAATGGCGCTCAAATTCCGCATCCGGTGCGGTGTCACCAAAGTTGCGCGGTTTGGCACCACTTGAACCCTCAGATTTAGGGCGTCCGGCCAAGGTCACCAAGGCCACTTTGCACCTGCCTGCCACAATGGCAGCGGCCGCTTCCCCCACATGGGACATGTAAGAGGCGCCCCCCAACTCGGTTGTTTGTACCACTTGGATTTTTTTCAAACCCAAGTAGTCAATCATCGACAGTGGCCCCAAGCCCGGGGCATCACCCGCGCAGAAATATGCATCGACATCATTGAGCGAGAGGCCAGCATCGAGCAGTGCGCCATGCGCCACATCGGCATGGAGTCTGGCCACCGAATGATCGGGCGCGACCCTTAAAGGGTGCTCGTAAATACCTGCGATACAGGCGTTTAGTTGATGCATGAGATCCTCATTATGTTCACGGTCATCATCTTGGTCATCCTTTTAAATAAGGGTCTAAAAATGTTCAGCCAAACTCATCTCTTGGCTCAATGTGGAATGGTCATTGCAGCCATTGGGCCAACCAGCGTAAAAGCGCCAGGTGACTGCTTAGCGGCAAGTAGCCTTTGGCGAAATTCATGTTGGTAAATCTGACTTAGATACCTACAAACGCCCAAAAGACATCGCATGCTTTTATGGGGCCTCAAGCCGAATGGACGTGCTCGCCTGTGCCACCAAGCGCTCCCCGCACAGCAGTTGCTGCTGGAGTTCAATCACGTACACCCCATGTGTTTCATTGATGGCACTGATCACGCCTTTGGCGACCATATGGTCTCCTGCAAAGGCCATTGATTTCATCTTCAACCCCATTGTTTGAATAAAGGCCTTGGGTCCAGCCCAGTTCATGGCCTCACGGGCAAACACCGCCCCAAACATTTGTCCATCAACAAGGGGGCCTGGCAACTGCTTGGATTTGGCGTAGGCCAAATCATAGTGCAAGCGGTGCCAGTCCCAGGTCGCAGCACCATAAGCGACCAAGTCAGCCTCGCTATAAGTTTGAGAGCTGTCTGGCAAGGTTTGCCCCAGTGTAAGTCGTTGAGGGTTCAGGTCAGCTCTGAGCATGGGCCACCAAGGGTTGAAAGACTAAGGTTTCGCGGTTCACAGCCACGAGCAGGTCATGCGCATCTTTGTAGGTGGCAACCGACATCACAAACAGCTGAGTCCCTCCGCGAGAGGCGGGTTTTTCCGCCATGCTCTCCAATGTCCACGTCACTGAGATTCGGTCAGTGGCAAGAACGGGTCGCATGAAGGTGTAATCGTTGCCTGCTCGGATCATGCGGCATCCCGTCACTGGCAAATGCCATTCGTGTCCAATGTAGCCCTCGCCGTCGGGGGCTCCATGGGCGTATTGACAGGTTTCACAAATCAAGGTGGGTTGCGCAATCACGCCCTCGTAGCCGGCCTCTTTGGCATAAGCTTGGTCAAAGTAAAGCGGGTTGTCGTCTCGCAAGGCCACGGAGAAATAGCGAATGGACGCCTCGCCCAAAGGCTCACGTGCTGGGTAATGCACCTCTTGGCCAATCAGGGCTTGCAGTTCGGGAGTGAGTAGCGGCATGTTCTAATCCAAAATGGCAAAGGGATCCACTTCAATCATCATCTCTGGGCGCAGCAAAGCTTGGCAAATCAAACCCGTCGATGCAGGGTAAGGTGTTTGCAGCAAGGCCTCTCTGACTTGAGCCACTTTTTTGTAATTCGCAAGTGCACTGGGCGTGACGTACTCAATGGTTTTGACCAGGTTTTGAGGACCTGCACCGGCCGCTTTGAGCACAGCAATGATGTTGGAGTAGGTGTACTCGGCTTGGGCCACCACATCGTTGTCGTGAACGATTTTTTCAGTGGCAGGATCGAGTGATCCTTGACCAGACATGAATAGCATTCGGCCGGCCTTGACAGCTGGGCTGTAGCTGAGCTTTTCATAACGAGTCCAACCTGGATTGATGCATTCCAGTGGATCGCGCGAAGCAATGAAGTCATATTGAATGAGTGCTTCTGGGTGCACCAAACGCGACATGATCAACCCCGCTGCACCCGGATAGATTGGACCCAAGTGTTGCTTTCGAATACGCCCCGTGCCTTTGTAATTGGCCAATCCGCTGGGGGTCAAGTAATCCACCGTTTTGACCAAGTTGTTAAACCCGAGGCCCAAAGCGGCAAGCATCTTGCCGGTTTTTTCGAAGATATAGGCAGTTTGGGCCACGATGTCTCCAGCGCCAACAATGTGGCCCTGCGAGTCGACTGGCTGCACCGTAGGCAGATACACCAAACCAGCAGAGTCCCGTGCAGGAGAAGCGTTTGAGCCCACATCGGTGGCGCGGCCCACGGGAGCGGCGGTTACTTCGATTTCAATGTAGGCCTCTGGTCTGAGTAAACTGTTGACTGGCACGGTGTGCACGGTGGGTTGATGAGCGCCAAATACTTCTGCACGCACAGCGGCAGCCTCTGCATATCGCTCAATGCCCTCTGGCCTGACGTATTCAACAATCCGCACCACATCCTGAAAACCCATGCCTGAGGCTTCCAAGATTGTGCCAATCTTGCTGTAAGCGGTTTTGACCTGATCGGTCATGTTGCCGTGAACAACGATTCTTTTGCTCACGGGATCAAACTCAGAGGCGGTGTGTCCTGATAAATAAGCACCTTTGTCAGTCTTTAGACCCAAAGAAAACGAGTAACGGGCGTAGTCAAACCAAGGAAAATGTGATGGCGTGATGGCTTGTAGTTTCATGCTGATTAAAGAATTCAGATAAACAAGCTTAGCCGAAGAATGGGGGATCTGTAAACGTTTAATATATCGTTGGAAATACAACACTCTATTGACCAAAAATCAGATTTTTACATTTGTCCCTTTTTAGTGAGCTTACGCATGGGGATTAGTCAAGTAGAGGTGGAGTACAAGCCTGGCGGACAAGGGGGTGCTCAAGATTGGGCTTTAAGTGCAAGCGCCAAGCCTGGTCAAAACAGAAACAATGCCATCAAGCTTAAGCAAGCCGCCTGGGGTGCGCGAGCGGTTTGCCCAGTGCTTTGTGGGCGACGTTGTTATTTCTGCGGTGACTTTGGCTGAGCTTGAATTTGGTATCGCATGCTCAAGCACTGCGGCACAGCAATCCAACCGCTCGGCACTGGAGAGTTTGCTTGACGACATCATGGTTGCGCCTTTTGATGCACAAGCTGCCAAGGCCTATGGCCCCATCCGCGCAGCCTACAAAGATCGCAACCGAGAGGCTCTGGATAAACTCATCGCATCCCATGCGGTCGCTTTAGGGGTGACACTGGTCACCAACAAAGAAGCGGACTTTGTGAACTATGCTGGGCTGCTTGTTGAAAACTGGGTCAGCAACCCCTGAAATCAAATCTCTTTGATCCAATTTACCATTTCATAGGTCAACTTTCATGACAAGCACACAAGAGGTAAAGCCATTGGCGATGGCTCAGGACCGCCTGGATCAAGTCTGGTTTAGGATGGATGACGAACAAATACAAAAGTTCATTGCGCTTTCAGATGCCCCACCGGTCACCAAACCCAAGTCGGTCAAACTGATGTCCACTCCATCGCATTGGGATCAAAAAACGCAACAGCGCTGATCAGCGCCCGCCAAAATGGGGTTGGTAAAGCCGAACCCCTTGATGGAGGCGGCAATCTGTCCGACCTGCGCCTGCGAGCGGGTGCGCGCATTGCGGGCATAGGGAAACAGTTTGGCCTTTGGCCACTGCTCGACTTTACTAATTAACCAATTTTGAGGCGTCATGTTGTACAATGTTTCTGTCCAATTAAAGAAAGTTCACCATGACCATTGAAACCACTTACAGCCAGGCCAGAGAGCATTTGAAGTCGCTCATGGATCGCGCTGTCGACGACCGGGAGGTCATTGTGGTGCGCCGTCGAACCGGGGGCGATGTGGCCATGATTGCGGCCGATGAACTCGAGAGTCTGGTGGAGACCGCGCACCTGCTGCGCTCTGAGAAGAACGCACAGCGGCTGCTTTCAGCGCTATCGCGTGCACGCTCAAAAAAAATTGCACCCACGACCATGGCTCACCTGAGCAAACTGGTGGGCGTAGATGCCTAAAGGCGATCGAATCGCCGTCTGCCACCCAGAGTTTGTAGAAGACCTGCAGCACTGGGTTGAGACGGACCGCCGCACCGCAAAGAGGCTGCTGGAATTGGTTCAAGCCATTTTGCGAGACCCCTTCGATGGAATCGGCAAGCCCGAACCGCTGAAATATCTGGGTCCTGATGTCTGGTCCCGGCGAATTACGCAAGAGCATCGCTGTGTCTACCTGATCAAGACCGACCGGGTTGAGTTCTTGCAGGGCCGCTACCACTACTGAGACAGGCCAAGCGCCAAACAAAACACCCACAAGGCAGCTAACTCAGGTTACATTCAGGAGCTAAAAGCAAGAATCCCCGAGAGTGCGGAGCCAGAGAGCTGTCGGCGTGGCAATCACGTCAAAGGTCAGTTGTTGGCCCGCCGTAGCTATCGCGGCAAACTTGGCGTGGCAGTCGACGCACTTTTGTGCGGCTGAAGCACTACAACTCGTAAATTACTGCGCTGTGTGGACCCAGTTCTCTGCTTCCAGCGCAGGCACCCGTGCGAACTCCCCCATGTTGTTCGTCACCAGCACTAGGCCTTCGCTGCGGGCGTGCGCTGCAATGTGCATGTCGTTCACACCGATAGGCTGGCCGAGTATTTCCAAGGCGGCGCGAATGGCTCCGTAATGTTGCGCAGCCTTGGGGCCATAGGGCAGAACTTCTAGGCGACTGCAAAAGTCCTCGATAGCGGCTAGGTTCTCGCTTACCCGGCTGCTTTTCTCCGCACCGTGCAAGAGTTCGGCGAGGGTAACGGAGGAAATTGCC
>CANJNC010000021.1 GCA_947475685.1 Comamonadaceae bacterium | reverse complement strand
GAGACAACTCCAAAGCAATTTGGGCGGGCTTTAAAGCCACCATCAGTCCCAATTGAATAAAAGTTCTCTCATCCATTGTCAGTTGTTTGTAGGTTTTGGTCATGCAACATTTTCCTTTAAAAAAGTTGCACTTACTTTCTGAGCGCGCCTTCTTATACTCTGAATAAAATAATAGTAAATTGATCGATATTTTACTTAAGTTATTTAAAGATAAAGCGTGTTAATTGTTATACTTTTTTTAATGCCAATACCTAAGGGATAACGCTATATTTTTTATCAAATGAAGATTTATAGTAATGAAATTCTATCTAGGAAGTAAAATATGAACATTAAATTTTATAAGAGCAAAATTTTTTTAAATTTACTCTTAATTACATTGTTGAATTTTTTTAGTGCTATTTTTTGTGCAACCCATTCGTTAGCTCAAGAATATCCTAGCAAGCCTATAGTGATTGTTTCTGCGCACGCAACTGGTGGTGCTGCTGACACTTTATCTAGAATCATTGCAATCCGTTTATCATCAAGTATTGGCCAGTCAGTTATTGTTGAGAATAGACCTGGGGCTAGTACAATGCTGGCTGCTGAATATGTATCGCATGCACCAAACGATGGCTACACCTTACTTATGGCCACAGTGACAACGCTATCGATAAATCCACTTTCTGTCCCAAAGATTAAATACGATGCTATAAAAGATTTTGCACCTATTACAGTTGTTGCCTCTACGCCATTTTTTTTAGGTGTCAATACTGAATCTTCTTTTAAAAATGTATCCGATTTAATTTCATATGCAAGAAAAAATCCAAATAAACTTAATTTTGGATCTTCTGGTAACGGAACGTCCTCGCATTTGGCTGGTGAGCTTTTTAATTTAATGTCAAATGTCAAAATGGTTCATGTACCGTACCGTGCTACCTCAACGAGAAATACAGATCTTTCCTCAGGCGTTATTCAAGTTGTATTTGGTAATGATTTAATGCCTTATGCAAGAAGTGGGAAGGTTCGTATATTGGGCGTGACGTCTTTGAAAAAATTATCTTCATATCCAGAGTTGCCAACCGTTTCCGAATCGGGAAACTTGTCTGGGTATGAGGCAAGTGTATGGTATGGATTGGTTGCTCCCTCTGGTACACCTTCAAATATCATAAGACAACTTAACGAATTGGTAAAAACAATTGTTTTCGAATCTGATACCAAACAAAAAATTACTACTTCTCTCGGTGGCGAAGTGGTTGGTAATAGCTCGGAACAATTTGAGGCGTTAATTAAATCAGATATGCAAAAATGGAGTGAAGTTATCAGAAGCTCTAAAGTTAAATTTGATGATTAATTTAAAAATTGCTACCTAATTAATCAATTGGTGTGATTTTCGGATATCCCACTTGGTATCTTGCTCGACTTGATTACTCCTCTTGCCCTAAGGGGTAGCCTCAGATAGATACTTCGTCAAATGGCAATAAACTTGGCAAGATTGGGCTGATTATTCGTCGTATTAAATTGTACTGCTCTGAATTTATTGATAATTTAAAAATCAAATGCATTTGATTCATGGGCTTAAGACAATTAATCATATTAGGGTTTTATCTATAGTATTTAATAACTAATTTGAAATAATTGAATCTTGCATTTTGGGAAATTTTGATTATTAACAATGATGCTTTTTGGATTAAAGATTTGATTGAATGGACTTTTCAAAAGTAGAGGATCCCTTTGTGTTATTTTAAGAATTTTATATACAATAGACATCTAGGTTTTATTAGTTTTGCATTAATAAATCTATTATTTCATTGCGCCATCGTACATTCTCAAGATTTGTACCCCAATAAGCCTATTCGATTGATAGTCGGATTTCCCCCAGGAGGTGGAAACGATCTTTTATCCCGTTTGGTGGCGGCTAAACTATCTGAAACTAAGGGATGGTCTTTCTCAATTGAAAACGTTGCAGGTTCAGGCGGATTGCTTGGAGCAAATAATATTGCAAAATCCACAGCAAATGGTTATACGATTGGAATTGGTTCTATTGGTACCTTGTCTATCAATCCATCACTCTATCAAAAAATTCCCTACAACATAGCCAAGGACTTTACGTTCATCTCCAGGTTATCAATAACTCCAGCCGCGTTGGTTATTCCCGCAAATTCGCCATTTCGATCTGTTCAAGACCTTATTTCCGCTGCAAAGGCGAACCCAGGAAAATTAAATTTTGGTTCTGCGGGAAATGGTACTTCGCATCATTTAATAGGTGAATTATTTAAATTTAGAGTTGGTATAGAGATGACTCATGTACCCTACGCGGGAAGCAGCCCAGCTGTGGTTGGATTAATGCGTTCAGATGTTCAGTTAATGTTTGCTGATATGCCAGCAGTATTGCCCATGATACGTGCTGGTAGGCTACGAGCTTTAGCCGTTACGACAAAACAAACCGCATCGTTATTGCCAGAGGCTCCAAGTATGGACGATATTTTGCCTGGATTTGATGTCAGTATTTGGTACGGTATTATTGGTCCTGCGGGTTTGCCGCCTGAAATCACTAAAACCCTAAATCAAGCCATCAAAGATGTTGTCGCATTGCCAGAGATACAAAACAAATTAATGCACGAAGGTGCTTTTGGACAAACCAGTACGCCAGAAGATTTTGCGACTTTTGTGAAAACAGAGGTTGCAAGATGGGCAGATGTAATTCAGCAAGCTAAAGTTCCACTACAGTGACTCAAAATAGTATTCAACCCCCCTTATTCGCCTCCTCATTAGATGGATTAAGAGTTTTAGATTTATCAAATCGCTTCAGTCATTACGCTGGCAAATTGCTTGCCGATATGGGAGCTGAAGTCATCTTAATTGAAGCCCCCATTTTTGGAAACTCAATTAGGAATAAACCTCCTTTTATTCAAGATCGTACAGATATTGAATTTGGAATACCTCATTTTTATTTCAATACAAATAAACGAAGTATTACATTGGATATTCATAAGAATGAGGGTAAGACAATTTTTTTGGAGTTGGTCAAAACTGCTGATATCGTCTTAGAAGATTATGAACCCCTAGCGTTGAACAAATTGGGTTTGAGTTATGAGTTTCTTCATGAGATAAATCCTAAGTTGATCATGACTAGTATTACTCCATTTGGTCAAACTGGACCTTATGCCAATTATGCCTCTGATGACCTTACGCTTTTGGCACTAGGTGGATTGCTTAACATAATGGGTTTTGAAGATATGCAACCCACCCAAGCAGCTTGTGAGCAAGCTTACGCCATGGGTTGTATGTTTGGTGCTGTCGGGACGATGCTTGCTGTTTTAGAGACTCAATTGAGTGATTTGGGTCAGCAAGTTGATGTTTCGATCCAAGAGTGTGTGACCTTGTCGCTTGAGAATTCCGCTCAATCTTTTGATCTAGAGAATAAAATAAGGGCTAGAGCTGGCAATACTCAACGCTACGCGGGCAGCGGAATATTTGAATGCTTAGATGGTTTTGTTTATGTTTTTGCAGGTGGAATGGCGGCTTCTAGATTTTGGAAAAACTTGGTTGAGTGGTTCAAAATCGAAGGTGTAGAAGGGGCCAATGAATTGGCTTCACCAAAGTGGCAAGATTTAAAATACATGCATTCTGATGAAGGTAAACAACTTTTTGAAAAAATATTCACGGCATTTGCAAGTGATAAAACTATGGCGTTTTTATATGAGGGCGCGCAATCAAGAAGAATTCCACTTTGTCCAGTAAATGATTGTCAGTCTATATTAAAGAATAAACAACTAATATCGCGTTCATTTTTTGAAACTGCTTTACACAAAGACTCTGGACTCAAGATTACCATGCCTGGAGCTCCTTATCTCTTGAGTGAGACGCCTTGGTCTTTACGTCATTTAGCGCCTCGCTTAGGCCAGGATAATGTGACAATTTACAAAGAATTGGGCCTCACAGAGGAGAAGTTGGCTTCTCTAAGGACATTGGGCGTAGTTTAATGAATATGAAAAAGCATTCCAAAGGTCCTTTATCAGGACTGCGCGTTGCAGATTTTACTTGGATTGGTGCGGGCTCTTACACCACTAAAATTCTTTCTGATTTTGGTGCAGAAGTGATCAAAGTCGAGTCCAGTAAAAGTTTAGACCCGCTTCGAAATACCGCTCCCTTCTTTCAGGGTAAACCTGGTATCAACCGAAGCGGTTATTTTGCAGATCGCAACAGCAATAAAAAAAGTATTGTTTTAGACCTAAAAAAAGAAAAGGCGCAAGAGATAGCCCGAGCTCTTATCAGTAAAAGCGATGTGGTTGCCAATAATTTCTCTCCTGGGACCATGGATAAACTGGGCTTAGGGTATGAGCAAGTGAGTCAAGATCATAAAAGTTTGGTTTATCTATCAATGTCTATGCAGGGATCAACAGGTCCACATAGTCATTATGTCGGATTTGGTTTAACCATAGCGGCATTGAGCGGTATACAGTTTTTGTCTGGTGCAGCAGATCGTCCACCTGTAGGCACTGGTACAAATTACCCAGATCATGTGCCTAATCCTTGTCATGCAGCATTTGCATTGCTTTCAGCCATTTATTACCAGCGTAAAACAGGAAAAGGTCAATTTATAGACTTTTCTCAAACTGAGCCATCTATTTCTCTGATTGGTACGTCTTTGATTGATTCAAGCGTGAATGAACGAATTGAAAAAAGAATGGACAATGACAATTTGGAATCTGCTCCACGCGGTGCTTATCCCTGTAGAGATGGGAGAACAATTGCAATTGCGATTTATTCGGATCAGCAATGGGCGGATTTGGACAATCTTTTGAATATTTCAACTAAATTAGAAAGTAGAGATTGGCACTCTAATAAAGTTCGGATGGATTATCGAAAAGAATTAGATGCTGTAATTTCAAAAATAACAATCGATTTTGATGCCCAGTTCCTACAAAATCTTTTGCAGTCCAAATCAATACCATCTGGAGTTGCCTCTAATATCGCAGAACTTGTTGAAACTGATCCTCAATTAAATCACCGTAAACATTGGATAAAGCTTAATCACTCAGAAATGGGAAAGACAATTTACAACGCTCCCCCAATTCGTTTATCGCGCACCAATTTAAATATGGAAAATTCTGCTCCATTGCTTGGGGAACACACCGATGAAGTATGCATGAATCTCTTAGGCATGAGTAAAAGTGAAGTTCAATTCTTGCGAGAACAAGATATTTTTATTTGATAATTACGTGTAAGTACATTGGAATTTGGAGAAATAAAATGCCCATTGATTTTAGTGTCAAAGATCATATTGCGACCATGGTCCTTAATCGTCCGGAGGCTATGAACTCATTGGACAAAGAGATGCGCGAGCAAATTTATATTTGTTGGGAAAGAATGCGCAATGATGAAGATATTCACGTTGTCGTCATTACGGGAGCAGGTGACAAAGCTTTTTGTACGGGTTCGGATTTGAAAAATTCACCACCACCACCTGAAAGTTTTGCGGAATTGTATTTTGGTAAAAATAATCCAGGAACTATGACCCATGGCTTTGGCTCGGATCGTCCTATTATTTGTGCTGTCAATGGCTACGCTGTCGGTGGCGGTATGGAGTTGGCGCTTGCCTGTGATATTTGCATTGCTGTCAAAGGTGCTAAATTTGGGTTGACAGAGGCAAAGATCGGGAGTGTTCCTGGTTCTGGAGGGGTTCAGCGTTTACCCCGTACTGTTGGCAAGAGCGATGCCATGCTGATGCTCTTGACGGGTGAAATGGTTGATGCAGATGAGGCCATGCGCATGGGTTTTGTCAGCAAGGTCGTCGAAAAAGAAGATCTCATGAGCACAGCTTATTCCATTGCAAGAAAAATTGCAGATAATGCGCCTTTAGCAGTTCGAGCTATAAAAAGAAGCGTGATTCAAGGCCTTGATATGCCTTTGCCACTGGCACTTGAGATGGATAAACAAGTTTATGGACTGTTGCGAAATAGCGAAGATCGTTTGGAAGGTCGACAAGCTTTTAAGGAAAAGCGTAAACCTGTTTACCGGGGAAAATGATGAAAATAAACCGGGTTGCTTCTATTGTCGGAATAGGACAAACCAATTGGTTGGAAGACTATCAGAAAACTAAGAAAGGTGAAAATTCTACTGACTCTTATGGTTATGGCGCGCGAGCTTTTGTAAATGCTTTGAGTGATGCAGGAATCGATCGCAGTCAAATTGATGGTTTAATTGTTGGACCCACAACTGCATACGAAAGAATGGGTGAGGTATTGGGACTTGATGCGCGTTGGGGCGGTCAAGCTGATGCGGTTCAAGCCATTATGCAAGCCGTCATGGCAATCAATTCTGGCATGGCAAAAGTAATTGCTCTTGTGTATGGCAATAATCAGCGATCTGGAGGTACCCAATATGGAGGGCCAGATGCTTCGGGTGGAGCCAATTTTTTATCGTATATTTATCATGCACCTTGGGGCATGACCTCTCAAGGCGCGTTATATGCCATGATGCTAAGGTCGTATATGCATGATCGAGGTTTTACTGAAAAGGACATGGGGCAGGTTGCAGTTGCCCAACGCGCTTGGTCTAGTATTAATCCCGACGCTGTGATGCAAGAGAAAATTACGATCGATGATTATATGCGCTCTCGTTATGTTTGTGAGCCCCTACACTTACTAGACTATTGTTTGATCAACGATGGAGGAGTAGCGCTTATCATTGCAGAGTCCGGTATTGCAAAGAAAATATCCGACAATCCTGTTTTCATTGAGGCCTTTGGTCGTTCTGATATCAATAAGGGTGCGACCGCACTTGAGCCACGTTTAACCCAATTTTACTTGCCCGGACAACTTGAGTGTGCCAATCAAGTCTTCAATGCTGCTGGTATTGGTCCAAAAGACATCGATCTTGTTCAAATTTACGATAGTTTTTCAGTTCATGTTCCATTGGCTCTAGAAGGTTATGGTTACTGTGCGATTGGAGACGCGGCTCAGTTCATGCGTGAAAAAGGTATTGGACCCGGTGGACAATTTCCTATCAATACCAGTGGAGGGCATCTGTCAGAAAGCTATATGCAAGGATGGAATCATCAATTGGAAGCGGTCAAGCAGTTGAGAGGCTCAGCAGGCAAGCGACAAATAAAAGATTGTCGTTTTGTTCATTATTCCTCTGACGTTTCGGGGAAGTGCTCATCAATCATTTACTCTATTTAAGCTATGGAAATCCAACGGATACCTCAAGAGAACTTTAAACTCCAGACGATGCCTAGGCGCGTCTTAGGTTTTTATGACAAAATTTTTTGGAAACACGTTCAAGAGCATCATATGCACTTGCAGTGTTGCTCTAGTTGCCAAAGCTTTCTTTATCCGCCAGGTCCAATTTGTTCTATTTGTTTAAATGAAAATTTAGAATGGAAACCTATTTCAGGGCGCGCTAAGATAATCAGCTGGGTGGTATTTCATCGCAGTTACTTGCCCTCGTATCCGGCGCCTTATAACGTAATTACAGTCAGGCTTGAGGAGGGACCGCTCTTCATCAGTAATTTAGAGGGTAAAACCCCGGTTGAAAGTTGGATTGGAGTCGATGTAGATTTGATTTACACTGAAATGGATGAAAGTCAATTTCTGCCGCGTTTTAAACTAAGATCAATCTAAGGAAGTTAAACTATATCAGCTTTAACTTTTCGAAGATTAGCTCCAAGACCAATCAACACACCTTTTAAAACATTAATCTTTAAAGATCTTTATCTGTGAATATTTTTCCCGGATTCATGATGTTCAACGGATCCAAGGCTGACTTGATATGCCGCATCAAATCGACGGCGTCTTCTCCAATCTCAGAGACTAAAAAATCCATCTTATGCAGTCCAATGCCGTGCTCGCCACTGCAGGTGCCATTCATGCTTAGTGCGCGTTGAACTAGCTTTGTGTTCAGCATCTCGGCCTTGGATCGCTCCATGTCGTTTTTGGGGTCAATCAGATAACCGAAATGGAAGTTGCCATCTCCCACATGTCCCACCAGAAAATATGGCAAACCGCTTTCATCGGCTTCTTGGATGGAGTCAAGCAAGCAGTCCGCCAAGCGACTGATGGGCACACAAGTATCGGTGCTGATGGCTCTTGTGCCAGGGTGCGATTGAAGAGCAGCAAAGTACGCGTGGTGTCTTGCGCCCCACAGTTTGTTTCTCTCCTCTGGGGTCTTGGCCCACTCAAATTCACACCCTTGGTGATCTTGTGTGATGGCTTGCACTGCAGAGATTTGCTCTTGAACAGACAATGGGCTGCCATGAAACTCCATGAGCAAAAGAGGGTCCTCTTTGAGACTGAGCTTGGCGTATTGATTGACCATCCTTACACTGTTGACGTCGATCAACTCAACTCGCGCAATGGGGATGCCCATTTGGATGATCTCTATGGTGCTGTTGACCGCTTGTGCGATGGTGTCAAAGGAGCAAATCGCTGCCATGATGGACTCGGGCTGAGGGTGTATTTTTAGGGTGATTTCCGTGATCACCCCAAGCGTGCCTTCAGAGCCCACAAAAAGCCTCGTCAAATCGTATCCGGCACTGGACTTTTTAGCGCGCGTTCCTGTTCGAATGATCTTGCCTTGTGCCGTCACAACTTCTAGGGCCAACACATTTTCTCGCATGGTCCCGTATCGAACCGCATTGGTGCCGCTGGCTCGCGTGGCACTCATACCTCCAATGGTGGCATCGGCACCAGGATCAATGGGAAAGAAAAAACCGGTGTGCTTGAGCGCCTCATTGAGCTCTTTGCGAGTGAGGCCCGCTTGAACGGTGACCGTCAAGTCCTCGGTATTGATGGCCAAGACCTCCTTCATTCGAGACACATCCAAGCTGATACCTCCACGAACTGCGAGCAAGTGCCCCTCAAGGGAAGATCCCACACCAAAGGCAATCACGGGAGTGCAGTATTGGGCCGCCAGTTCCACCACCCGTTGGACCTCCTTGGTGCTTGTGGCAAACACCACCGCTTGAGGAGGAGGGGCGATAAAAGAGGACTCATCTTGACCGTGTTGCTCACGTATTGCCAAAGCCACGGAAAAAGCCTCTCCAAACTCTTGTCTCAAAGTTTCAATGAGTTCCAAAGGAAGATCCTTTGGAGTCACGGAGATGGGCTGGTCCTTGGCCTGTGAGACAAGAACTTGTGGATTTGTGTAGGAGTTCATGGGGGGGTCAATTGTTTTTTAAAAATCGCAACATCATGATGCGTCCACCAGTCAAGCGGCTTGGAATCAGATCAACAGAGGGGTCCTTGTCAGCGCTCAAATCTCCTATGTGCCACCCAAAAGGCGGGGCTAAAAAATTTGAATGACCCCTTGGTGTGTTCATGCTGAGCAAATGGGTTGAATGAAGTTGCACTGATTTTTATGGACCATTGTTGGACTGTCAATGAGCCAAGCAGCTTTGAATTCAGGTTAAACCCTAATAGATGAAGGTTTTACTAAGATAATTTGGTTAGAAGTTTTGTAAGAGGTGTTCGCACCATAAAGAGCTCTTTTCATAGAATCAATTGTTTAAATACAGTTTGGACTCTTTCTTTAAACCCGCAGAGGTTGCCACTTTGCGCCATTTGTCAATTTCCTTTTGTATAAAGGTTTTGAACTCCAACTGCGAGCTTCCGACCAGATCCAAGCCTTCCTCGTCAAAGATTTTCTTGAGCTCGTGGTCTTTCAAGATCAGGACAATTTCTTTGTTCAAAAGTATTTGTATGGCTATGGGTGTATGGATAGGGGCCACAATGCCATACCATGTCGATGACTCATAGCCTTTGACACCGGCTTCACTGATGGTGACAATGTCTGGCAGCATGGCAGAGCGGTTTTTGCCAGTCACGGCAATGGGTATCAATTTTTTGGCCTTGATCAAGGGTAGTGCCGTAGAGATGCTGGCAAATGCAAACGAGACTTGACCACCCACGACATCGGCCATCGCTTGGGACATGCCTTTGTAGGGCACATGGATCATCTCAACGCCAGTGAGTTGATCAAACAACTCTCCTGAAAGATGGCTGCCTGTCCCCCGTCCCGCTGAGGCATAGGTCATTCCTTGCGAGCTCGATTTGCCGATCTCAATGAGTTCTTTGATGCTTTTGGCTCCAAAGCTTGAATTCGCACACAGCACAAAGTCTTGCAGGCCCACCAAGGTGATGGGAGCAAAATCTCGAAGCGGATCGTATTTGACTTTGTCAAAACTCACATTGGTTGCCAAGCCCGCAATGGTTCCAATGAGCAGCGTGTATCCATCTGCTTTGGCGTTGGCCACGGTCTCTGTGGCGACGGTGCCACCTCCCCCAGGGCGATTGTCGACCACCACGGCTTGGCCTAATTTCTCTGCCAACCGCTGTCCAATGCTGCGCGCCAATCGGTCTACACTACCTCCTGCAGCAGACGGTACGATCAAGCGGATGGGTCTGTCTGGGTAATTTTGGGCATGAGCGAGACCCAAGTAGACAAGAAGACAGGCGCATAAAAGCGAAGGCATCAGTTTCATGGTGTGTCAATCACGTGTGTGGGCAGGGTGAGTGAGATGGCGCTTAAAATTGAAGAAGCTTGCTCTCTAACGCACGCATTTCATCGTAACCCATCAATTTCATGATGTCCTCTATGGAGGCGAGTAAATCGGGTCGGTCAATGGGTTCTCCCGTTTCCATCACGCCTCGCATGAGACTGAGCGCTTGTTGCATGGCATGGATGGCGGCGGCGGGCAGCATTCTGGGCAGACTGATTCTTCGCACCCCCAGGGCTTTGAGGGTTTTAATGGCAATGAGTGGAGTGGTCGGACGGTTCCGAATGCCAAAGCCCATGTTGACGCTCACGGGAATAGCGGCCGCTTCAACAAGGGCGGCAATTTCTTGTTCTGAATGAACCGCATCCGCAAAGATCATGTCTGCTCCAGCCTTGGCATAGGATTTCACTCGCTTGCATGCGGCCTCAATGCCTTCTGTTGCAATGGCGTCGGTTCTGGCGATGATGATGAAGGCGTCGTCTTGCCTGGCCATGCAAGCGGCCTCAATTTTTTTTAGCATTTCCGCTTGAGAGATGACCTCCTTGCCAGGCATGTGTCCACAGCGCTTGGGACTCACTTGATCTTCGATGTTGACCCCTGCAACCCCAGCCTCTTCAAAAATCTTGACGGTGTAGTGCACATTCATGGGGTTGCCGTATCCCGTGTCCGCATCGGCGGTGATGGGAATGTTCACAGAGCGTGCAAGGTTTCTGCAATGGTTGGCGTTTTCAGACAATCCCATCATGCCAGCATCGGGCACGCCCAAGAGTGCGTTGGAGACAGCAGCGCCACTTGTGGCAGCGGTTTTAAAACCTGCCGCCTCCACCAGTCTCACACTGTAGCCATCATAGACACCAGGCGACACGATGAACTCGCCGCTGTTTAACAAGGCACGGTAGATTTGAGCTTTTTCGGTCATGGGGATCTTTGTTTGGAAATTGTAGAATTTTACGCTTTGGAATTGTAAAAATACATTGGGCCGCGTTGGCTCTAAGTTCAATTTAGGCCTCTCGCAGCGAGCCTAGGGTTTACGCTTGTCCGTCGGATGGGTCTTATACATTCTTTAAGGATGTTAAAGTGGCATCTTTAAATCCTTGAGTGTAGAGGTGACCCACATGAATGCCCTTCAAGAGCTCAAGCCTCACGATTTTATCTTCGAGAACACGGATGTCTTTGCTTGGCAAGGCGTGGATCTTCCCCTCGCGGTTAAAAAGACGGGCAAAGACTTAAGCGAGATGCCCTACGTCATCAGAATTTTTTTAGAAAACCTTTTGCGCTCCCATCTGCAAGGCAAGTCCGTCTCCATCCAAGAGATCGACTTGTTGTTTCATTGGTCTGACAACATTGGCCAAGATGTGCCCCTCTTTGTGACGCGAGTCATTTTGCCCGATTCG
This sequence comes from Comamonadaceae bacterium, assembly GCA_947475685.1. Taxonomy (GTDB): domain Bacteria; phylum Pseudomonadota; class Gammaproteobacteria; order Burkholderiales; family Burkholderiaceae_C; genus Limnohabitans. Next base: position 34,961 of record CANJNC010000021.1, on the reverse strand, counting down.
AGTGGCGTGCCGGTCTTGCAAGACATTGCTGCCATGCGAGACGCCTTGTCTCGAATGGGCGGGGAGCCTAGTTTGGTTGATATGGTGGTGCCTGTCGACTTGATCATCGATCACTCCTTGCAGGTGGACCATTGGGGGAGGGCAGATTCGCTGGTTAAAAACATGCAAGTCGAGTTGCAGAGAAATCGCGAGCGTTACTCTTTCATCGATTGGGCCCAGCAAGCCTTCAAGGGTTTGAGAGTCTTCCCTCCTGGCAGTGGGATCATTCACCAAGTGAACTTAGAGAGAATTGCCAGTGTGGTCACCCAACAAAAAACCAAGGAGCAGCACTGGGTGTGCCCTGAATTTGTCATCGGTGGTGACTCTCACACCCCGATGATCAACGCACTGGGCGTACTTGGCTGGGGTGTGGGCGGTATCGATGCCGAGGCCGCCTTGCTTGGTCTTGCGTACTCATTTCCCATTCCAGAGGTCGTTGGGGTGAAATTGACAGGGAGTGCTTCTCCCTTGGTCTGGACCACCGACATAGCCCTTTTGGTCACCGAGCGTTTAAGACATGAGGGTGTCACCAATTGTGCGGTTGAATTTTTTGGACCCGTCGCGCAAAGTATGCCAATTCCTGAGCGCGCGACACTCGCAAACATGGCACCTGAATACGGGGCGACGTGCGGCTTTTTCCCCGTTGATGATCTCACACTGCAGTACCTCAAGGTGACTGGGCGAGAGCAGTCGCAAATTGAATTGGTCCAAGCTTACTGCAAAAGAGTGGGATTGTTTCGTTCTGAAAATTCAATCGATCCCCACTACTCAAGGGTCATTGAAATCGATATCAGCCAGGCCGTGCCCTCACTGGCTGGACCTAGGCGCCCACAAGACCGCTTGCCCTTGCCCAAGGTTGCAGCGGATTTCAGCCTGCGAATGACCAAGTCCATCGCGCAAGAGGGCTTTGGCCCAAGCTTGGCTGACAGCGTGCCTGGAGAGATGCCAAGCGGTGCGGTGGTGATAGCGGCGATCACGTCTTGTACAAACACGTCCAACCCTGAGGTCATGATTGCCGCGGGGCTTGTCGCTCGCAATGCCGTCAAACTCGGTATTGCCCCTCCAGCTTGGGTGAAGACCTCGTTGGCACCGGGATCGCCCGCCGTCATCACCTACTTGATGAACCTCGGTCTCATGGAGCCCTTGGAGAAGTTGGGTTTTTATTTGATTGGATTTGGTTGCACCACTTGTGGTGGCAAGTCTGGGCCTTTGAGCCCAGAGGTGGCCCAAGAGATTGAGTCTCGTGAATTGGTCACTGCTGCTGTGGTGTCAGGCAACCGCAACTTCCCTGGGCGAATCCACAAGCTCGTGAGAGCCAACTACATTGGGGCACCTTCCTTGGTGGTGGCTTATGCTTTGGCGGGCAAGATCGAGATTGATTTTGAGCGTGAACCGATCGGTGTCAATGCTCAAGGAGAGGCGGTCTTTTTCAAAGACATTCAACCCAGCAAAGCTGAGGTGAATGCCCTAGTCGAGCAAATGTATGCGAGTGGCGATTTGTTATTGACTCAGCAAGCGAGTCCTTTGGCGGCGAGCGACTGGTCTGAGTCAGATCAGGTGGGAAGTCTCTACAAATGGGATCCCGAATCCCAATATCTGAGAGAGCCCCCTTTCTTTTCGACTGAGACAAAAGTGGACAGTTCACTCGATGAACTGATCGCATCCCTCGAGCAAGCCCGAGTCTTGGCTGCCTTTGGCGACTCACTGACCACCGATCACATCTCTCCCGGTAGCGAGATTCCTGTTGATACACCGGCTGGGCAGTATTTGATCAGCAAGGGCGTGAGCCAGAAAAACTTCAATTCATACATCGCTAGGCGAGGGAACTTTGAAGTGATGGTGCGCGGTACCTTTGCCAATGTCCGGATTCGAAATGCATTGACGCCTGAGAAAGAGGGTGGTTTTACCATTCACTTCCCAAGTGGGCGTTTGATGACCATCTTTGATGCAGCACAAGAATATTTAAAGAATCGCGTCGGTGGCGTTATTTTAGCGGGCAAGGAGTATGGCACAGGCAGCAGTCGAGATTGGGCGGCCAAAGGTACGGCACTTCTAGGAGTCAAGGCGGTGATTGCGCAGTCTTATGAAAGAATTCACCGAGCCAATTTAATCGGTATGGGGGTGTTGCCGCTTCGTTTTGATAAAGGGGTGGATTGGCAATCCTTGGGGCTTGATGGCACCGAGGCCTATGCTTTTGAAAATATTAAAGCGGGTGTTTTAAAGGGCGAACCCATCCAGGTTATAGCCCATCATGACAAGGGACACTCTTTGGTGTTTGAAGTTCATGCGCAAGTCAACACCACGGCGGAGCGTGAGTTACTCCTTCTGGGGGGAATCCCGCAAAGCATCATTGAGTCGATGAAAGATAAAAGTCTCAGTTGAAATCGCACGTCAATGAGTCAACTCGTTGCTGCGAGTCTTAAAGGCTTACTCTGAACTCCATAGGCATGTGCAGCCTGTGGGTGAAAGCGACCATTGGCAGGTCAAACCAAGTGCAGCATCATTTGCCATTTCAAATCTGTTAGCATTTGAGAAGGACCTAGCTGAGTTTAGGAATCTCTCTATCTACAGCAGGGTCAAGGATTCAACAATGCGGCCCAATGGATTAATTAATGATGTATTTGATTTAGAAATTGTGTGTAATAAGCTATATCAAGGATATTCCTCCATCCATCATTAACGTATGACCTGTCGTGAGTCCTGAGGCTGAAGAGGCTAAAAAAATGATTGCATGCGCAATATCTTCAACACTGCCCGTTCGTTGAAGTGGAATGGTCGGTAGCTTTTTTTCCAAATATTCTGAAGTTGCAAATAGATCAGAGGTCATGTTTGAAGGAACTGTGGTTGGTGCTATTGCATTAACCCGAACGCTTGGAGCCCATTCCACTGCTATGACTTTTGTCATGAATGATACGGCGGCTTTTTGTATGCCATATGGGGTTCCTTTTCCAGAAACAACTACTCCATTTACGCTTGAAATATTAACAATTGAACCTCCTCTTTGTCGCATGGGTCCACCAAAAACCTGACAACTTCTATAGACGCCATTCAAATTCACATCAGTTAATTTCATCCATGTTTCTTCGTCGCAACCTGCAAAATCAGTTCTGATCTGAATTCCATGGGCATTGACAAGAACGTTGAGTCCTGGTCCTTGTTCTATTTCCCTTTGTATTTTCTCTAAAGAGGATCTGTCTCGAACATCCGCATGACGGTGAAAAATATCAGGATGATCCGATTCAACTATAGGAGAAGAATCCACGCACCAAACCTTCGCTCCTAGATTGATAAATGCTTTTGCAGTTGCGCTGCCTAAAGTTCCTCGACCTCCGGTAATTAGAACATGTGAATCTTTTAAATCGGCATAGGGCTGAATGTAATTTCCACTTGGGATGTGAGCGTTTGAATAAGTTTTCATGGTTTGTAAGAATCAAATGTTAGAAAAAAGAATAATCGTTGTAATTGAAATTTCGGGTCATTTCCCAATAATCAAGCATTCTCCAAGGTGAAGTAGCAAAGACGCGTCCTTTTTTATTCTTGTACCAACTACCAACCCCCGGATGCGACCAAACCATTTCACTGTGAATGGTATCAACTTTTTCGTTAAATCTATCATGAATCAATTCTTTGCACTCCATGGAGTGATAGTCTTCTTCAATAAGCTCACGCAAGGCAGACATAATGTAGCGTGTTTGACATTCACTATGAAAGATTGCACTACCACCATGTGCCAAATTTGTATTGGGCCCATACATCATGAAAAAATTTGGAAAATTTGGCACAGTAATTCCTAGGTAGGCTCGAGGATTATCATCTTTCCATCTGTTTGCCAACGATTGCCCATCTTTGCCAGCGATATGCATGGGCCAAGTTAATTTCCCTGCCATAAATCCCGTTGCAAGAATGATTGCATCAACTTTGTGATGCTTGCCATTTTCCGTATAAATTCCCTCGCTATTGACATGTGAAATAGTACTAGTAACCAAATTCACCTTTGGGTTAGTTAGTGAGCGGTACCATTTGTTGTCTCTAAGCATTCGCTTGCCATAGGGAGGATAGGTAGGAATGACTTTCTCCAATAAAACCGGATCTTCGTTTACTTCTTTGCGAATATGCTCAATCAGCTTTTCCCTCATTTCATGATTCTTGGCATTGACTGAAATATTTTTGTGTTCCCAATTTGGATCAAGCTTAAGGGTTGGATACAAACCATCGGCTGAAGCCCAAAACAATTGAAAGCGGTACCATTGAGCGTAATAGGGTAAATTCTTGAGAGACCACTTTTTACCAGGCAGTACTTCACTAAAATACAAGGGATTGTTGATTGCCCAGTGTGGACTTCTTTGGAAAATATGCAGTTCACTTACTTCATCTAAAACGGATGGCCCTATTTGCATTCCGCTTGCACCAGTTCCGATCATTCCAAGTTTTAAGTTTTTAAGTTCCAAATTCGAATTCCAATTCGCAGAATGAAAAACTGGTCCATTGAAAGATGACAGGCCCTTTATATCTGGTATCAAAGGGCGATTAAGTTGTCCTATTGCACAAATGATTGCATTTGTTTGTATCCTAGAAACTTCTCCTGATTTTGTTTTGAATTCAACTTCCCATAATTTAATGTCTTCTCTCCAGATTGCCTGAGTCACTTCCGAGTTAAATTGAATCCTTTTTCGAACACCGTATTTATCAGCACACTTTTCAAAATATTGCCAAATTTCATTTCTTTGAGAAAAATATCGACTCCAGTCGTGGTTGGGTTCAAACGAGTACTGATAGAAATGGTTCGGAGTATCTACTCCGCAGCCAGGGTAAGTGTTCTCAAGCCAAGTGCCTCCTACAGAATTATTTTTTTCAATAATAGTATGATTAATACCAAGCTGATTTAATTTAATTGAGGCGCAAATCCCTGATTCACCAGCACCAATAATAAGAACATGAAATGCATTTAGTTTTTGCTCACTAATATTTTTACGCCAATGAACATCTAAATTTTTGATACCTCCAATATGGGTTTCACTTTGAATCATTGAAATATATTCTTGTGGGACTTCCTGGCCCACACAAGTATTTAGCATTTCGTGAATTTCATCTTTGGTTAGCACAAATTCGGACTTGTAATCGACAAGGCAAGGTACTTTCTCTAAAAAAATTGAGAATTTATGAATGAGTTCATTTTTAAGATCAAAAGGAACAGTCTCAAAGAAGCTCCATGGTCCATTAATATAAGGCTTATACTTTTTTAGTACATCAGTATCTCCGCTCATTTGAACGTAGGACATCAGCAAAGGTGCAAAATCTGCATCTTTTAATATATTTTCAAAGTCAACCATTTCGTTTCTCTATTAAGAAAGATATACACGCTAAACAAAGAAACATGATACATTCGTTTATTAAAATTAATTTTGAGATTATTTAAAAATGTCCGGTGAAACTCAAACATCGATTCATCAAGCGCAGTTAAGTGCGATAGAGAAGCTTATTGAATACCATTCTACTTCTGATAATTTTACAGAGGCGATTCGGTTAAAGTCTCTTAATATGCTTATTGATACGATTTCTTGTATTTTTGATGGGCGTGGTTCTAATGAAGTTAAAGCGTTTGAGGAGTCCTTGGGGGCAAATGAGAAAGGTATTTTTCAGTTTCCCGGAGGACCGTATCTCTCGCCATGGTCTTGTGCAAGTGTGTCAGCAATGGCATCCACATGGAGTGAGGCATGTGAAGGTTTGCCATACGCACACGGCAGACCAGGGTTACCTATAGTTGGTGCATTATTAGCCATGGCTGTACAAAACAATACTAAATTAATCGATGTTTTAAAGAGCTTAGTTTTAGGGTATGAAGTTGGAGCTCGTTGTGGTGGCTGGCTTAGGATACGACCTGGGATGCATGTGGACGGTAATTGGCCTGGCCTTGGAGTGGCAGTAGCAGTCGCCGGTTTATTGGGACTTACAAATGAGCAAAAAATCAATGCGCTCAATATTGCGGCATGTCAATTACCCACAAGCCTATATTTGCCGATAAAAACGGGAAATAACGCTAGAAATACATATCTCTCACATAGCGCGATACTTGGCTTGATGTCTGCTTTTTCTGCCAAAGCGGGTATTACGGCACCAAGAAATGCGCTGATTGAATACGCTCAAAATCATGCACTAAACGATGGGTTACCCGTTCCCAATTACAAGTATTCATTCATAGAAGATTCGTATTTCAAACCATTTGCTTCAGCGCGTCACGTTCATTACGGTGTTGAGGCAGCTCTCAAGATAATGGGAAAATTAACTGGTTCGATTGATGATATTCATTCAATAGTATTAAGTATATACCCTGAGGCTGCAACATATGCAGGAAATCGGGATCCTCAAGCTATGATCACCGGGCAATTTAGTTTGTCTTTAGGCGTTGCAAGTGCTATTCGCTTTGGCCATATGGATCCAGAACTTTACGATCCTAAATTATTTTTTGATCCCTATTTGAGGAAAATTGAAAAGATGGTGCAAATAGAGGTTAACCACAGCCTTGAAAAAACAGGAGTCAGAGAGGCCGAGTTAATGGTTAAAACGAAAAATGGGTGTTATGCTGAGAAAATTGAAAGCTTAATGGGAGATCCGAAATTTCCTTTGAGTCAAAACGAAATGATAGAGAAATTTGTTAAATATAGTAAAACAAGTGTTAAGAAAGTATCAGCACAAAAATTTATCAATACGCTTTTAAACGATAGAGGTGAATTGAGATTTGCTGATGCTTGGCAAACACTATTTTAATTTTTGGGGTAACGTGATGCTTACATTTTTTAAATTTTTATTAAAAACTATTGTTTTATTTGTTACTTTCAATATTGAAAATTCAATTGGTCAAACAAGCTTAGCTGTAGATAATTATCCGTCTAAAGCTGTAAAAATAATTGTGCCATTTACTCCTGGTGGTGCAACCGATATCACTGCTCGGATAGTTGCTGAAAAATTGCAGTTTAAATGGGGCCAACCAGTTTTGGTTGAAAATAAACCAGGTGGTGGAAGTAATATTGGCGCGGATTATGTGGCTAAATCACCTCCGGATGGTTACACCTTGGTTTTAGGTGTAACGGGTTCACATGGGATCAACGTAAGCTTGTATAAAAAAATGCCATATCATCCTATTCGGGATTTTGAGCCCATCACTCAAGCAACAATGTATCCAAATGTAATTTTTACGCATCCTTCGTATCCAGCTAATAATTTACAAGAATTATTGGCTCTGGCTAGAAAAAACAATGGCTCGGTCCCATTTGGACACGATGGTACCGGAACAGGATCGCATTTGACAATGGAATTGCTCCTACACAAAGCGAATGTCAAAATGCAATCCATTCCTTATAAAGGATCTTCTCCAATTGTCGCCGATGTACTAGGCAATCAGCTGAGTGTTGGTGTCACTGGAATTACAAGTGTCATATCTGCCTATAAAGCCGGCAAAGTTAAGATTTTTGCTGTGACATCTATTAACCGTTCAGCAGCTGCTCAGGAGTTACCCACCGTTGCTGAACAAGGATTTCCTGGATTTTCGGGCGAACCATGGTCAGGTTTCTTCGCACCAAAGGGCACTCCAAAACCCATTATCAATAAAATTGCAAACGACATGATTGAAGTGATGAAGTTACCAGATGTCGTGAAAAAAATGACTGACTTGGGAACTCCATTGGTTGCAAGTCGTCCAGAAGAATTTGCAATTTTTTTAGCCAAAGAAATTGAAAAATGGGCTGAGGCTGTAAGAGTATCGGGAACAACAGAAGATTAATGGTCGACGTAAATACGTATAAATACGAAAAACAAAGGTTCCATAATGCAGAAAATATATATTGTCTTTATTTTCATATCCACTTTATTTACATCTGCAATTGGCCAAAATAATTTTCCAAATAAAAAAATTGAATTAATCTTACCTTATGCGGCTGGTGGTGGGGTGGATGCGATGGCTAGATCTTTTTCAAGAGAAGCTAGTAAGCTTACCAACACACAATGGATAGTTATCAATAAAGACGGGGCAGGGGGATTAATTGGGTTCACCATGCTAGCAAATGGACCTATTGATGGATATACATTGATTTTTTCACCAGCCTCGCCCTTGGTAGTCGCCCCTTTCTTGACGAAATCAATGCCTTTTGAAGTCAATAAGATTCAACCAGTTTGCCAAGTATTTGAAAATATTTTTACGCTTGCCGTTCGAGCTGAATCGAAAATTAAAACATTTAATGATCTCATAAAAACTGCAAAAGAAAACCCGGGAAAAATTAATTATGGACATGCAGGTACGGGTAGCGTTCCTCATTTATCTGTTGGAATAATTGAAAAAACTCTAGGCGTTCAGTTCAATGCAATTCCTTACCGTGGAGACGGGCAATTATTGCCACAACTCATGGCCGGGGATGTGGATTTTGGGGTGCCAGCTTTGTCATCAATCATCGGTCGAAATTTAAGGGTTCTGACTGTTTTATCTGGGCAAACTCAAGCAGGAGCACCAGAGGCCCCAACAATTACTCAATTTGGTGTTGCCAGCGTCACGCCAGGTTTAAATGGAATTTATGCAAACAGTTCTACACCTTTAAATGTTATTACTAAGTTAGAGGAAATCTGCGCAAAAGTTGTGACCCAAGAGGATTTTATAAAAACTGCGAATACATTGGCGCAAACGCCATCTTTTTTGAATTCACATCAATTTACTAAAAAAATAGAAGAAGTTTCAAAAATAAATGCAGAAATTGTTTACACAATGAAATTGGAGAAAAATTAATGGAGTTTTCATCTTTGCAATTTATCGATATCTCTATGCCCCTAGAAAATGACATTAAGAGTGATCCTGAGTTTTCAAGACCAACAATTCAGTATCTCAAACACGATGAAACTGTATCTCGAATTCAAAATTTTTTCCCTGATTTGAAACCTGAGGACTTACCCGATGCAGCTGCATGGGCAGTCGAAAAAATTCAACTTACGACTCATAATGGAACTCACCTTGATGCACCATACCACTTTCATCCAACAATGAACCATGCAAGTGGTAAGTCTGAACGCGCAATTACAATTGATGAAATTCCTTTAGATTGGTGTTTTAGACCTGGAGTTAAGCTGGACTTTAGACATTTTGAAAATGGCTACGTTGTAAGTGCTCAAGATGTAATTGATGAACTAAAAAGAATCAATTATGAATTAAAACAAAATGATATTGTCCTTGTTAATACCTCTGCTGGAATGCGGTATGGATATGATGATTATGTTAACTCAGGTTGTGGAATGGGTCGCGAGGCGACTCTTTATTTATTAGAGAGAGGTGTCAAGCTTACAGGCACCGATGCATGGAGTTGGGATGCTCCATTTTCGTATACATTTGAAAAAGTTAAAGAGACAGGAAATAAAAAGCTAATTTGGGAAGGACATAAAGCTGGTAGAGAAATAGGGTATTGCCATCTTGAAAAATTACATAATTTAGAAGCCCTGCCATCAAGTGGATTTATAGTTAATTGTTTCCCAGTAAAAATCAAAGCCGCATCCGCTGGCTGGACTCGAGCAGTTGCTATTATTGGTTTGAGTTAAATTTAGGATTTATTATTTATCTTTAATTGTGTTTTCACTTTCATTGGTTTTTCTTAAACAGTGATACAAAACTTATGTTTGGCAAATAGAATAATAAATTTGTCAATTAGGGTGTAAAAAAATGGCTATAGGGTATAAACTATAAAACTATTGGATAAATATATCCTGTAATAAATTATTCCGCCTGTTTTTATTCATATAAAGTCGGACAATTCAAACTTTCGCAACAGCAGACAATTAAACTTGAAGATTTTCTACGGTTGGCGTATTACCGCCGCAGCTTGCACCTTGCAATTTATGCTTGCGGCCCTCTTGAACCAAGCATTCGGTGCTTATGTAGCCACTCTCGCCCAGGAGGAGGGATGGAGCAAGACCGCTCTTTCTGGCGCGGCGGCAATGCAATCAGTAGAGGCGGCAATCATTGGACCAGCTTTGGGGTGGATCATAGATCGATTTGGTTCTCAAAATATGGTTCGTGCTGGCGTTTTATTTTTTGCTTCAGGTTTTTTGCTGTTTAGTCAGATTAATACCTTGGTTGGCTTTTATATTAGCTCTGTAATGATGGCCATTGGAGCTAGTATGGCAGGATATTTCCCGCTTTCTGTTTGTTTGATTCAGTGGTTTGAGCGTTACCGCGCTCGTGCTCTGTCCATCATGAGCTTGGGTCTTGGATTAGGTGGTCTGATGGTCCCACTTGTTGCCCTGTCTATTCAACATTACGGATGGCGGAACACGGCCTTCGCTTCAGGAATTATTGCATTTTTGATGGGCATGCCTTTATCTAGGTATATTAAAAATCGACCAGAGGACATGGGACTAACCGTGGATGGAGAACTTAAATCATCTCTTCAAGAAAGTAGCAATGCCCAAGCGACTGGCACGAGTCAAAATGAATTTACGGCCAGACAGGCATTAAGGACTCGAGCATTTTGGTTATTAGGTCTAGGGCATGGTTTGGCCTTGCTGGTAGTTACCTCTGTAAATGTTCATGCCATTACGCACCTCAAAGAGGGTTTAGGTTATAGCGTTTCTCAAGCCTCCTTGGCTATTTTGCTCATGACGGTAGCTCAATTAGGTGGAGTATTACTAGGCGTTACTTTTGGAGATCGATTCGAAAAGAGAAAAGTTGCTGCTATATGTATGCTTTTTCATGCTTTAGGGCTTTTGATGCTTACATATGCTACTCATCCAATTGAAATCGCAGCATTCGCCATTTTTCATGGAGTTGCATGGGGGCTACGTGGACCATTCATGCAAGCAATTCGCGCAGACTATTTTGGACGCAATTCTATCGGCATGATATTAGGGCTATCAGCAGTTATCATTGCGCTAGGTCAAATTGCTGGGCCTTTAATTGCTGGTGTTTTAGCCGATATGACAGGAAATTACAAAACCGGCTTCACCATCCTGTCTCTAATTGCTGCGTGTGGTTCTTTACTATTTATATTTGCAAAAAAACCAGAGCACCCTGAATTTATACATCCTTAAAACTGAATTAAGTTATCTTATTCGTATCAAAGGTTTCAGCTGAAATTTTCAAATCTTTAAGAAATTTCCTATCAATTTTTTGAGTACTAGTGACTGGAAATTCCTCAATAAATTCATAATAGCGTGGCGTCATTGATTTAGGTAACTTTAAGTTTAACCAATCATGTAAATTCATTAAAGGTGGAGGCTTCTCACCATCTCTCACTAAAAGAAAAACTCTAATCTCATCTTCACCATCACTGGCTGGAAAACCTACGGCAATACAATCGGCAATTGAGGGGTGAGTTCTGATTTCATTTTCAATTTCTAATGGTGAAATATTTTCTCCTCTTCTTCTAATTCTATCTTTATCTCTTCCCGTAAAATAAAAGAACCCGTCGCTATCTTGGTACATAAAATCACTGGTGTGGTACCATAAATTTCTAAATACATTTGTAGTTGAATATGGTTGATTTAAATATCCCGTCATCATAATGAATGGTTTTTTTGGTCGACAAACTAATTCACCTTCTTTTCCAATTGGTAGAAGGTTATCATGTGAGTCCACTATTGCTAATTCCCAGTCCTCATGTGCCAGACCCATTGATCCGATTCTTCTCTTTCCAAAAGGAGTATAAATAACTGCGCCAATTTCAGTTATGGCAAAAGACACCAACATGGTTACATTGAAACGTTTCTCAAATTCCTGATCATGTGGAACGTTATAAATCGCTCTGAGATTGTGTTTCTTCTCGTTAGAGTTAGGTTCTTTCGCAAGAAGTACAGATGGCATTGATGGGGTCAATAAAGCAATAGTAGCATTACTTTTCGAAACAAAATTCCAGAAGTTTGTTGCGCTAAATTTAGCTGCAAGCGATATTTGAGCTCCTACCATAAATGCGGGTAGTACTCCTTGGCGCGAACCTACACCATGAAAAAGGGGGAGGGCATTAAAAATAATATCATCATTTTTTAAATTACTTAACCTAATAAAGGTACAGGGATTAGCAAAAAAGTGAGCATTAGGCATCATTACACCTTTAGAAGGACCAGACGATCCAGATGTATAAAAGATAGATTGGATATCTTGAAAACTACTTTGATGAATCAAAGCGTGCATCTTATCGATAAATAAAAATGATAGTTCTATGGTCTTTTTAGTTAAATCTTTTGGGGTATCGATATTATTTAAGATAATTATATTTTTTAATTTTGTTAACGCGGATAAATTTATATTTTTTAAATTTTGAATTGCGCGATCGCAAGCGAAGATCAAATCACATTGACAGTCTGTTAATAATTGTTCAAGAAGCCGTCCTTTTAAATCTGGATTTACCAATGCCATTGTCGCTCCACTTAAATGTAGAGCAAACCAGATCATTACGTACTCAGCTGAATTTGACATCATAATTGGAACAATACTTCCCTTTCCAATACCAAGTTTGTTTAATCCAGCGAGTAATGAAAGTGTTTTATCTCCAAAATCTTTGTAGGTGTATTGTTTGTCTTCAAATGAAAGAAATACTTTCTCCGCATATTTATCTATGCTGAATTGAAATAGCTGAGGGAAAGTTCGCAATTCTAATGGTAAATTTCGAATCAATTCTTCCGTTATGGTTTGTTGTGTTTTCATGCGGTATTTCTAATGGCATAAAGAATCATTATGGACAAAGGACAATTCTTCCCTTTATGTCGCTTTTAGTCTCCATTCTTAAATGTGCATCACTGGCTTTACTTAATTCAAGAATAGAGTCAATTATTGGATGTATATTTTTCTTTTCAAGTAAATCTAGTGCCTTTGACATATGCTCAATTCCAGGGGCATACGAACCTAGTACTTTCAAGCGTTTTAATAAAATAATAGCTGGCATAAAATCGACACTTCCACCCTCAATTTCGCCCACGCAAGCAATACGGCCATATAAAGCCATGCTTTTTAAAACAAACTTGAAATTGGATGCCCCTACAATATCTATTCCGACATCTACACCACGCCCATTGGTTAAATGTAATACTTTGCTACTCCAGTCTTCTCTACGGTTGGCAACAATTACTTCATCAGCGCCAAGTGATCTAAGAAAGTCAGCTTTTAACTCTGAAGAGGCAATTGCTATTACAAATGCACCTGATAATTTCGCCAACGCTATTCCATGTGCACCTAATCCACCTGAGGCTCCAGTAATGAGAACTGACTCACCTATTTGAACTGCCCCTACGTCTCTAATAGCTCTAATCATTGTTCCTATACACGCAGCACTTAAACTTGCATGGATTAAATCTACTTTCTCAGGTACCAGGCATAAGCTATCAGCTCCCACCAGCGTGTATTCAGCATAACCTCCGTTTGAGTCTTGACCAATGAACCATGATTTTGTACAGGATTCTGATCGTCCAGTGTGACAGTATAGGCATTGCCCGCAATGACCACGTCTTGGTAGACTAGCTACTCGATCCCCAACCTTAAATCCTGAAATTTCTGAACCAATCTCAGCAATTACACCGGCAATCTCAGCTCCTAAAACAAGGGGAAACTCAATTTCATTTCTTATTTGTGAAGCAGATGAACGATATCCGGCAGACTTCTTGCGTATAGTGCCATTTCTAATTAATAAATCCTTTCGATCTATGCCGCAAGCTGAAATTTTAAGCAATATGTCTTTGGGTCCAACTTTAGGTATAGGAATATATTCAATTTTTAAAACCTCTGGTCCACCAAATGAATTAATTTGAACGGCAAGCATTTTTTCATTCATTATGTAGGCTCCTTACCATAGATGATTGATGTAGTCACTGGGCCTGGCGCAATGTATTGAATATTACGCGCATTCTTGATTTGTCTTTGTCCGCATTCACCCCTAATTTGTCGAACTGCTTCTATGTTCAAATTCCAGCCTTGCATATAGCTTTCTGAGAGGTGTCCTCCACTTGTGTTAAGCGGATATTGACCATCAAGTTTAAATCGATTTCCTTTTACGTAATCACCGGCTTCACCAACATTACAAAAACCAAAGCCTTCTAATCCAAAAATAATAGAGGGTGTAAAATTATCATAAATCATAAGGCCATCTAATTCACTCTTTTGCACATCTGCCATCGGATATACTTTTTGAGCTACTCTATTCATAGGGCCCCAATTGAAATCCTCTGAGACAATACCTTGAGCTAGACTGGATGCTTGCGCAAATCCTCGAATAAAGACAGGAGGTTTAGGATAGTCAATTGCACGATCATTAGATGTCATAATCATTGCAATACCACCATCATTTATTAAGCAATAATCCAATAATCTCAGCGGTGCGCAAATGTATTTAGAGCTTTGATGATCTTCAAGCGAGATCTCTTTTTTCATCACCGCGTCTGGATTAAATTTGGCATGATTACGAATAGTAACTGCAATCTCACCGAGATCTTTAGAGCTTGTACCATAAAGTTCACTGTGTCGCTGAAACATCAAGGCATTGACTGCACCAGGTGATGTCATGCCGTAAGGAAACCATAATTGTTCAGCTGCTGTATCGTAACGATCAGTATTACCCCCATATTTCGCTCCAGCAGATCTCCCATCATTTCCATAAATTAATGCAATTATTTTGGCTTGTTTTGTCATAATGGCTTGCGCTGCAATTTGTATTGATACACCGCACATTCGACCATTTGAAGGTTGGACAGAAATGAATTCAGGATCAATTCCAGTCATTTCGCATATTTTTTGATAATTACCAACTCTATGCATAACTAGGCCATCAATTTTATTTGAATCAATACCAGCATCTTTTAATGCATTCTTTAACGCCCAAACCGCAAGTGAATTTGAGTCGTGTTCTGGAAGGTTTCCATATGACGTATTGCCAATACCTACAATTGCTGCATTAGATCGCATAGCAGTCTTTATTGTTTTAACAATTGTACAAATTTTGGATTAGAAAGATATTGCTCCCAAGCAGCCTCTCTTTGAATGAGTAAATTTAGATGATCCTCAGGATTTAAGTATTGAACACTTGTATAGCTTTTTCGCATAGTGGATAAAAAATTTACATCCTTGGTCGCCTCAGCTATTGCTGATGAAATCTTAGTAACAACGTTATTAGGTAACCCTTTGGGGCCAACAAGTCCGTAACTTTCGCCATCTACGTAATTGATACCTAATTCTTTATAGGTTGCAACATCAGGTAAAAATTCAGAGCGATTTCCAGCAGTTATTGCTAATGCTTTAATTGCGTTTGTTTGAAGATGTGGAATAACAATATTGGGTAATGCAAATCCAACCTCAACATTTCCAGCAATAACGGCAGCTACAACGTCGGCTCCACCTTTATATGGAATATGAGTCAATAAAAAATCACCGTATACTTGTGGTCCAACACCCATTGTGTGACCCGCAGTTCCTATTCCTGGGCTTCCAAAATTTAATTTACCAGGATTGTTTTTGGCGTATTTTACGAACTCCGTAATATTGTTGTAATTGGTACTTGGGTGAATTATCATTACACCAGTCACAGTACTAATGTTTCCCAGCGGGGTAAAGTCACTTAATTTGTAGTTAACATCTTTTCTTAATGCTGGAATCATTGTAAGAGCCGCCATTCCAGTAAAAAAAAGTGTATATCCATTTGGCGCAGAATTTTTAACATGATTAGCTGCAATAACGCCTCCGCCGCCTGCCATGTTCTCAATTATTAGGGGTTGGCCTAATTGTTGTGACATTACAGGACCAATTGCTCGTATTTGTGCGTCTGAAGCCCCTGGAGCAAAGGGCACAATTACACGTATGGGTTTATTTGGAAAATTTTCTTGAGAAATACCTAATCCATTAAGGCAACCAATTAAAAATATACTGAAAGCAATTTTTTTTCTGGATCTCATATAAATCTCCTGATTTTAAAGTTTAATTTAGCGCTTAAAAAATAAGTAATTCTCTTTCATACCAACGTAATTGGTATTTAGTGAAAAAAGTTTACCGGCATATGGTTGTTTCGATAATTGTTCGAAATTGAGTCCAAACGTCATTGAGGTGATGTATAAAGTATTTAAATCTTTACCACCGAAAGTAAGACTGGTTGGGCGACTAACTGGAACACTTATTTCATTTTTTATCATTCCATTTGGATCAATTTGTAGAATCAGTCCTGCATCAATTTCGGCAACCCATAGATTTCCTTCGCTATCAACAGTAGCACCATCTGGCCTTCCTTTTCTATTCTTGAAGTCAAGAAAGACCCTTCTATTCGTACATTTTCCTATTTCAATATCATAGTCATATGCGTATATCACGCCTGGCCGAGAGTCGCAAAAATACATAGTTATGTAGTCTGGACTCCATCTGATGGCATTTGACATCATAAAGCCACTATCCATTTCTTGAGCACTCAAGGAATTTTCGAATTTATATATTTTCCCCTTGTTGTCTTTTAAATTTCTATCAAACGTACCAATCCATAACCTTCCTTTTGAATCTGCTCCACTGTCATTGAAACGTTCCTCTTGGAAGTTAACGCCGCTAATTTCAAGTGGATAGTTTTTTAGTGTATCTATATCGAATAGTGAAAAACCTCGTTGATACCCTATAAGTAATTGGTCGGGTTGATTTAATCTCAAGCTAGCTGCACGAAATGGAAGTTTTATTTCAGTCGTAGATTCATCTCTAGTATTATATTTAAATATACTAAGCGGCTTCAATCCCGCATCAACCCAGTATATTGATTGATCGTATTCGCACCAGATCGGACCTTCTCCAATTTCATTTATTTGATCGGTTAAAAGATTAAATTTAGAGTTCATGGTTGTCGCCAAGCTCGATCTGAAAGACCTTGTTTTATTAGTTTGACTTTTTCAACTTTATTTGTTGGCGTATGAGGCAATTCTATAAAAAATTCAATATAGGTTGGCATCATATATTTTGGTAATTTATTTTGGAGCCATTCATAAAGTAAAACTTCTGTCAGATATGTTTTAATTTTCCTAACAACAAGAAGTCTTATTTCATCGTCGTTTTCTTTTTGTAATGGTAAAGCTACACATTCTTCAATCTCTGGATGAGAACCAACTATTTGTTCTATGTCAAAGGAGGAAATATTTTCACCTCGCTTACGAATTCGTTCTTTAGTTCGGTCTATATAGAAAAAATACCCATCCTTATCTTGTCGCATTAAATCGCCTGTATGAAACCAAAGATTTCGAAAAGCTTCAACAGTTGCTTGTGGTTGGTTGAGATAACCTTGCATCATGATATAGGGTAATTTAGGTCTTGCAACCATTTCCCCTACTAAGCCGATTTGAACTGGTTTATCAAACTCATCAACTAGGGTAACCTCCCAGTCTTCATGTGCTTTGCCTGATGATCCCTCTTTTCTTTCTGGCCACTTAGTGTATAAAATAAATCCAGTTTCTGTCATTGAAAAACCTTCAATTAATTTAACATTAAAACGTTCTTCAAATTCTTTTGAGTAGTGTGAATTAAACATTGCTCTTAAACAATGTATTTTTTCTTGTGCGTTAATTGGTTGATCAAGGAGCAATCTTGGTGTACTGAATAATGAGTGTGCTACAGTAGCTTTGTAATCAACCACTTTTTGCCAAAAGTTTTTTGCTGAAAATTTACGATCTATGACGACTTTAGCTCCAACTAAGAGACACGGTAAGACCCCTAATCTTGCTGCAAGTCCATGAAATAAAGGGTATGCTGTAAATAGAATGTCATTTTTATTAAGCGCAACAGCTTTTGCAAATCCACATGCAGCAGAGAATTGATGCGCATTTAATGTCTGAACGCCTTTTGCAGGTCCTGTAGTCCCCGAGGTATAGAAAACAGTTTGAATATCTCTGTAATCGGCTTCAATAATAATTTCTTTGCCCTCTCGAATTAAAAGGGAATCAAATGAGATGTAATTTTTAGGGCCTACTGGTAGTAAGTCTTTTTCAAAATTACCAACAATAATAACTTGTTCTAAATTGTTAAGAATCTCTTTGTGCAATGTTGCTAATTGTGTCGTAAATTCTTCGTGAATAATTAAATAACGTGATTTCGAATCTTTGAATGGTTTTGCTAATATTTCTCCGACAAGCATAGGATTAATTGGAATATTTATTGCCCTCAGTAAAGAACAACTAAACCAAGATAAAACCATTTCCATGCAATTTGGTAATATCAAAGCCACAGACTCCTGGGGGTTTAACCCTAAATTTTTTAATCCTCTTGCTAATGCCTGAACTTCGAAGTTGACTTCGGCAAAGGACCATAATCTTTGATCTACTTCAATAAAAGTTCTATCTTTTTCGGTTTCTGCTCTCCACGCCAGAATAGGGCCAATAAGTCTTTGCTCTAAGGGGATATTTAAAGGATCTGTAATCATGTTTTGATCGACTTAAACTTTATTAGGGTAATTTCGTTTGTGACGTCTTCAAAATAAACACTTACAGGTAAACCTACTCTTATATATTTACTTTCTATATCTATTAAATTACTTATTATTTTAGGACCCTCTTTGAGTTTTATTAAAACGACATTGTATGGAATTTCCTTTTCAAATTCATTAAAATATTTTTTGTAAAAAATACAATGCGACCACACAATACCTTCACCTGATAATTTTTCCCAAATAAATCTTTCGCTACTGCAATTTGGACACCACCGTTCAAACTGTATTCTTATTTCATTGCATGCACTGCATTTTGGAAGTTGTAGTATTTTATTTTTTGCGGCTTTCCAAAATGGTGAACTTGTATCATCAATGACTGGTAAAGGTTTAAAATATTGATTCATTTCTTATAAATTAAACATATATACATAGCTATAACTTATCATGTTTTATTTTCTTGATGAATACTAGTAAACCCTATTTTGTAATCGGTTTCCTCTTTTTTGAAAGTTTCCTAATGTTTTTGAATATCAAACAAGCTCACGATTTAATTGTTAAATCTATCATGACTACTCCTTACAATTTCGATGAGTCAATTATTATTGCTGATCACTTGATAGACAGTGAACTTAGAGGTTTGCATTTTGCTGGTGTACCTAGGGTGATTACTCTCATTGAGCGGATTAATAGTCTAAATCAACAACGTAGGCCTATTCAAATAATTAATGAAAGTTCAATTTCCGCAAAAATTGATGGTGGCGAAGTTGCTGGTTACATTGTTGCTTTAAAAGCAATTGAAATTGCGATCCAAAAAGCTAAATCTCATGGTTTTTCTGTGGTGGGTGGTTCAAAAACTTGGCTTACTGGAATGTTCTCGTATTATCTTGAAATGGCGGCTAAAGAAAATTTAATTGGGCTAATGGCTGGAAGTGGATTACCACATGTTGCACCATATGGTGGGGTGGAGGGACGATTTAGTACCAATCCTTTTGCAATTGCATTTCCTTCATTAGATGATCCAATTATTTGGGATATTGGGACTTCAAATATGATGCTAGGTGAGGTAATTTTAAAATCCCGAAAGGGTGAAACGCTTGATGATGGAATGGCTTTTGATCAGTATGGGATTCCTACAAATAATCCTGCTGCAGCGTTACAAGGCGCACTTACTGTTTGGGGTGGTCATCGTGGGTCAGGATTAGCTATGGCGGCTCAAATTCTAGGAATACTTGCAGGTCACGATACAGATACAAAATCTGCACATGATGGAGGTTTTTTTATCATTCTCTTTAGTCCTAATTTACTATCCTCTATTGATGAATTTAAGTTGCAAGTTTCAAACTATGCAAAATACGTTCGTTCAACAAAGCCAATTAATCCATCTGTTCCAGTTCGAGTTCCTTATGAACGTTCTTTGTTGCAAAGAAGGGAAAATTTGCAGTTAAATAAAATTGAAATTTCTGATATTGTTTTTGATAAATTAACTCGCATAATTTCTTAATAAATTCGGTTCATTTTTTTACTTTTTTAATCAGCCTTAGCTCCAGAACTCTCAACAACTTTTTTCCATATTTCGTAGTCGCGTTGAATTCTTTGTCCAAATTCCCGTGGAGTTGCATAGATTGCATCTGCACCTTCCTCGATGAGTTTTTTCCGTACATCAGTCATAGTTGTTATTTTTCTAATCTCACTATTTAGTTTATTTATTATTATTTCTGGTGTGCCTATAGGTGCAAATATTCCATACCAAACAATGACCTCGAAACCTGCTAAACCTGACTCATTTGCTGTTTTATAGTCAGGAAACTGAGAGGATCTTTCTAGGCTTGTTATTGCTAGTGGTTTAATCTGCTTTGCTTCAATTGCTGGCTTTAGGGAAGGTATATTCGCAATCAGTATTTGTACATCTCCTCTCATTAAACCCATTAAAGCAGGTGCAGAGCCTTTATATGGAATGTGTTGCGCTTCAATACCTGCTTGTTGTTTAAATAGTTCACCTGCCAAGTGATGTGAGGTTCCACTTCCTGCAGATCCAAAATTGATCTTTCCTGGGTTTGCCTTGGCATAGATGATAAGTTCCTCTAGGTTGTTGACAGGTAAGCTGTTGGGCACAGCAATGACGCTTGGCGTTGAAGCGAAAAGTCCAACGGGAGCTAAGTCTTTGATTGGGTTGATACTCAATTTTTTATATAAGCTTGGATTGATGCTGATCGTACTTACTGAACCCATCATCAGTGTGTACCCGTTGGGTTCGGCTCTGGCAGCTAATTCAGTGCCGATCGTACCTCCTGCGCCAGCTTTGTTATCAACCAAAATAGATTGTCCCAGTGCCCGTCCAAGCTTGTCTGCTACGAGACGAGCCATAATGTCAGTCCCCCCGCCCGGAGTAAAGGGAACGATCATGGTGATCGGTTTAACAGGATAGTCTTGCCCCTGTGCTGTAGCAATTTGGATAGTTACAAAATAACTTACAAGCCCGAAAAATAACCTGATTTTCATGCCTCGCTCCTTTAAATTCTTCATGAAGTAAGGGTTTTCAAATTCTTAGAATTTCAACGCTTCACTCCACCAAGCTTGGTCTGCCTTACCATCTTCAAAAGCTCGAATCCATGGATAGTCTCCGGCTTGGCCAAATCCGTGTATGGGATGACTTCCTGAGCGAAGAGATTCTAAATAACCAAGTTCTTCTAGTCTTGCATTCCCAATATTTACCTCTGTACCGAACAAGGTCATTAGCCAGAACTGAAGAACTCTTCGATTAAGTACAGGTCTTAGAGATGAGACTTCAAACATAATCTTATCGACACCAATTTCGTTGGCTACTCTCAGAACTTGTTGGGTGCCAGAAGCTCTAGATGCAAGTAAACGTTCTGGGTCTTCACCCATTACATATCGCAGCAGATGACCTTCCCAATAGACCTTTTCACAACCTGCATCGAAAAGAGCTTTAAATTCTTTTATCGTAGCTTCTTCGTCGATTTCGGTATTGCTTTTACGAGTTGCATCGTTTTCGTGAAATTTCTTACCAACTTCGCCAAACACGGCAAACCCAAGTTTCCTTGCTTGTCCAATGAATTCAGCCTCTTTGGCCATATTTCTTTCAGCATTTGTAGCCGTAAAGGATACCTCAATTACGTTACAACCTAAGTCTGCTAAACGAGGCATCACTTCATGTTCCTTACCTTGGAGTCGAGCAACCTCCATAAAGATGCCACCTGGCTGAACACGGACATTGTGCTTTAAGTAAACATCTATCTTGCGCCTAACCTCTTTCTCTGGTGCACGAAGGTGAGGATCCCATATCTTGACCACGTCAAGATACTCCCCATATTGATCCATCATTCCTTCTACAAAAGATACGGGCCAACCGTTATCCATGACCATTGTCAAACCCTTTGTTCTTGGTTTGCGAGTTCGATCAGGCCACGCAATACCTAAAAACTCTTGAAGTGTTTGTTCCATCGTGCTTTACTCCTCGTTAGCTGAAATAAAAAAGGGTATTGTTCGTTCAAAAAAATGATTTTTATTAAATCATATAAATTTCATTGGTAGTGATCTTATTGTTCAATAATGATCTTTCAGTTAACATCTTATAACCTAATGATCGATATCGCCATTGCCATTTTTACCTAATTTGCAAGATATTTTCCAGGCGATCTTCAAATTCCAGAAAAATGCTGAGCATTGGGTCTCAATTCAATCGTTCGGGTTTATTCGTGCTTGCGCAACGAAAGCCAATATTGTGGTGGCCAGCTTTGGGGCTACGAGATAAATATTTTCCTCGTTGTGTGGTGGTGATTTCCTGTGCACTTGAATCATGCCCACCCCCACGAGTTGAACGAATCGGTCCGGTATTTTGGTTTTCTCTGCCTTCATCGGCTTTATAGGGATAGGGTAGATAGACGCTCGATACCCACTCCCATTGATTTCCGGCCATGTCTAATATTCCATAAGGGCTTGCCCCGTCTGGAAATGCATCAGCTGGTGCAGATGAGTTAAAGGGCGCTCCAAAATGAGCTAGTTTTGAATTTGGCGCTGCATTGCCCCATGGGTATTTGCGACCATCCATACCACGCGCAGCTTTTTCCCATTCTGCCTCAGTGGGCAAACGCTTTTTGAGCCAAGCACAGAAATCGCGCGCACCCACCCAACTCACTTCATTGACTGGATGTGATGCATAACCAAGATCAGCTAGCCACTTTGAACCAAGCTGATGGATTCTGGCGTCTTGGTCGTCGTCATCATAAAAGCTTTCACCTTTCTGATTTTGTAGACCTTTATCGTTGAGAAATAACGCAAAATCAGCATTGCTTACAGGAAGAATATCAAGATAAAAAGATTTGACAAAAATCGCATGTTCAGGTTTTTCATCGTCAGGACCTGCATTAGAGCCCATGGTGAATAATCCCTCTGTCACGAGCGCCATCATTTTTGATGGCCTTGGATTTTTAGAATTTATTTGTGCATGAACTACGGCCAAGTTGGCTAACAAGGTTAAAACAACTGCGCATCCATGCTTTAGAAAGTATTTTGCGATGACTTTATTTGACAATTCTTCTGCCTCATTTCTTAGTTGATCAAGTCCATTTGAAATTGCATTCTTTAATCTTAGCTCAATAAAATCAATGTTTTTAAGGTTATTTTAAATAAATTTATCAATCCGTCTGCGCTATTTAAACTGAGGCTTGCCGTCTTGAGCCCCAAGGGTAGACCAACAGATAAATTGAAGAATGTTTTATAAGAACCAATTCATACAAATTTAGGATGATTAAAAGTGCATTCAAATTCACTGCCTTGCAATTTAATGTTTGTATCTGAGAAAAACATTCCTATTAAGCACAAAAACTGGATTTTTCCGACAGAGTTATCTTTTTAATCTCGCTTAAAGATGCTGATGGTTTTAATTCTCAAGCATAATGAACAATACACTTTTTTAGGAAAATTGCTATGAGCATTGCTAATGTAAACGGAGTGAATTTAAGCTATACAGTTCAAGGTTCAGGAGATTGGTTGGTCCTCATTGGTGGATACGCCAGTTCAAACTGGCAATCATGGGGCAATATGTTGCTTGAACTCTCCAAGTCCTATAAAGTCCTTGCATTTGATAACCGAGGCATCGCTGGAAGTGACGTTCCAGACTATCCCTATACCACCCCCATGTTGGCCGATGATGTGTTGGGACTGATGGATCATCTTAATATTGATAAAGCACGAATTCTGGGAAAATCAATGGGTGGCTCCATTGCACAATGGGTGACCCTTAAGCAGCCCAATCGCGTTCAATGCCTGGCCATGACGTCGACCACATCGCGCTTAGACGCGAGAGCTAAAAAAATGGTGACTTGGTGGATAGCGACTGCCAGAAAATGCGGCTATGAAGCGCTGTTTCCAGGGGAATTGACTTACTTTTATACGGCTGATTTTTACGATAAGAACCCTCAACTGATACAAAAAGCAGAGGATGCCCTGATCAACGTTCATCGACCGATTGAAGGCTTTGCCAATATGGGGCATGCCCTGATTCACCACGATACTGCGGACTTGTTGCACAAAATAGAAGTGCCGACTCTTCTCATTTGCGGAGAGGACGATATGATCACGCCAAGTGCACACACCATTGAGATGGCAAGAAAAATAAAGAATTCAGAAGTCCACATCATCCCCAAGACCTTGCATGGTGTGTTGAGTGAAAAACCTGAGACATTTAGTTTGATCACCGAATTTTTTACAAAAAATGGGTCTATGCGTTGATTTCGTTCGCACCTACAGATGAATTTTTGTAATTTGTTTTGAAGTGTTGATTTGTATTAAAATTTTAATGTAAGTATTATCGTGATGTCAGATATTTCGCACCTCAACAGGACGTCGGGTAGGATCCCTTTAGGGACAAACACAAGCTGCACTGTCTTCGTCTCGTTTACCCAATACGAATCATTCCTGCGCTTTTATACAACGCCACTGCGATCATTGAAGAAGATTTCAGGAAAAGGACAAGGTTGTTTTCGCCCGCTCCGATACCGGTTCACGAAGTTGTATTCTTAACAGAAAGCAGCGCAAGTCTATGCATTGTCAGTCAGTTCAGCTCTGGCGATGTTCTAATCAAACTCAGTAAATAGGACTGAATATGCTTTTTCAATTACCAAAAATTGACAACTTGAATCGATCCGAGCTGGGGCAACGCCTACAGTTCAAATTGGATAACAAAACCAAGCCTCAGGGATCTTTGGGCCGATTGGAGTTTTTAGCTATAAATATCGGATTGATTTTGAATACGGAGAAACCTGAACTTCTTGAACCACAGCTGGTGGTGTTTGCTGGGGATCATGGCTTGGTTGCTCGCGGTATTTCTGCCTTTCCAAGTGATGTGACCTGGCAAATGGTTGAAAACTTTTTGTCTGGAGGTGCCGCTGTCAGTGTTCTTGCTCGTCAACACGGCATTGGTTTGACGGTTGTTGATTGCGGGGTGTGTCATGATTTCGAACCTCGTGCGGGATTGCTCATTCGTAAAATTGCCCTTGGAACTGCAGATGCGACTGAAGGACCCGCGATGACAAAGACGCAGTGTGAGCAAGCGCTTTCCAATGGTCTTCACTTGGTGCAGGGCCTACCCGGTAATGCACTCTTGCTTGGTGAAATGGGCATCGGGAACACTTCAGCGGCATCTTTACTAATGAGTCGTTTAACGGGTCTTGACATCGTTGATTGCACTGGAGCGGGAACTGGCCTGGATGCAGATGCAGTTCAGAGGAAAATCTCAGTCTTGCGCACGGTACTTCGTAAAAACGCAGATGCCATTTCACCTTTAGATGCTCTAGCAGCTCTCGGAGGATTTGAAATCGCGACCATGGTCGGTGCAGTTCTTCAAGCTGCTTTAGAAAACAGGGTGATTGTGGTGGATGGGTTCATTGCCAGCTCTGCTGTATTGGTTGCAACCGCAATGCAACCAGCGGTTCTTGAGCGGTGTGTATTTGCTCACCGCTCTGGTGAGCGAGGTCATGCACTCATGTTGGCTCACATGCGGGTTGATCCGCTACTCGATCTTGGCTTGCGTTTGGGTGAAGGCTCTGGGGCTGCGTTGGCTTGGCCATTGATGGTCTCGGCGTGCCGCGTCATTGGTGAAATGGCAAGTTTTGAATCGGCGGGTGTTTCTCGTCAGGCACAAGACGAAAGGGCATTGTGAGCTCAGGCTTAGACCGACACCATGAAGCAATTCCTTCGTAACTATTTGCTGGCAATCCAGTTCTTCACTCGTATACCCATCACGGGTGAGGTGGCACAATGGGTGGGCTACTCGCCAGCCATGTTGCGTGAAAGTGCTGCGCACTTTCCAGGCGTTGGTTGGGTTGTTGGCGCACTAAGCGCTGGGGTCTTTGCAGCCGGGTTATGGGCTTTACCCGCTCAAGCTGCGAGTGTGTGGGTTGCCGTTGTTTTGAGCACGGTCTTTAGCGTCCTCTTAACCGGTGCCTTTCACGAAGATGGTTTGGCAGACACAGCAGACGGATTAGGTGGAGGATTTACGCGAGAGAAAGTCCTTGAAATCATGAAAGACTCTCGCATTGGTACATATGGCGCTATTGCTCTCATATTGGTCATTTTCTGTAAAGTGAGCTTACTGGTGTTGCTCAGTCAAGCTCAAACCAGTTGGGCGTTGATGGGTCTTTTTATAGCCCATGTCACCTCCAGATTCACCCCATTGTTCTTAATTCGCACCATGGAGCATGTAGGCAATACAGAGCAATCTAAGTCTAAGCCTTTGGCCGAAAGTATTTCCAATAAGGGTGTATTGGTTGGGGCTGTTTGGTGGATAGTTGCTATGATTTTGACATCTTACTTAGTCCCAGTTGTTGTATTGTGTGCCGGGGCAATAGGGGCGATGGTTGCTGCCTTGTGGATGGCTTGGCGCTTAAACAAACGATTACAAGGTTTCACGGGAGATGGTTTAGGTGCCACGCAGCAATTGTCTGAAATCGGTTTTTATCTGGGTGCGGTTTTCGCCTTGGGTTTTCAATGAAGCTTTGGCTCCTTAGACATGCTCGAGTTTTAGTGGAAACAGGTATTTGCTACGGTATAAGCGATGTACCGTTTGATCAACTGGATACGACTGTGGCTGCTGAAAATTTTTCAAAGTATCCATCCCAAGCTTGTGCAATATGGACCTCTCCATCAATGCGAGCATTTCAATTGGCAACTTCTCTTAAAAAAATCCGCCCTGATCTTCAAAATCCAAGCGTTGATGTCCGTTTGCGAGAAATGAATTTTGGAAAATGGGAGATGCGTGCTTGGAATGATATTCCTAAGAGCGAATTTGAAGCTTGGATAGCTGACTTTTCTAACTACCGCTTTGGTGGTGAGGAAAGTACGCAAGACGTGATTGACCGTGTTTCTGATGCGATGGATCACGCATGCTCTAAAAATGAGGCCGAATTGATTTGGATTACCCATGCGGGTGTGATACGTGCAGTGAATTTTTTGATCAACACAAACCGTCAACAAAAGATTTCAACTGCTGCTCAGTGGCCCACCTCAGCGCCTTCAATGGGATCTTGGGTTAGTTTTGATGTTTGATGTCAAACGGTTTTGGTGACATGGGCAAGGTTAAACTTTAAATAATCTGTAATTGATGGCCGTATCAGTTGCGTTGAAACGGGTTTAATCGGTTTGACAGAGGGCTTGTGAAAGTATGATTGCGGCTACTTGGCAGCTATGGGGAACGCTGGCAGTTTGCCAATGTCGCGTGGATCGTGCTGGATCACGATAGTCGCCTTGAGGTTGGCCGCAGCTTTCTTGAATCGATCAAGGGAAGCGAGGGTGTCGCCGCGATGGAAGTTAAAGGCCGGCACACCATTGTTGTCGAAATTTTCGTGGAAGTGTGCAAGGTCGCCGGTCAGTAGGAAATTGCCGGCATCCTTTAGTCGTACCATCAAGCTGTTGTGGCCAGGCGTGTGACCAGGTGTGCGCATGATGACCACCGAACCATCGCCAAACACATCCTTGTCACCGCTAAGAACTTCCATCTTTGCGCCACCTTTCATCCAGTGCCCGAAGGCTGCAACATTTGCGCCTCCCATCGCAGGCGTGGCATTGATGCCATCCCAGTCGCCCTTGCCGATCATCAAGGTTGAACCAGGAAAGGAGGGCAGTTGTCCAGTATGGTCGGCATGGAAGTGGCTAATGCCGATGAACTTGATCTGCTCAGGTTTGAGTTTGAGTTGCGCCAATTGGTCGATGATACTGACCTTGGGGGCTGGCGGGCCGGCACTCATCGAGTGACCAGTGTCCCAGAGCATGTAGTCCTCGCCATGCTTTATGAGGTAGCAGCTGAAGGTGAAAGGAAGTTTTTGACCCGCGTAAGCGAACGTATCGGTATAGCGGCCGCTAATGTCATTGAGGACTTGCGTGCCACAGTCTAGGCGTGTAAGTGTGATCTCCGGTGTGGATTGTGCCAAGGATGGTAGGCTTGCGAACGCACTCGCACAGGCTATAAGTGCAGAAACTGAAGTTTTGCGAAGCATCGAATTCTCCCTAAATGTCTGGTGTTCGTTCTCCCCCCAGGGCAGGGGAAGTCATGCAAATTATTATAAGGTGCAGCGCGAGGGATTTCACAATGGCAATTGTCAATAATCGCTCATTTAGGCAACCGAACAAAGAATCTAAGCCCCGTATTATGACAATTCAGACAAGTCTTGACTTAAGATTTGTAGAAGATGAAAGTTGTGAATGTCAAGTGAGGCGTAATTTTTTTAAAAGCAATTTAAAGCCTTTTCTTGACCACGTGCCCAGCAAGGTCCACTAAAAAGATGATCTATACTGGGTATTCCATTTGCATTGATCTTGACACCTTTGCTGCCTAGTTGAAGAACGCCAGAGCGATCTAAATCTAATTTAACCACCCAGCCTTTTTTTTGATTGTCGTTGTCTACTTCTTTCATTACAAAATTTCCAACACTGTAAATGATAGGTTTGCCAAGATAGATGTCCACTTCCTGCGTGACGTGTGGGTGTCCGCCAATCACTGCGTCTGCACCAGCGTCGATCATGAGTCGGGCCAATTGCTTTTGGCGAGGATTGGCTTTAAGCTCATTTTCCCAACCCCAGTGCATAATTGGGATAACGACATCAGCCAAATGATGACGCCTTGCATCTTGAATATCTGCAACTACTTGTTCATCTTCGCTCCAGGCGACACCAGCGTGGTCGTAACCAGCTTCAAAACTACGGGGGTGAAATTCATTGTAGCTGAGTACAGCAATACGAATTCCTCGACGAATAAATATGAGTGGCTTGTGGGCTTGGGCTAAATTGTGTCCACCTCCTACTTGTTTCAATTCAGCCTTGCTAAGTAGTTCTAACATCTGTGTAAAAGCGATTGGCCCATAATCCCCTGAATGGTTATTTGCTAATGCAACTGCATCAAAGTGTCGTTTCAAAATTGGAATGACTCGAGGATGAGCGCGAAATGTATAAAATTTATCAACCGGATCTCCTAGCGTAGCAATTACACATTCCAAATTTGTAATACGTATGTCTGCATTAGAAAAATAGGTATTGAATGCAATAAACGGATCGTTTCCTTTCGCTATTTCTTCGCCTACTTCATCGTCTAAAACTGTATCGCCAGAAAATATAAAACTAACAGATTCTAAGGAAGAGGATTTAGTGATGAAAAATAATAAAGAAAAAAGAAAAAGAACATTCAATAATTTCATTTTGTGACCCCTCCAAGCCAACAACTGTAAATGAGCTCTCTTTCTTTTGGAAGCGAGTATATTTTCTGCTCTCCAGTTAATAAGTATGGTTCAGTTGTCATTTGGTAGGGCGCAAAGAATTTCGCTTCCTGTAATAAAGTCGGACGAACTTTATTGGCCGAGTATACGTAAAGGATCACCCTATAGAGCTTGTCTTCTTTGGCTGTAAGAACCATCTTGAAATAAAAGCGGTCAGAAATATTAAAGGGCTCTACTTTATATGGATCATGGGTAATACCGGTTGTCAGTATTTCTTTTTTCCCCGCGTAGTTCACCTCACACTTAAGAATAGGCTCAGAATATGCTGCAGTGATTTGAAGAAAACTGATGAAGAAAATTGCATAAGCTAAGTTGTTTCTTCCTAAAAGTTTCAAATTGATTGCCATTCGTTATGCCTTGATTTTATTAAATGTTCAATGTTTTAGAATTGATGGATCGCAAAAAATAATAAAATATCCTTGATAAATCATAAGGTGAAATTATTAGATATGATTTTCATCGTTAATTTGATAAAAAATTGTAAATCAGCTCCAAGTCCTCACCAAAGGCGATAGGGGTTAGATTCAATTGAATTTTTAAAAGCAATCTATTCGTTGTTGAACCTATGCGTCTCAGGCCGGTAAGTGATGCGACTTCTTGGCTTTTACCTATGTCTACTTGCCCCCCAATCTAAATGCCAGGTGGTTTTTTTATGCTTGCTGATCGATCAACTAAAGGAACAGAGATGGGTTTGATTTGTTGTCCATCAAATACAGTGATCTTTAGATTTCCTGCACTCATAGACAAGGCCCATATTTTTTTGTAAAAAGTTGCCAAGTTCTCAATGGTTTGTCCGTTCAAGCCTAGCAGCCAGTGACCAGGCCTGAGGCCCGCGAGATCGGCTGGACTGTCTGGTGTGACGCGAATAATTTGAATGCGTCCTTGTCTCTCCACCGAATTGATACCAAGCCAGGGCCTGATGCTGTTGGGGCCAACACCGTTTTGGAGCATTTCCGTAAAAATGGGTTCAAGGATCTCAGTTGGGACAAACATATTGCCAACCAAACTGTAAGGATGATCAGGGGGCATGATGTCTTGCATAAAAAGACTTCCTATCCCAATCAATTCGCCTTGCAGGTTAAATAAGCCCGCACCGGAGTGGTTGACCACTGGTGGGCTTGTATAGATGGCTTTATCCAGGTGATACTCCCAAAAGCCCGTAAATGAACGGATGTCTTTGAGAGCAGTAGGACTCAAAAAGATGGTTTCCCCTGAAGAGCCAATCCAAAGCAAGTCATCAATTTTTTGATCTCTGCTTTTACCAAATTTAACAGGTTCAATGCCTTCAAACGGGATCAATGGTTTGATTAAACCAAATCCAGTTGCTTGGTCATAAGCCACCACCCGTGCAGGGTAGTTTTTGTTTTGGTAGGTGCGAATCTCAATTTGCTTGGTTTCTAAAATAAGATAACCTATTGTGAGAATCAAACCGTCTGATCTGATGACGATGCCCGTTCCTTGGCGCTCTTGACCAAGGGTTTTCGCCGAGGGCGCCTCGTCAATCGCGAAGCTTCTAATTTGAACCACTGCATTTTGAGCCTGCTGTAAAGCTTGGCTGTTTTTTGAGGTCAACTGGCTCGACTCAATCTTGGGAGTTTGGGCGCTTACAAATTGGGCATTTATAGAAAATGCCATATAGACAATAAGAATCCAAAATTTCATAAGCACTACCTCCTAAGTTTGACTCTTTAAGATTCGCTGTTTGCCCGCCGTGAGTGGGCAACTGACGCTTTATATGCGGGTTTCTAAATCAAAGGTCTTGCGCCAAGCTGAGCTTTGCATTAGCGGATGATAGCAAATTCTATTTTCGAGCGTGAAGGACTTGTATGGAAAAGCTTCATTGAACTCATGTCCATTGCGACGCGTATCTAAGTATTTTTGCGCTTTGCGCCAAGAACAAGGTCCTTGCGATCAAAGTCTGTGGGCTGCGCTTAAGAGGAGTAGCTTATCTAGGGGAGGGGTGAAATGGTGCCCATTGGCTTAATTTTTAGCCAATGGGCAGCACTTAACTTGAAAAGGCGGGAGGGGTCATTACATTCCCATGTCACCCATGCCACCCATGCCACCACCTGGCATGCCACCTGCGCCAGCTGCATCAGCCTTCGGGGCGTCAGCAACCATGCCTTCGGTTGTCAACATCAATGAGGCCACTGAAGCCGCATTTTGAAGGGCTGTTCGAGTCACTTTAGTGGGATCCAAGATGCCCATCTCAATCATGTCACCATAGGTGTCATTGGCCGCATTGAAGCCATAGTTGCCTTTGCCGTTGAGGACAGCATTCACCACCACAGAGGCTTCGCCACCGGCGTTGTAAACAATTTCACGCAGAGGAGACTCGATTGCTTTCATGACAAGTTTAATGCCAGCATCTTGGTCAGCGTTATCGCCTTTAAGAACACCCACTGCTTGTCTGGCTCTTAAGTATGCGACACCTCCACCAGCCACAATGCCTTCTTCTACAGCGGCGCGGGTTGCGTGAAGCGCGTCCTCAACGCGCGCTTTCTTCTCCTTCATCTCAACTTCAGTCGCAGCGCCAACCTTGATCAGGGCAACTCCGCCAGCCAATTTGGCGACACGTTCTTGTAATTTTTCACGGTCATAGTCGCTGGTCGCTTCATCAATTTGGACTCGAATTTGTTTGACTCGGGCTTCAATTTCTGCTGAACCGCCTGCACCATCGATGATGATGGTGTTTTCTTTGCCAATCTCGATGCGTTTGGCTGAGCCAAGGTCGGCTAAAGTTGTTTTCTCCAACGTCAACCCAATTTCCTCAGCAACCACTTTGCCACCGGTCAAAATAGCAATATCTTCAAGCATCGCTTTGCGACGATCCCCAAAGCCTGGAGCCTTGACGGCAACCACTTTTAAGATGCCTCGAATTGAGTTGACCACGAGCGTTGCGAGTGCTTCGCCCTCGACATCTTCACAAACAATCAACAAGGGTCGACCCGCTTTTGCGACCAACTCGAGCAGTGGAAGAATATCTCTGATGTTGCTGATTTTTTTATCAAACAATAAAACAAAAGGATTCTCTAATAAAGCGATTTGTTTTTCAGGATTGTTAATGAAGTAGGGAGACAGATAGCCCCTGTCAAATTGCATGCCCTCAACCACTTCCAGTTCGCTTTCCAACGATTTTCCATCTTCAACGGTGATCACGCCCTCTTTACCCACTTTGTCCATTGCATCGGCAATGATCTTACCGATGGTCTCATCGCTGTTGGCTGATATGGAGCCAACCTGAGCGATTTCTTTGGTGGTTGTTGTGGCCTTTGAAGCTTTTTTCAATTGCTCCACCAAAGCTGCAACAGCTTTGTCAATGCCACGTTTTAAATCCATGGGATTCATGCCTGCCGCCACGTATTTCATGCCTTCATGAACAATGGCCTGTGCCAAAACTGTCGCGGTCGTTGTACCGTCCCCAGCAATATCTGAAGTCTTAGAGGCAACCTCTTTGACCATTTGTGCACCCATGTTTTGGAGTCGATCTTTTAATTCGATCTCTTTGGCAACCGATACGCCATCCTTTGTCACCGTAGGGGCTCCATAAGAGCGCTCAAGCACCACATTGCGCCCTTTGGGGCCCAGGGTCACTTTAACTGCATTGGCAAGGATATTTACACCCTCAACCATACGGGCGCGTGCATCACCGCCAAAAATTACATCTTTTGCTGACATGTTGATAGGTCCTTAAATTTAAATATGAGAGGCGTTCAGTCTTTGACTGAACAACCACGAATTGGCGCGTGCTTACTTTTGTACGACTGCAAAAAGATCTTCTTCTTTCATGACAAGAAGCTCTTCTCCGTCGACTTTGACGGTCTGTCCGCTGTACTTGCCAAACAAGACACGGTCTCCAACCTTGACATCAAGGGGACTCAGTACGCCTTTGTCATTTTTTTTACCCACTCCAACAGCCAGTATTTCTCCTTGGTCGGGTTTCTCAGCTGCTGAATCAGGTATGACGATTCCAGATAAGGTTTTAGTTTCGCTGTCAATTCGTTTAACAATCACTCGGTCGTGTAGGGGGCGCAGTTTCATTGCAACTCCAGTTGATGGGTCAGTTATGCAAACAAAACGCCAAAATGACTACTAATGCTCACGGGGATGAGAGTTGTTTGAAATTAGCACTCAACTCTCTCGAGTGCTAAATGTAAGGTGTTTTCTTAAAATAGCAAGGAATTAATCAATTCTTTTTAAAAGCATGGATGGCTGGCAAGATGATTTGACGGATAAAAGCGCCCTAAATCAGCCAAATTTACGACGCCACAGATCGCTCACTGCCCCATTGGGTGAACAAAATGACCATTGATCACTCAAATATTAAAGGGCTGTGCAGTCTGCAGGTGGTGTTGCGTTTCGCGTGATTCACGCAAAAGTGTCCGGCTCGACTTTCAAGTTGACCAAGGGTAAACGCGACATCACTCAGGTTTGATGTTGGCGTCTTTGACGACTTTGACCCACTTGTGATATTCCGAGCTCACATAAGAGGTGGCCTCTTTGGAGGTTCCTGGCATCAACTCAACCCCTAAGCTCGCCCATTTTTCTTGGACATCGGCAGCGGTGAGGGCCTCTTCTATGACTTTGTTCAAGCGGCTAACAACCTCTGAGGGTGTTTTGGCAGGGGTGAGGATGGTGTACCACGCGTCAAAAGCATAGCTTGTAAGACCTGCTTCAGAGATCGTAGGTGCATCCCACCCTTTGCTGCGTTTGTCTGACGTCACCCCAAGGGCCAAAAGTTGTCCAGACTGTACATAGGGTTTAACGACCAAGGGGCTCACGAATGCCAAGGGAACTCTGCCAGCCAGCAAATCAGGCATGAATGCGCCGGTTCCTTTGTAGGGGATATGCATGATTTTGGTATTCGAGATGCTTTTAAAGAGTTCAGCCGCCAAGTGCGGCGAGGTGCCTGTGCCGCCTGAAGCGTAGGAGAGCGCATCAGGCTTGTCTTTGGCAAGAGCAATCAACTCACGCACTGACTTGGGTCCAAGTGTGGGGTGGGCAACGAAAATGAGGGGGCCTTTGCCAACCATTGACACGGCCACATAGTCCTCGATCGAATAAGGCGAGGAAGTGCCAAAAATCGACGGATTGACCGCATAAGCCAATCCATGCAAAAGCAAGGTGTGTCCGTCCTGGGGCAAACGCAAGATCATGGCCGTTGCTTGATTGCCACCGGCACCCGCAATGTTTTCAATCACAACTGGCTGACCCAGGCTTAGTGAAAGCTTGGGCGCAAGGGTGCGTGCAAATATGTCGTTGGGTCCCCCAGGTGCAACGGGGACAACCAATTTGATGGTTTTGCTGGGGTAGTCCGCCGCAATTGAGTTGAATGCGCTAAGGCAAAAAAAGTAAAAGGCAATTCGAATATATCTAGTCATGGGTAAACCTGGCAAATGCAGTTCATGCTGCAAAAGATTGTTTTGCAGCGGCGCGAGTAGATTGTATGAAATTAAACCCAAAAAGTTCATTTCATCGGGTATTTTCCAGTTCAAAGGCGTTTTTTTGCGGGGATCCAAAAGCGCTCTTAAGCCAAGGGCCTCATTCAATTGGAGGCTGCCAAGACCGATTTTAGCGTTCGTAATTAGAGGATACAAAAGCCTAAAGGATCCGTTGCTTGACTTAAAAAACCTTGGCAATGCGCTGTAGTTTCTCACGCAAGAGTGAAAAATTCGGTAGATTTGCTTAAAAGAAGTTATATGATTGACTTCCCCCAAGGCCCATCCATCATGCGAAAGATGGCAGG
>CANJNC010000020.1 GCA_947475685.1 Comamonadaceae bacterium | reverse complement strand
TCTGAGTCTTTGATCCAAGTGATGCTTGATGCCCATGAACCGATGTACGCTCCACTTTTGTCTGCATAGTCAAATCCGCCCTGCAATGCAGGCTTCTTGGCAGATTGAGAGATTCCACGGTAGCGGTATTCACTGAACACACCAAGGTTAAAACTGAGCGTTGACTCGGGCGCAGGAGCAGGAGCAGTTTGAGCCATTGCGCCGAAAGTAGCACTCAAAGCAAGCGCAAGAATTGTTTTTTGGAAAGACATAGCAGAAAACTCCATATTGATTTTGTTGATAAAAAATGATAAACCTGTTCCACGCGAGATTTTAATATCCCTCATATGGAAAACCCTTGGGTGGGTGATCTAATTTGCCAACCTGTTTCATCTAAACGTCATTTTCAAAGCCCATGAACCGCTTGGGGCACAAAGCCTCGCTTCGTCGTTTCCCTAATAGACTTGTGACCAGCCCAGTCTAAGATTCACCTCAACACCCACTTCAAGGCGAGAAATCCAAATGCACGGCCTGCCCTTCACCCACTGGATCAAAAGGTCCACTTTGACACTTGGGATCATGCTGACGCTTGTGTCGCCCATGAGCTGGGCCCAAACCTACCCCAACAAGCCCATCAAAATCGTGATTCCCTTTGCAGCTGGGGGGCCAGCGGACGTGATGGTCAGAGCCATCGCTCAAAAGTTGGGGGACACCCTCACGCAGCCCGTGGTCGTGGACAACAAGCCAGGCGCCAATGAAATCATCGGGGCTGACTTTGTGGCCAAAAGTGCGAGCGACGGCTACACCCTCTTGGTCGCCTCTGACGGGGCCTTTAGCTTGAACCAAAGTCTGTATCCCAAAATTCCCTATGACCCCGCCAAAGACTTTGCACCCATTGGTAAACTGGCCATTGGACACTTGATGTTGGTCACTCGCGCCGATTTCCCAGCCAACACGGTCAACGAGTTCATTGAACATGTGAAGGCGCGTCCGGGCAAGTTGAACTACGCCTCCATTGGTGCTGGCGGGGTGAATCATTTGGCCTCAGCTTGGTTTAACAACACACACGGCCTGCAAATGGAGCACATCGCCTTTAAGGGACTGCCCGCAGCGGTTCAAGAATTGATGGCTGGCAGAATCGACGCCATGTTCGCCGTGACGGGTGGTGTTGCCAGTTTCTTGGACGCGGGAAAAGTCAAACCCTTGGCCATTTCTGGCAAAGCGCGCCAACCCGCCGCCCCCAAAGTCCCTACATTTACGGAGGTTGGGTATCCCAATTTCGATGCCTCTTATTATTTTGGCGTTGTGGCGCCCAAAGCCACCCCCAACGACATCACGCAACGCTTGTCCAAAGAAATCAGCCTGATTGTCAACACCAACGACTTCAAAGCCAAATACCTTCAGCCCTTGGGTTTTGAGGCAGTTGGAGACACGCCCGAACAATTTGGCGCCTTCATGAAAATCGATCGTGAACTCGGCGCTCAAAAGGTGAAGATCTCTGGCGCCAAACTTGACCAGTGAACCCAAACACAGGCCTTGGACAAAGCGGCTGAAAATGCCGCAATTGATTTGTGCAGCCATCCCACCGCACGGGTGCCTTGTCTAGTCTAGGGTTGCCTTGAACCCATACCCGTCAAAAAACCGATCCTTTGGGCTTCTTGTCAGCGCGCAGTCTTTGCTCGCGTTAAACTTCCATCAAGATCGCTTCCTTTTTTAACCCGACCCCCTCTTTAGCACCTGGATATAAACCCATGACGAACATGCCCTTGGCGTTTGTAGACCTTGAAACCACGGGTTCTCACTTTGATCGCGACCGGATCACTGAAGTGGCGGTCCTCACCCTCTCCCCCGAGGGCCTGATGGGCTATGAGCGCTTGATCAATCCTCAATGCGCCATTCCTGTTTTCATTCAATCTCTGACCGGTATCACACCAGAAATGGTCATGGATCAAGTGCCCTTTGAAGAGGAGGCAAAAAAACTGTTTGAACAGTTAGAGGGAAAATTGTTCATCGCACACAACGCTCGTTTTGATCATGGGTTTTTAAAAGCCGCCTTCAAACGAGTCGGCTTGGACTTCAAACCCAAAGTGATCTGTACCGTGAAGCTATCGAGGTATTTGTTTCCTGAACAAAAACGCCACAACTTGGACACCTTGATTGACGTACACGCTCTACAAGTGAGCCAACGCCACCGAGCCATGGGAGACGCCCATTTACTGTATCAATTTTGGAGCCGTTGCTTAGAAAAATTCGGAGCCGATAAAGTCAATGAAGCCATTGCAAATCAGTTGGGCAACGCCAGTTTGCCCCCCCATATCGACAGTGACCTCATTGATCGCATCCCTGACAGCCCAGGGGTTTACATGTTCTACGCTGACAACGACTTGCCTTTGTACATTGGCAAAAGCAAACACTTGAGAACGCGCGTATTGAGCCACTTCCAAAGTGCTCTGGGCCAGCGAAAAGAGATGAAACTCTCCCTGCAAGTCAAACGCATCGAATGGATTCAAACCGCTGGTGAGCTAGGCGCTTTGCTGTTGGAGTCACGTTTGATCAAGACCTTGTTGCCGCAGATGAACATCAAGCTTAGAAGAACAAAAGATCTGTGTGCGTGGACATTGACTGAAGACCCCAAGGGGTTTTTACGCCCTCAATTGATCACCTCCAAGGACATGAAGCCTGGAGAGCAAACACACTTGTATGGCCTTTTTTCAAGCAAAAGAGCGGCCACAACTGCACTCACAAGCATCGCAAAAAAAAGCCTTCTTTGCGAAGGCTTCTTGGGCCTAGAAAAACTAAGCCCAGGCGCCCCATGCTTTGGCTTTCAGGTCAAACGCTGCGCAGGCGCCTGCGTGGGGTTGGAAAGCCCCCTCAAGCACAACCTCAAATTGACCACCGCATTGACTCGACTTCGCGTCAGCCTGTGGCCCTTCAAAGGTCCTGTGGGCATCAAAGAGGGGGAAGAAATCCATGTGGTGGACCAGTGGTGCTACCTGGGAACTGCCCAAAATGAAATGGAACTTGAAGAAACGCTCACCCAAGGCCAAAAAGAGTTTGACATGGACACGTACCAGCTCCTTAAAAAAAGCTTGACGCGTTTGAGCACAGACGCCCTTTTGCACCTCACTCACCTGACTTGTGAAAACGAACCCCTTGACACCTTCGCTTAAAGTGCTTTGAGCGGATCTTGAAACCCCCCTGAGCGGTAAGTCAACACCAAAGTATCTCTGTGGCCCAGGCCTTGATGGCCTTGGATCGGTGTGGTTTCATGGACAATGCGCCGGTCATCGAGCAGCAGCATGGTCCAAGGCTCTTTGAGCGTGAACCTCAAGCCCTCATTGCCTGAGAGCTCAAAAATCCTGGTCTCACCTCCCTTGATGTTTTGCCTAGACACCAAAATCACAGCCACATAATCCACACCATCGCGGTGCGCCCCTTCTGGCGTGGGGCGTCCTATGCCATCGACGGTATTGATGCGAAATTGATGGGCCTCGGTGTACCAAGTTTGCGCGGCTTGGAGCTCATTGAACACGCTAGCCACACCTTCAATCAATTGATGCCAAACGCTTGTGCCACTCAGAGCAGGATCAATGGGCTCAAACATCCTCTCAATGCCTCCATGCAAGGCGTTGTAGTCCACAGACTGCCAATGCGCGCGATGGGGCATCAACCGAGCATGGCCTTTTTCAACCACCAAACTGTCATGGCGGCGTTGCCTGTAGCGACCCTGATCTTTCAAAAAGGTGTCTGCAAGCAAGGCATTCCAAAATCCAGCAAGGGATTGCAAATCTTTCAAATCGGCTTGAACCAATTGGGCCACAACAGGCGCAGGGACCAGACAAAAACCCTGGGCTTTCATCGCTTGGGTCACGTCAGACAAAGACTCAACAGGGGGGTGAAGATGCATGAAGTAAGCGCTTCTTTTTTTAAATGTGGAAAAACTTGAAAGCCAGGGCCATGGGCCTTGTAAACAATGTGCCTAGAGCCATGAGCAAGGAGAACTTCAATCGATCGAGATCAATTTATCTTTGGCAAGCAAAGACCATTGAAGCATTTGCTGCTTGATGAACCGCTCTGCGACCTCTGAGTCGCCTTGAAACACTTCTCCGCCTAATTTGCTCACCCTCTCCTTGAAATCCTCGCGTTGGGTGACTTTTGCAATCGCCAAAGTTAACTTTTGCAGCAAGTCCTTCGGCGTTGCTGAAGGCGCGAAAAGCGCATTCCACTCATAAATCTCATAGCTTGGTATGCCCGCTTCTGACATGGTTGGAACATCCGGTAAGCTAGGTACTCGCTTGCCGCTCGTGACGGCCAAGGCCAAGAGCTTCTTGGATTCAATGTATTGAATGGTGGAGCCCACACTGCCAAAGAAGACCGGGATCTGACCCCCCATCACATCGTTCAACGCGATGCCAGCTCCTTTGTAGGGCACATGCTGCATTTCGATTTTGGTTTTGTTTGCAAATAACACGCCTGCCAAATGTTGGGCAGAACCATTGCCAGAAGAGGCAAATGAAATGCTGTTGGGCTTTGCCTTGGCCAAGCTCACCAATTCTTTGACCGCTCTTACAGGAAAGCTTGGATTGACCAACAAGACATTGGGGTAAAGCGCCAAAATACCCAGCGTTTTGAAGTCTTTCTCCGGTTGGTAGGGTAAATTGGGATACAAAGAGGGATTGACTGAAAAAGAAGAGGCATCCAACATGATGGTGTAGCCATCGGGCAAGGACTTGGCCACAAAAGAGGCCGCAATCTGTCCAGACGCGCCGGGTTTGTTTTCTACGACCACCGTGGTGCCCAAAACCTGCCCCAAGGGGCTTGCAAGCGTTCTGGCCATGATATCGGCCGTTCCCCCAGGCGGGTACGTCACCACCAGCACAATGGGCTTGAGAGGCCAAGTCTGGGCATTCAAGCTGCACGGGCACCATGACCAAAGAAGGCTTGCAGTCAGTAGCATTGCCCTTTGATTAAAACTGATTTTCAAGTCCAGACTCCAACAAAAAGGGGGGGGGTGAATTAGGGTTTCCACATTATGTCGCAATTGCATTTGACATTACATTCATTTGTAGATTTTTAATCCATTGTGTAAAAAAATATAAGGAGACTTCTCGCGTGAAATTCATTTTTAAAAAGCCCCGTGGTTTTGTCTCAGTGTCTTTGCTTTGCCTTCTTTGCAGTTGCCAGTCCCTAAGCACCCTCACATCCGAGATCGTCTCTCCCGCCTCTCAGTGGAAAGAGGCTTCAAAAGCAGGGCTGGTGTTTGCTGAAGGCGTGGTAGCGGATAAAACCGGCAAAATCTACGCCACTGACCTCACCCGCACGTTCATCATGAAAGAGAACAATCCTGGTGGAACCATCTACCAATACGATCCTGGCACAGGACAAACCACCAAGTTCATGGAGCCCAGTGGCATGGCCAACGGACTGCATGTGGACAAAAATGGAGATCTGTTGATTGCGCAAGGCGATGACACGGGGGGGCGAGCTCTACTTAGAAAGAACCTCACCACGGGTGAACTCAAAACACTTGTCAATGCTTATCAAGGCAAACGCTTGAACGGTGTGAATGACATCACAAGCGATGCACTGGGTCGCATTTACTTCACAGATGCCCGCTACGCACCGGGCTCAGAGGCTTTCGAATTGCCCAATGCGGTTTATCGCTTGGACACGAATGGTCAAATCACGGCACTGGACACGGGCCTGTTTCGACCCAACGGCATTGAGGTTTCCCCAAACGGACAAAAGCTCTACATCTCTGCCACCAATTTCACGCGCCTGCCGATCAATCCCTTGGGCCCCCAAGTGGACCGCTTTGGCATCACTGCGGGCGGTGTGGTGGTGTTTGACTTAGACGCAAATGGCCAAATTTCAAATGGCAAGTTGATCTTCAAAGACGATGAGTTGGCAGCCGATGGCATGGCCATGGATGCAGCGGGCAACTTGTATGTGGCGACCCACAACGGAAACCCCAAAGAACCCAAATCCCGCATTGTGGTGCTCTCCTCAAAAGGTGACATGCTACAAACCATTCAAACACCTTCTGGCTCTCTCTCAACCAACCTCGGATTTGGACGAGGCGCGCAGTCCAGCACTTTATTCATGAGCTCAGCCCTGCCTTGGAGAATTTATCAACTTCAAACCAACCGCACCGGTCATTATTTCAATTGAATATCCAAGAACACTTTGCAATGACTCAGCTTCTGAACAACCGCCGATCCTTTCTTCACAGTGCCACGGCCTTGGTCGCAGGAGCTGGCCTCACACAAACCTGCGCCAACGCAGCTTCTGCTCACCAAGGCCCCTTGACCAAGCGTTGGACCGAGCAGCGTTGGACATTGGACAACACCATTCGCTCTGTGGGCATGGACTGGGATCAACCCAGGTCCATTTATTTATCCGCGCCTTGTGGGCCTGCTGCTGCAGGGGACTTCATGATGGTGAGGCAACGCATCCAAAAGTACGCCGATGCCGCTCCCGCCTTTGAAGCACAGGCCAAAAGGCGCGAGGCACAAGCCAAAGCGGCAGAAGCTGCGGGCGAGATGGTCAACGCTCGGGACAATTACTTCATTGCATCCGTTCATTGGGGTTCGGACCAGTGGCCTATCGATGAAAACAATGAACAAAATAAGTTCTACAACCAACGCAAACGCGAGTGCTATCAACAGTATGCAAAACTTGCTGACCACAAAGTCGAAGAAGTTTGGATCCCTCTGCCGTCCTCAGCAGGTGGCAAGTCCCTGCCCGCTTGGCTTCATCTGCCGGCTGACTACAAGGGCGGCAAAATCCCTGTGGTCATCAATGTGCCCGGCATGGACAGCTTTAAAGAAATTGGCAGCTTTTTGTATGGCGACAAATACCTCACGCGTGGCATTGCGGTTCTCAATATCGATGGGCCAGGCCAGTATGAGTCTGCGGTTTTGGATATTCATTTCTCCATGCAAGCTTGGATGGCGACGGGCACGGCCTGCGTGGATTGGCTCAGTCAACGAGCGGAAATTGACAGCAAAAAGATTGGCATTGCGGGTGGGAGTTTTGGCTCCTTCTTTGCAACCATCGCTGCCGCTAGCGAGCCCAGGATCTGTGCTGTCGCCGTGACCTCGGTGTGTCATGAGCCGGGCTTTCACACCATCTTTGAAGAAGCTTCGCCCACCTTTAAGATGCGGTTCATGTACATGTCAGGATTTACCGATGAGGCCAAATTCGATGCCTTCAGAAAAACCATGACTTGGGAAGGCCACACCGTCAAAATCAAACAACCCTATTTGTGTTTGGCAGGCGAATCCGACGAACTCTCGCCCATCGAAAACACCGAGCGGCTCATGAAGACCTTGCCAGGCCCTAAAAGACTTTTGGTCTATCAAGACTCTAGACACTCGGTTGGCAATGTGCCTGCAGCCTTTCTTGGGCCCAATCCAGGAACCCATGTCGCCGAATGGTTGTTGTCTCAATTTCAAGGCAAGACCTTTCCAAGTGAGCGTTGGTTCATCACCTCCAGTGGTCAGGTCAATAAGATCCCTTATTGAGACCTACAAGGACGTGGTCAAGGGCATCTCTTTGACCCTGACATTCTTTTTAAAACCCTAGGGCAGAACTTCTTCCAGCCCTCATTTCAACTCTCAACCTCAACACCATGAGTTCACGCCCTAAAAAGAAAGTCATCATCACCTGTGCCATCACGGGATCCATCCACACGCCCACGATGTCGCCACATTTGCCCATCACGCCCGATGAGATTGCGCAGCAAGCGATCGGTGCGGCGCAAGCGGGTGCTGCGATTGTGCACTTGCATGCCAGAGATCCCAAGGACGGCAGACCCATTCAAGACCCCGAATACTTCAAAGCCTTTGCAACCCAGATCAAAGCGCAAAGTGATGTCGTTTTGAACTTCACCACCGGTGGTGCGCCCACGATGGACATCGAAGAGAGGCTTCAGCCAGCCCTTCAACTCAAGCCCGAGGTGGCCTCTTTGAACATGGGATCGATGAATTTTGGCTTGTACCCCATGCTGGGTCGATTCAAAAATTGGAAGCACGAATGGGAAAAACCTTACCTCCAAGAATCTGATGCGCGGATTTTTAAAAACACATTCAAAGACATCCAATATATTTTAGAGAGTTGCCGAGCCAACAAAACCCGTTTTGAAATTGAGTGCTATGACATTGGTCATCTCTACACGGCGGCGCACTTTTTAGAGCGACAAATTGTTGAGCCTCCGCTTTTCATCCAGTCCGTTTTTGGCATCTTAGGTGGCATTGGCGCTCACCCTGAGGATGTGATGCAAATGAAACGAACCGCAGACAGATTGTTTGGCAATGATTACGTCTGGTCCGTTCTTGGCGCGGGAAGAAACCAAATGCCCACCGCAACCATGAGTGCCGTCATGGGGGGCAACGTGAGGGTTGGCCTAGAGGATTCCATTTGGAACGGTCCAGGTGAATTGGCCAAAACCAATGCCGAGCAGGTCAAACGCATCAGGACCATCATTGAGGCGCTGTCATTGGAGGTGGCAAGTCCCGATGAGGCCAGAGAGATCTTGCAACTCAAAGGGCGCGAAAACGTGGGCTTTTAAGGCCAGAGCTTAAAGCGTGGCCAACCACCCCTTCATCCAAAATCCTCAACCCCCTCAGTCCTGCCCAAGGCCAATGGGTGCTGGGGCATGGTTGGTGATTTTACTAAAAAGATTTTGATACACACTCTCAGCTGAATGATGAAGCCAGGGGTCATTGTTTTCAGAAAAAGCTTCATCCATCAAAGCCCAATCTTGGTCATCTAAAACCTTCAACGCCTTGGGAATAATCAACGAGTTTTCGAGTTGAAGGTGCTGCAAATAAAAATCATGGTATTTTTTAGCAGCGTCCTTGAAACCCTGATGGCAGTCGTCTCCCAAGATCTCCCAACGCATGAGCAAGTGCTGCAACTCTCTGATGCGGTACTCACCGACTTTGTGATCGATTTCAAGTTGCTCAATTGTCTCCTTGAGTTCGGGGGCTTTTTTCAAAACAGGTGGAAACAAATATAAATTTTCTTTGGGATGGTGTTGCTTTTCAGGAAACTCATCAATATAAAAAAGCATGGATCTCAAGACCTCAAAAAACAAAGGCCGATTGTCTTTGGGTCCACGCCGCTCCATCATGTCAATGGAATACAGCATCGCTGAAATCGTGGCGTGTTCTTGGTTAATGATTTGTATCGATGTATGGTTCATGTTCAGGTCCCAAAAAAACTATGTGCTCATTTTGAAGCTTTGAGACATGATTCTTCTTGATATAAATCAAAGCTTTGAAAAACCAAAAGCTTAAGATCACCCCATGATTCACAACCTTCACTCAAAAATACCATGAGGCCCAAAGAAATATTTGGCACAACCCTATTTGATGGCGGACAAGCCCAAAAGGGTTATCCATTGAACAAAA
Organism: Comamonadaceae bacterium; assembly: GCA_947475685.1. Taxonomy (GTDB): domain Bacteria; phylum Pseudomonadota; class Gammaproteobacteria; order Burkholderiales; family Burkholderiaceae_C; genus Limnohabitans. The sequence continues at coordinate 46,213 of CANJNC010000020.1, read as the reverse complement.
TGTGTTTTTCCTTCAATGCTTTGGACAATAGGCAAGACTTTAAGAGCGATGAGGCCAAGTACATGAAACGCTTTGAGCTCACAGCGGCTCAAACCCAAGCAGTCAGGAGCAGAAATATCTTGGCTCTCCTCGAACAAGGGGGCAATATTTACTATTTGGCCAAATTTGCTGGCATTTTAGGCCTAGATGTACAAGACCTTGGCGCACTGCAAACAGGAATGACACGCGAGGCTTTTTGCAGTAAATTACTCGCAGCAGGAAAAGCATAATGGCTCAAATCCTAGGCATGGTCACCTCTTCGCATGTCCCCTCAATTGGCAACGCGATTGCAAAAAATATTCAACAAAATGAGTATTGGGGCCCCTTTTTTGATGGATTCAAACCCATTCACCTTTGGCTCAAGGAGCACAAGCCCGATGTAGCCGTGGTTTTTTACAATGACCATGGACTTAATTTTTTCCTAGACAACATTCCCACTTTCGCGCTTGGCGCAGACCATCAATACCTCAACGAAGACGAAGGCTGGGGCATTCCGACCTTGCCCGCGTTTAAAGGAGATGCCAACCTATCGTGGTCTATCATTGAAGGACTGGTACAAAGAGATTTCGATGTCGCCTCATGCCAAAAAATGAAAGTGGACCATGCTTTTACGCTTCCATTAAAGTTGCTTTGGCCCGATGAAGCGTCTTGTCCCGTCATCACCATCCCCATTTGCATCAATACGGTTCAGTTTCCCTTGCCAAGTGCGAGTCGATGTTATCAACTAGGCAAAGCTGTTGGCGAAATCATCCAATCCATTGACTCGGATTTGAAATTTCTAATCCTGGGTACCGGCGGATTGTCACACCAATTGGATGGACAAAGAGCGGGGTTCATCAATAGAAAGTTTGATCAAGAATTCATGCAAAGCATGGTGACTCACCCTGCTTGGGCCACACAATTCACCAATCATCAACTCATAGAGCATGTTGGAACGCAGGGCATTGAACTCATCATGTGGTTGGCCGCACGCGCAGCGCTGGGTGGCGAGGTCAAATGCGTCTCCTCGACTTACCACGTCCCTATTTCAAACACGGCCGGGGGCATCATGCTCCTTGAGCATTTGAATTGAAACTTCCCCAAGCAAGTCGTGTCCATTGTGTTTACAAAATTGCAAAGGCGCAACAAATGCGCAAAGCGTCAATTGGAGTGATTGCAATAAGCATCAATAACAAGAGAACACAACGAAACATTGATCTGGCTCAATAAAGTGAACTTCACAAACATGCACACTCAAAGCATGGAGGTTGGTCAGAAAATGCACATCATCACTCAAGAGCTCATTGAACAATACGATATTGCCGGTCCTAGGTATACCTCTTACCCAACGGCTGATCGCTTTGTCAATGCGTTTGATCACGACCAATATACAAATGCTTTGGCCTTGAGGAGAAAAGGCCTCACCTCCAATGTTTTGCCTTTGAGCATTTATATTCACATCCCCTTTTGTCAATCTCTTTGCTACTACTGTGCTTGCAACAAAATTATCACCAAGCACTACGAAAGAGCGCTCAACTATTTGGATCTATTGGAAAGAGAAATTGAGCTGCAAACCAATTTCCTAGGCTCTAAGCAAACCGTATCTCAATTGCACCTAGGGGGCGGCTCCCCAACCTACATCAATGACGATGACTTGCACCAACTCATGATCACACTGAGGTCCAAGTTCAACTTCACGTTAAAAGCTGAAATGTCCATTGAGATCGACCCAAGAACGGTCGACCCAAGCAGGCTGGTTCATTTAAAAGACTTGGGGTTCAATAGGATCAGCTTTGGAGTTCAAGACTTTGACCAACTAGTACAACAAGCTGTTCATCGCGTACAGCCCTTTGATCAAGTCAAATCGCTGATGCAAGCCGCTCGCACAATTGGCTTTGAGTCAATCAATACCGACTTGATCTACGGATTACCAAAACAAAGCGCCCAGTCTTTCAATAAGACGATTGGGAAAATTATTGAAATCAGTCCCGATCGCATTGCGATGTACGGGTATGCCCATTTGCCAGAAAAGTTCAAACCTCAAAGAAAAATCCATGCTCAAGAGCTTCCAACAGCCACTGAAAAAGTGGCAATGCTTGCCAATGCAATCAATAGCTTGGAGTCAAACGGCTACGTCTATATTGGCATGGACCACTTTGCAAAAGGCAGTGACAGCCTCGCAGTTGCAAAAAATACTGGTCGTTTGCATCGCAACTTTCAAGGCTATAGCACACAGCCCGATGGCGACTTACTCGCATTTGGTGTGTCCTCCATTGGCAAAGTGGGGGCGACTTACAGCCAAAATGCAAAGACCATAGAAGAATATGAAGACCTCCTTGATCAAGGTCAAATTCCAATCATCAAAGGCATCCGACTCTCCAGGGAAGATCTCTTAAGACGCACGGTCATCATGTCCATCATGTGTCAGGGTGAAATTGTTTATGCATCTGTTGAATTTGACTACTTGATTCATTTCAAAGAGGTCTTCAAGCACGAATTAGAAAAGCTCGAAGTTTTTTGTGATCAAGGCCTGATCACGATGGATGAAAAAGGGTTCAAGGTGACCGAAATGGGATGGTACTTTGTTCGAGCAATTGCAATGCAGTTTGATAAATATTTAAATTTCGATTTCGAAAAAAACAATTTTTCAAAAATTATTTAACTCTTGGATATTGAACATGAAAAATACAAAACATATTTTACAAATCGGTTTGTTGGTCGCAACATTTGGAATGAGTATACAAGCACAGGCCTTCGACGCAGAGGCTGCAAAGGCTTTGGCGCGTCAAAACAACTGCCTTAAATGTCACGCGGTTGACAAAGAAAAGGATGGGCCCACTTATCACTCAGTTGCCGAAAAATTCAAAGGTAAGCCCAATGCTGAAAACAGGCTCATCGAACACATCACCTCTGGTGAGAAAGCCAAATTTCCAGATGGTCACGAAGAAGAACACAAAATTGTAAAAACATCCCCCCCAAAGGATATGGATCAAATAAAAAACTTGGTGCAATGGATTTTGTCTTTGTAAATTTCTAATAAAGGTGAGATTGCCATGAAGTTAACTAAATTCCTCATAATCGTGTTGTTCACTATGTTGGCAAGCGGGTTCAAAATGGGATACGCACAATCCTCTCAATTGCCCAATTTAGGTGAAACCGTCTCGCGAGAAATCATTGCCAAAGAAGCCCTAAAAAAAGATGCGGTTTGTACGAAATGTCACGATGCAAGTGAGACAGCCCCCGTCTTATCGCTATATCAAACCAAGCACGGACTCAGAGGAGACAGTCGGACCCCGACTTGTCAGTCCTGCCACGGCACAAGCGACAAGCACGTGAAGGGCGACCCCGTCACCAAAGTAAGAGTTGCGCCCGATATCGTATTCAAAAAGGGGGCCTATTCCATTTCGGATGACAAGGAAAGATCTTCCCAATGTCTAGGCTGCCACACAGGTACAAAAAGAAACAACTGGGATGGAGCGGCCCACCAAAACAACGGCGTTGCTTGCAACAGTTGCCACACAGCTCACAAACCCACAGACAAGGTACTGGCCAAAGTCACGCAACCTGAGGTCTGCTTCACCTGCCATAAAGAGCAAAGAGCAGATACCAAAAAAATATCACACCACCCTATTCTTGAAGGCAAAGTATCCTGCGCAGACTGTCACAATCCACATGGTTCATCAGGTCCTAAATTGATGAAGAAAAACACGGTCAATGAAACCTGCTTCCAATGTCATGCAGAAAAACGCGGCCCATTCCTCTTTGAGCACCAACCTGTTGTTGAAGACTGTGCAAACTGCCACAACCCACATGGCTCCAACATCACACCTTTACTGAAATCTCGCCCCCCCTTCATGTGTCAGGAGTGTCACGATGGTCCTCATGCAAGCCAAAGCCCAGTGGGCCCCTCAGCTGCAGGTAAACAAGCCGGGTTAACAGTGGCACCCAATAAAAATGTGGTTGGCCGGGCCTGTATGAATTGTCACTCCATGGTCCACGGCTCCAACAGTCCTGCTGGTGGCTATTTACAAAGATAAAGGAAGAGGTGAAAAAAATGAACCCCGTTTATTCAAAAAAAATCTTCAAAGGAAGTGCAATTGTTCTTGCGATCGTTGCATTTCAAAGCGGTGTGTTGGCGGCCGATGAGGAGGAGATCGCATTGACTCAACCCACCAACACGGTCGAGATCGGTGTCATTAACACGTCCCAAGACGCTTCCAAATTTGGTGAATACAACGGCTTGAACAAATCTGGACCACATATGTTGGGCAACATCAACATCAAAGGGGGAAATGGCTTTGCCAATAATGAAACCGGTGGACTTCGCCGTTGGACGATCAATGGTGAAAACCTTGGTCTTTCCAATCGATCATTGAATCTATCTATCGGGGACCAAGGAGACTGGACCTTTGGCAGCAAATTCGATGAGTTGCATCACAACTTGTCCAATACCTACCAAACACCCTACTCGGGTTCGATGGGTGGCAATCAGTTTTATTTGAATAAGAACACACCGGACACAACTGCCTTGAGTTCTTTGCCTGCTCTCACAACGATGGGTATTGAAAATATTCGCAAGAATTCAAATATATACGGATCAAAAGTAATTGACCACTTTTGGGACATCAACTTTGACTATAACCATTTGGAACAATCTGGCGCCAAACTCATGGGCTTTGGATCGGCTAAGAATGGAAATGAAAAGGGACAAGGCGTCTCTATTTTACCCAACCCCACCAATTCCAGGACTGACACACTGAACCTTGGCTTGAATTACAAATTGGACGACAAGTTCTTGACGTTTGCATATTTTGGCTCCTTTTACAGAGACAACGTCGATCGTGTGACTTTCAGCACGTTTAATGGCGCCAATGACACGCAAAATATGAGTACGATGCCCAGCAACAACTTCAACCAGTTGCTCTTGAATGGTGGCATGAAGCTGTCACCAAAGACCAAACTTACTAGCTCTCTGTCCTATGGCTACAACACCCAAAATGACCCCTTTGTTGTAGATTCGTTTTCCATGGTCAACCCCAATCTCGCAGCGCTACCAAGGCAATCTTTGGGCGGCGTGGTTGAGACCTACCATGCTGACCTCAAATTGAGCCATCAATACGCCAATGACTTAAATATGACAGGAGGATTTAGATTGGATGAGCGCAATAACAAAACACCATCTTCCATGTACAACTTTCACTCCATTGATGGTGGCAATGACGCCAATTATCCCAATACACCCATCAGCAATAAAAAGGAATCTGTAGATTTGGCCTCTGACTACAGAGTCAGCAAAGGAGAGTATGTACGAGTCGCCTTTAACCATGAAAGCGTTGAGCGTTGGTGTAACAACTATGCAACAGGGGTTGGGTATCCTGCAGGCACCAATTGCGTCACAGCCAAGCAAAGCAAAGAAGACAAAATCGATGCGACTTATCGCTTCAATGATGGAGATGCAATGAGCTACAAAGTGGGCGTTGGCTACTCCGCAAAACAAGCCACCTTTGATCCCAACGCAATTGCCGCTTTCATTGGTCAATTGGGCAGCTACAATTACACATCAACTTTCAATAATTCTGCAGCTCTATATACCAAAGGCTTGAACGGTGGCGATTTCCCTGGCTTTTACCCCTTCTTTGATGCCTCTAGAAAGCAGCAGTTTGTCAAAGCGGGAACCCACTGGGAAGCCAATCAAAATCTGACCTTTGGTCTTTCTGGAAAAATTTCTAGAGATGCCTACAACGACTCCACCTATGGTGTTTTAGGGGGTAACTCTCTCAGCATCAACCTGGATTCAGCCTACAACTACAGTGAATCAGGACAATTCAACGTTTACTTAAGCCACCAACGTCGCAGTCGAGACATGACTGACTATTACTACTCTTACAGGGCTGTGAGCAGTACCAATCCAACAGCCTACCTTGGAGGACGCGGGTCTTGGAGCAATGCGCTCAGTGATACGGACGAGTCATTGGGCATCGGCTTTAAACAGGCCAACCTCTTGGCCGGCAGGCTGGAGTTGTCAGGAGACTTCGCGTACACCATTTCTACAAGCACTTACAGCACAGTTGCAGGAAATGACTACGTGAGTTTTGCGAGCGCTGCAGCTCAAGCTTCAAACACCAACACATCATGCGCTCTGCCAAGCGTCTTGTCTTGTGGTACTTTGCCTGACATCAGAACCGTCATTGGTCAACTTAAACTGACTGGGGCGTATACCGTGGACAAGGAAACAAAAGTTTCAGTTCGCTATATGTACAGCAAATTAAACAATGTTGACTCCTACTACAACGGCCTACAAACAGGCATGACGCCCACCACCTTGATGCCCACAAACCAACAACCGGGCAACTACAGCATCAACTTGATTGCATTGAGCTTGATACATAACTTCAATTGAATTAGAAAGATCAAAATGTCTGAACCCAGTGGCCGTGTTTCGAGGCTGATTGCCTTCACTCGAAAACCCAGTGCCCGATATTCCATCTTGGCCATATCAAGCCTTGGATTTTTAGCTGGCATTATCTTTTGGGGAGGATTCAATACCGGCATTGAGGCGACCAATAGTCTTGAGTTCTGTATCTCATGCCACGAAATGAGAGACAACGTCTATGCAGAATACAAGGAGACCATCCACTACAGCAACCGCACTGGTGTTCGCGCAATATGCTCTGATTGCCATGTTCCCAAAGACTGGACACATAAGATGATTCGAAAATCCAAAGCCAGTTTTGAGGTACTGGGCAAAATCATGGGTAGCATTGACACCAAGGAAAAATTTGAAGCCAAACGCATGGAATTGGCCACCCACGAGTGGGAGCGAATGAAAGACACGGATTCTCGAGAATGTAGAAATTGTCACAGCTTTGAAGCCATGTCAGCTGAATTACAGAAACAAACACCTTATAAAAAGCACATGAAAGCGCGCAATGAGGGCAAAACATGTATTGACTGTCACAAGGGCATTGCTCACCACTTACCCAAAGAGTATGAAGATCCTGATGAGTAAATGTACACACTCGAAATCTCTTGATGAAACGCAGGAATTCATAAAATGAAAAACAAAAACTTACCCCTCGAAATGTTTGATTTTCTAGATGTCACGCATCAAGAAATTCAAAAAAAACTCTCCCAACTTAAAGAGACCATTGAACTCGCAACAAGCGATCACCTGGAAAAAATCGATACCAAATTATTGAGCGAGATATGTCATTTTTTTGATACCGCGGTCAGGCAGCACCATATCGATGAAGAGCGCCATGTCTTTCCCGCCCTCATCGCCAGCGGTGACGAGAAGTTAAATGCCATGGCACAACAACTTTATCAAGACCATGGTTGGCTAGAGAGCAATTGGATGGAACTCGCCCCCATGCTCAAAGGACTGATAAACCATACGATGTGGTTCAATTTTGAGGACTTGCAGCATTGCTTTGATGTTTTTTCAAATTTGAACATAGAGCATGTCAAACTTGAAGAATCCATCGCTTACCCAAGCGCCAAAACATCTGTTTGGACTTGGGATTCTCCAGGCATTGGAAGAGAGATGTACGTGCGAAGAACTGTTAAAAATAGCGATGCAGCTCTTTCCTAAATTTCTCATCCTCTCCTAACCTGATCATCGTCAATCTTTATCGTTTTTTTGAGCACGACAGAGCATGGATTTTGGATACCTTTTTCACGGGACACCTGGAATTTGAGAAGTATTTGTCTGTGATAATATGCTCTAACCAACGCTTAGGCTTAGGCGTTGAATCCATTTTCAAAAAAATCTCTTTACTTTCCATCGCTCGACCATGAAATTAACACTTGCTTACTGCCCCGTCGCTTGCTCCTTGGTGCCCTACATTTTATTGACCGAGGCCAAAGCTCAATTTGAAACGATGGTCATCAATTTAGGCAAGGCAGAGCACCTATCAGAAAAATATCTGGCCTTGAACCCCAAAGGCAAGGTACCCACTTTGATCATTGATGGCCAAGTCCTGACTGAAAACATCGCCATACAGGTTTGGATAGCACACCAGTTCCCCTCCCTAGAGTTCTTGCCTAAAGAGCCCATGAAATACGCTCAAGCCCTCTCTTTGATGTCTTGGTGCAGCTCAGCCATTCACCCCAAACTTACTCAACAAGCCCGGCCTGAGCGCTACTGCGATCTACCCGGATCGGCACAAAGTGTCCAAGAACTTGGTTCCCACTCTTTGCTAGAACTGTTTGCCATTGCAAACACCATGCTAGAAGGTCGACAATGGTTCCTTGATCATTTCACGTGTGTAGATGCATACTTTTATTGGTGTTTTAGGCGTGGCTCTATGTTCAAGGGCGACACATCGATTTTTAAAAATTGCCAGCGACACATGCATCTAATGGAACAAAGACCCAGCGTTCAAAAACTTTTGGCCTTTGAAAAAGAAGTGCAAAAATCTTTTGAGTCCAATTAATTTTTGCAATACCGCGCCGTTTTTTTTGATAGTGCTCGCACAGAAAGTAAGTGCACCTTTTTTTAAATCCAACTTGTTAAACGAAGCTCAACAGCACGATGGATCTGCATGACCATCGGAATACGAAGGGTCGTCACCGGCCACAATGAACGGGGCCCAAGCAATGGTAAACATTGATGACGGCATGCTCAAGTCCAGGTCGCACCGGCGTCACCTCTGGTGTTGTGTGGTCCACAAAAGGGTTTCCTGTGAGCAACGAGGGTGGCATTGATCCCACCCAGGCCGTTTATAAAACCACTCTAGAAAACGGCAGCCTCTTTAGAATCGTTCGCTACGAATACGGGGGGGTTCCCCGAAACCATCGAACCGACTCCATCGACTACGCCGTTGTGATCTCTGGAAAAATCGACATGGAACTCGATGATGGGCTGAGCGTCTCGCTCCAAGCGGGGGATGTCTTGGTTCAAAGGGAAAGCGTGCACAACTGCAACAACCGCTAAAGCGAAGACTGCATCATCGCCTTTGTTCTCATCTGCGCAAAACCTGTTTCAATTGATGGCGCCCTATTGAGCGCACACGGATGATCACATCGGCTCAATTTTTGCAGCTTTAAAGGGCTCTTTCATTCGCAAGACTTCGTTTCGAAAGAATGCGTTGATCTCTTGTGAATTGCGGTTGTCTGGAAAGTAGCCATCTCTTTGCATTAAGGTCGCAACGTTGTTTGCTTTGAGGGCTTCACGCACTGCCGCATTGAGCTTGTCTACCACTTCAATGGGCGTTTTTGAAGGTGTAAAAAATATACCCCAAGAGCCAATGGGATCAAAACTGGGATAGAGATCTTTGAGCAATGGAACTTCTGGCAAAGGCCCGAATTTCTTGCTTCCCGTGAACGCCAAGGCTCTGACCTTGCCCTCTAAGACCAAATTCAATACCGATGGCGGTGTAACGACCATCACTTGAATGCTGTCGCTCAACAAACCGGTCATCACCTCCGAGGCCCCCTTGTAGGGAATGTGCTCCATGCCGATGCCTGCATTCAAATTGATCGACTCACTGGCCAGGTGAATGATATTTCCAACTCCAGGCGAGCCATACATGAGGCGCTCTTTTTTTGCTTTATCGACCAAGTCGCTGATGCTTGCCATAGAAGACTTTGCATTGACCAACACCAACATGCCATCCAAAATTCCCACACTGGCCACTGCGCGAAGGTCTTTTAATAAATCAAAGCCTGGGTTCTTATACACATAAGGTGTCGAGGAAATGGATGAACTTGAGAACAATAGCGTGTAGCCATCAGGATTGGACAGCGCAACAGACTTGGCCGCAATGGTGCCATTGGCACCCATTCTGTTTTCAATGTAGACCGCCTGATTCAATTGAAGAGACAACTGTTGCGCAACGGCGTGGGCTTGGATATCAGGACCACTGCCTGCAGCAAAGCCCACCAGCACCTTGATCGTCTTAGAGGGATAGGTTTGAGCCAGGGCGGACACCATCCATAAAAAATTCACCAGACATAAAAGAAAGCCAAGCATTGTTTTCATCTTTAATCCCCAACATCAATTTAAGAACATCATCTTCAAAAAAGAAATTCACTCGAGTCGTTTTTTAAGATCGCCATCAAACTGACCGTCGATCAAAATAAAAGCCACCAAACATGGTTCTTTGGATCGGTTGGTCCAGGCGTGATTGGTGCCGCACTGAACCAAGATGTCTCCCGCCTTGAGCAGCACCTCTGAGTCGTCGAGCAGCATGGTAATTTCACCAGATAGCACAATTGCGTAATCAATCGTTTCGGTTTGATGCATCAAGGGGTGTCTACCGTTTTGGGCAAAGGTACTTCCCGCTTGATTGCCAAGAGAGGCAAACAGTTCTTGTGAGGCCTTGGCGTCCAACTTGTCCAAGCCATCGTGATCAGGAGGAAAGCAGTTGACACGCAGAACAGTGCCGTTTTTTTCAGGCAATTGACGCCTTGGACCACTGGTGGTCTCAGCGGTCTGGGCACTCACAAGGGCAGGTGTCTCGTGGGTTCTGAAGACATCGGTTGAGAAATAATTGGGCCTGAGGGGGACCGTATGCACAAAGGGAGAAGGCCCATCAGAGATGACCACCGCTTTGCCATTTTCGTCATGACCTGTTACAACTCTTCTAACGATTCCATTCATGCTTTATCCTTGATTTTCAATGAAAGTGTTCAATCCAACGCTATATTTTTTTCTTTGATCAACTTGGACCAAATCGCTGTCTCCGTGTTGATCATGTTGGTGAAGTTTTGGCCACTCAAAACCAAGGGCACGGCACCAGCCTCTGCCAAACGTTTTTTGAAATCTTCGGTCTCAAAAGATTTGGTGATGGCGTCTGCAATTTTTTGAATATTCATCTGAGAAATGCCCCGAGGCCCCATGATGGCAAACCACGGCAAGATTTCAAGGCCCGAGAAGCCTTGCTCTGAGATGGTTTGAATGTCGGGCAACAGCGCGCTTCTTCGACCCACGACCGCAATCATTTTGACTTTCCCAGCTTGCACCGAGGGCTTGGCCAGTCCAACGCTGATGAACATGCCTGATATTTGCCCACCCAGCACATCTGCATAAGCCGGTGTGGCTCCCTTGTAGGGAATGTGCAAGAGCTCAATATTGGCCACATCCTTTAAAAGCTCAATGTAGGCATGCAAAATATTGCCCTTGCCAGCTGAGCCAAACGAGAGAGGAGTACTCGATGACTTTGCCAAAGCCACCAACTCTTTGATGCTGTTGGCCTGAATATTTTTAGCAACAATGACACCTATCTCCGTTTGTGCAATACAAACAATCGGCACCAAATCTTTGACAGGATCGTAGGGAATGGACTTGTCAATCAAAGGAAAAAAAGTAATCATCCCCGAACTGGCAAACAACAAATTGCTCCCATCTGTTGCGCCTTGTTTCAATAGATTCACACCCACAGCGCCATTGCCACCGGCGTGGTTTTCGGTGACCACCGTGGTCTTTAGATTGTTACGCAGGGCTTCTGCAGCAAGGCGGCCATAAATGTCTGTAGGACCGCCTGCAGCCAAGGGAATGATGATTCTGACGTTTAAAGGCACGCCTTGCGAGTAGGCCAAGCACACAAAGCATTGCAAACAAAGAGCGGTCCACACTTGGATGAAATTTTTCATCAGGGTCTCTTTTTTCATGGTTGAACGCCCTTTCTCGGCAAAGGAATTGCTCCCTCAGGAATGGGTTGCCTGATGGCATTCAAAATCACCGAGACAAAGCCAAAATAACCAATCGTTGAGAGTAGATCCAAGGTGCTCAATTCACCAAATCTCTCGATCGCTTTTGCATAGGTCGCATCACTCACGTCCTTGTCAAATAAAATCTCTTGGGTGAAGCGATAAATGAGAGACAGATCTGCATCGCTCAATAGCGGCTCTTCTCCCACACGAATTGCATCGACAACGGCAGAACCTAGACCGTACTCAAGAGCCAATTTGCTGTGTACGCACCACTCATAATCAGCAGACCAAAATTTTGCAGTGATTAGAATTGCAAATTCACGGTGCAAGGGCTCAAGCGTGCTCTCAAAACGAATGCTGTCACCCAATAAACGAACTCGATCGGTCAATGTGGGGTTTCGCAGCAATGCATTGAACGGGCCGCGCAAGCCTTTTCTAGGTCCATCGATCAACGTTTGAGCAACCGCTCTTTGCTGCTCGTTCATCTGATCCAAGGCAATCGGTTTAAAGCGTTGTGTCATCAAGAGCTCCTTTAAGTGGGCAACCAAGCCATTTGGGCTTGGTACGCAAATTCTGTTTTGACATCAATCACGGCTGGCAAGTTGCTTTTTAAAGCCAGCGCAAAAGCGCGTTCGAAATCTTCGGCTTTTTCAACCGTGATGCCAAAGCAGTCATAAGCTTGGGCTATTTTTGCAAAATCTGTTTTGTTGTAGACATAGCACTCAGATTTGCGACCCTGCTCTCGATGGGCATAAGCAATGTTGAGGTTCTTAAGCCCTTGAGAAAGACACTCGTTGTTGTTCACAATGACTATCACATGCAGACCCATTCTCTTGGCCGTTTCAAGTTCAGGCAGATGGTATGCAAATCCACCGTCGCCGGTAAAGCAAACCACGGTTCGATGAGGCGCTGCGGCCTTGGCTCCAATGGATGCAGGAAAGGACCACCCCAAGGAGCCAGCGGCTCTGATGTAGGTTTGAGCTTCATGCCTTAACTCCACAAAGTTTCCAGTCCAAAGCGCCGAATAGCCTGTGTCTGCAACAAGAATAGCGTCGGGTGGGAGCAATCTTGTCAATTCGGCGCATATTCTCTGCGGCCGAAGGGGTTGCTCTTGCCGTGTCAACTCCGATTGCATTTCATCTCTCCAAGCTTGAAGCAGTACGGCTGAATAGCTTAGCCAGGCTGAATGCTCAAGGGCTTGCATTTCAGCACTCAAGTCCATCAAAAAGCTTCTGATATCGCTTTGAACAGCAATCGTTTGCGTGTAATTTCGCCCAAGCTCCACAGGATCTAAATCCACATGAATGATTTGCGTGCCCATACGAGGCAGTTTCCAATTTCCGGTCGTGTGGTCGCTGGTATTGCTGCCCAAATAGATCACCAAATCTGACTCATCCACGATGTGATTGGTACAACTGCGACCATACAGTCCTACCGTCCCACGGTAATAGGGGTCACTCTCAATCATGATGGATTTGGCATCCAAAGTGGTGACGACAGGCGCATCAATTTTGATAGCAAACTGCTTTAAAGCCTCTTTGGCGTTTGACACCACCGCACCCCTATCTACCACAATGACGGGTTTGCTGGCGTTTTGAATCGCCTCTTTGCACGCCTCAATGAGCGTCTTATCGGCTCTGGGTCTGAATGCAGGAAACTTTTGATGAACCACATCGGCCTTGACCATCTCAGGGACTTCTAGTGGCGTGATGGCATCTCCCGTGAAACCTGCCACATCGACGTGCACGGGTCTTGGCGTACCTGTTGTGGCCTCTCTGAAAGCTTGCCTGATCAAGTGAGGCATCTGTTCAATGACTTCCATTTGTCCACTGAACTTGGTCACCGGCCTAAACAAAGGGGTGTGTTCAACCTCTTGGTATGCGTTTTTATATTGCATCGCCGCCACGTGGCGACCTGTAAACGCAATCACACTGGAGTGTCCCAGATACGGATCTTGCAAAGACGCGGCCAAATTGGCCGCACCCACCGATTGGGCCATGCAAATGCCAGGCTTGCCTGCGATGCGGGCATACCCATCGGCCATATAACCCACCCCTTTTTCAGAGTGGCCTAGGACACGAACAATCGAGGTATCTTCAATTTCAGCCAACATGCGGCGCAAAATGGCATCCATAAAAAAAACATGGGTCACGCCGTAGGCTTGAAGCATCTGCGCAAAAAATTTTGCGCCTGTCATCTTTGAACTCAAAACACGCTCCAGTCTTTAGATTTGATGTGGGGAGGGCGTTTGTGATTCAAACACCCTCATGCCATTGGCAAGTTTGTAAGCTTACAGAAAAAAAGCGAGGCCGCTCATTAAAGAGACAAGCTCGCTTTAAACCATTTCAAGAATTCTCAACTTCTCTCAAGCCACTTGTTTGACGACAAGTCAAGCCATTGGTTGGAATGGAACCTTTACTTCAATTGCAACAAAGGCAAGTTTTTAGGATCAGGAGCAGCAGGAATGCTCTCCAAAAAGACATGGATACTGGCCAGGTCTTGCGCTGAGAGAATTTTTTCTGAGTAGGGAGGCATCGTACCCGCGGTGTTGCGAATAAACGCATTGAAATAGGCCAAAGGTTTGGGGTTGGGTGCCAATTTCAAACCCGCAATACCCCCTTGACCTTGAGTGCCGTGACATTGCCAACAGCCATTTTTCATATAAGATTCTTCACCCTCTTTGGCTGTTGCCGCGTAGGAGAGTTGTGCAACGGACAACAATGCCAATGCACCCCAAAGAAATGCACTGGATTTAATTTTTTTAATGGAGTCGTTCATTAATATTCCTTCGTTGGCTTGGTTGCATTATCTGGGCTGAGTCCACACATTCAAGAGCGCGGGTTGACCGGATTTGACCACCTCCACAGCCTCTTTGAGCGCGGGGCCTAGATCCTCAGGGCGCTTAATGGGACCCTTGGCCCACCAACCCATGGACTGAGCCAATTTATGGTACTCGATATCAGGATTTTCAATGCTCGTTCCAATGGGTCCCATGTCGTTGCCGTTGTTGACTTTTCTATTTCTAAAATTGGCCAGTCTTTGCAAATGCATCACCTCTTGGTGATACCCCCGGTTGTTGTGCATGACCGATAAAAGCGGAATTTTGTGGTGAGCTGCAGTCCACAGTACACCAGGCGCATACATCAAATCGCCATCGGACTGAATGCTCACCGAGAATCGCCCCAAGTCCCTGTTGGCCAAAGCCGCACCGACTGAGGCTGGTGCGCCATAGCCCACACCATACCCGCCTGATCGACCCAACCACTGATAGTGTTTCTCCATCGGCCACAAACGATTGGGCCAATTGCTCACATTGCCCTCAGAAGCCACAAGGGACCAATCCAAATGTTTCACCGCATGGTAAATCTCCATGGAGAATCTGGCCGTGCTGATGGGACTTGCATTCCAGGCCAATGCGGCTTGTGCTTGTGTCCTGGCCCACTCCTCTGCGTAGGCTTTCTTGGCCAACTCGCCTCGTTTTTCGATTTTGTCTTTTTGGCTGTTGGGTATGGCCGATTTGAGCGCCTCGATCAATGCGGGCATCGTGGCTTCTGCATCCGCAGGCATGGAGACATCGATTTCTTGGTAACGCTGAAAGTCCTGGTAATTCGCCTTGGTGATCAACTCAGCTGAATTGATGCTGATGAGCTTGGTACCAGGTTTGACTTTTGACACCTGCGTGCCCGTGCCTTCATTCAAACCGTTGTCAGTGTATTGATTGACCGTGGCCCAAAAATCCGACAACTCCAAGCCCAAAATCACATCTGCATTGCCAATCACAGAAACTGGACTGCTCAAGTAATTGGTTTTAGGGAAATTCATGCGACTGCCCTGATCCACCACACGGGCTTGCAAGAGCCCAGCCAACTCCACCAAGAGGTCCACACCTTTGGGTGTTCTGGCACTGCGGTCCACGACGATCACAGGATTTTGTGCCTGCGCCAATAAGCGCGCAGCCTCCTTGACGGCCCCCGTGTCACCTTGAGGAGGACTGCTGGGGATGTACCTTGGAATGCTGGGCATGAAGCCGCCCTTTTCTTTCACCGGCTCTTGCTGCAAGGCGGCATCCAAAGAAAAAGCCACTGGACCAAAGGGCGGGGTCATTGCAATTTTGTAACCCCGAACCATGGATTGCGCAAAGTGCTGCAAGGACACAGGCGCATCGTCCCATTTGGTGTAGTCTCGCACGATGGCACAAATATCTTGCGCAGAGTGAAAGGTTGGGACACCTGGTGGACGATAGGCCGCATCGGTATCGTTGCCCCCCACCACAATGACAGGCACGCGGTCACACCAAGCGTTGTACATGGCCATGGTGGCGTGTTGCAAACCCACCGTGCCATGGCACAAAGACATCAAGGGCTTGCCGGATGCTTTGAAGTAGCCATGCCCCATGGCCACACCCGACTCCTCGTGCATACAATTGATGTACTCGGGCAAGACGTTTTGGCCGTAGTCAATCAAGGACTCATGAATGGCTCTGAAACTGGATGCACAATTGGATGGGATGTATTTGATGCCCAAGGTCTTGATGACATCGACCATGAAATCTGAACCGGCTTTGCCATGCACACGCCCGCTCATCTCATGGGGCATACCGCTTTCATTTTTAATGCCTTGGCCAGAAGGCGGCAGTGCAGACGGTTTCTTGGGCTCAGCGGGTGCTTTATCGGCAGCTTGTGCCACGCCAACAGTTGAAGCACTCATGACGCCTACTGCACCACTGGCAACCACGCTGTTTAAAAATTGCCGCCTGGCCAAGGTATTTTGCGGCTCTGGCCTCGGGTCTTGCTTAGGCGCTTGTTTTTGCTCTTGTTTCATGGGCTTCCTACTGGTTGGGTGTTCTAAAAATGGGGCTGGAACAATGCCCACTTTGCACCCGACAAAGATAACCAAAAATAAGCCCTTTGCGTACACGCATTTACCCTAGCCCAAGATGAATTTACCTACAATTGAAGCGGTCCAACACCCACGCCAGCGACCCTTAAGCTTTGCGAAATCCACCAGGAAAGACCTCTATGCAGTTTGAATCGGAAGCGATGAGCGCAGTTTTTGCTTTACAAAAGGATTTGTGTAAGAAAACGCAAGCTTTGAGCTTTGAGCATCGGCAAGCTCAATTACAAAAGCTCTTGGACTTTGTCAGAAGCAAGCGAGGTCAAATTCAAACGGCCATCAACGCGGACTTTGAAACCAGAAGCGCCCACGAAACTTTGGCCGCCGAGATCATGACCAGCGCTCAAGAGATTCAACACACCCTCAAACACCTCAAGGCTTGGATGAAGGACACGCGTGTGGGTGTGCCGTATTGGCTCCAACCTGGCAAAGCCATGATCATGCACCAAGCCTTGGGATGTGTGGGCATCATGGTGCCTTGGAACTATCCCCTTTATTTGGCCCTCTCCCCACTGTGTTCGGCCTTGGCCGCCGGCAACCGGGTGATGCTCAAAATGTCAGAACACAACCCGACTTTTTCAGCCTTCTTTAAAGAGGAGATGGACCACATTTTCTCCAATGAGGAAGTGTATGTGGTGACTGGAGGGCGCGAAGTCTCTCAAGTGTTTTCTCATCTGCCTTTTGATCACCTGCTCTTCACAGGATCCAGCGCCGTAGGCAAAGAAGTGATGAAGGCCTGTGCAGCCAATTTAACGCCAGTTACTTTGGAGCTTGGGGGGAAGTCCCCTGCAGTTTTGACCCCTCAATGCGATGCACAAGATGCGGCCAAAAAAATTCTCTTTGGAAAGATGTGCAATGCCGGTCAAACCTGCATCGCACCAGACTACGTCTTGGTGCAAGCATCTCAACGCGAAGAGTTTTTGATGCATTTGAAAGAGGCTTGTCAAAAACTCTACCCAAGCTTACAAAGCAACCCCGATTACACGGCCATCATCAACCGCGCTCAGCACTCGCGACTTCAAGCTTTGTTGAGCCAAGCTCAAAGAGAAAATGCCCAGATCGTTGCTCTTCACAGCGAGAACTTGCACCCAGAGAGTCGAAAATTCGCACCCTTTGCGGTCTTACTTGACATGGACACGAAGCTTGATTTGATGAAAGAGGAGATCTTTGGGCCCATCTTGCCCATCTTGGCCTACCAAACCTTGCAACAAGCTTTGGATTTCATCAACGCAAAGGACAGGCCATTGGCCTTGTATGTGTTTGGAGAGCGTCCCGAGTTGATTCAAGACGTGTTGGACCACACCCTTTCAGGAGGGGTGAGCGTCAATGACGTCTTCAATCACCTCTTGAGCCCTGAGTTGCCTTTTGGAGGCGTCGGACACAGTGGCATGGGGGCTTACCACGGTAAAACAGGGTTTGATACCTTCAGCAAGAAAAAAAGCATCTTCAAACAAAGCGCTTTCGCCTTGGGTGGTCTTTTTTACCCGCCCTTTGGGGGCTTGTTCAATCGGGTCATGAAGCACCTGATCGGCCATTAAATAAGCCAAGCAAATAGGCCAGGTAAATTGGCCAAGTAAACCGGCTATGAATCTAGGCCAAGAAAGTGCGTGAATCGCAC
This sequence comes from Comamonadaceae bacterium, assembly GCA_947475685.1. Lineage (GTDB taxonomy): Bacteria > Pseudomonadota > Gammaproteobacteria > Burkholderiales > Burkholderiaceae_C > Limnohabitans. Next base: position 28,029 of record CANJNC010000020.1, on the reverse strand, counting down.
CTCTTTTGTTCTATCGTTAACCCTGAGCACCATCTCGAGAATTTGAGGTTCAATAGGGGGGTCTTTGAAATATCAATTTCAAATGTTTTTTTTCTTGGTCTTTCATCTGGAAATGGTCCTCTTTTAAAGAGGATTTTTTTTAAATGAACCCTCTCTGTCTTTTTTCATCTTGATTTGATTCACCCATGCTTTGTTTTTCTTATTTCACCCAATCTTCCTTGCTTGCATCGATTTATTTGAGTTTTTTACTCTCGCTCTCAATCGCTCAACCCTCTTACGCCCAAAGCACCTCAAATTATCCCAGCAAGCCCATTCAAGTCGTAGCACCTTCTACGGCGGGTGGTGGATTCGATTTGGTGGCCCGCGTCTTGGGTATCAAGCTCTCTGAACAACTTGGACAACAATTTGTCGTTGAAAACAAGCCTGGCAGCGGTACGTTGATCGGGACTCAAACGGTTGCCAAAGCGCCCCCGGATGGCTACCACATCTTGGTTGGCGGACTCTCCAACATCGCGCTCAACATGGGCTTGTACAAGCAACCCGGTTACGACCCCATCAATGACTTCATTGCGCTTAGATTGGTGGTGAGCCACTCTTATACGTTGATTGGCACCAAGAGCTTGCCAGCCAACAATTTAAAAGATTTGTTCGCCTATGCAAAGGCCAATCCTGGCAAACTCAACATTGGCTCAAGCGGTCCAGGGAGTGGTCAATTCATTTTGGCAACTCTCATTCGAAGTCTGGGAAATGTCGACATCTTGCAAGTGCCCTACAAGGGTGCTCAGCCTGTGTACATGGATTTGATCTCAGGTCGGGTGGATTTGTTTTTTGACAACTCCACCACCACGCGCTCTTATCTGGAGGCTGGACAGGTCAAAGGCATTGCCGTGTCCAGCAAGTCACGCGCGCCCGACGCACCGGGCATTCCCACGCTCAAAGAAAGCGGTGCCATGGATTTGGAAATGGAGACTTGGTTTGGATGGTTTGTACCAGCCAAAACACCTGCACCGATTGTTGAAAAACTTCGCGCAGAAATTGACAAAGCCATGACCCATCAAGATGTCCGATCAAGATTGCAACAAGGCAGTGGTCGTATTTTGCAAATGAACACCCTAGAAACTGAAGCGTTCATCAAAAGCGAAGTTGGCAAATGGACCCAATTGCTCAAGCAAGCTGGTATTGTTGCTGAATAAATAAAGAAAAACACCCATGTCAGACACCTTTTATTTTCTAGAAAAACTAAGCATCTATGATGTGGTTCAAAGTTGGGCCTTGTACCGAGATACGGGAGACTGGGAGGGTTTAAGGTCCACGGTCCATTCAGATGCACACATGACGGCGACTTGGTTTGATGGCAGTTTTGAGGACTTCATCACAGCCGTTCAGGCGTCTTGGAGAAAAGGCTCCAAGAGCCAGCACTTTCTTGGAGGCACGGTGGCTCAAATCAATGGCAACAAAGCCATTGCCCAAACCCGCATGTCCATCATGGTCAGAGGCGCGCTTGACAACCAAGTGGTCGACATCACTTGCACAGGACGTTTTTACGACCGCGTCGAAAAAAGAGATGGCAAATGGAAGATCTTAAAAAGAAACGTCATTTATGAAAAAGATCGCATGGATCTTCTCGACCCCAGCGCGCAATTGACGCTTGACCCCCATCGCCTCAACAAATATCCTGAGGGCTATCAACATCTGGCCTACTTGCAAAGCACCCATGGAGCCGATGTCAGTGTCCACTTGGCCACAGGCAGTGGTCCAGCATTGGACACCCTGGTCTTTGAGGCCCAAGAATGGCTCAACACCCCAATCGCTTCTTGACCCAAGCAGCCTTTGAGCGCCAACACTCACCCTAATTTCAAAGCTTTCATTTTTTTCACCAAGGAGAACCATTCATGAAACTCTTTTCTTGCGCCTGCCAAGGACTTGATCATCCAAGCCACCTTTTATCTGGTCAGCCCAACCGCATCGACACGTCCAAGCGTGGTTTTTTAACCGGCCTGAGCACGCTTGCGGGCGCTGCCGCTGGTGTGGGCAGCGCTGGGTCTCTTCTTTTTACAGGCATGAACAGTGCTCACGCACAAAGTGCAGCCAAACCCCACCGCATCGATATCCATCACCATGTCGTACCACCCGCTTACGTCGATGCTGTGAAGAACCGCGAAGGTGTGGCTGCGCCCAAATGGAGCCCACAAGCCTCGATTGAAGACATGGACATGAGCGGCATCGCCACGTCTGTCGTCGCCTTGATTCAGCCAGGTGCTTATTTCAAGGACATTGAACTCGATCGCCGCTTGTCCAGAGAATCCAATGAATACGTTGCAAAAATGGTCCAAACCTACCCAGGCCGTTTTGGCTCCTTTGCCACGTTGCCTTTGATGGATGTGCCTGGCAGCTTGAAAGAAATTGAATACGCCATGGATACCCTCAAAGCCGATGGCATTGGCTTGATGACCTCTTACGGCACCAAGTATTTAGGCGACAAGCACTTTTGGCCCATTTGGGAAGAACTCAATCGCCGTGGGGCCGCCATTTATGTCCACCCCCTGATGCCTGAATGCTGCAAGAACCCCTTTCCAGAAGTCCCGCCCTCTGCGATTGAATACGCCACCGATACGACTCGCACAATCGCCAGCATGCTCTTTGGAGGTGCGGCCAACAAATTTCCCAACATCAAATGGATTTGGTCTCACAGCGGTGGCACGATGCCTTTCCTTTGGAGTCGCTTTACTCGCCAAGAGGTGGACATGAAAGAGAAGGCCAAGGAAGTCTTGCCCAATGGCGTTTTGGCTGAGGTCAAACGCTTTCACTATGACACCGCTCAAGGCCACCACGAGGGTGCAATGGCTGCACTCAGAGCACTCATTCCCACCTCCCAAATCATGTTTGGCAGTGACTTTCCTTACAGAAAAGGTGCAGAGGTCAGAGATGGCCTGGGCGCTCGCAGTTTCACGCCCGAGGAGAGAATGGCCATCGATCGCGGCAACGCTTTGAGAATCATGCCCAAGCTTAAAACGATTTAAATCAAGGATCCTCTCATCCGAGCCCAAAGAACTCGGTGTCAGCACAACAATGCCCTTCAAAGGGCATTGTTTTTTGGGCAGAGGACAAGAAGATTCAATCAAGTATGATTTTTTGACTTTGGATCCACTCGCTCCACTGCGCGCGACCTTTCACAATCAACGCTTGAAAAGACGCTGGTGAGCCCTTGCTTGGCTCAGCCCCAAAAATTGCCAATTTATCAACCCCCTCATTTCAACTGACCTACAATCGAGAGCCATATTGCAGATTTTTTTTCCGGATTGTTCAAAGGCAAGATGGCATTTACCACCAGTGATCAAATCAGTCCATGGAGAGCTTTGCTGCGCTGCTTGTGCATGGGTGCGTGCTTGGTTTTAAGCCTAGGGAGCAGTGCCGAAACCAGAAAGGAGCCAACTCCTTCAAATGCCTCGCAAAGCAACGAGCAATGCATACCCGCTGCAGCCGCTTACCATGATGTCAATGCAGCCATGCTGAAAGCCATTTTGATGGTGGAGTCTGGCCTCAATCCTTGGGAAGTCAAAAAAAACAGCAACGGCACCTTGGATGTGGGCATGGCAGGCATCAACTCCATTCATTTCAAAGAAATTGCGAAATTCGGCATCGCCCCTGAACAGCTCTTGGATGCCTGTGTGGCAACCTATGTCGCCGCATGGCATCTGAAAAAAGGAATTCGTCAATATGGCAATACTTGGTTTGGTATTGCGGCCTACCATTCGGTGACACCCTACTTCAATCATCGCTACCAAATCATGGTGTACAACCAATTGGTCAAGAACAAGTCCATCAACGGACAGCTCTTAAAAGTGCCGGCACTCCAACCTTAGGGCCCAAAGCATGCATCGCCTTGGCTTGGCTTGGCTTGGCTTGACTTGACATGTCCATGCGTGCAATGTGCGCTGCTCGGGTTTTAATTTACAACTTGCAACACGAAGGGTATTCCCTCAATCAGTGTTTACCGAGGGTACAAGCAAGGAATTTCAGGGGTAAACTTTTAAATTATTTCTCAACCCCCAAGATCTCAAGCCGCCATGACTCAAACCCCACCCAAACCCAAGCTTCACCAAGTCACCGCTGAAAATGCGATGCAGTCTTTGGGAGAGTGGCCGATCCAAAAGTTCCATGTCTCTCACTTGGCAGACGCTCAGTTCAAAGGCGAAGGCCTGCGTCCCTATATCGTATACCGAGACCTCGGCGCCAAGGAGGCGACCGGAGGACTCGTTGATGCCCACATCAATGCCAGAGGTCGACCCTTTGACAAGGAGGCCGTGACAAAGCGGCATTACCACGATGTCAAATTCCAAATGGTTTATGTTTTAAAAGGTTGGAACAGGGTTGAATTTGAAGGTCAAGGCGAATTCATGATGAAAGAGGGCAGTTGTTGGATTCAGCCCGCTGGCATCAAACACACGGTGCTTGAGTATTCGGATGACTTGGAGGTGCTTGAGATCATCATCCCAGGGACATTTGACACGGTGAACGTGAACGAGCCACCCGGATTTGACTGACCAAGGAGCCTAGCCCATTAACTTGGCATCAAAGTCCATGGCCGCTTTGGTCAGTGCGCCCAGCAAATACGATCCATCGCTGCCGCCAGTGAAAATCTTCGCACCCATGGCACGCAGCTGATCCGCCAACTCGTGCCCCGCCTCACCCACCACAAAATGTTTGCCCGCGCTCTGAGCGGCCTTTGCCGCTTTGAGTGTTGCCTGGGTCACCCCTGAATGTTGGGTTTGTCCCGGCACGCCCAGCTCAAAACTCAAATCCATGGGGCCCATCATCAATGCATCCACGCCAGGCACGTTGGCAATGTCTTGGGCGTTTTCAACACCCAGGGCAGTTTCAATCATCGCGATCACAAAGACAGCGTCGTCTCGCTCTTGCTTTAAAGTTTGTGCAGGTGCCTTGTGATAAAGGGACGCAGCGCTCAATGCGGCCATGCTTCTCTTGCCCAAAGGGGGATATTTACACAACTGAACGGCCTTTGCGGCCTCTTGTGCATCACTGACATGCGGGAATATGATCCCCGTGGCTCCTGCATCCAAGATGGGCCCCACAAGAGACACGCAAGCCTCGGGCACCCTGACCCATGAAATCAAACCATTGGACGTCGCGGACAAAGAAAGGTCTGAGATCTCACGCAAAGAGAAGATACCATGCTCAGCGTCTATATAAAAGCCATCGAACCCGGACTCTTTGACCAAATAAACAATGTCAGCGGTTTTGATTTGTCTTAAAGAGATGATTTTGACAAACCCATTTTTTTTCAAACGTTCACTAAAACTATTGTTCATATGCCCTTTCATTCATTGCGTTAAAACCAATGCAACACCTTCATGCAGTCTGAGGAGGTTGATAACCTCGATTTGCAAACCCCGCATCCACCGTAATGATGTGTCCGGAGATGGCGCCGGCCTTGGATGAACAAGCAAAGGTGACGACATCGGCGACTTCCTCGGGTGCCAGCAAATGTCCTCTGGGAAACTCCCGCGTCAACTCTCGCCAGCGCTCCTCGCTACCGAGTTCCAAGAGAGCACGTTTTTTGAGAGACCTCTTGGACTTCTCGGTCTCTACCCATCCAGGATTGACCCCCAAAACACGCACGCCATGATCCATGCTGACACTGCCCAAGGTTTTGGTGAAAGCGACCAAAGCGGCGTTGCCCATTGAGCCAGCGACATACGCATACTCTAGTTTTTCAGCACCAATGCCAATGACATTCAGAATCACCCCTGCTTTCTTGTCAACCATATAGCGGTAGACCTCACGGGTCAAATTGATGTAGCCAAAGATTTTCAGCTCCCATCCACTGCGCCAAGTTTTTTCATCCAAATTCAACAAGGTGCCTCTAGGTGTATTGCCCGCATTGTTGATCAAAATATCCACCTGAGGGCACTCGCCCATCAACATCTCAACGGCGTTCGCTTGAGTGATATCAATTGCATGGGGCGTGACTTGAACGCCATAGGTTTGGGCAATTTCCAGGGCAACTGCACGGAGTTTTTCTGGCTCCCGAGCCACCAAGTGCAAGTCACACCCTTCTTGCGCCATTGATTTTGCAATGGCCAGACCGATGCCTTGAGAAGCACCCGTGATCAAGGCGAGTTTTCCTTTGAGCTCAAGATCCATAGAGTCCTTTTTCCTTTTAAAAATTAGACCTTGATCTCCCTCAGCCCACAATGGGTCTGAGTTCAATCAAATCAGGACAACAACCCTCAGAGGATGACAATGCATAAAGCGCAGCGTTGGCCACATCTTGAGCGGCAATGGGCTTGAACGTTCGACTGGCAATGGCTTTAAGCACCTCAGGATGTGTGATGGCACTGCGCATTTCGGTATCCACCATGCCAGGGGCAATTTCAGTGACTTTGATCAAATCTTTTTTCAACTCCAACCTAAAGCCCTTTGCCAATGCCGATAAAGCATGTTTGGTTGCAGCGTACACCACCGAATGCACATTCACATTGCGTGCAGCAAGAGAGGTGATAAAAATCAAATGCCCCGAACCTCTTTTCTTCATCTGCTCGGCTATGGCCCGGCTCACGTCGTAAGCGGCAACCACATTGATGGCAAACATGTGCTCACACTCGTCGGTCGTCACCTCCAACACAGGTGCATAGGTCAGGGTGCCGGCATTGTTGATCAAAATTTGGGCGCTTGAACTCCACTCAACAAGCTCTTTGACAAAGCTGCGATCTCCTAAATCACCCGACATGTAGGGTGCTTGAACGCCATGGGATTGGCATTCAGATTGAACCGCTTTGAGCTCAACTTCTTTTCTGCCCGTCAGATAGATATTGACTCCGGCACGTGCCAGTGTCAGGGCACAAGCTCGACCTATACCTGCACTGGCTCCGGTGATCAAGGCCCATTGGCCCTTTAAATTTGGATGGGTTTGCATGAAAGAGACTCCTTAGTCTGGAATACCAACGGGGGGCTCGTTTAAATTGATCGTATCGTAATTGGCTGGAATGATCACCTCTAAAATTTCCAAATCATCTGAAAACCCGAGCACGGTGTGTTTGATTTTGGGGGGCTGCAGCCAACAACTGCCCTCTTTCATTAAAAACTCTCCCTTGCCTTCGAATTCACTTCTCACCCAACCTTTGAGCACATAGACCATTTGGTAATGAACATTGTGAAAGTGTCGATGCGCAATTTCTTTTGCATCATAAGGCTTGGCTCTTTTATTGACATGCACATCCACCATCCCACCTGTGGCCTCGATCATGCCCATGTCACGGGACAAAGCCCAAGGCCTAAAGCCATCGGTCTTGAACGAGTCTTTCTCTAAATGACTGACATGAAAGGCTTGCTCAGGCCAATCAGGGTAGTCGCTTGCTTTTTTTTCTGCTGGGTAATCTTGCTCTTTATAAACCTTGAATTCTCGGTCTTTTGTATTTTTCATCGCCAACTGCTCCTGTGTACAAAGATAACTTCAATATGATAAGGTCCAACGCTTAAATTCAAATAGGGGAACCCCCTGTCAATCAAAGAGACGACGCAAGCCTCTAGAGGAGCTGCGCCAAAGAATTTCTGAACGCTCGCCAACCCCAGCAAACGCTTTGTATGAAGCTTCAAGTGTGGCTGCACTGGCGTTTTTTCTGTCCCTTAACGGGGGCAAGAAACATGACGGGCACACCCCGGCCAATGGATGGAGGCTGGCAAGCCAGGGCCTAGAGGCCTTGGGCACGGGTGCCAGAGTTACTCAGGTTTGATTTTGGCAAACTTGGCCACGTCCGACCACACCTGCAAGTCATCTCGAATCAGACGCATGAACTTTTGAGGATTGCTGCTGCCGTCCAATACATTGGCCGTATTCAATAACTTCTCTTGCACCTCGGGTTTTGCCAAGACTTTGTTAAAAGCCAGCGCCAAGCGGTCTGTGATGGGCTGAGGCAAGCCTTTAGGCGCAAAAATACCATTCCAGTAACTTGCATTGAAGTTGGGGTAGCCCATCTCCTCCATGGTCGGTATGTCGGGTGCAATTGCGAGACGCTCTTTGCTGGCCACCGCCAGGGCTTTCACCCGACCGTCCCGCGCGGGCGGCAGCGCTGTAGAGGCCACGGCGAAGTAAAAGTCGACTCTGCCTGCGATCAGCTCAAGCATGGCCTCTGGTGAACCTTTTGTGGGCACCTGTGTGGCTTTGATTCCGGTTCGCGCTCTAAAGAGCTCTGCAGCAAAATGCGAAGGACCTCCATGACCCGTAGATGAGTAAAACATATTGCCTTGTCTAGCCGTGGCCAGGGCGACCAAATCTTGAAGCGTTTTGACATCCAGTGCGGGATTAGAGACCAAGACCATGGGCGAGCTAAAGACGTGGACGATGGGTGTAAATGCCTCAGGCATCTTGTAAGGGGTTTGCGTGCCCATGGCAGCCAGCATGTTCATCGCTGCAGAATTGAAAAGCAGTGTGTAGCCGTCGGCTGGCGCATTGGCCACAAACGCCGAGCCCAAAGCCCCGGCGGCACCCGCTTTGTTTTCAACCACAATGGACTGCCCGAGCTCATCTTTTAAAGCATCTGTGATGCGCCTCATGACAGTATCAATTGCACTCGATGGCGGCCAAGCGATGATGACTTTGATGGGCTTGTTGGGGTAGTCGGTTTGAGCAAAACTGATCCCTGGCCATGCAGAAATCAAAATAAGGATGGTTTTAAATATTTTAAAAATCATGCGCAAACTCTCCCTTGGAAATAGATTGACTGAACTTTGGACCTAGTCCAAGGTCAAGTCAATCGGGATAGTCCCACTTATAGATAGAAAGACCCTCATAATGTCAAAAAGCCAAATTTAGCGTTTCTGCTTGAGTGGCAAAACCGAGTTCAATGCAAACCCCTCACCACTTAAAACCTTGAAGGTCCTTAAGTTCTCGAACTCACCCAACATGGTGGGCGATGTGGTGTGATTTTGAGTCAAGAGTTGAACCAAGGCCTGTATCTTTTGACCCAAAAGATCCAAATCGCGTTGCACTTTTAACTCATGGTCTTCAACGGTGGGGAGCGGTTTTTTCTTACCAATCGAATGATCCTTTTGCTCTTTCTTGCCCTTGCCTTGATCAACTTGCTCAAAAGCGGGTTCGGGAATTTGAGACAAGGCCTCTTCTAATTGATCGGCACGCATTTGTTGTGCCTCGTGGATTTGTACTTTCAAATCCAAATACGCCTCGTAAGCACCGTATAAATGGTGCGCGATCTCTTTCTCAGACGCCATGATGAGTGAATCCAACAGTTAAAAAAATGACTTCCATTAAGCCCTCTTCAGAATAACAAAAAAATCTCTCCGTTGGGTCTTCTCCCAAGAAAAAACCCCCAAGTACAAGCGTAACTTGAGGGCTTTGAGCCCAAAAAGACTTTCTTTATCCGTTAAGCGGGTAAAAGAACTTGTCGATTGTAGGTTGGATCTGTTTTTTTAAACCTCCGGCCGCTCAGGGCTTGGCATGAGGAATCTTGAACACATGCTCTGCATTGGTCTGGAAAAAAGCCAATTTGTCGGCATCAGAAATGTTCATCTTGTCCAAGAATCCCACTTCCTCAGGAGCATATTGGTAAGGATAGTCCATCGCATAAAGGACGCGATCCACGCCCAGGAAGTCTTGGCTGAACTTGATCGCAGGCTCCCAAGCCACACCAGAGTTGGTGATGAAGAAGTTGGACTTCAAGTACTCGCTTGGTTTTCTGAGCGTGGGTTGAATGGCCTCATAGCGCTTGGACTTGACCGTCGCATTGTGCATGTAATCCAAACGGTAGGCCCAAAATGGAAGGGCCTCACCCATGTGACCGATGATCATTTTCAATTTGGGAAAGCGATCAAACACGCCTGCAGTAATGATGCGAAGCGCGTGAAGGCCAGTCTCGACACCAAAGCCATAAATAGCGCCATCTAAACCCGCTTCCAAGAAAGGCTTGATCATGTCTTTGGGCAGAGAATTGGGGTGCAGATAAATGGGCGTATCGTGGGCCTCAGCGGCTTCAAAGATTTCCCAGAATTTGGGGTCAGACAAATACTCACCATGCGTGTGCGAGTTGATCACCACCGAATGCATGCCCAACTTATTGACGCCACGCTCAATCTCTTTGGCTGCAGCGTGCGGGTCTTGAGGGGCCACCGTGATCATTCCGACAAACCGTGTGGGATGGCGCTTACACGCTTCAGCCAAGATATCGTTGGCAACGGGCGCAAATGCCACGGCAGTTTCTTTGTCCATGATCTGCACACCCGGAGAGGTCAAGGCAATGACTTGAACATCCACACCGGATTCATTCATGTGGCCCAAGCGAACTTCGTCCAAGTCTTGCAAGCAACGCATGATGTGCATGGCCCGATCGCTGGGACTGGACATGTAAAAGCCCATCAAATTCGCAAAACCAATATCGGTATTGCCTTTGGCCAATATTTTGTTATAGATGTCAAGCATCTCTTTGGGAGCAAACGCCTCCTCAGTGGCGATGCGACGATAAGGGACTTTTGCGGGAGCGGGAATTGACATTGGATACCTCTTGAAAATTTACAGCATTCTATGACAAGCCAGAGGTGTTTTCTCTGGGGAATGTCCCTGATAGACCCAAACGCTGCAAAAAAATCAATTGACTTTGCGTTTTTGAAATTGCGGCTGGGCTTAAAATTACCCCATAAATTCAACACTCTTTAAGTTCAAACATGAGAGACGCCCTCATTGGCTTTGATGTTGGTGGAACGAAAATAGAACTCGCCATCCTGACCCCGCAAAGCGAGGTGCTGTGGCGCGAGCGTTTGCCCACCCCCCATGAGGACTACAAAGCAACGCTTCAAACCATTGAGCGTTTGCTCGCGCGCGCGCTTGAAAAACTCAATATACCCAAACCACAGCGCATTGGCTTTGGTATTCCAGGGTGCCTAGATCCGCAAACGCAACGGGTGCGTGGCGCGAACTCCCAGGTCTTGAATGGCCAAGCGCTCAAAGAAGATTTGCAAGACCTTTTGCAAACAAGCGTCGTTTTAGAAAACGATGCCAACTGCTTGACCTTGAGTGAAAGCGTCGATGGCGCTGCCCAAGGCATGCCCATGGTGTTTGGGGTCATTTTGGGAACCGGTTGTGGGGGGGGTGTGGTCTTTCAGGAAAGGGTTTGGACTGGCGCCAACCACCTTGCTGGGGAATGGGGGCACACGCCCTTGCCTCTTGCGGGTCTTCAAGAAGGCCACAACAAGACTTGTTGGTGTGGCGCACTCAACTGCTTGGAGGGCTGGATCAGTGGACCTGCCTTCCAAGAGGAGCACCAGAGGTCTAGTGGCCAAGACATGACCCCAAGCTCAATCATTCAAGCCATGAGACAAGGCGATGAAAGGGCCCTTGAAAGTTTCAATCTCTATGTTGACCGACTCGCTCGAGGTTTGGCGCAAGTCGTCAACACCCTAGACCCCAGTTGCATCGTCTTGGGTGGCGGCATGAGCAATGTGCCCGAGATCTATGCCGCTTTGAGAAGTCAAATTTTGAGCTACACCTTCACGCGCCCTCTACAAACGCTGATCCTTCAAGCAAAGCACGGTGACTCCTCGGGTGTCAGGGGTGCAGCGTGGTTGAGTCGCACCAGCTTGCACACCTAACGCGCCTCTTTCACTGAGGTCATTTGCTTAGAAAAAAGGGGGGCTTTAACCAAAGGCGCTCAAGGTCTTGCCACCAGCCTCAACAGGGTGGGCATGAATCAAAATCACCGCCATCACGCAAGACTCGGTCCCACGGTTGATCCAATTGTGAACCGTGCCCCTTTGGACCATGACGTCCCCGGCTTTGAGATGAACCTCTTGGCCCTCCTCCAACTCCATGTCGATCTCACCTGACATCACCACAATGTAGTCAATGGAATCTGTGCGGTGGACTCGTTTTTCAACGCCAGGCTTGAAATCTAAAATTCTAAAGACTGAGCCATTCTCGATCATGGTGAATTTGCCTTCACGCAGCCCCATGTCTTTTTGAGATGAATTGTCTGCTGGTGCAGTTTCTGTTGTCCAGATGTTGGAAGCAAAGCCGTTTTTACGACCCTCTTTAAAGTGCGTGCAATTTTCATCAATTTTCACAACCGCACGACCTGTGTCGTCGTGCCCTGTGATCACGCGCCTGACTTTGACTGTATCCATCTATAAGGTCTCCAAAATATAAATTGAAAGCGAATCTGAAACGCCAAACCTCTTTGAGGCTCACGTCTTCATGAGTCTAAACTTTTTAAGCGCACAAGTGTGTCAGGGCATCTACCAAAGAGGCTTTGGGGTCTTAAAACTCCTTTGCGTCTGTTCACACCGTCTATTCGCACGGTCTATTTGCACCTGAGCTATCTTGGGCAAAGGCGCTTGATGAACCCATTGTGAATGGCCACTTTAGGAGCACTTCGCCAGGACACCGAGCAAAACAAGAACCTCTCACGCAAGAGGTCTAGTGCATAGAGTAGGGGCGGCTCATTTCTTTAGAGGACCGAAGTCTTTTAGAGAGCAGGTGTTCTAAAAGAAGGGCACAAAACTCGAAGAAGCACACAGTGTGCTTCTTCGAGTTTAATGTGCACAGTGCCGTGTTTAAGCGATCGCTGGATCTTTGGCGGTGATGCCCATTTGATCCAAGGCTTTGGCCAATTGCTCAACGCTTCTGGAAACATTGTGCAGTTTCTCCAAGCCGAAAAGACCCACTCTAAAGGTCATGAAGTCTGCTGGCTCATCGCACTGAAGGGGAACGCCCGATGCTGTTTGCAAGCCCATCGACAAAAACTTCTTGGAACTGTGAATATCGGCATCCTTGGTATAACTCACCACGACACCTGGCGCTTTAAAGCCATCGGCCGCAACGCTCTTGATGCCGCGAGACTCAAACAGTTTGCGAACCTCAGCGCCCAAATTGACCTGCTCGGCTTTGACTTTTTCAAAGCCATAGGACTTGGTCTCAACCATCACTTCTCTCAAACGCGTCAATGCATCCGTTGGAAGTGTGGTGTGGTAGCTGTGGCTGCCGCTTTCATAAGTCTCCATGATTTGCAACCACTTCTTCAAGTCACTTGCAAAGCTGGTACTGGCGGTTTGATCAATGGCTTTTCTGGCTCGCTCACTGAGCATCACCATGGCACAACAAGGCGAGCCACTCCAGCCTTTTTGAGGGGCAGAGATCAAGATATCGACACCCGTTTTCTTCATATCAACCCACATGGCACCTGAAGCAATACAGTCCAAAACCATCAGACCACCCACGTCGTGAACGGCCGCACTGATTTCGGACAAATAATCATCGGGCAAGATCATGCCAGCAGAAGTTTCAACGTGAGGAGCGAACACCACATCGGGTTTTTGCTCTTTAATCGTGTTCACCACTTCTTGCACAGGGCAAGGAATCCAAGCCGATTGGCTCTCGTTGGAGAGCCTTCTGGCTTTCAATACAGTTGATTGAGCAGGGATGTGACCCATTTCAAAGATTTGGCTCCAACGGTAGCTGAACCAACCGTTGCGAACGACCAAAACCTTCTTGCCTGTCGCAAATTGACGTGCAACAGACTCCATGCCAAATGTTCCACTGCCAGGCACCAACACAGCGGAGTGAGATTGGTACACCTCCTTCAAAATAGAAGATATATCACACATCACGCCTTGAAAGCGTTTAGACATGTGGTTCAAAGCTCGGTCTGTGTAGACCACTGAGAACTCTAAGAGTCCATCTGGATCAATATTGGGAAGTAAGCCTGGCATAAGGTTCTCCGTGATGTCGGCATTCATATCAGCCAACTGTTTGATTTTTTAATGTCTTATTATCCCTTAAGTGCCCTTGTTTTGCCTAATTCTCTTGATTGGCAAGTTTCAATTAAGGCCTTTCAAGAGCCTCCTCGCTCCATGCTTGCTATAAAGGCCTTATAAATCAACTACTTAACTGGCTTATCCCAAGCATAGATCACCAAGCGAAGACCACGCAAGAAAAAAACCAAACCCAAGGTACAAAAAGTCAATGACAGCATCAAATGCATCGCAGTGGGCCTGCCAGAGCTTGGTAGCAACGCCCACAGGGCGCACAAAGCCAATCCAAAGAAATAAATGGATAAGAAAAACGAAAAGTAGTCTCGCGTCTTTTGTTCCATGATCAGTCGCTAGAAAGGGGGGGAAATTACATCCAAGCCATCTTATTTTGATTGCGCATTTTGTAAAGCGCTCCAGACCTTCATGGGTGTAAAGGGCATGTCCATGCGATCAATTCCAAAAGGGCGCAAAGCAGACATCATCGCATTGGCCAAAGCCGGCAAAGAGCCCGTGCACCCAGATTCACCCACGCCTTTGGCCCCAAGCAAATTCAAAGAGGTGTGCACCTCAACGGTCTCGTTGAGAATGATGGGCATGCCCCCTGCTCTGGGCAAGGCATAGTCCATCAAGGAACCACTGAGCAGTTGACCTTGCTCGTCATAGACCACTTGCTCACAAAAGGCCTGGCCAAAACCTTGTATCACCCCTCCATGAACTTGGCCTTGAACCAACTGCGGTGAAATAACCGTTCCCAATTCATCGACTGAGACGTAGTTTAAAATCTGGACTTCACCCGTTTGCGTATCCACCTCGATTTCCGCAACATGACAGCCGTTTGGATAGGTTGCACCAGACTGGGCTTCTCCCATGCCACTGAGACCTTCAAGCTCTGTGACAGATAAACTGGCCAAGACTTGGGCAGTTTGCATGGGCGTCACCGTTGTCCCAAGGCTCCTCCAATGCCCAGTTTGGTAAACCACGTCACTGACAGCACAAGACCATCGCCCAGCCAAGACCAAAGCCAATTGCTCTCGAATATGCGCACACAAATTTTTAATCGCACTGCCCGCTCCATATAAAGTTCTAGAGCCTCCTGTGCCATTGCCAATCAATGCCAAGCCGTACACCCCCGCTTGGTACTTGACATGCTGAGGGCCAAGACCCAATTCGTTGTCTACGATTTTTGCAAACGAGGTCTCATGTCCCTGCCCCGAGGCACCCGTCACACCAGAGATCACCAAGACGCGATCAGAGTTGAATTGGCCATCCACTTGGTCTTTTTGCACATTACCCGCTCCAGAGGCTTCAAGGTAGGTCGACAAACCAATGCCGCGCAATTTCCCCTTTGAAGTCGACACAGCGCGACGAGCTTGAAATCCCTCATAATCGGCCAAAGCCAAAGCGCGGTCCATGACCAAATTGAAATCACACGCGTCATACACCGTGCCAATGGCCGTTTTGTAAGGAAATTGATCAAGCTCAATGAAGTTTTGACGCCTGATCTGAATGGGATCGAAACCATGTTCATGCGCAGCAAAATCAATCAAGCGCTCCACCGCATATGCAATATCTGGACGGCCCGCACCACGGTAAGCGGAGGTCGGCACTGTATTGGTATAGACAATGGTGCTTTGCATGTACAAAGCAGGCACCTTGTACACCCCCCCCATGGTGATGGAGAGGTTTCTTGATCCAATGAATGAAGACATGTAGCAGTTATAGGCACCCACGTCGACTTGGTCATCAAAACGAATGGCCAAAATCTGACCCCGCTCATCCAAAGCAATGGATCCATGGAGGCTCAAAGCTCGGCCATGCCAATCGCTTAAAAAAACCTCAGAGCGTGTGCCCACCCATTTAATGGCTTGATTGAGCATTCGAGTGGCAATCACGACTCCGACGTGCTCGCTGTAAGCAGCGGTCCTCAGACCAAAGGAGCCGCCCACATCTTGCGTGACAATTTGCATTTGCTCGGGCTTTAAGCCCGTGCTTTGGCCCAAATACCCCTGCATGCTTAAAAGTCCTTGCGATGGGGTGTGAATGGTTGTTTTTTGAGTCTTGGCGTCATACTTGGCCACCACGGCTCTAGGCTCCATGGGAAACCCAATCAAGCGCTGACTGTTGACACACACTTCGCTCACATGGTGTGCCTTGGCAAAGGCCGCCTCTGCGCTTGCCTTGTCACCGGAGGAAAACACACAAGAGACATTGTTTGCCATTGCTTCATGCAAGACCGGTGCTTCATTGGCAATCGTTGAGGCCACATCGGCACAGGCCTGCAGGATCTCAAACTCAATTTGAGCCAATTCACAGGCGTCTTGGGCTTGATAAGCGGTTTGAGCAACCACAAAGGCAATGGGTTGACCGACAAAATGAACTCGATGCTTGGCCAAGACAGGCATTTTGTTGATTTTTTGTGGCTCTCCATCGATGGACGTCAAATTCACTGCATGCGGCAGATCTTGCGCTCCCTCACGAGCAATGTCGTCATGAGCCAAGACCAATTTGACACCAGGAGAGGCTTTAACGGCCGTCAAATCCATGGATAAGATCTTGGCATGCGCGTGAACCGATCGAATCACAGCCATGTGCAGCATATCGGGATAGGATTGATCCGCGGTGAACTTGCCCTGGCCCGTGATCAGATGCAAATCCTCTTGCCTAGAAAAGGAGCTGGTATCGAATTGAACTGCACTCATGCTTTTGCCCCCATTCTCATCTGGCTCGCAGCGGCTTTGACCGCAGCAACGATATTGACATAACCCGTACAGCGGCACAAATTGCCCTCCAAAGCGAGCATGATGTCTTCATCAGTGGGGTTGGGATTTTTGTTGAGCAAATCTACACTGGACATGATCATCCCGGGAGTACAAAAGCCACACTGCAATGCGTGACACTGGGCAAACGCCACTTGCACTGGATGCAAAGCGTCTTGCCCCAAACCCTCGATGGTGGTGATGTGACATGCATCGACTTGAGCTGCCAAAGTGGTACACGCCTTGATGGAAACACCGTCTTTTAACACGGTGCAGCAACCGCACTGAGAGGTGTCGCATCCCACATGGGTTCCCGTCAAATGACAATGGTCCCTGAGCAAATCAACAAGCAGCGTTCGCGGCTCCACGTCAAAGGAATGGGGCGTATGGTTGATGGTGAGGGCTATTTTCATAAGGTGCAGGTATGGGTTGGCGCTGGACAAGAGCTTCAATGACGATTCGTCAAACCAATCATCTGGCTCACAAAAGCCCTCATTCTAGTGCCAAGCGAGCGACTTGAGTGAATTCCCCTGACCTGAGCTCGGACTCAAGGTGAGATCGATTGCAAAGGACGCGTGGCAAGACGTAACGTCAAATGAAACGTAAAAGTTGACACAAAAAATTAAATATTTGCGTCAACACATGTCTCACGGCACGCGTTGTATAGATACTCCCAATCCGAGGAGCTGACAAAAAACCGAAAGGGTCTCATCATGAAAAAAATCTTCACTTTGTTGGCAATTGCTTCTTTCGCCTCCATCACGATGGCGGCCACTCTTGCAACAAGTCCAAGTGCAACAACCTCTGCGCCAACAAGCACGGCGGCTGCATCGGTCAAGTCCAAAGCGGGCAAAGGCGCTGAAAAAGCACACACACCTGCAGCCACCAAGCACAGCGCTTCAACACCCCTACAAACGGGCAACGGCAAAAAATAAACCAAGCACCGCTTGAGTTGACGCCTGAACTTAAACCCACGGTTCAGGCGTCAATGTTTAGGATTGAAAGTGCGGTGGTAAGCGGTGTATTGACCAAGCACCTCTTTGTAGGTCTCAAAATCAAATTCATCTTTGTCAACACTCAAATCAATGAGCGCATCCACCTCTCTGTCATACCGAGCTTGAACCTTGATCAACAAATGCTTTTGGTTGTTCACGATCAAATTGAAGTTTGAAGAAATTGGAAAACTCCAATGCTGTGAATAAGGAGATTGCGCTTCTTGAACCACCAACACATTCAATTCACCCTCCACAGCAAAGCTCAATAAGTTTTGTGTTTCACGCAATGAAAAACATTCTAGCAATTGAGGCTTGAGGTGAAAATCCTCCACCAAAGCAATGGTCTTGGCCTCAACAACTTTCTCCAAGCCGAGGTTGAGCTTCACCGAAGTTAAAGCCCCCTCAAAATGAGAGCCAAAATAAGTCGCCAAATCGTGGCGGTGTGAGTACATTCCTGTCATTTTTAGGATCAAATTGACAAAAGAACCAGGTAAATTTTCCATTGAACCAATCACCCAACCTACAAATTTTAAAATACACAATCAATTAGAGATTTCAAGTTTTAAGCACAACTGATAACCTTTGCCCCAAACGGACTTGATAGCGGGTTCAGTATCGGCAGGTGTGGCAGACTTAATTTTCTTTCTAAACCGAGCAATCATTTCTTCCAGCGCATGTTTGCTCATGATGTCATCGATGTCATCGGTTGTGAACAAATCACTCAATGAGCCCGAGTCTAGAATATTTCCTTTGGCGTTGGCCAAAGCGATGAGAAGGGTCTTTTCGCGGCTGGTCAATCGCAACTTTTGAGAACCATCCGGGCTGATCAGAACTCGATCTTGAATTTTCAAAGACCAAGAATTCTCGGTCAGTAACTTTTTAACCCGCTTGCCCAATCCTTGTAAAACCAAAACCAACTCAACAGGAGAAACAGGTTTGGTCAAGTACATATCCGCTCCGCCGTGACTGTAGCCCGCAATTCGATCATGCAAATTTGCATTGGCCGTCATGATCACAATGCCAACGTTGGGCAAACTCGCACGAATTCGCTTGCACAAGCTCAAACCACTCTCACCGGGCAGGCTCATATCGATGATAAAAATATCAACCGACTCTTGAATCACCGAGTCGTTGAGCTCAGAAGCACTTGCAGCCGAATACACCAAAAAGCCATTGGCTTTTAGATGATTTTCCACCTCTTGCCTTAAAAGCCGATCATCCTCCACCAAAGCGACAACGAATTGGTGGGAATGGTTTAATTTTAAATTCATGCTAAATAATCAACTTAAAGGTGGCTCGATTTTCACGGATCGAAAATTGGATTTCTTTATTCAATTTATCAAGCGCGGTTTTCACAATACTCAAGCCAATTCCCATGCCAGGCTTGGACAGCACGTTTTCATGACGATAATATCTTTCGAAAATTTTACCCTCATCGGGTTTTTGGGTTGGATCAAAGTCATTGCTGACTTCAAAGACCGTCAAATAACCCAATTGAGATTGGGAGGTCGTCTGAGAGAGTTCCTCTAAAGGGGTATTTTTGAAAACCGAAATGGATATTTTATCCTCTTTCGAGTCATACTTGTACGCATTGTCGATCAAGTTTTTTATAACATGCCCAAGCAATATGGGGTTGCTATAAAAACAAATTCCCGGCTCAATATTCAACGAAAACCGAGTTTCATCGTCATGATCCCCAATGAACGCATCAATGAATTGGTATGCATCCAAGACTTCCAAAGGGTAGTCGATTTGATGCAACTCTAAACGGTTTGAAAGAGCGACTTGCTCAATCAAATCCTTCATGCGATTGACCGAGGATTCAATTCGGTTGAGTTTTTTGATGGGGTTTTCCTCAGCAGATACGGAATACTTTAATGATGCCACTAAAAACTTGATTGCACCCAAAGGGTTCATCAGTTCATGGGTCAGCAAATCAATCAAGGTTGTGCGTTCGGTGAGTTTTTCTTTGTTCAATTGTGCCTCATTGGACAAACGTTTGGCTTTGTCCAACTCTTTTTCAAACTCAATCCTTCGCAGGCGCGCTTGATAAAAGCCAACCATCAGCAAAAGAGAGCCCACTATGGTGCCATTTAAATTTGAGTAATACAGCACCACAAATGGCATTGAAAAGTCCGTGTAACCCACAATATTGAAGAGTCCAATTAAAAAGATTACGAAGTAACCGATTGTTGAAGAATATAGTAAATTTTTAATAAATTGATGAGAAATATTGCTAGACATCAAGCCATAAAACTGAACGAAAATATTGAATAAATGTATCGCCAATTGAATCTTTAAGGCCCAATTTACATACCCCAAAAAGAGAACAGTTACATTCACAATCGTTAACAAAATCAACAAACGCAACAACCAAATATAGCCCTTGCTGATTTGATAATTTTTAAGCAGCGCGTAGACCAACTGAGCAATCAATAAAGCCCTTAAACACGTGAAAAAATAGCTGATGTCTTTAAGTTGAACTGGCGACAAAAAATCGATGTAATTGGTCCATAAACCCGTCGAATAAATTAAATTGAAAACAATAATCGATTGCAAACAAACGTAAGAAAAAACCAAATAATTGAGTCGATAAAGCGTAAAAACAAAGGTCGATAACAACAACAAAAGTGCAAAACCAATGGAGACCGTTGATTGTCTTACTTTGTCTATATTTAAAAAAGCAATTTTCTCAGAACGCCCCACATCCAAACTCAAATAGATGACGCCACGAGTTTGAATTTTGAGATAAATTGAATTGGAAAGGGCGGGGTTGCTCAACAAACTAAAGCAATGAGCATCTTCTGAACATGACTCATTTTGCTCTTTAAGCAATGCGCCTTTGACTGCTTTTCGCCAATCGCGATTGATGAACTCATACTTTTCAATGCGATCCGTGAAATAAGGACCTATTCGCAACTTCAGTGGATTGGCCCCAAAGGATAAATGCTCAAACAAAGGTTCAATTTCAATCTTGACCCAAATGGGGTCGTCTACGTACCCCAAGCGCAATTCATTTTGATAGGGCGTGAACTTTTGATCTCCAATGGTTTGAATGGATTGGGTATGGGTGTGATCAATCAAGTAACTCGTTTTAAAGATCGGATCAATTTCAATCCCCCTTGCAAACGCACTGATTAAAAGCCCATATATTAAAAAACATATATTTCGCATACGGGGCATTTTAAGAGACTAAACGTTTTACCAGTCTTTTGCTCACTGGACCACAGAATACATTGAATTTCATGTGAAATTGTGAGCTTTTATGAGCATTTCCAATGATCGCCTCAAATTGCCTCTATGCAGATCTTAAAAGCGTGAGGTTTCGTGAGATTCAGGGAACAAACATGGGGGGTTGGAGCAGAAAAAACCTATGCTGTTCCAACATCAATTCATTCTTCATCTCCGTGCAAAAAGCAAACTTTGTAGCCCTGTTTCAATGGCCCCAAGCCATGGGGATGCTTTGCTGTGCAGGAAAGAAAGCGAGACCTCTAGCATCCGCTTTGCTCAAAGGACATCAAAGCGAGGGCGCCTATGTCTAGCTCCCCCTCTTTGCGGCAACAACTTTCTAGCGTTCCAGTCTCTCACCCCTCAGGACTCACGCCCCACACTACTTTAGTTGCTGCGTTGCTGTACATGATGTCCATCGATGGAGATTTGGCGCCTGAGGAAATATCTAGACTACAAGAATCCGTTGGCAAAGACAAAGAGGCCATCCCAAGCGCTCGTGCGTATATCAAAAAAAACAAGTTTGATAACTTCTTAAAAGATGCCAACGAGATTCTTGACCGCCCAAGCAAGCTTTGCATCTTGGCCAACGTTTACGAAACCATGCTCTCCGACGGCGTTGTTGAAAATGCCGAAACAACTCTTTTCAAAAAACTTCAAAAGTCATTTGGCTTTACCGACAAAACCTTCGAGGCGGTCTCAAGTGTCATTCTTGCAAAAAATGAACACGCGGTTTTGGGCCCCTATCATGCTGAACAAGCTGAAAAATTCGTCCTCACGCCACACCTGATCCTAGCTGCGTCCATTCTCTACATGATGTCTGCCGATGGGGAAGTGAGCAACGAGGAGATTGGTCAACTGTCTGCCGTGATCAACCCCTACGAGGGCCTTCAGTCTGCGGCCATGGCGTATGTTGAAAAAATTCAATTGTCCCAATTCATTCAAGACGCAAAAAAGAAAATCAACGAGGCCCAAAAAACATATGTTCTCTTGAATCTGTGCGACTCTATGTTGGCAGACGGTGTAGCGGAACCCAGGGAAGTTGAAATTTTTAATCAAATTTTAGAGGTTTTTGGCTTTTCAGAGCACGCCTTCAAGCCCAATTACAGCGTCATTCACATTAAGAATGTAAAGCCCTTTGAAAGCATAGATTCAAGTCTCATCAACGAGTCCAAGGACCTCTTTCAAAATATCATCAATGTTGACAAAGGCGGCTTTACAGTCACCAACTCTGGCAGCACCTCGGCTCATGACAAACAAATGCATGAGCGAGTGATTGAAGACGATGCCGATGGCGAGAAAATCCGTCGGACAATGAATGAAAACACCAAGAACGTCAAAGACGGCTTTGGTTCAAATGAACACCTCTCTGTCGTGACCGACAACGCCTTGTCAGCCCCCAAAAAAGACATTCACCATCAAGCGCAAACAGAATTGAACATTCTAAAAGCTCAGGAGGACGCAACAAAGGAAAATGTACAAAAAGTAGCGGGTGGCGCAGGCTTAGAAAACTTACAAAATATTTCAACCGAAGCGGTTATAGAAAACACTCAAAAAATAAGCCTTGATAAAGATGCATCCAACATTCAATCCATCAACGACCCCCAGGGCCAAGAGAATGTTCAAAGCTTACTCTCTGGTGCCTTCAAGGATCAAAATCAAAAAATAGAAATTGATGGCTCCAGCAACAATATTCAATCGATTGATTCTGATACGCAATCCGAAAATAAAGCCAAATTAAAATTTTCGACGCCCTCAGACAATGTGGTGGAGATCCCATCCCAAGCTGACGGGACAAATATCCAGAGCATTGAAAGCGCAGAGTCTTCTTTAAACAAACAAACCATCGACTCAAGCGCCTCGCCCACAAATGTTCAAACCTTGAACGCGGATGGAGAAAAAAACAATCAGCAAAACTTAGAAACTGACCTTGCTCAAAGCAACAAAGCAAAAATGCTTGCTGATCTATTTCAGATCAATGTCCAATCCATTGAAACAACATCTGGCAGCGCCAACACCCTGACCATTGATACGAGCCTGGATTCCTCTAACAAAGCAAAAATCTCCGCCACCTTAAATTTAGACAACAAAGCCAATCAGCTTAAAGATCAATTCAAAGATAAAGACCTGGGTGAGAAGAACCATGTGTTGGCCAGTTTGGTCAAAGACACCGAGAACGCAAGCTTGAATGAAAGATTAAAGCACCTGGGTTCTCAATTAGAAAGTGTAAACAGCAAACTCAACAAAATCGAAAGCGTAGACAGATCTCTGCCCATCCCCATGCAGTCCATGGTGAACCGACTGGCTGAGCAGTTAAATCAAGAGGATCTACAAAACAAGGCCAAAATCAAAGACTCCTCCGATGGCTCAAATAAAGCTCCCCTTTTAACGCAAGCCTACAAAGACGATGAGCCCCTCGAAGAGGCCCAAGCCTTTGAGGATTTAACTTCTCAAGAGCCAAGCCCTCAACCAAGCACTGGCGGTTTCGCTCAAGCAAGCAACGAGATGGAGGAGGAGTTCAAGGACGAATTCAAAAACGATTTCAAGGATGAGTTCAAAGATGATTTTCAAGACGACTTCAAGGACGAGTTCAAAGATCTCTTTAACGATGACTTTCAAGACGACTTTAAAGTCGACGCCGAGGACAGCGTTCAAAATCAACTCAAAAACGTCTTTGCCTTAGAACCAGCGGCCTCAAACCACAGTGCAATTGATTCTTTGCTCATGGAGAGATCAGACACGTCAGATCATTTAGAAAATCAATTGGCCGCTTTTCAATCTAGGCAGAGCACCTCTGGCTTAAAGGCCAACGACACCTCATTGCTTTTCTTGCAATTAAAAAAGTCCAAGTCTCATACGCCGGCCCGCACGCAAACGCCTAGAGCTTTCCTTGGAACAGACTTCCTGTACAAGAGCATCAAACTCTCAACCGTTTTTGTACTCGCGCTCTCTTGGCATGTATTTAACGACGTCAGTTGCGACATGGTTTCTTGCTCTTGGAGTCAAATTGGCTCACCCGTTCGACTTGATTTAGAGCCTGAGGTGATCCCTACGGATACTTTGCAGTTGCTCAAACTGGCAGACGTCAAGACAGCAACTCAACAGGTTTGATCTCGGCGATGCAGCTGCTTAGAAACCTCTTTTCTGAACCCAGTACCGCCCTTTACAGGAACTGGAAACTTTTTACCAATTTTTTAATCATCGTCTCTTGCATTGCCATCGCTTTAGAAACAGTTGAATCCATCGCACATAAATACGAACACTATTTCAAATTTTTGGAATTTTTCACCGTTTTTATCTTTATCCTTGATTACTTGGGAAACATTGCTTATGCTAAAAAACGCTTAAAGTATATTTTTAGCTTTTGGGGATTGATTGACTTATTGTCCATCCTCCCAACCTTGCTTCAATCTTTTAATTTACTCGGATTTCAAAGCGTCAAACTCATCCGCACTTTTCAAGTTGCTCGGATGATCCGAATTTTAAAGATGCTGCACACGACCATTGAAGACGCACAATCTTCACGTGCCAATGCCAACCCCATTAAAACCAATTTAAAAATTTATTTCACCGGTTTTTTCATGGTCACCATGATCAGCAGTACCCTGATGTACTACGTGGAAGGTGGGTACTATACAAGAGAGGCGCTTGAAGCGGGCCAGGCCCATTTGGACGTTCAAACCCGAATCAAATCCTCCGATACTGAAATCGAAACGACCGCCCCCATCTTCATGCCCGTAGATGCACTGACGGGCAATGATATTCCAGAAGACAAACGGTTTTTCACATCCATTCCAAACACCATTTGGTGGAGCATCCTGGCCATCACGGGCAATGGCGATATGTTTCCCGTGACTTTAGGGGGACGCGTGATAGCGTGCATCACCTACTTTTTAGGCTTGATCCTTTTTGGTGTGTTGATCAACATCGTTGGCAAATCCATCATGACCAACTTTTTCATCGATCCCATTGCAGCACCCCAGGTGAACTCCAAACAAGAACTCCTCTCCTCCTTGATTCAACAAGGCTGGATCGGGCAGCACGAAGCAGAGGTGCTATCCAAACTCTCGATCGAAGAAATCAACAGAAGAATGAGAATCATTGCAAAAAGATAGACACGGCTGATTCAATGAAAAAAACTTTTCAACATGGCGAAAAAGGCAGGTGGTATGCCAAAGGATTTTTCAATTTAAGCGTTTAAAACCACCTCCATACACTTTTATTAAATCTTAAGTATTACTTTAAAATTAAGGGCTTCTCTCTTTTTTTAAAAATTGGGATTTTCTGAAACAATGGCTTTCTTAGAAGGCCATTATGTCTGCACGTTTTACACTTTTTTATCTCATTTTCTTTGCTCTTTGTATCGGGCGTGGCGAAGCTTTCGCTCAAACCGCGCAGTTTGAGGGATTTAACCTCCACACAGGACTTGGGGCCATGAGTCAAAACATTTTCAAGGCCAACATGGTGTATCTGGCCAATCCAGCCGTGCCCATCAATTCTCCCAGCGACTCGATGTCTTCAAGCTTATTTAACGTTGGCGCGGGTTACACCAAGGTCTTGAGTGAACAATTCACACTCGGTCTGGAATTCAACATGAGCGCACGCGACTCCAAGCCGACTCATTCAATGACTTACATTGGCCCCAATACCGTTGGCTTGACCATGTGGAACACGAACCAATACACCTTAAGTTTTGCGCCAGGCTATTTATTGACGCCCGACACCCTTGTCTATTCAAAAATAGGCGTGCTTCGCATCACCACCATGTGTGCAAACGACAGCGGTGCGCCGTGTGCGTCCAACCATTTGTCAGGTCGCAACTTTGGCTTGGGCGTCAAACAAGCCCTAAAAGACTCGAGCAATTACTTTTACATCGAAAGCAATAAAAATCAACTGTTCTCCTCCCCTTTGGTCACACGCTCCAATCCAGTGGCTTACACATTGAACGCTTCATCGATTAATTTCGTGTTTGGCTTTGGACACGATTTTCATTGAGTGTTTGACCTCTGTGCAGGCCTGAGTTTTTTTATACACTGAGCTTTTGTCTCTTCAACATGACACAGGCTAGGCAAAGAGATCCATCATATGAACAAAAAGTGCTTACTCGCAATCGGTCTGTGCATGGGTGCACTGATCCCATTCACGGCCCATGCAGCCGACCCCTATCCCAGTCGCCTTGTCAAACTGATCATCCCTTTCCCCACGGGTGGCAGCAACGATGTGGTGGGACGCTTGATCGCAGACCAACTCTCACAAAGGCTTGCCCAGCCCGTGGTGATCGACAATAGAGGAGGCGCTGGTGGAGTCATCGGCGCAGAGATTGCGGCCAAAGCCGAACCCGATGGCTATACCTTGTTGTTCATCTCCTCCGCTTTCACAGCCAACCCCTCTTTGTACAAGCTCAACTTTGATCAACTCAAAGCCTTCACGCCTGTGGCCATATTGGCAGCGGGGCCCAATGTCTTGGCTGTTCCACCGAACTCTCCCTACAACTCGGTCAAAGACGTGGTTGAGGCCGCCAGGGCAAAACCTGGCTACTTGAACTACGCCTCTGCAGGTGTGGGCAGCTTTCAGCACTTGAGCAGCGCTCTTTTTGTCAACATGGCGCACCTCAACATTGTGCACGTCCCGTTCAAAGGCGGTGGGCCTGCAATGATGGATGTGATGGCTGGCAACACGCAATTGATCCTTGGTGCGCTGGTACAAACATTGCCTCAAATCAAAGCCGGTAAATTAAAAGCGTTGGGCGTTGGGGGCTCCAAGCGCTCGCCCACCTTGCCCGATGTCCCAACGATTGCTGAAGCGGGTGTGAGCGGTTACGAAGCCATCAACTGGTGGGGCATGGTCGCCCCAGCGGGCACACCCAAGGCCGCGTTGGAACGTCTCTATAAAGAACTGACCTTGATTCAAAATTCACCTGACGTCATCAAAAGGTTTCAGGCCGAGGCGGTTGATACGGTTCAAATGAGTCAATCTGAATTTGGTCAATACCTCATCACAGAAACCATCAAATGGTCCAAGGTGGTGAAAGAAGCTGGCATCACGCCGCAATAAGAAACTGTGTATCCATTTTTTCTCAAGGTGCGAGGCTCATAAAAAATCTGACAGATTGATTTTCCAACCCTGTCCACACGCCTCTTTAATCTGTTTGTTGTACAAACACGTTCCATAATCTTTCCCAGGTGGTATGAACCCACCCATGGCTCCCAAGCTTGCAAGACTGGCTTGGGTGAGCTCTACAAACTGACCCAGGCTTGCGGTGTATTGAACCTCGCCTTGAGTTTGGATCAAGCCCTGAACCAAGGGTGCAGTGAACACCAAGACTTCATCTGCTCCGTTGGCCACTCCTTGGGAGGTGAGTTGTCTAAAGACCGCCACAAACCGATTGGCGCCTGTGTTGACGGGCATGGTCTGAGGCCAAAGTCCTTTGGCCTTCAAGAGGCTCGTATCAATGGCACACGTTCGCTTGAGCGCATTGGCTGCAAGCGTGCCGCTGGGGTCGGCGCTTGTGAGATTGATTGCACAAAAGCTTGCTGCATTGGTGAGGTCTCCTGCCATGATGGTTTCAAGCACGTCGCGGTTGGCAATGAAATACTGGGCTGCAATTTGAGTGAATGACTGAAGCGCATCTGCTGCCAGACGCCCACGCTCTTTGTTTTGAGCTTTGTCGTTCATGCTCAACACGGACAGAGAAATGGCAGCCATCACGCCCAAAGACAGCATGAGCTCCAAAAGACTGTTGCCCTCTTGAGGACGACTTCGTCCAAGCGAGAAGGTACAAGATGAGGGGGAGTTTTTAAACATCAGTTGCATAGGTCGGCTGCACTTGCATCTTGTGCAATGACCCACGCTGTGCCTCGATCAGAGGTCTGTAGGACCATCTTCTTTTGCGTGTTGCTCGATTTGATCGATTGCGCAATGAGTCCCAAAGCCTCTTCACTCAAGGGTGTGCATGTGGCCCAATTTGAATTCGATTGCACGACCACATGCCAGTTGCTTGGAAACGCGTTGGCGCCCATGCCATGCACTTGCCCCAAACTGGGCAACAAGTCTTGAGCACTCAAGTCAAGGGGTTCGGATGCGGGCGCATGGGTTTTCATATAAAGATCGGCCAGGTACAAAAATGCTCGGTAATGATCCATCTCATCGCTCGCTCTTGCAGTCTCTTGGGGACTCGCGCGCTCAAAGGCCCCAAGGGTGACCCAATGGGTTTGAAAAATCAAAAAGCTCGCTGCCAAAATCATCAACATCTGCATTCAATGTTCCTTTTTTTT
>CANJNC010000019.1 GCA_947475685.1 Comamonadaceae bacterium | reverse complement strand
GGCTTTAGAAGGGGGTTTTAAGTGCTTTTTTTCTGTCAATCTCATTTTTAGGAGATGCGTATGCAAATCAACCTATCTCTAAGCTTGGGGCGTCGATCCCTATTTCAGTCTGCTTTATGTGCTCTAAGTGTTTTATATGCTTTGGCACTGCTGGCATGGCCAAGGATTTCAACGGCGCAATCCTATCCCGATAAGGCCGTTCAAATTGTTGTCCCCTACGCCCCAGCAGGGTTGACAGACAACATTGCGCGCTATTATTCCCAACAACTCAAGGAGCTTTGGGCTCAAGCCGTCTTGGTTGAGAACCGTCCGGGTGCAGGCGCTTCACTGGGTGCGGCGCAAGTGGCCAGGTCTGTCCCCGATGGGCACACGCTGCTGCTGGGTAGCGTTGGCATGGTGACCAATCCATTTCTATTTAAAGAACTGCCCTACAAGCCTGCAGACCTCACGCCCTTGGCGCTGGTGGCCTTTGCGCCCAATGTGTTGTACGTGCACGCCTCAGTGCCAGCGCGCAATATCAGTGAGCTGGTGAACTACGCCAAGAAAAATCCAACTGTGCTGTCTTTCGCATCCGCTGGTGTAGGCTCTAGCCCCCACTTGGCTGCTGAACTTTTCGCCTCCAGTGCAGGCATCAAAATCTTGCACATTCCCTACAAGGGCACAGGAGAGGCCATCAAGGACTTTTTGTCCGGCGAGGTCAAGGCCTATTTTGACACCATGCAATCCATGCGCTACACCAAGGAGGGCCGCATCCGCGCCCTGGCGGTGACCACTGACAAGCGTCTGAGCGAGGCCCCCGACTTGCCCACTGTGGAGGAGTCCGGTGTGGCCCCTGGCGTCATCTCAAGCAGTTGGTTTGGCTTTTATACGCAGCAAAAAGTACCTGAAGCACGGCGTGCCGAGATCGAAGGGGCTTTGCAAAAAGTCGCCTCCTCTGCAGCAACGCAAGAGAGGATGCGCAGCTTTGGACTGGTTCCAGTATTTTTGAGCGCCAAAGACTTTGAAAAGTTCTCAACCGACGAATCCCGCCGCTGGGGCAATGTCATTCAATCGCAAAAAATAACACTTGAATAAAAACACACTGGAGCACAAAAAATATGAATGCGTTCAATCCTCATCTCGTTCTTCAAGGCCTTCTTCTCTTGCTGCTGCCCCTTGCCGGCTTGGCACTTGACGCTTACCCCAATCGCCCCATCAGAATGGTGGTGCCATTTGCACCAGGCGGTGCGGCCGACCAGACAGCTCGAATGGTGAGCGAGGGACTCTCCAAACGCCTAGGACAAAGCGTGGTGGTGGACAACAAGCCCGGGGGCGGAGCCACCACGGGCGCGGCCTTTGTGGTCAACTCTCCAGCAGATGGCTACACCCTGCTCTACACCACACCTGGGCCACAGATCACCAACCCCTTTTTGATGAAAGGTCGGCTGCCCTATGCCCCCAATCAACTATTACCGGTCTCTCGCATTGCTTGGGTCCCTAGCGTTTTGGTGATCAACCCCAAAGTGCCCGCCAACACGGTGCAAGAGTTGATCACCTATGCACAAAAAAATCCAGGCAAGATCTTCTTTGGCAGCGCGGGCATTGGAGCGACAAGCCATCTCTCGGGCGAGCTCTTCAAGCGCATGGCTCAAATCGAAATCACCCATGTCCCCTACAAGGGCACGGGACAGGTGGTGCAAGACTTGTTGAGTGGCAACGTTCAAATGTCGATTGACAGCCTCTCCGTTTATTTGCCTTACATCAAGTCTGGACAACTTAAAGCCCTGGGCATTGCCATGCCCCAACGCAGCCCAGCCATGCCAGAGCTGCCCCCCGTTTCTGATCAAATCAAGGACTTTGATGCCACGCCAGTGAATTACCTGAGCGTCAAGGCGGGAACACCCAGTGAGATTGTTGCGCGTTTGAACCATGAGCTCGTCGCCACATTGGCTGACCCCGTCTTGCAAGACAGAATGGACAAGTTGGGACTGTTTCCCAAGTCCAGCACGCCTGAGGCCATGGCGCAGGAGATCATTACAGAATCGGCCAAATGGAAGCGCGTGATAGAAGACTCTGGCGCCACCATGGAGTAAAGCTCAGCGGGGTAAAACGCCATGCGTTTGGGAAAGCTAGAAAAGACCGACGACTCGTCCACTCTCAGTGATATCGATTGCTTCTGCTGAGGGCACTGCAGGCAGACCGGGCATGGTCATGACTTCGCCGCAAATGGCCACCACAAACTGAGCACCCGCAGACAGGCGCACTTCACGAATGTTTAAAACGTGTCCACTGGGTGCGCCTTTGAGTGTAGGGTCGGTGCTAAAGGAGTATTGGGTCTTGGCTATACAAATCGGAAAGTGTCCATAACCCGCCTTTTGGAAGACTTCCAACTGCGCCTTGACTTTGGCCTCTGCGGCAATGCCTGAGGCGCCATAAATCTTTGTGGCCACTGCATTGATCTTGTCCCACAATGAATCTGCATCTTCATAGGCAAACTTGAACGTATTCGGGGTCTCACACATGGCGACAACGGCCTGGGCCAACTCGGTCGCTCCCGCACCGCCCTCAGCCCAATGCTTGGCCAAGATCACTTGCACACCGAGTCTTGCAGAGAACTGTCTGAGCAACTCAATCTCCGCATCCGTGTCCTCCGTTCTGTGATTGATCGCCACCACACAGGGTAGACCAAACACCTCTCGCATGTTGCGGATGTGACGCTCCAAGTTGACGAATCCTTTGGCCAAAGCGTCTAAATTCTCAAGACCGGTTTGTTTGACTTCAACACCACCGTGGTATTTCAAAGCTCGTGCCGTGGCCACCAAAACGACCGCCGAGGGTCGCAAACCGGACTTGCGACACTTGATGTCAATGAACTTTTCAGCGCCTAAATCTGAACCAAACCCAGCCTCAGTCACCACATAATCGGCCAATTTGAGCGCAGTCTGGGTTGCGATCACTGAATTACAACCATGGGCAATATTGGCAAAGGGACCACCATGAATGATGGCCAAATTATTCTCAATGGTTTGAACCAAATTGGGCGCAAAGGCCTGTTTGAGCAAAACGGCCATGGCACCATGCGCCTTCAAATCCTTGGCCAAAATGGGCGTTAGCTGCTTGCTGTAGCCAATCACGATTTGCCCAAGACGCTCCTTGAGGTCTTGAAGGCTGTTGGCCAAACAAAAGATGGCCATGACTTCGGAAGCCACTACAATGTCAAAGCCATCCTCGCGCTCAAAACCATTGGCAACACCTCCAAGACCATTGACAATTTTTCTGAGGGCCCGGTCGTTCATATCGACCACGCGTTTCCAAGTGATGCGACGCGTATCGATGTTAAGTGCATTGCCATGATGGATATGGTTATCGATCATGGCGGCCAGCAAATTGTTGGCCAAACAAATTGCATTGAAGTCGCCCGTGAAATGCAAGTTGATATCCTCCATCGGAACAACTTGCGCATGCCCACCTCCAGCAGCCCCGCCCTTGACTCCAAAGACAGGACCCAAGGAGGGCTCTCTCAGACAGATCATGGCTTTTTTACCAATGTGGTTAAGCGCGTCTCCCAAACCCACCGTTGTGGTGGTCTTGCCCTCACCGGCAGGCGTAGGTGAGATGGCAGTCACCAAGACCAGCTTTCCATTGGGTCTAGACTTTAAGGACTGCACATAATCTAAAGAAATTTTAGCCTTGTAGTGGCCAAATGGCTCCAATGCCTCGCTTGGTATTTGAGCCTTTTCCATGGCCAAGGGGACAATCGGACGCATGTTTGCAGATTGCGCAATATCGATGTTTGTAGATAATTTGGTGCTCATTTTTTGTAGATGTAAATTTATACATAGGCCAAAACTGACCTTGTGCTTGCCAAAAAAATACTTAAAGAGCTTGAAGAGCTTAAGGGGCTTAAGGGGCTTAAAGGACTTAAGGTATTAGAGACTTTGATGATAACGAAATAAACACTCAAACCCCATTTGAATGCCAAACTCAGATCCAGCAGAACCTAAGGGAAAACACTAGACTTTGACCCCTGAGAGCGGTAGCGCTGTTTTGTACCTCACTTGTTTGAGCGCAAAACTCGACCTGATCTTTTCAATACCAGGAATAGGGGTCAATTGTTCAAGAATAAACCGCTCCAATGCACCAATGTCTTTGACTGCGACTCGAATCAAATAGTCACAGTCGCCCGTCATTAAATAGCATTCCATGACCTCGTCTTGCTCAACAATGCGCTGCTCAAACTCAGAGAGCGCCGATTTGGCTTGCTCCTTTAGACTGATCGAGATAAAAACAGACAAACCAATCCCAAGGGCCAGGGGGTCTGCCAAGGCAACATACTGTCTGATCACCTTTGAAGCCTCCAAGGCCTTGACCCTTTGCAAACAAGGCGAGGGTGAGAGATGCACGCGCTTGGCCAACTCCACATTGGTCAATGAGCTGTCTTGCTGCAGCTGTGTCAAAATCTTTAAGTCAGTGAGATCGAGATCCATAAAATATCACTATAAGTTGATTATTCAGCATTTTATGCTGAAAAAATAGCTAAATAGCCGAAATACGTCATCAAATATCAAATCACAAGAACTATAGTCAAACCTCAGAATTGTTTTTTTCTATCTGGCATTTGCCCCTCTTATGACTCAATTTGAACTGATGAACGCCCTAGATCTTGATCCTCAAGAAACACAAGAATGGCATGACGCCTTTGTCCAAACCTTGGTTGAAAATGGCACCGAACGGGGGCGCTACTTGCTGAGTTCGTTGGCACAACTGGCATTGAGCCACCAAGTTCAATGGAATCCGAACTTAATCACACCCCATGTCAATACCATTTCACCGGAGCAGCAACCGATCTACCCAGGCGACTTGGCCATCGAAGAGCGTGTGGCAAGCATGATTCGCTGGAACGCGATGGCGATGGTCGCCAAGGCCAATGTGGCTTATGGGGACTTGGGCGGGCACATTGCAAGCTTTGCCAGTGCCGCAGATTTATTTGAAGTGGGGTTCAATCACTTCTTTAAGGCGCGCAACGATCAGCACAAAGAGGACTTGGTCTTTTTTCAGCCCCACAGCGCACCAGGCATTTACGCAAGAGCCTTCTTAGAAGGCCGCCTGAGTGAGCAGGACTTGAACTTTTACAGACAAGAGATCTCTGGGCCCAGGCAAGGTAGCACTGGACTGAGCAGTTACCCCCATCCTTGGCTCATGCCAGACTTTTGGCAATTTCCTACCGGCTCAATGGGACTTGGGCCCATCAGCTCAATTTACCACGCCCGTTTCATGCGCTACTTGACCCACCGGGGCCTATTGAACTGCGAGGACAGAAAGGTTTGGGGGGTGTTTGGTGACGGAGAAATGGACGAGCCTGAAAGCATGAGTGCACTCACCCTGGCCTCTAGGGAAAAACTTGATCATTTGGTCTGGGTGGTCAATTGCAATCTACAGCGCTTGGATGGTCCTGTCAGAGGCAATGGACGCATCATGGATGAGCTTGAAAAACTTTTCACAGGCGCGGGCTGGAATGTCATCAAAGTGGTTTGGGGCAGTGACTGGGATGGTTTATTTGCCAGAGACACGAGCGGGGAGTTGATTCGGACCTTGTCAAACACGGTAGATGGACAAATGCAAACATTTGCAGCCAAAGACGGTCGTTTTAACCGTGACAACTTCTTTGGACAAAACCCTGCGCTAAGCCTTCTTGCACAAGGCATGACGGATGAACAAATCGATCGCCTTAAAAGAGGGGGGCACGATTTGATCAAAATATTCGCCGCTTACAAGAGCGCTCAGTCCCATGTCGGGCAACCTACTGTTATTTTGGCCCACACCAAGAAGGGGTATGGCATGGGACAAGCCGGTCAAGGCAAGATGACAACCCACAGTCAAAAGAAAATGGATGAAGAGGCCTTGATCGAGTTCAGAAACCGTTTTCAACTGCCTTTAACCGATCAAGAAGCGATTGATTTGAATTTTGTAAAACCTAAAGACAGGAGTGTAGAAATTGAATACCTCCAAGCTCAACGCAAAGCCCTAGGTGGCTATTTACCAAAACGCTACAGTGAGTGCGCTCCCTTAGAAATTCCAGACATTACGAGCTACGCCTCCTTTGCCCTCCAAGCGGATCACAAAGTGATGTCTACCACCATGGCATTTGTGAGACTTTTGGGCAATTTGCTTAAAACCCAAGATTTGGGTTCACGAATTGTGCCAATCGTTGCCGATGAAGCCCGAACTTTTGGCATGGCCAATCTTTTCAAGCAAGTAGGCATCTACTCCAGCGTGGGTCAATGCTATGAGCCAGAAGACATCGGCTCTGTGCTCAGTTATCGTGAAGCTCTCAATGGGCAAATATTAGAGGAAGGCATCAGCGAAGCTGGGGCCATTGCAAGTTGGACTGCCGCTGCCACGAGCTACTCGGTGCATGGACTGGCCATGTTGCCGTTTTATATTTACTATTCCATTTTTGGATTTCAACGCGTGGGAGATGCAATTTGGGCTGCAGCCGACCAAAGGGCCAGAGGATTTCTTTTAGGCGCGACTTCAGGTCGCACAACGCTTGGTGGAGAAGGTCTGCAGCATCAAGATGGAAGCTCTCACCTCATTGCAGCCACCATCCCAAACTGCAAGGCCTACGACCCGGCCTTCGCGGGAGAGCTCAGCGTCATCATTGATCACGGTATGCGAGAAATGGTGACACAGCAAATGGACGTCTTTTATTACATCACCTTGATGAATGAAAATTATCCCCAGCCCAGCACATCGCTTGAAGACGCGTCAGACATTATCAAGGGCTGCTACCATTTGCAATCCACAAAAGCCCCAAGCAAGTCAAAACCCTCACAGCACGTCACCCTCATGGGTTCTGGTGCAATTTTGACCGAGGTTTTAAAAGCCAGTGAGATCTTAGAGGCCCAGGGCATTCATTGCGATATTTTGAGCGTCACCAGCTGGAGTGAGTTGGCCAGAGAAGCACTTTTCTTGAGACAAGAATCAAAAAGCACCATGGAGATCAGTCACTCACACCTCTATACTCAACTGACACGCACACAAGGGCCCATTGTTGCAGCCAGTGACTACGTTTTGGCTGTCACAGAAAGCATCCGCGCTTTTGTACCTCAAACACGCAGTTACCACACACTGGGGACAGATGGTTTTGGCAGGAGCGATACACGAGCCGCACTCAGAGATTACTTTCACGTAAGCGCTGAGCACATTGCCAAGACCGCCATGAATGCGTTAAAGCACGCCCCTTGCTAGAGCTTGCAAACTCTATCTCTCAAAGAAATATCCTCTGTCCTTGAACGCCTCGCACAAAAACTCACCCAAAACCTTCCAAAACAATCTTGCCTATGGCTCTGTGACTTTGAAGATCCAAATGCGCCAAACGCAGATGGTTCGCATCAATGGGTGAATACACCTTGGTTGTTGTGTTTTTTAAAACACCAAGATCAATCAATCGCGAAACCTCGTTCAGTAAATGATGTTGTTCAATCATGTCTGGCGTGCGGTCTTTGGAGCGTACAAACATGGCCTCCCAAACAAAGCCAGCACTCTTAGCTCTTAAAACATCCATATTCAATGCATTTTGATTGGGCACAATTGAACAAATAAGTCCTTGAGGTGCGATCAACTCGCAAGATGCGGCAAAATGTTGATCGGTATCGTTGAGAATAAAAACATGGTCTACATGCTTTAAACCCATGGCTCTAACTTGTGCCACCAAATCAAGTGTGTGGTCAATCACATGGTCTGCGCCCATCATCTGACACCACTCAACACTCTGAGGCCTTGATGCGGTCGCAATGACATTTAATCGAGCCACTTTCTTGGCCAATTGAATGGCCATGGAACCCACTCCACCTGCACCCCCAATGATCAAAATAGTTTTTTGTGCTGAGTGATGCTGCTCACTTGAGAGCTCAGAACTCAAGCTCACAGAAGGGATTCTTAATCTCTCAAACAAGCCCTCCCAAGCAGTGATGGAGGTGAGCGCCAAAGCTGCTGAACGCTCAAAGGTCAATGACTTGGGCTTATGGCCAACAATTCTTTCATCAACAACTTGAAATTCAGCGTAACTGCCTTGCCTTGTGATCTCGCCTGCATAATAAACTTCATCACCCACATTGAACAAAGAAACCTTCGCACCAATGCTTTTGACAATCCCACTTGCGTCCCATCCTAAAATTCTTGGTACCTGTGCACTTTGACTGACTTGATCAAGCGCACGGCGCTTGGTGTCCAAGGGATTGATGGAGATGGCTTTGACCTGAACGCACAAATCCCTCTCACCCATGGGGGGTATGGCACCATCCACTTCTTTAAAGTATGGTTCAGTCTTGGAATTGAGCAATTCATCCACTGCAAATGATTTCATCGGTGTCCTTGGTTGAACAATGCGTTGTATTTTTTAAAATCTTACCCCCCTTTTTCATCGTCATCACCAACTAAAAAAAATAAAGCATGAACTTTGAAAGTTTAAGCTTTGCTGTCATCGGGTTTATCCTAGGCCATATCGGGTGCGGGTGATAGAACAATCTGTGACAAGAACACTTTTGATGTTCAAGCACAAGAGGTCACAATGAGCAGAAGAAATTTTTCCATCTTTTTTATTTTCTTAGCCTTGAATTTTTTCGCGCAACTGAGCCACGCGCAAACAACCCAATGGCCAAGCAAACCCATTAAACTCTTGGTGGGCAGCCCCGCTGGCTCTGGAACAGATGCAGTCAGCCGACTTGTTGCGGTCAAAGTGGGCGAAGTTTTGGGGCAAGTCTTGGTCGTGGAAAACAAAGTCGGCGCTGGTGGTCAAATCGCTGCAGAAGTGACCTCCAAAGCCGCTGCGGATGGGTACACATTGATTTCAATCTCTAGTGCACACGCCTCACAAGCTGCGACACTCAAGTCCCTTCCCTATGACCCTGTTGAGGGTCTTTCTTGGATCTCCACAGTGGCCGTGTATCCATTAATCTTGGCGGTCAGCCAAGAGTCCAATACGATGAGTGTTACTGACTTGATCAAAAAGGCAAAGAACAATCCTGGCAGTGTCAGCTACACAAGCTCAGGCGTTGGAAGTGCCTTGCACTTGATGGGTGAGTTGCTTGCCGCACAAAGCGACACGCAAATGACTCACATCCCCTTCCCCGCTGGCGGAGGCTTTGGCTATACCGATATCTTAGCGGGTCGCATTGACATGATGATCAATATACCGGGTTTAATTGTGCCTTACGTGAGAGCCAATAAATTAAGAGCAATTGCTGTCACCTCGCCTGAGCGTTACGAAACGCTCCCCAATGTGCCGACCTTGTCTGAGACCATACCAGGGCTTGAGGTCATTTCCTGGCTTGGTTATGCCTGCCCTCCTGCAACGCCCAGCGAAATCGTCAAGAAAATCAATGCAGCTATTCGCACGGCTTTGTCCAACAAGGACTTACAAGCTCAAATGCAAAAAGCCGGTGTGCGCCCACAGGCCAATTCTCCAGAAGAATTTCACGCTTTGGTAGAGAAAGGCATTGCCAAATACAGGGCCATTGCACAATCAAGAAAAATAGAAATTCAGCCTTGATGACATAGCGAAGATGCAAACACCCCCGTTTGCGATCTCTCATGATGAAGGACAACGGCAAAAATTCTATATCACAACAAAGAGTCTTTTCCCGCTCCCAATCTTTAATAACTCCTGCATCAAAATTTATATGTTTTTATATGGTGCAGACATTGTGTTGATAGACGGTTAAAATTGAGTGCACTTCAATTAAAAACACATCAAAAATGGCACGGGTTAAATACGTCGACGAATCCTCTCATCCAGAATTGATCGAGGAGATCAAAACAGTTCGGGCACAAAGAAGAGGCAAGCTCATACCGGTCTATGGTCTCTTACTCAACAGCCCAGAACTTGCACTTTCTTGGATGCAATTTCTCAATGCAGTCAGATGGAAGATTAAACTTTCCTCCAGACTCAGAGAGATGGTCATCTTGCGAGTCGCACTGCTCAATAAGTCCGAATATGTCATCGACGTACATCGTAAGAATTTCGCAGAATCGGATGGCTTGAACCACGCAGAATGTGAAGGCTTGCTAAAAAAGAAGGTCCCCTCGGGGCTATTTAACATGGAAGAACTCAGTGTGATCGCCTATGTCGATCAATTGACTCTCAAAGCCCATGTGGAGGACGATGTGTTTGCCGCAGTCAAAACTCACCTCTCTGACAGACAAATCGTCGAATTGAGTGTTTTGATTGGCGCTTACAACATGCACACACGCGTCATGAGCTCCCTTCGAATTGATGCGGAAATTTAACCAAATGACCCAATCCTTTCATATTGTCATCGAAGACGATGTCTTCACCCGTGTGCTTGATGTTGTATTGAATCCTCAATGCACAACGGAGCGAAAAAATGCTTTTGCTGACTTCTTTGCGCACGACATGCCTGAATTTTTAGAGTGGGCAAAATCACAAAAGAACAAAACCACCCATCTAAAAAACTGCACAGTCACATTTGTTCACTCTCAAGAAGAACTTAGCGAACAACTTCCCAAAGCCCACGCTGTCGTTTTGGAGTCTCTCCAACTTGAAAAATCTGACATTGAAAAAGCGCCTCATTTAATCGCGGTGCAAAAGTATGGATTCATCACTAAAAATATCAATATCGATGCATGTGAAGCTAGAAATATCAAAGTCTTGCGAGTCAGAAGGCGCGCAAATATAGCCTGTGCAGAACAAGCAATGATGATGATATTGGCGTTGGCCAAGCGCTTGAGTGAAGTCAATAAATTGACGTCTACTCAATTGCTACTTAAAGGCGGCTTTCACCCTAAACCCTTTGACAGGGCCCATACGCCTAGCTCCAATTGGGCTCGAATACCTGATATTCAAACCCTGTATGGCAAAAATATTGGCATCATTGGAATGGGTGAAATTGGGCAAGAAATTGCGAAAAGAGCCTTGTCTTTTGAAATGAATATTTTATATACCCAAAGAAATCAACTTGATCAAAAAAGTGAAGTCCAATTGGGAGCTACGTATTTGAGCTTGAATGATTTACTGGCTCAAAGTGATTGGGTCATCGCCCAATTGCCCGCAACACCACAGACAAATCATTTGCTCAACAGCAGCAATTTAATCCATTTAAAAAGAGGAGCAAGTATCATCAATGTCTCCAGAGCTCAGTGCATGGAGCGCCAAGCTGTTCTTGATCTCCTCAAAAGTGGTCACCTAGGGGGGTTTGCATTGGACACCTTGTGGCAAGAGCCAGGCGCGGACGACGACGAGTTCCTCACCTACCCCAATGTGATCCTGACCCCCCATTTGGCCGGTAGCTCAAGATGGAATGCCATTTCAGATTTCGAAGAAATGGTCCAAAAATTAGACCTGGCCTTATCAAGCCAATACATGCCACTGGTCAACTCAGCACTTAAAAAACTCTTATGCTCACTTTCACGACTCTTCGCCTTTTAAAAACGACCGGCTTTGCTGCATTGTCACTGGGCTTGATCGCTTCTTGTTTGGCACAAGACAATTGGCCAACTCGTCCCATCAAACTGATCGTACCCTTTCAAGCGGGAAGTTCAACAGATGTTGCAGCCAGGGTCGTTGCTTCTAAGATGACCACCTTACTGGGACAAACCCTTGTGATAGAAAACAAAATTGGAGCCAGTGGATTTATCGGTGCGGAATTTGTCTCTAAAGCGCCCAACGATGGGTATACCATTCTTTGGGGTACCACTTCTTCGCAAATCATTGGTCCGATCATCAATGGCAACAACTCTTACGACCCCGTCAAAGATTTTGCTTCCGTTGGACTGATTGCTTTTTCCCCGTATATTTTAGTGACTTCAGCAAAAAACAATATCAAAAATCTGAAAGACCTGATTGAACTGGCCAAAAGCAAACCCAAAGAAGTGACCTATGCCTCAGCAGGCAATACCAGTGTTGGCAACTTATCGGCCCAGTTGTTGTCTCAAAGTGCAAAAATCAGCTTATCCCACATTCCCTACAAGAGTTCTGCTCAATCCGTTACGGACACAATGACTGGGATTGTGAATATGCAGTTTTCTTCCATATCACCAGTTTTGACACATCTCAAAACAGGATCCCTCAGAGCTTTGGCCATCACTTCAAAATCAAGAATTTCTATATTTCCAGATCTACCAACAGTCAGCGAATCTGGCTACCCTGGCTATGAGGCTTTGCTATGGATGGGCTTGTTCACCCCTCATGGTATCAATAACGCTACACTAGAGAAAATAAGCTCAGCACTCAAGTCAACCCTCAATGACCCTGAGGTTCAAAAAACGCTTCAATCGCAAGGATTACAACCCACTAGTATTTATAAAGATGATCTAGCTATGTTCGTAAAATCAGAAATTAGCAAATGGTCACAAGTGATCAAAAGCGCTGGCATACAAGGAGATTGAAGGATTAGAAGGATCGTGTTGTAAAAGTCAAAATACTGCACTTGAGCTCAAACATGCAAAGCCAGAAGTTCTGCAACCTATAGTCCCAAATAAGATGAGCTTTTCACTTCACTGCTTTTTATGGTCAAAAGGACTCTGTCCCATTAAGTCTGAATCTATTTCAAATTCACACATAGTTTTTAAGCGTCAATTTGATAAATCAAGCTACGCCAGTAACATTCAGTGAAACAAATCAAACTTTTGAAAATACTTTCTTGCCAGCGCAACAATTTGTCCGTCACTAGGATGATCACATTTTATGGAGTCAACAATATTTTGACAAACAACACTCGAGTGCAACTTGCACCATTCTTGAAACTCGATTCTTGCGCTACTAGGCCCCGTTAACAAAATTTGCTGAACATCAGCCAATCCATTGGATACAAGTTCAAAATAGGTATTTAGATCTATAGATTTGCCTTGATGGTGATGGTGAGAGCGAGATTTAATCAATTCTTTATCCATATGTTCTTTATCAAAAACCAATATGTGCGCTTCGTGGTGATCGATCCAGACAACAGCGTGATGTTTATTCATATTTACTTTCAAAAATTACTAACACAGAAACTCCTCTTTTAATATTGAATTATCCAAAATCATCTTCACCTCTTCATGATCCTTAAGTGAACCATGAACAATTAAAATAAACTTATCCGCTTTGAAATCGGTTTCATATTTCAAAACTTGGTTCTCTTTGACACCAATTTGAGTCAAGGCCGCTCCAAGAGCGGACAAACCACCAACCACCACAGCACCCTCAAGAGCGTTAATTAATACGCTGACAAAAGGACCAGACATGGCAATCAAACCAAAACCTTGTAAATAGAAAATAGCTGGTAAAAATAGCATGCCCCAAAGTCCCCCCCAAAAAGCACCAGTGGTTCCCCAAAGCTTGATTTTGTCGCGCGATGTAAAAAAAACCAACTAGATGCTCTTCGCATTGGTATCCCTTGCCGATGATAGAAAGTTTCGCAATATCAAAACCATTTCTACTCAGTAACCTTGTAGCGTTTTCAGCTTCAAAGTGTGTTTTGAATACATATGGTGGCAAAACAGTTGAATCTAAAATCATAATATTTGAACTTTATTGGCATCAGCCAACCAGTGTCAATTTATCAATCACATTTGACACACCGACATTACTCCAAGCCGCATGATTAACCAAAGATCGCTCATTCCAACTATTGACCGTGCCCGTCAAAGTTACTTCACCATCCTTGATGTCAACGGATATATTTTTAGCTTGAGATTGAGATCTTCGCTTTAAAGCCATAACAATATCATTTTTAACAACAGATTTTGTCAAATCATTTTTGATTTCTATTTGATTGCTCAGACCAGTTACCCCAAGAAGATGTGACAAAGCACCTGTCAAAATGAGTCTTTGATGATTCCACTTTACACAACCACTCAAGGTCACCCATCCGTCTTCAACTTTGATATGAATGTGCTCCTTAGGCACCATCGTAGACCATGAAATGATATTATCAATCGAGTGAGCAATGTCACTGTCACTACGTTTAGACAGACTTGGTAATTTCACCTCAATTTCCATTGCCAATCCCTTGACACCACTGACCCGTTGTGAGGCTTTTTCAGCATGTATTTTTTCCAAATAATTATCAACTTGCCAAATAAAGTGACGACACCCTCACTGACTGTTACTCCAATTTGAGTTGCATTTACAGATGGTTCAAATTTTAATTCTGCCGCAATATCCAATTGAATTTGTGCATCTGATTTCATTAAATAGTCCTTAAAGTTTGATTTACTTTAATGTTCTCAAACGAATTTGAATTGATTTAAATCAAAGAAAAGAAAGTTTAAAAATGCACAATATAGAAACAAGATCTTCTATCAAGATTGATACTTATCAACCAAAAAAACATATGAAGTGATTTAAGGTGGTTAAATTACTGCTTCAACCGAAAAATAGATCTTTTAAATAAAGGAATTACCATGAAAATTACCATTGGAAAAACAGATCAAATCATTAGACTTTTAGCAGGACTCACACTTGTCACTTTGTCCTTAACTGACTCCATTGGAAACTGGGGTTGGCTTGGATTAATTTTGATATCAACAGGTATGCTTAAAATTTGCCCTTTGTATTCGATTTTCAATTTCAATACATGCAGTCAAACAAACGACTCAAAGCAAATTCATTAGTCAGTTTAATAAAGGCCAATGATTCATCCAAATGATTTTGATTATTTGGATGAATCCGTACAAGTGGTAGGAAAAAATTATTTTTACTTTGTTACAAACATAATATTCACGCATTCATAAAAGAAATCCATGACCGAATTGCAATCTGATTTAAGCTCAGCCTTGGTCGACACTGAGGTTGATTTTTGTACCCTTGATGTCAAAGGCATGACCTGTGCATCGTGTGTCAACCATGTAGAAAAAACAATCTCTAAAATCAAAGGCGTGCAAGCGGTAACCGTCAATCTTGCAACAGAGCAGGCTAAGGTCAGATTTCAAGACGATCAAAAAAAAACGGTAGCCTCCATCATTCAAGCAGTGGATAAATTGGGATATGCTGCTCAGCTTGCCAATCCCAATGGGAGCAATCAATTGAAAAGGGAATTTAACTTCTGGTCTTCAGGAGGACTTTCCAGAGTAATTATTGGATTTTTGATTACTACCCCCTTGATGACACCCATGTTACTCATGGCTTTTGGTATCCATTTTGAAATTGATCCCATGATTCAATTGACACTCGCGCTTCCAGTGCAATTTTGGTTGGGTTGGCGGTTTTATGTAGGCGCTTATAAAGCTTTGTTAAATGGCTCAGGCAATATGGATTTATTGATATGTATTGGCACAACAGCAGCGTTTGGTTTGAGTCTTTACCTTTTGTCCACAGATCAAACTAAAGAACTTTATTTTGAAAGTTCAAGCTTTGTCATCAGCATGGTTCTTTTAGGTAAATGGTTAGAAATCAATGCAAAATACAAAACAAGTAGTGCCATTCGCGAACTACAAAAACTTTGGCCAGAATCAGCTCATGTCATCGATGAATTTGACCTAATTCAAGAAATTAAATTGGAGCAGTTGCTTCCTGGAGACCACATCAAAGTTTTCCCGAGTGAAAGAATACCAGTAGATGGCATCATTGAAGAAGGTGTAAGTCAAATTGATGAATCTCTAATCACTGGAGAGAGTAATCCCATTTTTAAAACAGTAGGACAAAGCGTTATTGGTGGATCAATCAACGGGGATGGGTTTCTAATTGTAAAAGCTCAAGCTATTGGCATAGAAAGTACACTTTCAAAAATGATTCAATTGGTTGAAAATGTACAAATGCAAAAAGCACCCATTCAAAAACTTGTAGATCAAATCAGTGCTGTTTTTGTTCCCCTTGTTGTCTTCATTTCTATCTTTACATTCATCGGTAATTTTTACTATTTAGATTCTTTAGCAGAATCCATCTTGCGTTCGGTATCTGTATTGGTTATTGCTTGTCCGTGTGCCCTAGGATTGGCTACCCCAGCAGCCATCATGGCAGGGACAGGCGTGGCAGCAAAATTTGGTATTTTGATAAGAGAGTCTGCGGTGTTAGAGTTAGCTCACCGAATCAAACTCATTGCATTCGATAAAACCGGCACACTCACAAAAGGTGAACCAAGTCTCTTAGACATCATTGAGTTTGATCGATCACAAATCGCATTCACTCCATCATCAGTCTCACTGGCTTACGGCCTTCAAAATGGAAGCGAGCACCCGCTAGCAAAGGCGGTGATTCAATATGCAAAAAGTCGTAAAATCAATCCAGTTATTTTTACAAATATTAAAAATATATCTGGAATTGGAATACAAGGGGAGACCAATATTGATTTGCCTGGCAAGACAATCATAAAGTTACAAAGTCTTAATTCACTCGTGGACCAGTCTTTTTACAGCGATCTATTTATCAAATTACAGCCTTCACTTATTAAAGGGAAAACGATTTCTATTCTGACTCTAGATAATTCAACAATGAACTCTATAGCAATTGCC
This sequence comes from Comamonadaceae bacterium, assembly GCA_947475685.1. Classification (GTDB taxonomy): domain Bacteria; phylum Pseudomonadota; class Gammaproteobacteria; order Burkholderiales; family Burkholderiaceae_C; genus Limnohabitans. The sequence goes on along the minus strand of CANJNC010000019.1, from coordinate 39,448 downwards.
GCTTTGATTTTTGGCGATGAAATTAAAACCGAGGCAAAAAACGTAATATCCCATCTAAAGGCAATGGGCATCGAAACTGTTATGATCTCTGGAGATAATGTTTACTCTGCTAATTTAGTAGGGCAAGAGATTGGCATTGACAAAATATATGCTCAAGTTCTTCCTGAAGATAAAGGCAAGTGGGTTGAAAAACTCAAAATAGATCAAAACCAGCAAAGAAGAATAGTTGCGATGGTGGGCGATGGCATCAATGACGCACCCTCCTTGGTTCAAGCTGATGTTGGTATTGCTATGGGAACTGGGACCAATGTTGCGATGCAGGCCGCAAGCGTTACACTCATGCGAGGGGATCTCAATTTGGTTTTCGGTGCCATCGATATTTCAAAAAAAACGTGGGATAAAATCCGTCAGAATTTATTTTGGGCGTTTGTGTTTAACACCATAGGAATTCCACTTGCCGCTTTTGGACTTCTATCTCCCATGTTATCTGGAAGTGCGATGGCTTTATCAAGCTTCTTTGTTTTAAGCAATGCACTTTTATTGAGTGACTGGAAACCTAAGTTTGCCGACTCAAAATGATTACTTTGAGCCATATATTTTTTCACTTTCAACTTCAACCCCGCCCCCGACTGCAGGAAAATGCATACGCCATATCAATGGGATTGTGAGCGGATTAGAAACAGATGGGTATATTCGCGTGAATTTGATTAAGCGCTATCAAAAGACATCAATCAGCTGTAATTTTCTTTGCCTTGATCAGTTGAGTCCATTTAGTGATATCAGCTCTTAATACAGTAGCCAACTCGTCAGGACTTGAGCCAATGGGTTCGGCTCCAGATTGAACCAATTTCAAATTCACAGATTCCAACCTCAAGGTCTTTTTTATTGCATTGCTCACACGATCTACATCAGCCTTTGAAGTGCCTGCCTTTACAAATACACCATACCAGTTATTGGTATCGACACCTGGAACACCCATTTCAGCAAACGTTTTGACATCTGGCAATGTCACACTTCTTTTGTTGGCCGCAATACCGATTGGCTTTAGTTTTCCTGATTGGATCAACCCAATGAGCCCGGGGATATCTCCAAAAAATCCATCCACATGACCAGCCATCACATCCGTAATCGCAGGGGCTGCACCTTTATACGGAACGTGCAAAAATTTGGTCTTTGTTGAGTCTGCAAGTTGCTCCATGGCCAAGTGTGGAACACTCCCCGTCCCCGATGAAGCCAGGGCCAAATCTTTTCTTTTGGCCAAGGCAATGAACTCCAATGCATTGTTTGCAGGACTGCTTGGATTGACGACAAGCAACTCGACGTTGTTCACAACCAATGACACAGGAGCCAGATCCTTTAAGGGGTTGTAGCTCAAATTATCATAAAGTCCTGGATTGATGGCAACTGCCCCAGCACTGGTGAACCAAAGCGTTTTGGCATCTGCAGCATTGACAGATATGTATTCAGCAGCAACCGCTCCATTGCCACCTGGCTTGTTCTCAACCAAGATCTGCACATTCAATTCTTTGCCCAAGGGCTCGGCAAGTGTTCTCGCCACAAAATCCACTGGGCCACCAGGGGGAAAAGCCACGATCATTTTGACAACTGCAGTTTGCGACCAAGCCATTTGCGCAAAAAATATTGCACCGCTTGCGATCAATTTGAGCATACGGGGGTTTGATTTATAGTTCATGACGTCCTTTGAATTTTGTTATCTTATGTGTCTGCAACATTTAAAAATTTACCCAACGTATTGATCAGTGAAATTCCATCAAACGACCAAAACCAGCCTTCTTATCTTGGACACCGCAGGCACGCAAGGCATGCCAATAAGTTGCGGTATTGATTGCAATGACGGGTTTGCCTAAAAACAGTTCCGCCGCCGCCGCAAGTCGAATCATCGATAAATTGGTACCAACCTGAACAATGGCATCCACATCATCGCCATCGAGTTCAAGAATCGCTTTTCTGCACATCTCATCCGTTGTGTGTGCAATTAACACAGGACTGGGTCTTTTGAGACAAAGATCTCTGACTACTGTAAATCCACAATCTTGATAAAACCGCCTTACCTGATCGTTTGCCACATCAAAGTACGGGGACAAAAAAGCAATGCGTTTCGCATTGTAAACATGAAGGGCCGCCTCGGTTGAAAAAGACCCGCACGACACACCCACACCTGCTTTGTCTTGCATTTTTTCTAAATACTCTTGCGCACCCTTTCTTCCATTCCAAAAGGTAGCGGCGGACATGCCCATCACAAGATAGCTCATCTCGCAACTCTTTAATGTATCTACGGCCTCAAACGTTGATTGATTGATGTCGTCCACCAACTTCAAAAAATCCTGATCATTGTTCACCGGATTGTTTGGAATTGCAATCCGACTGTAATGATTGGTCACACCCACAGGTCGCAGATCATCAAAATCAGGCTGAACAATCGTATTGGTCGATGGACCCAGAGTTCCAAATCGGTGGCGATATCCTAGATGATCGATCATGGTGTAACTACTTTAATTTTTGGAGTTGAACAATGACGTCTTTTTTAGACAAAACGTCCGCGTATTTTTGCTGGATGTCAAAGAGGTTCGCCTCATGAGGTGCCTGTGCGCGATCTGCAACACAATCGTTCACTACAACCGTTTTGTAATTGTGCTGCATGGAGTCCACCACACTCGCCCGAATACAACCGCTTGTGGTGCAACCCACGATCACACAGGTGTCGACTGCTCCAAAGGTTAGCCAATCTGACAAACCCGTTGAAAAGAAAGCGGAGGCGCTTTGCTTGCGTATCACCAACTCTTTGTCTTTGGGTTTTAAGGCATCCACTATTTGCGACTCAAATGCGTCTTCAGTGAGTTTTTTCAGAGCAGGCACTCTCAATGTAAATACATTGTGATTCGCACCTTGGTCATCAAAAACAACCCGCGTGTGTGCAATGGGAAGCTGCAATGCCCTAAAATTTTCGAGCAATTCCAAAGTTTCACTTGCAGCCCGCGCTATCTCTATACTGCCCAAAATATCCGGATCCACAAATCCATTCACAAAATCAACCAAGATCAGTGCGCTTTTACGCCCAAACCCAGAGCGGCCGCCAAAGCCTTGTTTTTCATAGATGGTTTTTGTGTCTTGCATGGTTACTTTTTGACGTGCGCTTGGTCAAATTCAGCCACCCAGTCAAAACCCATCTTTTGAGACATCTTACTAAATGGATACAACGGTGTCTTCAGCCCATTTGTTGAGCCCTCCTCTTTGAGCGTTTCATATACGCTCTCAAAGGCTTGGGCTGCAGCCAAAAACGCAGTGGCTGGAAAAATCGCTAGGCCATAGCCTATGGCGCTCAGATCCTTTGCGCTCAAAATAGGTGTTCTGCCCCCTTCCACCATATTGGCCACCAATGGCAAATCAAAGGTCTCCCCGATTTTTCGCATTTCTTCTTCTGACTCGGGACTTTCAATGAACAACAAATCTGCGCCTGCCTTGGCATACTGCTCCATTCGTCTAAGTGCCTCATCAAGTCCCAAAGTTGTTCTGGCGTCGGTTCTGGCAATGATCATAAAGTTGGGGTCACTTCTTGTCTCGACGGCCACTTTGATCTTGTCAACCATATCTTGAGCGGCAATGACGCGACGACCCAACATGTGTCCACATTTTTTAGGAAACTCTTGATCTTCGAGCTGAATGGCACAGGCACCGGCATTTTCATAACCTCTCACAGTATGCATGACGTTGAGTAAACCTCCATAACCCGTGTCCCCATCACAGATCATCGGTGTTTTTGTAATTTGCGCAAATTGCTGAACACGATTGACCATGTCTGTATAGCTGGCCAACCCCGCATCCGGCAAACCAAGATAAGACGCCACGGTCCCATAACCGGTCATGTACAAAGCATCAAAATTCATTTCATCGGCAATTTTTGCAGATATCATTTCAAAGACACCAGGTGCAACTGTCAAATGCCCACGGCGGATTTTCTTTTTGAGTTGTGCACGCCTATCGGTGGCACTGAGTTGGGATAAACCTAGCTTCTTCATAATATGGCCTCTGCTTTCTTGAGCGCATCAAGCATGGATGTTTTGAATAAATACGCTTTCGCTGATTTTGGGTTTTCAGCAATTGCTCTTAATTCTTGTTGACTTTTAAGCCTGACTGCGGGATCACTCTCTTCTAGCATTTTTTTATTTCTAGCCGTATTGGCATTGATGTATTCAATGGCAATGCTTCTTCTTTGTCGCTCGTACCGATCCAAGACGGATGCATCTTTGCGGTGGATAACGACATCAATGAGTTTTTCACATAAATTCATCGCATCATGCACGCCACCATTCATGCCCATTCCGCCCAATGGATTGTTGATGTGTGCGGCATCTCCGGCTAAAAAAATCCTGTTTTGCCTAAACGACTTGGCAACACGTTGGTGAATTTTGTAAAGCGTACGGTGATCTGCCTGATAGTCATGGGGCTGATGCAACAAGTGCTGCAAGCGAGACTGAACGCTAGAGTCAGACAACACGTCTTCATCAGACTCATCGACTTTCGTTGGAAACAAGACTCTCCAAAGAGAGGGAACTTTGAGTAAAACACACCATTCAATCGGGTCAGAACAATAATTCACGAAGGACAATTTTGGCAGGTGTTTTTCATAAGGGAATGTTGTAGAAATAACCAAAAAGCGCTCTGGGTAAGTAAACCCTTCAAACTCAATGCCTAAGCTTGTTCTAACGCTGCTCCAAGCACCATCTGCACCAATCAAGTACTCACCCTTAAAGAGTTGAGTTTCGTCAAGCACTTTGACATTGGCCTCTACCTCAGTATTGTTCTGAGTCACTGACTCCAGTTTGGCATTGAATAGAATTTTTACATCTGGATTTTTATCCAATTGCTTTTTAATCAATTGCGTCAATTTCCACTGCTCACACTGCAGTCTAAAAGGAAAATTCGTCTCGCCCTTTAAGAGTTCCATGTCAAACTCGGCCACCACGCCCTCTTTTCGATCTCTTTGCTGAGTGTACCGAGCAATCAAGCCTTGTGAAATCAGCTGATCGGTCAAGCCAAACGTTGCCATCATGTCCAGTGTAGGCGGATGAAAAGTTGAGGCCCTAAGATCCATGTTCAACTGATCAGCGGACTCAAAAACCGTCACCTTAAAGCCAGCGAGTGACAGCTTCAAAGCGCTCACCAATCCCACAGGTCCAGCGCCTGATATCAATACATGCGTTTTCATCGATTTATCCATTTTTCAAAATATTTACCAAGATACCACAAAAAAAATGGCACTTCCTAAAAACCGACCGGAACATTTGCTCATAGAATGGAAAGAAATAAATTCAATTGCTCGATCTTAATCTATATCAAAAACTTTTTATTCAACAGGATCAAAATGAAAATATCCAGCCTCATGCGCCGCCTTTCACTAGGCCTGATTTTGGTTTTTGCACTACCCACACTTTATGCGCAAGGTTATCCCAACCAATCGTTGAAATTGGTCATGCCTTTTGCTGCGGGTACAGCAGCTGAAAACGCCTTGCGTCTCTTTGCAGAAAAGCTTGCTATTGCCTTGAAACAGTCTGTGGTGATAGAGAACAAGCCTGGTGCGGGATCAACCCTTGGCACCGACTTGGTTGCCAAAGCGCCTGCGGATGGGTATACGCTTTTGGCCACATTCAACTCCTCTATCGCTCCAGGTCCTTTGATGTACAACAAAATTGCATACGATCCCGTCAAGGACTTCCATCATCTCGCTTTGTTGGGGGTTTATCCTCAATACATCATTGTGCGAACTGATCACCCCGCAAAATCCATTCAAGACTTTTTGGCCATGGCCAAAGACAAGCCCGGCACCATCAATTACGCTTCTGCTGGCGTTGGGACATCGGGGTATTTGGCTGCAGAGTTGCTCAAACAAAACTTGAATCTTCAAATGACCCATATCCCTTATAAAGGTCCTTCGCCGGCCCTCACTGACCTCTTGGGTGGGCGCTTGGATATGGTTCTCACAGCAAGCGCCTCTGAGTTGGTGAAGGCAGGCAAGGTGCGCATTCTTGCGGTAACTTCCGAAAAAAGAGTTCCTTACTTCCCCGATACGCCAACCCTTGAAGAATTTGCCCCTGGTGTCAAAGCCGTCTCTTGGGTAGGTATTTCAGTTGCAGTCAACACACCAAAGGCCATTACCACAAGGCTAGAGAAGGAAATCACTGCCATTTTGTCCACACCAGAGATGTTCACTAGGTTTTCTGACCCCTCCATTGGGCTCACCCCCTTGGCACTGGGCAGTGAGAAGTTTTCAGAATTCATCTCAAAAGAGATCCATTTTTGGTCACCTGTCATCAAAGCGGGAAATATCAAGATCGACTAAAAGCAATGTGTTGTCCCAAAAAGCGTCGACTTGTAGTCGACGCTTTTTTTTGTTCCTTCTCACTTTGAAGTTGCGTCCCCAATGAACTCTTGCCGGCCTTTCTGAGTTAAAATTCAAATACTGTTTCAAATCAGAAACAGTGTCTCACCATAGAAACGCCCAGGGAGTGACCATGCATTTACAAGGCATTGAGAAAGTGACGTTGACTGCACTTGATTTGGAGAGTGCTCGCAAGTTTTATATCGATTGGGGCCTGACACTCAAAGACGCCAGCAGCAATGCGCTCTTATTTGAGTCGCTCAATGGCGCACAAGTGAGTGTGCATGCCAGTACCGATTCGCAACTGCCCAATGGCTTTGAGAAAGATCCCACGCTCAGAGAGGTCACTTGGTGCGTCAAAGACCAAGCAACTTTGGATCATTTCACCTCCAAACTTTCAAGCCTTCCAAGTTTTGAGCAACACCCGGGTTTGATCAAATTCAAAGACCCAAGCGGTCTGAGCGTGTCCATTGCAGTGAGTCGAAAAAAAGAACTGACTCTCAAGGCGGCTGTCACCAACAGTTGGGATCAACGCCAAAGGATCAACCAACCCAGCCCTATTTATGACAAAGCAACACCCATCGAAGTGGGGCACATCGTACTTTTCGTCGCCAACCTGAGCGAGTCCTCTGCCTTTTATCAAAAGTTCCTGGGCTTTACCCTCTCTGACAGTTACCCCAATCGCGGGCACTTTTTAAGGTGCACTCCGAATGGCGGACATCACGACTTATTTTTGCTCGAGTTGCCCGACAAACGTGTTGGCCTCAATCACATTGCATTCACGGTCAGAGACTTGCACGAAGTTTTTGGCGGCGGATTGCACATGTCAAGGTGCGGCTGGAAGACAGAACTCGGGCCAGGCAAACACCCGGTTTCGTCCGCCATCTTTTGGTACTTTCATGCACCCACGGGCGCACTGGTGGAGTATTATGCGGATGAAGATGAGTTAACGCCTGAATGGATCGCCAGAGAAATCACACCCGGTCCGACCATGTTTGCAGAATGGGCCATCAAGGGTGGCATCGATGGTCATACACGCAGACAAATCGAGGCTCAGGCTCCCAGTGGCCAATTCATGACGGATACGCCAAAATAGCAACCTCTCGCTGCACATTATCTTATCAAGGACCATCTCCATGAACACGACCGACTCGCTTTATCACGTCGCGCTTCAAACCCGCGACCATGAACCCACAAGCTTTGAGAATTTACTTGCAGACTCCATTGAACGGGCCTTTGCACAGGGTTTTCACGATCTCCATAGTTTGACGACCTATTTGAATTCGACCGGCTCAGCATGCGCAGATGGAAAAGATTGGACGCCTGAGTCTTTTCAACAAGAAATGTCCAAACTAGGTCGATGAATCTCTGGAGTTTTTCACATGAACCAAAACACACCACATCACCTCTTGCATCAACACAACCCTGATCCAACTGAAAGCGTTCTAGCCAGAGGGCTTGAGAACTTTTGGCATGCCATTTGTCCTTCACACTTTGTAAAAGAGTCCCCTCTTTCGCTTAGACGTCTTGGCTATAAATTGGTTCTTTGGCGAGATTCAAATGGCAAAGTCAAAGCCCTTGAAGATCATTGCCCCCATAGAGGTGCACCCTTGTCGATGGGCGTGAACTTGGGGGATCGTTTGGCCTGCGCCTATCATGGCATCGAAGTTCGAGAGGATGGCGTTGTCACCAAAGTACCGGGCAGCCCTGGCTGCAAACTTGAAGGATCAAAAGCCACACGCAATTTTCAAATCACAGAACGCAATGGTGTCATCTTTGCCTACAACGCCACGGATCCCCACATTGAAGTCGCGCCCACGTTGAACCTTCCCCCAGAGCTGACCTCGCAGGAATGGTCATCTTTTCTTTGTTACACGGAATGGGGTTGTGACTATCGCTACGTCATGGACAATGTGATGGATCCCATGCACGGCGCTTATCTTCACAGGCAGTCTCACACCATGGCCGACGGAGACATCACTGCAGAATTCCAAATCAGAGACACTGAAACAGGTTTTTCTTTTGAGAAAAAAGGCCAACGCAACGTGAATTTTGACTGGACCGAGTGGATTGATACTGGGATTCACTTGATGCGCCTTGAAATTCCATACCCCAAAACAGGTGGTCCTGGAGGAAGCTTCACCATCATTGGCGCTTACGTCCCCATCTCCAGACAAGCCAGTGGCATCTTCTTTTGGAGATGCAGAAAAGTCTCAGGCTGGCAAAGAGACACGTGGAGATTTTTGTACAAAAATCGACTTGAAGCACGCCACTGGCAAGTGCTTGAACAAGATAGAGTGGCCATGGAACAATTCGAACCTGATGCAAATTTGCGAGAGCACTTGTACCAGCATGACATGGGTATTGTTAGAATGAGGCGAATTCTTAAGAATTTGGCCAATGAACAATTGGACAAGATCAAAATTTAAGAAAATACACTCTTTTTTTCCTCTCCCTTTTCTTTTTGTTTCTCACAATGCTTGCCTTGGTTAAAACCATTCGATTTGAAACCGATGACATCATCCGTATCGAACTCAATTCCACAGATCAAGCGGATCTACCCGCATTTGCTGCCGGCGATCACATTGACATCCAACTTCCCCATGGATTGACCAAAAGTTACTCTTTGATGAACGACCCCGCTGAAAAGGGGAGATATGTTTTGGGGGTTTTAAAAGACCCCGCATCGCAAGGAGGGTCGAGATGGATTCACGACAACTTGCGAGTGGGTATGCGCTTGGAGATCAATCCTCCAAGCAACAACTTTGCCCTACAAGAGAACTTTAAGCACACCTTGTTGATTGCCGGTGGCATTGGCGTCACGCCCCTCATCTCCATGGCGCATCGACTCAAAGCCTTGAATGCCTCATTTGAGATGATCTATGCAGCCAAATCTCAAGGCTCTACAGCCTTTCAAGATGAAGTTGCCCAATTTGGAGTTCCCGTGCATTGGCACTTTGATGACATCCATGCAGCCCCTCCCAATCTACACCAATTGATTGAGCAAAGAATTAAAACCGCTTCATTGAACAGCGATACCTGTCAACTCTACGCATGTGGCCCCGAGCCCATGCTCAACGCCTTTCTCAATGCTTGCGCAAGCTTAGGACTTCATCACGCGCACATTGAACGCTTTAAAGCGCTTGAGGTACAAAAAAGCACTGAAGCCAAAGCCACCTATACCGTCTGTCTTAAACGGTCCAAGAAAACAATTGAAGTTGGCCCTCAAACGACCCTCCTACAAGCACTCAGACTGCACGACATTGAGGTCGCCACCAGTTGCGAGGAAGGTGTCTGCGGAGCCTGTGAAACACGCGTTATCAGCGGCCTACCCGATCATTTGGACAGTGTTTTGAGTGATCAAGAAAAAAACAAGAACACCGTCATGATGATTTGTGTCTCAGGATGTAAAAGTGAACTGCTCGAGTTGGATCTCTGAGACTGTGCGCGTATTTATCTCAACTTCCTAAAAAAGAGCCTCCATCAAGCAACAGGTTTTGTCCGTTGATATAGCCCGAGTGAACACCACACAAGAAGGCACAAGCTTGACCTAACTCATGCGCTTGACCAAAACGCTTGGCAGGGTGCTTGTCTAATCGATCTTGAATCACCCGGTCATAAGGCACGCCTTGTGCGTTGGCTTGGTGCGTAAAGTTCGCCCTCAGTCGATCGGTTTCAAAAGTGCCTGGTAACAAGTTATTGATGGTGACGCCATTTGCAACACTTTGTCTGGCCAGTCCGGCCACAAAACCTGTCAAACCCGCGCGTGCACCATTGGACAAACCAAGTGCCGGCAGTGGTGACTTGACTGCACTGGAGGTGATGTTGATGATTCGACCATACCCTTTGCTGATCATCGGATCAATATAGGCTTTGATCAATTCAATGGGACTTAGCATATTGGCCTCTAAGGCATCGAGCCAATCACTGCGCGTCCAGTCTCTAAAGTCACCCGAGGCTGGACCCCCCGCATTGGTCACCAAAATATCGATCTCGGGGTGAGTCGATTTGATTTGTTCGCGCCCTTGTTGAGTGGTGACGTCCACACATTGAATGTGTACACCCACAGCTTTTGAATGGTTCTTCTGAGCCCATTGCAACTGTGCTTGCTCAAGCGCGAGTTGCGCTTGTTGCAAATTCACCAAAGTGCGCGCCGCAATCACCACCTCCACACCCTCATTGACCAATGACTGCGCACAAGCATAACCCAAGCCCTGAGAGGCACCACACACCAAGGCTTTTTTACCCGAAATACCCAAATCCATTATTCAGCCTCGATGTGCTTTGATCGAATGATTTTGGCCCACGTCGACGTCTCTTGAGCAATGTAGGATGCAAACTCATCTGGTTTTTGTAAAACCTCGATCAAGCCTTGTGCTCTGAGTTGCTCTTTGATGTGGACTTGAGTGAAGATCAACTGCGCATCTTTGGCCAATTGGGATGTGATGTCACTAGGAGTTCCTGCAGAGGATAATAAACCATACCAAGAGGTCACCACAACACCTTTGATGCCTTGCTCTTGCAAGGTTGGCAAATCACCCGCTACACCAGAGCGCACCACATCCGTGATTCCCAAAGCCACCAACTTACCACTTCGGATGTGTGGCAAGGTGGCGGGTAAGTTACTAAACATCAGGGGAACGGTGCCTCCCAGCACATCGTTCAAGGCGGGCGCTGTACCCTTGTAAGGCACGTGCAACAAATCCACACCGGCTTGTTGCTTAAACAACTCGCCAGCCAAATGCAAGCCACTGCCAATGCCTGGAGAGGCATAGGACAATGTGTTGGGCTTGCTCTTGGCCAGGTCAATCAATTCTTTTACATTTTTAACCTGCACCTGCGTACTCGCCACCAACACATTGGGGGCCTTTGCAATCATGGTGATGGCTGCAAAATCTCGATCCACCTGAAAAGGGAAATTTCTCATCAAGGTGGGATTGATGGTCAAGTTGCCTGCCGGAATCACAAGCAACGTATGGCCATCGGGTTTGGCTTTTTTGACTTTATCCATCCCAAGGTTGCCTTGCGCACCGGGCAAGTTTTCGACCAGAGCACTTTGAGAATAAAATTTTTGCAAACCTTCTGCCAATATTCTTGCCAGCATATCCACCGGACCACCCGGGGGGAAAGGGGCCACAATTGTAAATTTATCGGAGGCTAAATTTTTTTCAACCGCAGACGCTGCATGGATAGGGGATTGTGCGTTGGCGCCAGCAAGCATTGAAGAGAACATCAAAACAAGCCATGTGCCGCGAATGTAAGTGAACATGCGAGTGCTCCTATAAAAAATCCATTGAACAACCCAGGCTAAAAAAACCACGGCATCGTGCTTTCATCAAATGGTCACGCGTGAGACTTGATTGTTTAAAAAACGAAGTGCACTCAAGACCGTCAACGCAGAGGTCTTTGGATTGTTGGCCAAAGGCTTTCCCATCATGGTGATATGCATTTCGCCAAAGTCACCTTGAGCGTGAATTTCATGAATGTTTTGTGTGACCTCTGGATCCGCCATCAAACAGACCTGCGTCAGATCCAGTCCCAGGCCGGCCAAAGAAATGGTCGCCGCTACATTTGCATTTTTGGGGTAAAGCCTTGCAGCTTGCCTTGCAGTGTCTTGCAAAATAATCTGGGCAGCGCGTAAATTTTTCAGATCCAAGCTTTCTTCAGCAACCGTCCCAAGCCAACCCAAGGGAGGCTTTCGAGCTGTATATTGCACACTCTTTAAGCCAGCCAATTTGGCCGCCGCCAATGCGTCGATCCCACCAATGGCACCACTGAGCAAATGCAGTTGTGCAGGACCCCTCTTAGCGGCCAGCTCCAAGTCCTCCAACAAACCCAACTCTGAGAGTGCACCAATCGAGAGAATGGCACAATCAAGCCCGCGCTCTAGAGCAGGCAACACATGCGCTTTGAGTGCCGAGTGCCCTGCACATTCCAACACCAAGCCAGCATCTTGGGGCACCTGCGAACAAACAACAACAGGGATAGGGTACAAAGCATTTACCTGCGCTTGAACGGCACTCACCCGCTCGGGTCTCACCACAATGTGCGAGGCGACCACGTCTAGTCGATTTTTCAAACCTTCAAGCACAGCTTGACCAATGGCACCAAACCCCAATAAGGTAAAGCTCTTTTGCGATAAATTTTTCAAGCTTGATCTTTCTTCAATATGGGGCCGGCAAATTTGATCTTAAAGGACCCCCAAGTTTTCATATCGACTTCCACCATCACAGGGGCTTTGATTTCCTTGGTTTGTTGAACAGCTTTTTGCAAGACGGCTAGAACATCACCCGCATCTTTTAAATACCAATACCCAAGTCCAAGGCTTTCACACAATTTCTCAAAATTGGGGTTATGCAAATCAACATAGCAGTGGCGAGCGCCATAGATATCGTCTTGAATGTTTCGAATGACGCCATAGCTTTTGTCATTCATCAGCAAAATCACCATCTGCGCGCGCTCTTGCACCGCACAGGCCAGCTCACCCATATTCAGAACCAACCCCCCGTCTCCACTGAGGAGCAAAGTTGTTCTTCTTAAACCCAAGTCATCACTGGCAACGCTCACACCAATGGCCATTGGCAAACCTTGACCAATACCGCCACCCAAGGCGTGAACGCCGGCGCGAGGGTGATAAAGCACTGGCGCCCTGTTGCCCCACATGGTGTTGGACAAGGTGATGTCTCTGACCCACCATATGTCTTTTTGGGCCAAATTTTGAACCGCTTTTTGCAAAGCGCTATAGGGACCCAAGCTATCCTCGACTTGTGCCTGCGCTGATTGCTTGGCAAGTGCCAAGTCTTGGGCCAAGGCTTGATCGACTTGCATGGGCTGGCCTTGTTCAAGGAGATCGGCCAAAGCATTCAAACTGATGAGGGCATCGCCTTGAACAAAAAAATCACTTTCGTATCCCTTGTTTTGTGCCAAGGCATCCACATCAATGCGATAAATATGTTTGGGCAATTTCAGCTGATATTTCAGAGTTTCATTGCTTCTAAGCCTAGAGCCCACAACCAACAAGGCATCACACGTTTGATAAAAGGACTCTACAGCTTTTTGTAAATTATATGATCCAAACGTATGAGGATCGTCTTCCTCTAAAATTCCTCGTCCCTGCACAGAGGTGACAACGCCAAAACCAAGTCTCACCAAACGCTGTACGGCCAAGCGGGCCTCACGCGCGCCTCCTCCAAGCCAAAGCAATGGTCTCTTGGCCTTGCGAAGACTTTCATAGAGTTGCTTCAACTTCCCAGGGTCTGGGTACATGGGGCGGATCAAAGCGGGGGCAAGATCTTGAGGCAACTCCAAAAGACTAGATTGAACATCGATTGGAATTTCAATGCTCACCGGCCCTCGTGGTGCCGTCATGGCCAATCGGTAGGCCTCTTGCAAGACAGACAGGGCGCTTAGAGGACTTCTGATGCGAAAGGCCCCCTTGCCAACGGCTTTAAGCATGGCCAATTGAGCGGGCGCTTCGTGAATGTAGCCCAAATCTCGATCAACAAATTCAGATTCAATTTGACCCGTCAAATGCATCAAGGCCGTCCCAGCCGTGAAGGCCTCTATGAGCGCACCAGCTGCATTGCCTGCACCCGTTCCGGTGCTGGTCACAAAAACACCCAATCCACCCGTGGCACGCGCATAGGCATCTGCCATATTGCACGCCCCGGCTTCTCCTCGCGAGGATATGAAACGCATTTTTTGGCGACGGTGAAAAGCATCCAAGATGGGCATGTTATGGATGGATATCACACCAAAGGCTGACTTGACATTTGCACACTCTAAAAACCGTGCAATCAATTCCCCGACTGTGATTTGAGTTGAGTAATCATTCATGACTTGAGTGTTATTTAATGCGTTCTGCTCATGCGAGCAGTCAGCTCTTGAGCGCAAGACTGGACCAAAGCGATCAAACTCTTGAGCTCCGAATCCGGTAAATTGGCAGTGGCAATGGTGACGCTCAAAGCAGCAATCACATGATGTTCATCATCAAAAACGGGCGCCGCCAATGTTGAGATGCCGCTCTCAAAGCCACCTTGGCTCAAGCTGTAGCCTTGCGCCCTTTCTTGATCCATCATGCGCTTGAGGTCTTGAATGTTTTGCGGTGTCTGGGTGGTAAAGCTCTCAAGCTCAGATTCTGGATAAAGAATTTTCAAGGCCTCCAAGCTTAGGTCGCTCATGAGCAGTCGCCCCAAGATGGTTGCATGCGCGGGCAACCTGGCGCCCACCTGAATGGAGTGAAAGGAGGCGATGACGCCTGGCGCCTTGTGAACAAACACCACCTCTCTCGCATCTCGGACGACCAAATGAGCTGCAAAACCGCTTTCATCGCTAAGCCTTTGGACCACCGACTTGCCATGCTCAGTCAGCTCCAGTGAGGCCAAATACTCAAAACCCAGTCTCAATATACCTAAGCTCAGCTTGTAGCCCACAGAGTCACCTACACGCTCTACGAAGCCCTCGTGTTCAAGCGTTTGCAACATTCTAAAAACCGAGGCTCTGGGAAGCTGCAAGCGCCTGGAGAGTTCGGCCCCTGTTAAGATTTTGTTTTGCGCATTGAACTGCTTGAGGAGTTGAAGGCCTCTGAGCAAAGCAGGCACGATGTAGCGCTCTTCGCTTGAGGCTTGGGCCTTCAATTTCACAGCAGTCGCCTGGGGAGTTGCCACTTTAGAAGTTGCCATTCGCATCAGCCCAAACCGATGAGCGAGCTCACCTTTCGAGGCGTTTCAATTGCACATGCGTGGCCCACCGGACCTAAATCGATCAAGTTCAGTCCCAGCACGTGTGCCACTGGTGCACAATCTTCAGGGGGTGTGATCTGATCCAAGTGGCCACTGGCCACAACCACTTGACAAGAGGGCTTGGGATGGGTGAGCTCCCAGCACAAATCTGCGTGCGCCAACATCTGAGCGGCTTGGGTATAGCCAGTGGGGTCGACCTGAGACATGATCTCTTGAACCTTCAATCGCATGGATTCAGGCGCGTGATTGGACAACATGGCATGCGCTCTGAGCTTGGCCATGCCAATTGGACCGTGCTCGATTAAATTGTCCAATCTGGCATTTAATTTTTGCTCCCGGATATCTTTGCTTGCCGCTCCATAGCCTTTGGCAGGCGAGAGCAAAATCAATTGACTCACGCGAGATGCATTCAAGCGTGTGGCACTGGCTGCCATCAAACATCCCAAAGAATGACCCACCAATACAACTGGTGTCTTCACACTCATAAAGTCCAACCATTGCCACATGCGAAGCGCATAATCTTCGGCCTTTGGTGTGTCCATACCAAGCTTGGTGCTGGAGCCATAGCCAGGCGCATTCCAAGCAAGCACTTGATGCTTTTTGGAGCCCTTGACGTGCTCCAATTGATTGGACCAACTCATCATGCCCGATCCAATGCCGTGCAACAAGACATGGGTGACCGTCGCCGCCTTGCCTGAACACACATATTGGATACTTTGACCCTCGGAGTGGATAATTCTAGGATTCATGGATATAACTCTTTTTTTATCGCTTGATCTTTGCCAAAGGTGAATCAGGCGGATAGGTTGGTGTAATGGGTTTGGGAGATCCCAACATGACGCACATGAGCGCATCCTCATCGCCTACATTGTGCTCTTCTCGGTAAACACCAGGCGGCACAGAGATCAAATCACGCTCGCCAAGAATGGCCTCAAAACGTTCACCGTCTTTTTCACAAATGACTTTCATCGAGCCACGCATGACAAAGAAGATCTCCTCAACATCGTAATGAATGTGAGAAGGACCAATGTTCCCTGCAGGAATGAGCATGGTAGAAAAGGTAAAGTGTGCAGCAGGCACCGCATTTTGATCTTTGGCGACTCCTGTCCCGCCCGTGCCGACATAGCGCATTTGTGCACGGCGGTATTTGGGATCAAAGTCGGCTTGAAATTTCAGTGCGTCCCAGTCATATTGTCTGCTGGACTTCAAAGCAATTCGACTTTTCATCCAATCTGAAAACGACTGTCCAGGCTGACAAAGCATGGAGCGCTGAATGCTCGCCTCGTCTGGCATATTGGCATCCTTTAGGCCCACGTCATTAAAGACCGCTTGATTGGCTGCCACTTTTTTGGGATCGATATGAGATGTTGACATTGTCTAGCCCTTTAATTCATTTTCATAAAAATTCGATTTTCATACATCAATCAACAATGCATCAATGCATCACAAATCCGCCATTCACTGCCAAGATTTGCCCCGTGATGTAAGCACTGCTGTCACTCAATAAAAACAACACCGCTCCATTGACATCGCTGGGCATTTGGGGCGATTTGATGGCTCGACCTTGTTGGTAAAAGTCATGTCTTTCTTGAGGAACGTATTCGGTGGCCTTGACCATGGTCAAACCTGGCGCAATGGCATTCACCGTCACCCGATGCTCACCCAACTCTCGCGCCAAGGATTTGGTCATTGAAATGACCGCTCCTTTACTCGCAACATAGGCCAACAACCTCGGTGCCCCCCAAAGTGCAGTGTCGCTTGCAATATTGACCACACGGCCTCTTTGAGATGCAATTAAAAAAGACCTGGCTGCAACAGTGGTAAGCCAAGTCCCTCTGACGTTGACTTGCATGACTTGGTCCCAAGTCTCAATGCTCAACTGATCATGAGTCACCCCACCCGAGTTGGTGATGGCAGCGTTGTTGACCAAACCATCCAGTCCACCCAGCCAGCTCGCTGCCTCTTTAACGCCATGCTCAATACTCACTGGATCCGCATTGTTCATTTCAACAAAGTGCGCACGTGGCCCCAAGGATTTGACCAATGCCTGTCCCTCATCAACCAAAATATCTGAGACCACCACGCTGGCACCACTTTCAATCAAGGCTTTAGCAAAACTCTCGCCCAGGCCTCTAGATGCTCCGGTAATCAGCACTTTGCGTCCCGAAAGATTAAATGGTGGAGATACAAACTTCACATCGCTCATGCAAAAGCCCTCTCTGAGCTTGGCAAATAATGAAGGACTTTTTTCTCTGCCCATACAACGGCGTAATAAGCCACCAGGCCAATCACCGTCAGCGCTGCGATAACCACAAAGACTGCAGACGTGTTTCCTTGACCTTCAAAATAGACCAACAAATAACCCAAACCCATATTGCCGCCAACCAACTCACCGACCACCACGCCAATGACAGCCAAAGTGCTTGCAATTCTCAATCCCGAGAACAAAGCGGGCAACGTGCTAGGAAACTGAACGTTTAGAAAGAGTTGCAATGGAGTTCCAGAAAACGACCTGGCAAGATTCATCAAATCTTGATCCATGGTTCTCATCGAAGACAAGACGTTGATCAGCACGGGAAAGAAAACAATCAAAATAGCTACCAAGATTTTAGGGTACATCGTATAACCCAACCACATCACAAAAAGGGGTGCAAACGCCACTTTGGGTGCAATTTGAAGGGCCAACAAATAGGGCGAGAAGACAGCCTCAAGCTGAGGTGAGCTGCCCAAGAGATAACCGATCAAAGCCCCCAAAAGAGATCCAAGCACAAAGCCCACAAAGACCTCAAACGCTGTGATTGCACTGTGCCAAAGTAGACGCTCTGCGTCCCAAATTCGAGTCGTCTCAAGATAGACCTTGGAAAGACTGGGGAGGACAAACTCGGGAATCCCCAATGCTTTGGGCCCGTACTCCCAGATAAGCAAGCACACCACAAGTAGCAACAGACTCCAAAGGGCCGTGCCGTACTGCTTTAAAAGATTCATTTGTCAGCCAGTGACGAGTTGAGGTTCATTGATTAAATTGAAAACAAGAAATCAATCACTTGCCCACAAATTGATTGGTGTAAAGATCTTTCAAAGGCGCCTCCTTTGAAACAATGGCATTGGTGACGTAAAACTTTTGTAAATCCGACAGCCTTGCCTCGTCCATCATTCCTGGCACCTTTTGGCCTGCATAGACATATTTGTTGTACAGCTCAAAGGTCTTTTGAATTTGAGCCTCTTTGCCTTTGTAACTTGGCACTTGCGTGACATAAACAGCAGTTGCCGCTTTGGGATCAAGCATGATGTCTTTCATGCCCTTTAGAGTGGCTGAGACTAACTTTTGTATCAACTGAGGATTTTTTTCAATGGTTTCATCAGAAGCCAAAATCGCTTGGGCCATGCTTTTGAAATACACGTCACTTGGCAAAATATCCACTTGGGCACCCGCCTCCATGGCGCTTACGGTCCAATCAGGAACACCAGCCATGGCCGTTGCCTTTTTATCGGTAAATTGCTGCCACACACCAGTAGGTCCAGCGGCTTGGATATTGACATCGTTCTTGGTCAACCCCACCTTGCTCAGCATGCCCAAGAGGGCGTAATAAGTGGTGTCTGTATAGGCCAGCACCGTGACGGTTTTGCCTTTGAGTTCACGAGGACTTTCAATTTTTTCATCTTTGTGGCTGACCAATTGCGTCAATGAACCCGAGCCCAAGACGGCAACGGCTTTGACTGGTATACCTTGTGAGCGGGCAATGATTGGCGTGTCCCCAATCGCGCCACCAATCACTGCATTTCCTGCGCCCACTTGTTTGGCCACATCCACTCCGCCGCGACCGGCAACAAAATTGACCTTCAATCCTTCTTTTTCATAGTAGCCCTTGGCTTGGGCAATCATCCAAGGACCAAAAGCGGGTAAATTCGAAGGCGCAGGAAGCAAGTAGGTAATTTCTTTCAAAGTCGTTTGAGCTTGAACACCGGCACAAACAGACATGGCCAAGCCACAGGCCAATAAAAGTCGACGTGAAATCTTAGAAAGAACAAAAATATTTAACATTTAGCACTCCAAAAAAAGATGGATCAACAAAAAATAAACGACACATAAAAAAAACAATCAATGCATATCTGCATGGGCGTCTAAGCGCAAAAGATCCATGAGCTCAGAGACATGCGTACCCAATTGAGGATGCTTCCTTCTGAGCATGGGGTTGTCTCTTTGTGCCATTTGAACCTTGATCTCTTGGACAATGGTTCCAGGCCTCTCGCTCATGACCAAAATGCGATCGGACATGGCCACCGCCTCAACCAAATCATGGGTGATGAACAAAACCGTTTTGCCTTGCATGGCCACGCTTTGGGCCAGATCTTGTTGAAGAATCATTTTGGTTTGCGCATCCAAGGCAGAAAAAGGCTCATCCATGAGCAACACCAACGGATCCACCGCCAAAGTTCTGGCCATGGCGGCACGCTGGCGCATTCCACCAGAGAGTTGATGCGGGTAATTGTCCCCAAAACCACTGAGGTGACACTGACTCAACAACTTCAATGAAACCTCTCTTCTTTGGCTTTTGGAAACCTGTCTGAACTCAAGACCTAACTCAATGTTTTCCAAAATGGTTCGCCATGGCATGAGCAAATCCTTTTGAAGCATAAAAGCCACATGCGGATTGGGACCGGTGACCACTTGTCCATCGACCTTGACCACACCCATGGTAGGTTTGGACAAACCCGCACCCATATTCAATAAAGTGCTTTTGCCGCACCCTGATGGGCCTATTAAAGAGACCACCTCGCCAGGCATGATGGACAAATTCACATTGGTGGCTGCCAAAACCTCAGCGCTCTTGCCCTTCGCTGCAAAGCGTTTGTCAACACCAATGAACTCAATCGCTGGCTGTGGATTTGACAAAGGCTTCATGAGAATTTTGTTTTATGGATTAAACGTTGGTTCACGTAAGAATCAATTATAGGAAAATCCCCCCCAAATGCAATCTTTAATTGCAAAAATTTGAAAATAAACATCGCGCCTTCGCACTTGAAAATCAAAGACCTCTTCGCACAAAGCGCCTCATCATCGAGCGCTTTATGCAAACATTTGATCTAAGCCCTTCAAAAAGCCTATGGGCTTTGAAGCAGTTGAGCCAGTGAACTGGCCGTCTTCAAACTCTCCAAACGCCAAACTTCGTCGCAAACTGATTTTGAACGGGTTTGACCCAAAATGGGGGACATCAACTCGATGCACTTGCGCTCAAGCTCGTGTCGTGTCATGGCATTATCGGGCGTGCCTTTGACGTCCTTGGTATAAGCACGAATCGATTCACCCGTTAAAAATTCAATCTCCACAATGCCTTGCCGAGTGGGCATCAACTTAGAGAGTTCATCGCTTCCAGTTAAATGCACCAAAGATCTGAGTTCAAGAACACGTGGGTCTTGCATGCGAGCACGATCGTGGGCCAGCGTAAAATTCATTTCACGCTCCAAAAGCATCAAGCCCAACAAATGCTGCAGACAAATCTCTGGCATCTCACGGTTGTTCACGATGCTCAAAGACTCATGCGCAATCAAGACACGAATGGCTTTGATTTGATCCAACCGAGCGGTCAAAGACGGGTGTTCATTGAGCAAGGTATCTAGACTGTCCAGCGGAGCTTGTATAGGGGAGCCAACCGTCCAACGCTTGATGCTGGTTCGCATGATTTCATAGCGTGAACCCAAGGCCTCGCCCAAAGCATGGCGAAGTGGATTGACACCATACGCATCATAAAAATTACGCTCGCCTGAAAAAACATCCTCAACACCCGTGAAGCCATTGATCACCATCACCGCAGCACTGACACCATTTCTTGCTGGCATGCCACCAAAATCAAACGCCTTCTCGATGTGATCCTTGTCTCGCATCCAACACGCCACCCCCGAGGCCTGTTGAGCAGCATAGGACAACAAATACCTTGCTTGGCTTGCATTGACGCCCGCCAATGCGCCAGATGCTGCAGCTGCACCAAAATTGGGACCAAAGGTGTGAGAGGAGTGCCCATCCACTCTAAATTGATAGGCATGAAGCGACTTGGTCAAACGACAACACACATCGTAACCAAGCGCCATGGCCTTGAGCATATCGGCACCGCTCCTTTGGTACAACTCAGCACACGCCAGCACACTGGCCACAATGCCACACCCAGGATGGGTCAGTGACTCGGCATGCGAATCATCGGTCTCATCGGCATGGCCAAACATGCCATTGACCATGGCCACATTGATCGCCGTTCCCTTGTAACGCGTGCCTAGAACACTGGCTTGTGGGGCACTGGGGCCTTGCGCATGTAAAAACCCAAGCGCACGCTCACCGGCAAGCATTTGTGAACCAGAGACCATGGAGGCCACGGTATCCAAAAAGTGAAACTTGGTTTTTTCCACCACCTCTGAGGGCAACTCTTTTGTCATTGCGGTGCCAATGTATTGGGCAATGACCGGCATCACAGAACCGTTTTGTTCAGGCTCGGACATATTGGAATCCATGTGAAAAAATCATTTGAATGAAATGAAAAAATAGAGTGAGTGACTATACCTATTCACATAAACGCCACAAAGTGGACATGTCTTGGAGCGAGTCAAGTGACCAAACCATTTGGGCAATTTCCGAGGCCACCTTTACACCCAATACCTCTGCCGCATTTGACAAAAACTTGCGCTCCAAATCTTGGTCACTCATGGGGTGATCGATGGTTCCTGTGGCATGCGCAATGAACACTTCTTTGTGTTTGCCTTTAAAGAAAATGCTGGCCCGGGCTTGGTCGCGCCCAAGCGACTCATCCACATGAACCTTGATTTTTTGACGAATTCGCTCTACCCCCAAATCCAATACCCGCTCATCCGAGTACTGCGCAAGTCCGGCTTGACCGTCCACAAGCGCGATCGCCACGCTGTGATAAATGCTGAACTTTGAATGCAGCCCACTCGTGGGTGCTTGTGTGCCGGTGATGGAGAGCACCAAGGGGTGAACGCTCACTTCAATTTTATCAATGTCCTCCAGTGCACAAGCCTTCATGCAATGCAGCTCAATCATCGCATCAATGGCAGGATGGAGCACCACACCACACGCGTAGGGCTTAAACCCATTGCGATCAATCTCCCACAAAACACCCAAGTTTTCCACCATTTTTGAAGGCTCCGATCGAGCGCTGTAAATTCGACTAAACCCTCTCTTTCCTTCCACAATTTCCAGACTGCTGTTAAACCCTTTTAAAGCGAGCCTGGCAGACAAGATACCATTGGATGCAGCACGCCCGGCGTGAAAGGACTTGCACATGGTGCCTCGGTTTTGTTGCATGCCACTTGCCTGCGTTGCAGCAATGCCCATGGCATGACTCAATTGTTGCGGATCTAAACCAATCAGTTTTCCAGTCGCCACACCAGCTGCAAAATGCCCAAGCGTACCCGTTAAATGCCACCCACCTGCATGGTGTTCTGGAGACGATTGCCCAACCCTTACACCCGCCTCAAAACCACAAACGTAGGCGAGTAAAAAATCTCTTGGCGATGTGGCTTTTCGTTGAGACTCCGACATCAAAGCGGACAAGGTCGGTGAGCTTGCATGCAAAACCACCCCGCCCATGTGCGTATCGTCGAAATCTAAAATATGACCCATTTGCCCATTGACCAAGGCTGCATCCAAAAAGGACAACCGCCGCCGCTTGCCCAATACAATGCTTTGCTCACTAGAGGCATTCTCCAAAAGCGTTGCAATCAAAATATCAGGGGTTGAATGCTTTGAGCCAATCAATGCACATCCCAGCCAGTCCAAGAGTCCGCGCTTGGCTGCATGGATGGTCTGCGCAGACAAGTCCTCGAATTTGATTTCAGAAATAATTTTCGCAAAGTCTTCTGTGTAAGCGACCTCTCCCACTTGCCTGATATGCATTCCCATCACATGTCCCTTTAATCGCTACTCAGCTGTTATGTTGGCCTTATTGACCACTTCACTCCAGCGCCTAGCTTCCGTCTCCAAAAGCTCCCCCGCCTCTCTAGGGCCGCCCAAAACGGGCTCCATTTCGTAGCGCTTGAGAAGTTGCTGCAGTCCTTGTGATTTTAAGGTCGCATCGGCAGCCTCTCTCAAGCGCTTGAGGACCTCAACAGGTGTGCGAACGGGCACATACACACCGTACCAGCCAGGGACATCGTAATCTTTGATCCCAGACTCCGCAAAACTTGGCACATCGGGCAAGGCGCTAGAGCGGCTCAATGAAGTCACCGCAATGGGTCTCATTTTTTTGGTGATGATCTGCGGCTTGAGTTCTGAGACAGAACCAAACATCATCTCCACATCTGCCGAATAAAGTGCATTCAACGCGGGCCCCGCCCCCTTGTAGGGAACATGGAGAATGTCAACCAAGGCCTTGCTCTTAAAGAGCTCAGCGGCCAAATGTATCGCAGAACCCGCTCCTGCAGAGGCGTAATTGTATTTACCTGGATTGGCTTTGAGCAATGCAATCAACTCACTGAGATTTTTGGCTGGAAAGTCATTTCTCACGACCAGCACATAAGACGAGCGGCCAATCAGGGTAATGGGATCCAAGAGCTTTAAATTGATTCCCGCCTTTGGATACAAGGCCACAGAAGAAGCGGTTGCAATGTTTCCAAGCAAGAGCGTATAGCCATCTGCTGGTGCGTTGCTTGCAGCAACAATGCCCAATACACCTCCAGAGCCCGCTTTGTTTTCTACCAAAACGGTTTGACCCACATATTTACTGAATTCGTTTGCAAAGAGCCTGGCAATTCCATCTACCGTGCCAGCTGGTGCAAATGGCACAATCAGTCGAATAGGATGATCAGGATAGTCGGCCAAAGCGTGCGTCGCAAGCATACACGTGTGAATGGCCAAAGATAACTTCAAAATCAGTCTGAGTAGCATAAAAAAACAAACGCAGGTGAATAAAAAATATTTATTTTAAATCTGATATTTTAGAGGTGCTTAATTTTTAATCACCCTAGGGCGGCCCAATGAATACAAGGACCTTGGCCATTTTAGAAGTGACTTATCCACTTGAACTGTGAATAACTTTACTCCAGAAAATATGCTACGCATTCACCTCTGAATCTGGTGTTTCATTAGCGTTGACCGTCATGCACACTCACCTTCTCTTTAAGAAGCCCCCCCAATCTTGAGTGCACGCGCCCACCTGTCCCCATGAGCAAGGCAAACAATATCTCTCTTGGCCTTGGCGCATCCTGTATACCGACCTCCATTGAATTGAAATGACTGCGTACATAAGAGGCATGAATATAGTGAAGGGGCACCATCAAGCGATACCCACAGTGTGCCACGGCCTTAGAAGCCGGTACAATGGCTTTGGGCTCCCCTAGCAAAGAGCGCATGGCCCAACCCCCAGCCTCGTGCCAGACCGCACCGTGCTCCATCTCACCGTCTACGCCAACAATGGCCGCCTTGCTGTAAACCTCAACATTTTCTTTGCCCAAGTGATCAATCAATTCTTGCGCCAAAAGAGTTCCCAAACCTCTTAACTCGGCCATAAAGGGCATCAAGTCAGGCTCGTATCGACCCGCATACGGGTTTTCTATCACCGCACAGGCCGCTGCAAGCTTCAATGGAATGGGCGCAAGTGGACCGCCCTCATGGAGGGTGGTCTCAATGATTAAACTGCGCTTGCGAATTTTGATGTCCATTTGCTTCTTTCTATAACTGACTTAATCACTCTTTTTGTTCACTGCCTAGGAATCTTTGCATCGTTGATGACTTGTGTCCAACGCTGCAACTCCGAGCTGACCATTTGTCGCATCTCATCGGGCGTGCTTCCCCTGGCCTCGCCACCCATTTCCTCAAGGCGAGATTTTACAGAGGGCAACAAAAGGGCCTTATTGGTTTCAAAATTGAGTTTATCGATCACCGGTTTTGGTGTTCCCACGGGCGCCATCAGTCCGGCCCAAGATCTCACATCATAACCACCGACACCTTGATCAGCGACGGTGGCCAATTCAGGCAAACCAGGCCAACGCAGGGGGCCCGTTGTGGCCAACGCTCTGAGTTTTCCGGCCTTGATATTTGCAATGACAGCGGTTGGGGGTGCAATGATGAAATTGACATCATTGGCCAAAAGCGCCGTGATCGATGCGGCATCTCCTCGGTAGGGGATATGCACCAAATTCATTCGCCCCATTTTAGCCAACAACTCGCCAGCCAAATGATGCGTAGAACCAATGCCAGCTGAACCATAAGTCAGGCCATTGGGGGTCGTGCGAGCTGCATCCAACAAGTCAGCAAAATTCTTAAATTTCGATTCGGCTGAAGTCACGATTAAAAAAGGAAAATAGGTGAGAGTTGAAATCATTTCATAATCGGCAACAGTTTTATAGGGCAAACTGTTGTACAACGCACCCGCCACTGCATGCCCACCTGTTGCAAGCAGCAAAGTGTAACCATCGGGCTTGGCTCTCGCCACGGAGGCAGAAGCGATCGTGCCGCCCGCTCCAGTTTGAGCCTCCACCACCACGCTTTGAGCAAAGCTTTTTGAAATCTCAAGCCCAATCGATCTGGCAATGTTGTCTGCATTGCCCCCTGGTGCAAAGCCTTGCAAAATCTTAATGGGGTGATCTGGATATGTTTGCGTCCAAGCGCTCAAACATAAAAACCCACAAAACAGTCCAACAACCCAAACTCGAATGTCTTTAATCATATTTGCACCCCATCAAAATGCTCAGCGTTTCTATGACTGATTGACAATTGGATTGACCAAAGTGCCAATGCCCTCGATTTCAACCTCACAGACATCCCCATGCTTCATAAATTTGGGTGGCTTGCGACTCCAACCCACACCGGCAGGTGTTCCCGTGGCAATCACATCCCCAGGGCTGAGCGTAAAAATAGCTGAGGAATAACTGATCAACTTTGCAATGCTAAAGATCATATGTCCCGTATGGCTTGATTGAACCACCTCTCCGTTCAAGCGCACTTCAAGCTTGAGTTCTCTGTTGGGCGCAATTTCATCGGCGGTCACCATCCAAGGGCCAAAGCCACCAGTCGACTCAAAGTTTTTACCCGAAGCAATTTGTTTGGCGTGAAATTGCCATTCACGAATACTGCCATCGTTGTAACAAGAATAACCCGCTACATGATCAAATGCTTCAGATTCTGCAATATTGCGCCCCCCCTTGCCGATGATGACTGCAAGCTCACCCTCCCAGTCCAAGGAGTCGGAAACCTTGGGTAAAACAATCGGCGCATTGTGCGCGCATTGCGATCTCCAAACGCGCAAGAAAATAGGCGGTTGCTCAGACAACTCACGGTGCATGCCTGCGGCCAATACCTCTTGGTGATGGTCCATGTAGTTTCTGACCGCACAGATGATCTTCTCTGGCTTTGGGATGACTGGCAAAAACTGAACATCTGAAAGCTTCACATCAGGCTTTCTGCCTTTGATGTGGTCTCTTGCTTTTAAATAGTCGTTACAAGCAATGTAGTCTACCAATGCCGAATGCTGAGGCATGACGGCACCCAGATCAAACACCTCCTCATTGACGACAGCTCCAAAGGTTTCTCGCCCTTGATGAATAAACGACATCAACTTCATGTCTTCTCCTAAATAATTGGTTCATTCGCAGCTTGACGAAAATACTCCATCCAACTACTCATTGTTTTAAAACCAGAATCGAATTTGCAAGCTTTCCTTGAACGCTCAAGTATCCCTTGATCAGCCAGCAAGAGATCTAAGGGTTCACCATGAGGCTATGCAGACATAGAAGGGCAAAGCCACATCCACAACCAGGCCAGGCGTGATCCATGTCAAGCTTGATGCCACCGTTTTCAATGACTTGCATTGCTAGGAAAAATTTCAATCCCTATTTAAAAACCGATTTGATCGACAAAAACCCACATAAGAATGGTTTTTCAGTCCCACCAAGGGGTTTATCTGAATGGTGCAAAGTCACGAAATCCATGATAAATGTGACTTAAGGATTTAAGTTTTTTTAATCTTGATCAATCCATTGGAGAAGTCGCGATGAACACATTTTATGCAATACCCTTTTATCGGTACTCAAAGTATGTATGGGTTTTAGGATTGCTGTGCATTTGTTCATTGAACATTCAGGCCCAAAATTGGACCGCCTCAAAACCAGTTCGATTCATCATTCCGCAAGTCTCTGGTGGAGGAGCTGACACGATCGGCAGAGTGATTGCTCAAGGCTTGTCAGACAAACTCGCTCAACCCGTCATTGTGGACAACAAGCCCGGCACCAATGGTGGCGTGGGTGTAGACGTGCTGATGAATGCGCCCAACGACGGGCACCACATCTTGCTGGTCTTTACGTCTCTGATGGCCATCAATCCTGCGGTTTACACCAAACTCAATTACGACTCTTTGCGCGACCTCAAGGTCCTGGGTTCACTTTGCGAGGTCCCCTTGGTCATGATTGCCAACACAGCGCTTGAAGTCAATTCTTTCAACGATTTGATCAACTATGCCAAATCCAACCCAAACGCCTCTTTTGGCGCGTCCAGCGGCAACGGCTCGTTTTCACACCTTTTACTGGAAATGCTCAAAGCAAAAACAGGCGCTCCCATGACCCATGTTCCTTTTAAGGGCGAGGCGCCTGCCGTGCAATACGTCATGAGCAACCAAGGACCGATGATCTATATCGGAACCCCCTCTCCGATCATTGGCCCTGTACAATCTTCCCGCCTCAAAGCCTTGGGCGTGACCACTCTCAAGCGCATGGAACAACTACCCAACGTGCCCACCTTGAGTGAGCAAGGTCTAAAAGACTTCAACGAAAGTTTTTGGTATGGCTTGGCCGTGTCTTCCAGCACGCCAAATCACATCGCAGCGGCACTCAGTGCATCTGTAAGCGATCTGGCCCAAACCAATGCTTTAATTCAATCCTTGTCCCGGGTTGGATGCTCGAGTTTGGCCCTCAATGCTCCTGAGTTCAATGAGCGGGTGAAATCGGACATCATTAAATACAGCGCCATTGCAAAATCAGTCGGCATGAAAGTCGACTAAAGACCTTCAAATCACTTCACCACAATTGAAAGCGCCCAACATGCAAAACTCTCAACCTCGCAAAAGAAGATTTGATCAAATACAAATTGAACAGCTTGAAGGTCAAGCGAAAATCACAGCCCAAGAGATTCTCAAATTCTCAAGCGTTGGTCTGGGTGGTCCCTATAACGTGATGTTCAGGAGTCCTGTTTTTGCAGAACGCATGAAAAAATTGCTAGACTATTTGCGCTTTGAATCATCCCTTCCTTTGAGCTTGAATGAATTTGCCATTTTGATTCAGGGCTTTACTTGGAAGTCCCAAGTAGAATGGTTTGCGCACTATCCAATTGCACTCAAAGCTGGCCTGCCCCAAAGCGTTGCCGATGATCTCAAGTCTGGCATTCGGCCAAGACACATGAGCGAGCAAGAAGCCATGGTCTACGATATTTCTATGGCCATGATTCACGATCACCGCTTAAGCGATGAATTGTTTGAGAAAGCAAAAGCTGTTTTTTCTGAACAACAATTGGTTGACTTGATTGCGGTCAGTGGAACATATGTGACCGTGGCGATGCTCTTGAGCCTTGGACAAGAGCTGCCACCAACAGGACAGGCTCTTCCCTTTCCAGAAAGCACTTAGGCAAAAAAAAACCGATGACAAAGCATCGGTTTTTTGGACGGGCTTAGACGTTTAATTAAAACTTATAGCCCACTCTGAAGACATAGTCGGTGGGGTTGATTGTGAGTGTGCCCTTGGTGGTGGTGCCTGAGCCAACAAAAGTTGAATTCGATTTCATGGGCACATAGCTGACGGAGCCATTGAGCGACCAACGATCGTTGATGTTCACCACCGCGCCCCCACTAATAACAGGGTTGAAGCTCGAGCTCAACGACACAGAGGTGCCAGCCAATTTTTGAACCAATGGATCGTTGTTGGCACTGGCACTTGTAAAACTGGTGCTCGTGATACCCACGCCCAAATAGGGTCTGACGGCATCACTGGGTGAATTAAACAAGTACTTCGCTACTGCTGAAGGAAAGAGCGCTTTAGCAGTCGCTGCGCCTGGTTTTGGGCCAGAGGTGAGTTGTACGTCGACGGTCATCGTAGGGGGTACGCCAATGGTGAATTCAGCACCCACGTTATCTGTAAACATATACAAAGCGCTGAGCGTCGTGGTGCTGGTTTTGCCAATCGATACGGTTGCGCCTGCAGTCACGGGTCCAAAGGTTGCAGCTGCCGGACCCACTGAAGTCAGTGGACCAATGGATGCACTTGGGTTGATGCTTGCAATGCCTGCATACCCAATCAAATCACCCGCTTTTTGAGCAAAACTCAAACCACAAACGCTCAAAATAGCGGCACCAAGGAGAGGCTGAATGAAAGAAGATCTGAAATGCATTTGAAACTCCATGGACGTTGAAAATAATGCTTTAAGATATCAGAGAAATCATTTAAACCCCCTCGGGTTTCCACTCATTTGAGCGCAAATTCAATGAAAATACCACCACTCTAAACCCTTCTCGATCTAGAAAATTCAGCTTGTACATTAATGGTATTCCCCTCTTTTTTCAACTCGGCGACACACTAACATGATCGCCTCACGACCATGGTCAAAATGGTTCAATCAGGAAAAGGCAGTCAATCGCATGCATAGGAGATACACATGGATTTTTTAGGCATTGATCGCGTGGTCTTTGGTGCAACGGACTTAGGACAAGCCAATGACTTTTTCACCCAATGGGGTCTTAAGAGAACTCGTAAAACTTTAAACACTTTGGTCTTTGAGACAGGCAACGGCAACCAAGTGGTTGTCAAACGCGAGGACGACCGTTCGCTGCCCGCCAAAATGGCCGCCCATCAAGAGTTCCGTGAAGTCATTTTTGGCTTATCCAAACAAAGCGATTTTGACACCATCTATCAAAACCTTAGCACCGATCGTTTGGTAGAAATAGATGACGAGGGCATCATGCACACGGTAGATGACTCAGGCATTCATATTGGATTTCGTTGGGTGCGAGACCACAAAAAGGAGCGTCCTAGAGACACACTTTGGAACTCACCTGGCAACAAAAAACGCGTTGACTTGATCAGCAATGTTTACAGCCAAGCTCACCCTTTTAAGATGGGACATATCGTCTTTTTTGTACCTGATACCAAAGTAGCAGAAAATTTTTATCGACAAAGGCTTGGATTTTGGCTATCTGATCGTTATGTGGGTGGTGCGGGTGTCTTTTTACGCTGGGCCAAAAAGAGCGAACACCACAACCTATTTTTTGTCAAAAGCCGCACCGATAGCCTAGCACTTCACCACATTGCTTTTGAAGTCGATAGCATTCATGAAGTGTTCGGTGGCGGCGTTGCTTTTTCAAAAAAGGGCTGGCCCACAGAGGTCGGCCCTGGTCGACACCCCATCTCCTCTGCCTATTTTTGGTACTTCAAGAACCCCTTAGGCGGTGCGGTGGAGTACTTTTGTGATGCCGACTTTGTGACTGAAAACTGGAAGCCCCACCAATACCGTGTCAATCGATTCTCCGAATGGCATCTCATCGATGGCATCGAAGTCAAAGACGACGGAAAACTTCGCCCCTCTTTGAAAGGTGCCAAAGAAATCGACCAACAAAAGAAAAATGCAATGGCCGCTCCCGTGAAAGCTTCAACATGACAGAACAAAAAATATCCTTTGTCTCCAAAGATGCCACATTGGTTGGTATTGTTCGCTTGCCCAAAGACTTGCAAAGCAATGAAAAGCGTCCTGCCATCATCGTGCTTCACGGCTTTGGCAGCAATAAAAGTGCAGAGAATGTCCTAGGTCCTTGCGCTGTCCTAGAAACTTTGGGCTACATCACCTTGCGGTTTGATTTTTTAGGCTGCGGGGAGAGTGAGGGCACAAGGGGCAACTTGATTTGCATGGATCAAGTTCACAATACGCAAGACGCATTGACATTCCTGAGCAAGCACCCCCATGTGAAGCCCGAGCAAATCGGATTGATTGGATCAAGCTTTGGTGCTGCCGTTGCCGTTTACGCAGGTGCCATTGATACCCGTGTTGCAGCCACCATTTCCTCTGGAGGTTGGGGCCATGGAGAAAGAAAATTCAAGGGACAGCACCCAACACCCGAAGACTGGGAAAAATTCACATCCATGCTCAAAAGAGGCAAAGCGCACCGAGAAAAAACGGGCCAGTCCTTGATGGTACCTCGCATGGAGATCGTCCCCATTCCTCCTGGACTGAAGCGGCAAATCGTTCCTGGCTCTTTGCAAGAGTTCACAGCTGAAACGGCTCAAAGCATGTTTGACTTCAAGGCCGAAGACGTGGTCTCCCAAATCTCACCCAGGCCCCTTTTGCTCCTTCACAGCTCAGTCGATTCCGTGACACCGACGGAGCAGTCCTTGGAGATGTTCAAACGCGCTGGAAAACCTACCGATTTACACCTTTTTGGCGACACCGATCACTTCATGCTTGCCGAGGGAAACCAACGGGTATGGAACATTGTGAAAGACTGGTTATTTCAATATCTACCCATTTAAAAAATGAAAAAACTTTCGTTTGCCCTTTTGCTTTGCTACACCAGTCTTGTTTTTGGACAAGACTATCCCGTTAAACCCATCAAGATGATTGTCCCCTACCCATCTGGAGGCGTGACCGATATGGCCACCAGGGCCGTCAGTGCCAAAATGAGTGAAGCATTTGGCCAGGCCATCATCGTAGAAAATCAACCGGCTGCAGGCGGGGTGGTGGCCACCAATGCAGTTGCAAAAATGCCTGCCGACGGCTACACCTTGCTGAGCGCATTTGATAGCTTTGCCACCAACCCCTTTATGTACAAAGGCATTCAACACGACCCGTTAAAGGACTTTGCTCCCATATCTCTCATGGTCAAGAGCCCCCAAGTCTTGGTTGTGTTTCCAGGCACTGGCATCAAGAATATGGCCGATTTACTCAAAACGGCCAAAGCAAAAGCAGATCACTTTTCATTTGCAACGCCTGGGGCAGGCACCTCTAGTCGACTCTCAACGGAGTTGTTTAAGCAATATGCTGGGATTGACTCCACTTTGGTCACTTACAAGGGAGGCTCACAGGCCATAACAGATCTCATGGGCGGGCAAGTCAATGCCATGATTGTCTCGGTCAGTTTGGTTTTGCAGCACATTCAAAGTGGACGATTGACACCCCTTGCCGTGTCTTCTGCAAAACGCATTGCGCAACTGCCCGATGTACCTCCCATTGCAGATACCTTTGCCGGCTTTGAAGCACAATCTTGGACTGGCATGTTGGCTCCAGCTGGCACACCTAAAGCGGTTATTGACAAGTTAAATGCTGCATTGGTCAAGGCCTTGAATTCTTCAGATTTCAAAGAAAAATTCACCTCTCAAGGCGTTGAAGTCGTTGGTTCAAGTCCAGAGGCTTTTGCGGATTGGATGAACAAAGAGTCCATAAAGTGGTCTCAAGTCATCAAGCAAAGGAAAATCACCATTGAATGAGAACTGCGCGCTCTTTAGGCGCGCCATTCTCAACTCTTTAGCTCATCGCAGATGAGATACAAGCGGCCACTTCCCGCGGCGCTTGAATCGGTGCGTAATGCCTCACAGCTTTTAAGACCGTCAAGGTCGCTTGGGGCAAAATGCTTTTAATTTCTTCAGCCATGGCAACTGGAGTAGCGTAGTCCTCTTCTCCGACCACCACGCTGCATGGGCCTTTGTAATTGACCAAGTGAGCACGCTCGTCTGCCTGACCCAACATGCGGCAGGTT
This sequence comes from Comamonadaceae bacterium, assembly GCA_947475685.1. Lineage (GTDB taxonomy): Bacteria > Pseudomonadota > Gammaproteobacteria > Burkholderiales > Burkholderiaceae_C > Limnohabitans. The sequence goes on along the minus strand of CANJNC010000019.1, from coordinate 6,581 downwards.
TCTAAATAGCAAGCTGGCTCATTTTTAACAAATATATCTTGATAAAACTTCACAACGCTTGGGTTTTGCTCAGCATAAGAGGTGCTGAACCACCTCTCGACTTGAAATCCAAGCAAAGACGTCAATCCTTGCGTCACGCCTTGTTGACCTCTTTTCTCCCATGACCCTTTGGCATCCGCTCCGTAACAAGCGGTTGTGTCAATCAAACTCAAGGATTGAACACGGTTTGGATAATGGCCAGCAAAAGCCATGGCAACCGTTCCACCCATTGAGCAACCGACTAAATTGACTTGATCAATTTTGAGGTGATCTATCACCGACAACACATCCTTGGCAAATTGCTCGGTCGAAAACGGACCTTTCGCACGTTCAGATTGACCGTGACCGCGCAGATCAATGCCGTACATTGGCGCATCGATTTGCAAATGAGCTGCAAACTCTTTCCACATGGCCGCACTCATCGCCAAGGCATGCAAGAATACAACTGGCTTATGGGTAGAAGAGGACGATTTGAGAGGCGTCACATGGATTTGCACATGATCAAATGAAGTCACATTAAAAGGCGTTAAAGACATATAAAAACTTAAAAAAAAGAGAAGAAACCAAACCCGAAAAATCAAGCTGCTCGGACTTTCACACTCATTTGACCCAAGCCACTGCCTTTCGCATGCAAGGTGTCGCCTGGCCTGATCGGGCCCACACCCTGGGGTGTTCCCGTCATGATCACATCACCTGGGTGGAGTGTGTAAAAGGAAGATGCATATTCAATCAACTCCACCACCGACATCACCATGTCTTGTGTGCTGGTGTGCTGCCTCAGCTCTTCATTGACCTTGAGTTCCAAGTCGATATTTTGGGGATCCAATCCAGGATGATTGAGAGTCATCCAAGGACCCAAAACAGTGTATGAATCCAAGGATTTTCTAAAACTCCTGTCCTCTGTTCCTCGAATGGTGATGTCTAGACCTAGACAGTAGCCAGCGACATATGTCAGCGCCTCTTCTTTTTGAACATGGTCACACAACTTGCCAATGATCACACACAGCTCAATCTCATGATCGGTTCTGCGCTCTAAAAAACGTTGAGCGATGCCTTGGCTCAAGCCAACGACCGAGGAGGAGGCCTTTAGGAACAACCCAGCTTGACGAATATCCGTGAGAATATGACCAAAGGCTTGGCCATTGGTTTTCATCTCTTCAATGTGCGCTTTGTAATTGATCGGTGCAGCCACGACCTTTCCGGGACTGGGAACGGGGCTGTTGATCTGAACGTCTTTTAACTCAAAAGATGGGGCACTTGATTTGATGTTTTGAATATGTTGTGGATCCCGACCCTTGAGCCAATTGAGCGCGTCCATAAAGGTCAGGACTTGTTGAGACTGCGTTAAATCATAGACCTTGTCATCCATGACAAGACCAAAATGGTTGTGGTTGAAGTTAATAAGTTTCATATCAAAAATTTCGAGAAAAAGTCTTATTTTAACAGCGGCACTCTGGGCCATTGGCGTCTTTTGTCAAAGCAACGAACACTGCTGCATCGGGTAAACCCTGACTCAATTCAAACCCGCCAACCTATACTTAAAACGCTTATAAACTATAACTCCACTCAATGACGAACCCTTTTTTTCCGAAATGAAATACATCTTCACGCTTTTTACCAAACTTTTACCACTCTTGCTGGTGTGCTGTGCAACTCATGCACAAAGCAACTACCCTCAAAAATCCATCTCCATCGTGGTACCTTATGTCACTGGTGGCGTTTCTGATGGATTGGCCCGTGCCTTGGCAATCAAACTGAGTGCCAACTTGGGACAACAAGTGCTTGTAGAGAACAAGCCAGGCGGTAACACGCTGATCGGTGCCACGCATGTTGCAAAATCTTCGCCTGACGGGTACACATTGCTCTTAACCGCAGAGTCAACGCTCACCATGAATCCCATGCTCTACGCCAAGCTGCCCTACGATGTCGATAAGAATTTTGCGCCCATCATTGCGTTGGCAAGCATTCCACAAAGTTTTGTGATTTCTCCAAGCATTCCTGCTAAAAACATGAGTGAATTTGTGCAATTGGCCAAAAAGCAACCAAAACACTACTCATTCGCCAACCTTGGAATTGGATCGTCCGCACACTTGAATTTTGAACTTTTTCAACGCGTGACAGAGCTGCAGTTGGTGGACATTGCTTACAAAGGAGCCTCAGCGGCAATCACCGATTTAATTGGGGGGCATGTCTCAGCCATGATCGTCTCAACGGGCTTGGTCAGCGCCCAAGCGCGTGCCAACAATTTGAGAGTCTTGGCTGTAGCAGGCAGCAAGCGTTCAACACAATTGCCCGATGTACCCACCTTCAAAGAGGTGGGGCTCGAGGGCTTCACACCCTCATCTTGGTTTGCATTGATGGGCGTTGCTGGAACACCCAAAGACGTTTTGGAAAAACTCAATGTTGAGACCAACAAAATTCTCAAGGACCCAAGCTTCAAAGCTGAACAACTTGATCGATTCGCACTCGACCCCATAGGGGGCTCTGCAGAGTACTTGGCCTCCTATATTAAAAGCGAATCCCAAAGATGGTCTCAAATCATCAAAGACATGAACATCAAACTCGACTAATGCGCTTGTCTAAAACGAATGGCTTGAAGACTTTTGAGTCAAGAGCAACATCCAAAGCTCAACCCATCTTGTCCTTGACCGCTTTGTCAATCCAGGCGTTTTGATATGTACCAGAACGAATTTGCTCAAGGATTGCCGTCTCTTGTTCTACTCGAAGTTGCGTGTCTTTAAGTAAAACGCTCGCATGATCAATGGGTACACACAAGACACCATCCTCATCGCCCAAAATCAAGTCGCCCGGATGAATCACCATGCCGCCTAAAGCGAGTGGCACATTGATTTCCCCTGGCCCGTCTTTGTAGGGGCCTCGGTGCGTGACACCACAAGCAAAAACGCCAAAGTCTTGTGTTTTAAGATAGCCCGCATCCCTGACCGATCCGTAAATGACCATACCCACGATGCCTTTGGCGTGGGCAGCTGAAGTCATAATCTCCCCAATCAATGCATTGGTGAGGTCTCCCCCCCCATCGACCACCAGCACATCACCGGGGCCAGCGAGTTGAATCGCTTTGTGGATCATTAAATTATCTCCAGGCCTGACTTTGACGGTAAATGCCGCTCCAGCCATAGGGTGCCCATTGTGCATCGGCCTTAAGTCTGGACCACCGGCAAACATTCTTTGCATGCAATCGCTCACACACGCCACAGGCAAATCTTTAAATGCCTTGACCACGCTTGGATCAATGACACGTTGTCTTTGCAAAATTTGAAATCCAATCATTTTTATCTCACTTTATGTCTTCGATTTGAACTTGGGATGGGTGCCAAGACGTTTGTAAACACCCAAAGCGTTGGCGCTGTAAATTTTTGATTTCTCTGCCTCTCCCACCACATTCGTGGCCTTGATGTATTCATGGGTATCGTCAAAATTTCGACCCGTCTTGGGGTCCACCGCTCGAACGGCCCCTATGGTCTCTGAGGCAAAAAGAATATTTTCACTGGGTATGACTTTGAGCAACAAATCAATACCCGGCTGATGGTAAACACATGTATCAAAATACAAATTCTTCATCACCTTTTGATTCAAATCGCCATAATTCATATCAATGGCCATGCCCTGATAGCGTCCCCAATGGTAGGGGGCTGCACCGCCTCCGTGGGGCACAATGAATTTCAATGTTGGAAAGTCTTTAAAGATATCAGACATCATGAATTGAACAAAGGCCGTCGTATCGCCATTGATGTAGTGGGTGGCCACGGCATTAAAGTGAGGGTTACAAGAACCACTCACATGAATCATCACCGGAATGTCATAGTGAGCAAATTTCTCATAAAGGGGATACCACCAATCCTTGTCCCAAAGAGGTGGGTCTGACCATTTTCCACCCGAAGGATCCGGATTCAAATTGGCACCAATGAAGTTCAAATCTTCAATGCAACGCTTCAATTCATCAAACACCACTTTCCCAGGCTTGGACCCAGCAACTTGTGGCAGTTGACACACACCGGCAAAATAATCTGGAAACATCACGCAGGCGCGATGAACCAAATCATTGCAATAGACGGCCCAAGTCAAGTTGGTTTGTTCATCACCACAATGGTGATCCATGCCCAATGCTCGGGGTGAAAAAATGGTTAAATCAATGCCCCGCTCTTTCATGACCTTCAGTTGATTGTCATTGATGGCTGAAAAAATTTCCTCATCGCTGATGTGCGGTGGCGCCTCATCGGTGTTCTTTCCAGTTTTTTTGAGTGCCTCTACTTGGCGAGCCCTGTATTCCATCACTCTAGAGGGTGTGGTCGTGAAGTGACCGTGACAATCAATGATCATTTTTCGCTTTCAAAATAAAAAGAAGTGTTTAGTTGGTGATCACCGCGACAATTTCAATTTGCATGAGCATGCCACCAGGAAGGTCTGAGACCATGGTGTGCCTTGCCGGGCGATCAAGGGGGTCTGGAAAGCATTTAAGCCACTCTTCATTGAGTGCATCGCGGTGGGTGTTGTCTTTGATATACGCTTTGACGTGAACCACATTCTTGAGACTGGCTCCTGCATTTACAAGAAGAGATTGTAAATTGGCAAACATGTACATGGACTGACTAGGCGCATCAGACGGCAAGGTGTCATTGGCTGGATTTTTCCCCATGATGCCAGATGAATAAATCATATTTCCAACCCTGGCCCCCATTGGAATGGGCGCATGACCATGGGTGATACCCTCTATCTCAATCGAGCGGCCAACGCGTTCAGTTGATTGTTCATTCATAAAAACTCCTCCTTCATCAAACGCCCTGAAAGGGTCAAAATTACAATTCCAACGTTGAAGCGGCAAAAATGTCTTCAATCTCGATGGGCAATTGACTCAAGCCTTGCTCAAAAATATACGCTGCAATCGTTTGTAGAACGGCCTTTGAATTTTTCATGCCATATTTTTTAGCTTGATCTTGCCAATCCATGGCCTCTAAGCCTTGGTTTAAGCCGATCACCCCAGTCTCCATCATGGATTGCATCGCCTCTTGCGCATCCAAGTCGGCTTGCCGCTTGGCCTCAACGAAAGCGTGATAGATGTTCAAAGCCAACCAAGGGTGTTTTTCATAAAGCTCCCTTTTCATGACCACCGTATGATTGATTGGAAAGAGTCCCGTTTTACGAAAAAACCGCGTGGTCTCTGCAAATGGATCTTTAAAAAGGGGTTCAATATTGGGGTGACCCAAAACATCAATCTGAGAGCGATCCACCAAATTTTTACTATTGAGATATAAAAGTGTCGCATCCAACTCGCCTTGGACCAGCATTTCTCCAATATTGGTTTTGGGATTGATCATATTCAACTCAACCCCTTGGGGTGCTTTGAAGCCTGTGGAGCCACCATGACTTTTCTCAGGACTGCGCTCCATGAACCAAGTCATGTCTTTGGGCAAGACGCCAAACTCATGCTGCAAAATTCCTCTTGACCATAAGGCTGCGGTTTGTTGATACTCAGGCACACCGACTCTTTTGCCTTTTAAATCAGCGGGGGTGTAAATCCCCTTGTCATTGCGAATCAAAATCCAAGTTTGGAAAAAAGTCCTGGACGTGTAAATCGGCAAGGCAACCCATTTTCGATCCCCATTGGAGGATGCAATGAAGAGTGATGACAGGGACATTTCTGAGACATCAAAGTCTCCGTACTTCAATTGACGCCAAAACATCTCCGAAGGATGCACACTGGTTGGCAAAAACCTGACCCCTTGCGCATGAACTCGCCCTTGTGTAATGGGTCGGGTATAGTGGTTGTCTGAAAGCGCAATGCTGATATCCATGGTGTTACTTTATTGAAAATTTAAGGCTCATTTATTGCGTTTATTGAGCATATCAGAGTACATCTTGAACCAACGGTCCTGATGAGTCAAGGCGTTTTGAGCATCAATGACTTTAACAGACATGGAGGAATAGACGGTATCGATTTTTTTTGAAGTTGCAGCATAGCCCGCATCAGCTACCATTTTTTGACCCTCATTCAATACAAAATCGTAAAACAAAAAGGCACCATAGGGGTGCGGCGCTTTGTTCATGATCGCCACAGTTGAAGGCAAAGCCAACAGGGGCGGGATCCAAAAAACTTCGATGGGCGCACCCTTTTTCTTTAAAGATTCTGGGTTCCAGTTGTAGACCGTGATGGCCATCGGAACCTCACCTGATGCAACCATGGTTGTCAAAAGAGAATGACCTTTCCTAATGGAAAATCCATTGCTACCCATAATTTGATCAAAGAGCTTTTTACCCTTTTCTTCCCCCAACTCAGCCAGCAATGCACCAAACCATACGTGATCATTGGCTTCTATTCCAAGTTGACCACGCCACTTGGGATTCAAAAGTTCTTCATAGCTTTTGGGCAAGTCTTCACGCTTGTACTGCTTGGTATTGAAGGCGCCACTGTAAATATCCAAATTAAAAGCGGCCCATTGCTTGTGCGCAGGAACGGCCTTATCGATCAAACTGGCAAAAACAGGAGAGTTGACCTCTTGCAGCAGTTTTTCCTTGTACAAGGC
>CANJNC010000018.1 GCA_947475685.1 Comamonadaceae bacterium | reverse complement strand
TTTGGTGGGCGATACATGGATCGAACATGTGACTTCCACCGTGTGAAGGTGGCACTCTACCGCTGAGTTAATCGCCCTGGTAATGATTATATCCTTCGCATAGTGAATTTTGAGATGCAACCATTGCCAATGTCAATGAAGTTGCCTCCAAACACTATTTCCTTGACTTGACTTATCAATCTGCAGCATGACCTCCTCGTGCTTTTGCAGCTCATCATGGTTGGCGAAAATTACTGGCAGATCAATCTTAGTGAGATCCACTTTTTTTGATTTTTCTGAAGATGTTTGTGTTTGGTCAACTTCGATCAAGAGCGCATCTTGTCCTCGGGTCATATTGATATACACATCGGCCAACAATTCAGCATCTAGCAAAGCGCCATGCAAGGTTCGATCTGAGTTATCCACTTCCAATCGATCACACAATGCATCCAATGAGTTTCTCTTTCCCGGATAAATTTCTTTGGCCATGGACAAAGTATCAATCACCCCGGTCACATATTGAGAAATATTTGGCAAAGAAAGACGATCTAACTCTTTATTTAAAAATCCAATATCAAATGGTGCATTGTGAATAATGACTTGTGATTCTTTTAAGTACGCTAACAGATCATTTGAAATCTGAGCAAACTTGGGCTTATCTTTTAAGAACTCATTGCTGATCCCGTGAACTTTTAGAGCTTCTTCATGACTGTCCCTTTCAGGATTGATGTAGAAATGAAGATTGTTTCCCGTGAGTTTTCTGTTGACCAACTCAACGCAACCAATCTCTAAAATTCTGTCTCCATTTTCCGGGGACAGTCCGGTTGTCTCCGTATCCAAAACCACTTGCCTCATGGTGCCACCCCCAACAATATGACGTACCGAGCAAGCATACCTTCAATGCAACTCTTTGGCGTGATTGATGGTGTACTTGGGAATTTCAATAACCAACTCTTTTTGCCCAACAATGGCCTGACAACTCAATCTTGAATAAGGCGATAAGCCCCAAGCCCGATCAAGCAAGTCCTCTTCTGCTTCTTGCATTTCATTGAGACTATCAAAACCCTCTTTCACGATCACGTGACACGTTGTGCATGCGCAACTTTGATCGCAGGCATGCTCTATATTGATTTGATGATCAAGCAAGATTTCACAAATTATATCCCCCGGCAAAGCCATGATTTCCCTACCCTCAGGGCAGCATTCCGCATGGGGTAGAATTTTTATCTTAACCATCATATTTCCTCAATGTGTTTACCAGACAAGGCTTGACCGATGCCGTGATTCATTCTCTTAGCTGCAAATGATTCAGTTGCATTCGCCAATCTCTTGACTCCTTGCTCAATATGTTCAGGCGAATCGGATACCTGGAGATCTGAAACGGATTGCATCAAAACTTTAATTTCTTCAATCTCAGACGTACTCAGTAAGTGCGAATCCTCATTCAATGCGCTTTGTGTTGCCAAATACAGCCTTTGTGCATCAAGCCTGGCCTCAGCCAAAGATCTTGCAAACATGTCCTCCTTGGCGGTTTCAAATCCCTCCTTCAACATGGACGTGATCTGCTCATCGCTTAAACCGTAACTGGGTTTAACCACAATATTGGACTCAATTTGAGTACTGGTCTCTTGCGCACTCACGCTTAGTAAGCCGTCGGTATCGACCGTAAAAGTCACCCTTATTCTTGCCCCTCCTGCAGCCATTGGCGGGATACCCCTGAGTTCAAAACGCGCCAAACTGCGACAATCCTTGACCAAATCACGCTCTCCTTGAACGACATGAAGTGCAAGCGCAGTTTGACCATCCTTAAAGGTCGTGAAGTCTTGCGCCATTGCCACAGGTACAGTTTGGTTGCGAGGGATGATTCTCTCAACCAACCCGCCCATGGTTTCAATGCCCAAGGACAAAGGTATCACATCCAAAAGCAGCAAATCTCCATCTGGATTATTGCCAGCCAATTGATTGGCCTGAATGGCAGCCCCTAATGCAACCACCTCATCTGGGTTTAAGTTATTCAAAGGCTGAGATTGAAACCACTGCTGAACATGGCGTTGAATTTGTGGCATGCGACTTGACCCACCCACCATGACCACACCCTTGATGTCTTGGACCTTTAACTGCGCGTCTAAAAGCGCTTGTTTCACACAGCCCCAGGTTTTGAGGGTCAACTCTTTGCTTGCTTCTTCAAATTCTTCTCTACTGACTTGAACTGACAAAACACCCATCGACAAGGCAGCAGAGAATTCGACCTTTGAATGCACACTCAATGACTCCTTGGCAAGTCTTGCCGCACTCAATATCACGGACTTGTCCTCAGATGAAGATAGAGTCCACCCTTTTTCCCGTAAAGCCCATTGCGACAAGCATTGATCGTAATCATCACCACCTAAGGCAGAGTCACCCCCGGTAGACAAAACCTCAAACACGCCTTGGCTCAAGCGCAAAATAGAAATATCAAAAGTCCCTCCCCCAAGGTCGTAAACGGCATAGATTCCTTGAGAGCCTTGGTCAAGCCCATACGCAATCGCAGCTGCAGTGGGCTCATTGATCAAGCGCAGAACGTTCAAACCTGCCAACTTCGCCGCATCCTTGGTGGCTTGTCTTTGTGCATCATCAAAATAAGCCGGCACCGTGATGACTGCACCATAGATATCATCGTCAAAGGTTTCTTCGGCCCGTTGTCTTAAGGTGGCTAAAATTTCTGCACTGACTTGCACGGGCGTCTTAGGACCTTCCAATGTATCGATGCAGACCATGCCAGGAGACTCAATTAAATCAAACGGCAATTGGTCAATGTGCTTCAGGTCTGAAAGTTCACGTCCCATCAAGCGTTTGACAGACACAATGGTGTTTTTAGGGTCTAGCACTTGATAGAGCAACGCTTCATGCCCAATTGCTCGGCGAGAATTGGGCAAATACCTCACTGCTGAGGGCAATATGTTTCGGCCTTGAGGATCGGGCAAACACTCGGGTACTCCATTTCTAACACTTGCCACCAAGGAATGTGTCGTGCCCAAATCTATTCCAATGGCGATACGGCGTTGATGCGGGTCAGGCGCTTGCCCTGGTTCTGAAATTTGAAGTAAAGCCATGATGAATGTGAAGCCAAAGGTGAGTGTACAGCAGGCACTGTAAAAGATAAAACATCGCTTAACGCGACATGCGAGAGGACTCAAAAAGCCATCAAATGAAAGTTCAATGCTTTTAAGGGTTCACCTCACTCAATTGAGCCATGCGCTTTTGGATGTCTTGTAAAAATCGATCCAAAAACATCCACGCACGAACCTCTTGCGCCGCATTTTTGGGCTGCGCCGAAGTAAGCCCATCTAGCCACAAGGCGCACTGTGCTTGCCTTTGGGCAATGCCCGCTTGCACCAAGGACTCTAAACGATCAAAATCTTCTTTGATTTGCGCATCATCTAAGCTTTCCCTGAGCGTGATCTGCTCAATCAAGAACGCTTCAGGCATGGCGGTATTGTTTTCAGCTTCAATGGGGGAGCCCAAAAGTTCACACAAGTAAGATGCTCTTGTCAGCGGAGTCTTTAAGCGCCTGTGGGCCTCATTGATGCGACTTGACCATTGCATGGCCACTCTTTGTGCCGAGGCCCCAGCCATGGAGAATTTATCAGGATGCACTTGCTTTTGCATCGCTTTCCACCTTCGATCAAGGTCTTCTAGATCGACGAAGAAAGTTTGGGGCAATTGAAAAAGTGAGAAATCATCCCGAGTCAAAGGACTTGAGGTATCAAGGAGCATCTCACTCATACAGACATTCCCAGAGTCTCTTACACCCTGAAGGATTCACCACAACCACAACGGTCGCGCTCATTGGGATTGGAGAACTTAAAGCCCTCATTGAGACCTTCTTTCACAAAGTCCAACTGCGTGCCATCAAGGTAAGCCAAGCTTTTGGGATCGATCAAAACCTTCACCCCTTGATCTTCAAAAATCACATCTTCAGCGCTCAATTCATCCACGTATTCCAACATATACGCCAGACCCGAACATCCGGTCGTCTTCACACCAAGGCGAACACCCACGCCATGCCCTCTTTTGGAGATGTAGCGGCTTACATGCCGAGCGGCGGATTCAGTCAGAGTTACTGCCATATAAATATCTCTATCAAGTTTTGTGAAGTCTTAGAGGTTCATGCAACGGTGTGGTGTTTTTTCTTGTAATCATCCACCGCTGCCTTGATGGCATCTTCTGCCAAGATGGAACAATGGATCTTTACAGGCGGCAAAGCCAACTCTTCTGCAATCTGACTGTTTTTCAAAGACGCCGCCTCGTCCAGCGTCTTGCCTTTGACCCACTCCGTGACCAAGGATGAGGATGCAATTGCAGAGCCACAGCCATAGGTCTTGAATCTTGCGTCCTCAATGACCCCAGTTAAAGGATTGACCTTGATTTGCAACTTCATCACGTCGCCACACGCAGGTGCCCCCACCATGCCTGTCCCCACCGTGTCATCTCCCTTGTCAAAGGAGCCCACGTTGCGAGGATTTTCGTAATGATCGACCACTTTTTCGCTATATGCCATTTTGATTTCTCCTGTAACCGGACCTCAATGAGCGGCCCATTTAATCGTACTTAAATCAATACCGTCTTTGTACATTTCCCAAAGGGGGCTTAATTCTCTTAATTTATTGACATTCAGTCGAATCGTCTCAATGGCAAAGTCAATCTCTTGCACCGTTGAGAAACGGCCCGAGGTGATTCTTAAACTGCTGTGCGCCAACTCATCGCTTCGACCCAAGGCGCGCAAGACGTAACTGGGCTCAAGGGAAGCTGACGTGCATGCAGAGCCAGAAGAAACAGCCAAGCCCTTGATGCCCATGATCAACGACTCTCCCTCCACAAAGTTAAAGCTTATGTTGAGGTTATGGGGCACACGCTTATGAAGGTGTCCATTGACAAAGACTTGCTCTAGATCGCTCAGTCCTGCGAGCAACCTTTGGTGCAGCTCGGTGGCTTTGGCGTTGTCTTGCTCCATCTCCAATTTGGCCAAACGAAAAGCTTCCCCCATGCCTACGATTTGATGGGTAGGCAGTGTTCCACTTCTCATGCCGCGCTCATGACCGCCGCCATGAATTTGCGCCTCAAGACGAATCCTGGGTTTTCTTCTGACGTACAGTGCACCAATGCCCTTTGGACCATATGTTTTGTGTGAAGCCAGGCTCATCAAATCAATGGGCAACACGTTCAAATCGATCTCAACTTTACCCGTCGCTTGGGCTGCATCCACATGGAAAATAACGCCCTTCTCACGGCAGATGGCACCCAGGGATGACATGTCTTGAATGACACCTATTTCGTTGTTGACCAACATGACACTGGCCAAAATGGTATCGGGGCGAATGGCACGTTTAAACACATCCAAATCCAGCAAGCCATCGGCTTGGACATCCAAATAAGTCACCTCAAAGCCATGTCTCTCCAACTCACGCATGGTGTCCAAGACAGCCTTGTGCTCGGTTTTAACCGTGATCAAGTGTTTGCCTTTGGACGCGTAAAAATTGGCGGCACCTTTGAGCGCCAAATTGTTGGACTCTGTGGCACCCGAGGTCCAAATAATCTCTCTTGGATCTGCTCCAATCAGATTGGCAACTTCTTTGCGAGCGTTTTCTACCGCCTCCTCCGCCTCCCATCCCCAGGCGTGGCTTCTTGAAGCGGGGTTTCCAAAATGCTCTCGCAACCAAGGGATCATCGCATCTACGACTCTAGGGTCCACTGGATTGGTGGCGCTGTAGTCCATATAAATAGGGAAATGTGGTGTCATGAACAAATACCGATTAAAGTGTGTAAGGATTGGGTTTTAATTTTTTGCAAACACATTGCCTAAAGCAAAGACTGAATTGGGCGCATTGACACGAATGGGCTTGATCACAGGCGCAGCAGAAATCGCTCGCTTCATATTGGGTTTGTCCTCAATGTGCATGCCTTTGGCCAACTGGTCTTCGACCAATTTGTGCAAAGTCACTGAATCCAAATACTCCACCATGCGCTGATTCAAGGAGGACCAAAGCTCGTGCGTCATGCAACGACCCGCTTCACCCAAGCAGTTTTCCTTGCCCCCGCAGTGCGTCGCGTCGATGGGCTCATCGACCGACACAATGATATCGGCCACCGTGATGTCTTGAGGCTTTTTACCCAAGGTGTACCCACCCCCAGGTCCTCGAGTGGACTCCACCAAATCGTGGCGCCTGAGTTTGCCAAAAAGCTGCTCAAGATAGGACAACGAAATCTGTTGCCTTTGGCTGATTGCAGCCAAGGTGACTGGGCCCGTGTTCTGGCGCAAAGCCAAATCTATCATGGCAGTAACCGCAAATCGACCTTTGGTGGTTAATCTCATCAACATGCTCCTTTTGGGATCAGGGTCCAATTAAGAGAGAAATTTCTCTTTCTCGACTAGAAAAGTCAAGTATAGCATAAGACCCATCAAATTGCTCGGGTACTCGCCTGCACACCCCATTGTTCACAAGGTTAATTTAATTTTTAAAAAGGATGATTGATGAATTCAGTGCGTATAAATGATAGTGGGCGCTCGCTTACATATAATCAAGCCTTCTTCAACAAAGACAGCACATTGTCGTGCCCAGGTCCCCCAAAGGCTTGTTCACGCAACAAGGCGAGTTGATCTCTGACTTGAGCCGCGCGCTCAAAGTCCAAGTTCTTGGCGTGCTCCATCATCAATTTTTCAAGCCGTTTGATTTCTCTGGAAATATCTTTCTCACTCATGTCTTCCATCTTGATGCGTTGCATTTCAAGACGCTCAAGCTCTTTGCCCGCCTTCTCGCTGTACACGCCATCAATTAAATCTCTCACGCGTTTGACCACCGAACGAGGCGTAATGCCGTGCAAGGTGTTGTGCTCAATTTGCTTGGCGCGTCGTCTCTGAGTCTCACCAATGGCTTTTTCCATAGACTTGGTCATCACATCCGCATACAAAATGGCACAACCATTTTGATTGCGCGCAGCTCTCCCAATGGTTTGAATCAAACTGCGCTCGGATCTTAAGAACCCTTCTTTATCGGCATCCAAAATAGCCACCAAAGAGACCTCGGGCAAGTCAATGCCCTCTCTGAGCAAATTGATTCCGACCAAGACGTCAAAAGCACCCAAACGCAAATCGCGCAAGATCTCTACTCGCTCAACGGTATCAATATCACTGTGCAAATAGCGAACCTTGACACCGTTGTCGCTCAGATAGTCGGTCAGTTGCTCGGCCATGCGCTTGGTCAAGGTGGTAATTAAAACGCGCTCATGTTTTTCAACGCGCACCCTGATCTCTTGCAAAACATCATCGACTTGGTGGGTGGCAGGTCTCACCTCTACATTGGGATCGACCAAACCCGTGGGTCGAACAAGTTGCTCAACGACTTGGCCAGAATGCGTTTTTTCATAATCAGCGGGTGTTGCCGAAACAAACACCACTTGTCGCATTCTTTTCTCAAACTCTTCCAACTTCAAGGGGCGGTTGTCTAGTGCACTGGGCAATCGAAATCCATACTCTACTAGCGTTGTTTTCCTGGCTTTATCTCCGTTGTACATCCCGCCAAACTGCCCCATCAACACGTGGCTTTCGTCCAAGAACATCAGCGCATCTTTGGACAAATAATCGGTGAGTGTGCTTGGGGGTTGACCCGGCTCAGCGCCTGAGAGATGGCGCGTGTAATTTTCAATGCCTTTGCAGTGCCCAACTTCACTGAGCATCTCTAAATCAAAGCGGGTGCGCTGCTCCAAGCGCTGAGCTTCAACCAATTTGCCGTCCCCCAAAAACTGCTTGACCCTTTCGCTCAATTCAACCTTGATGGTCTCAACCGCAGCCAGCACTCGGTCTCTAGGCGTGACGTAGTGACTTGAAGGATAGATCGTAAAACGTGGTATTTTTTGTCGAACACGACCGGTGAGCGGATCAAAGAGCTGTAAGCTCTCAAGCTCATCGTCAAACAACTCTAGTCGAACGGCCAATTCGCTGTGTTCAGCAGGAAAAACGTCGACCGTGTCACCCCTGACTCGAAAACAACCGCGAGAAAAATCTTGATCATTTCTCGCGTATTGCATTCGAACCAATTGAGCGATCACCTCGCGCTGAGAGACCTTGTCGCCAGCCCTGAGCGTCATGACCATGCGGTGGTAACTCTCAGGCTCTCCAATGCCGTAAATTGCAGATACAGTTGCAACGACGATGACGTCTTGCCTCTCCAAAATACTTTTTGTACAAGACAATCGCATTTGCTCAATGTGTTCATTGATTGCACTGTCTTTTTCAATGAACAAGTCCCTTTGAGGCACATACGCCTCAGGCTGGTAGTAGTCGTAATAACTGACAAAGTATTCAACGGCATTTTTGGGAAAGAATTCCCTAAATTCGCTGTACAGCTGTGCGGCCAGCGTTTTATTGGGCGCAAAAATGATGGACGGGCGGCCCATTTGCGCAATGACATTGGCCATGGTGAAGGTCTTACCAGAACCCGTTACACCCAGCAAGGTCTGAAAAGACT
Source organism: Comamonadaceae bacterium (assembly GCA_947475685.1). Classification (GTDB taxonomy): domain Bacteria; phylum Pseudomonadota; class Gammaproteobacteria; order Burkholderiales; family Burkholderiaceae_C; genus Limnohabitans. The sequence continues at coordinate 52,202 of CANJNC010000018.1, read as the reverse complement.
CCCCATCCCTTAAGCCTTCGACCAATTTTTCAATCGCTTGGGGCTGATCGCCCGCAGGCGAATAAGGCTGATACAACTCAAAAGGAGAGTTGGGGTATGTTTTAAATTCACCGTCTACTTGGTGCTCACTGCTTTCAACAACTCTTGTCATACAAACTTTCAAACTTCATGCATTGAATAGGTCTAAGCACTTTTAAGCCCCACATTTGAGCCTTTGATCACATGAAAAAACAATAAAAAATTCTGATCTCAAAGGGAAATCATTAAGTCCAATGATTAAAATATCAGGTGAACCCTATAGCCTACATGAAATTTGGGCTTTCTTCAGCGAATAATGTCAATCGACCCCACTTAAGGACACACGATGTCAATGTTTACCTCTGTCTCCATGGCCCCTAGAGACCCCATCTTGGGCTTGAATGAAGAATTCGCATCCAGCCAACACCCGAGCAAAGTCAATCTTGGCGTAGGCGTTTATTTTGATGAGAATGGGAAACTCCCTCTTTTGCACTGTGTCCAAGAAGCTGAAAAGAAACTCATGTCCACACCCTCGGCAAGGGGATACCTGCCCATTGATGGCATTGCAGCCTATGACAACGCAGTCAAGTCTTTGGTTTTTGGCACCGACTCCGAACCCGTTAAAAGCTCGCGTGTGGCCACCATTCAGGGTCTTGGTGGCACGGGTGGTTTAAAAATTGGAGCGGATTTTCTCAAGAAATTACTCCCCAACGCCAAAGTCTTGATCAGTGACCCGAGTTGGGAGAACCATCGCGCCTTGTTTACGCAAGCTGGCTTTGAAGTCAACACGTATACGTATTACGATGCAAACAAAAGAGGCATTGATTTTAAAGGCATGATTCAAAGCTTAAAGCAAGCTCAGAGCGGCACCATTGTGGTTTTGCATGCCTGCTGTCACAACCCCACTGGCTATGACATCACCCAAGAACAATGGACTGAGGTCATTGACACCGTCAAAGCCAAAAACCTCACCCCCTTTTTAGACATGGCCTACCAAGGTTTTGGCCAAGGCATCGAAGAAGACGGGGCCATTGTGGCTCGCTTTGTTCAAGCGGGTCTGAATTTTTTGGTGTCCACCTCATTTTCTAAGAGCTTTAGCCTGTATGGCGAGCGTGTAGGCGCACTCTCGGTCTTGTGTGAGGACTCACAAGAAGCTCAACGCGTTCTCTCGCAACTCAAAATCATGATTCGAACCAACTACTCCAATCCACCTATTCACGGCGGTGCTGTCGTTGCCGAGGTGCTCAACACGCCTGCTTTGCGTGCAATTTGGGAAAGGGAGCTGGGCGAGATGCGAGTTCGCATCAAGTCCATGCGCCAAAAGTTGGTCGATGGACTCAAGAGCGCTGGCGTCAAAACAGACATGAGCTTCATCACCCAGCAAGTAGGCATGTTCAGCTACTCCGGCTTGAGCAAAGATCAAATGGTTCGTTTGCGCAATGAGTTTGGTGTCTTTGGAACCGATACAGGGCGCATGTGTGTAGCCGCTTTGAACGACAAAAACATTGCCCACGTTTGCGCAAGCATTGCCAAAGTACTCTCTTAATCTCAAGACCTCTCTAATGCGAAGGCGCGTCCCAAACGCATGACCTCATCGAGATGGATGCAAACTGGTATTGGTCGTTGAAAAAACTCATTTCATCTTGGGGCTCGCTTGCCGCGATGGCATACAAAAGAGGAATGTAATGGTCCATGTTCGGGTGGGCCAATTTAAAGAGCTCCAAAATTTGTGCACTCACCTCTTTCATGCACAAAGCGTCCATGTCTCTGTGAACAATTTTTTCTGCAACCCAATCGTCAAATTCGGCCGTCCACCCGTAGGCCTGGGTATCAGGTGCCAAACGCTGCATGGCACCTAAGTTATGCACTGTGTTGCCACTGGCCACAATCAACACCCCCTCGTCTCTCAAGAAATTCAATTGAGCACCCAAAGCCATGTGCTGCTCCAAACTGGCTAAAACATCCAAGCTCAATTGAACCACAGGGATGTCTCCAAGAGGGAACATGGGCTTCAAAACGGACCAAGTACCGTGGTCCAAGCCCCAGTGCTCTTCATCCAACCCCAAGGACACCGCTTTGCTCGCCTGATTGACGCGAGCCGCCAAGGCTTTGGCCGCGGTGGGATCTCCCGCAACCGCATACTGCTGCTCAAACAAAGCCTGCGGAAAACCACCAAAATCATGGATGGTTTTGGGCCTGGGCATTGCCGTCAATAAACTCCCCTCAGTGCACCAATGCGCAGACACACATAAAATCAACTTGGGCTTGGTCCAGCGCTTGTGCTCACCAAAAAATCCTCCAATGCGCTGCCACTCATCTTTAAAGGGCGTGTCCATGATGGCATTCATTGGACTTCCATGGCCCACAAACAAAACGGGCTGTCTGTTCGAGGGCGCTGTCACATTCTGAGGAAAGGGGCAAGTGTGGCTAATTGTCACGGTATCTCTCTTTTAAAGTCGCAATTGATTAGTTTTTGATGCATATTGGAGTCTAGCCCCCAATTTTGACGCTCAGCAACTGTTATATTCAACACTTTTGGGAATTAAGGGTTTACGCGCATGTTGTATCAAGTTTACGAAACTCAACGTTCTATGTTCGAGCCGTTTGCTGAGTTTGCTCAGGCGGCGGCGAAGCTGTACAACAATCCGATCTCTCCATTTTCTCAAACTGCACTGGCCCATAGAATATCAGCCGCCTACGATTTAATTTATCGTCTGGGCAAAGACTATGAAAAGCCCCAATTTGGCATTCAAAGCGTGCAAGTGCTGGGTGCAGATGTCGCCATCCAAGAGCGCGTTGAAATCAATAAACCCTTTTGCGAGCTCAAGCGATTCAAACGCTATACAAGCGACATTGAGGCACTTAAACACTTGAAACAGCAACCGGTGGTGCTGCTTGTAGCCCCCTTGTCAGGTCACTACGCCACATTGTTAAGAGACACGGTCAAAAATCTCTTGGCCGACCACAAGGTCTACATCACCGATTGGAAAAACGCTCGCATGATAGCACTGTCTGAGGGTGAGTTTCACCTGGACGACTATGTCAACTATATACAAGAGTTTCTCAAACACCTCCAAAATCAATACGGCAACTGCCACGTGATCAGCGTGTGTCAACCCACGGTTCCGGTTCTTGCTGCAGTTTCCTTGATGGCCTCCAGGGGTGAGCTCACACCTTACTCGATGACCATGATGGGGGGCCCCATTGACGCCTCACGCTCCCCCACAGCCGTGAACAACTTGGCCATGAACAAGAGCTACGGTTGGTTTGAGAACAATGTGATCTTTCGCGTGCCATTGAATTTTCCTGGGGCCGGTCGGCGCGTCTACCCTGGCTTTTTGCAACACGCGGGCTTTGTGGCCATGAATCCTGAGCGGCATTTAAAGAGCCACTACGATTTCTTTAAAGATTTGATCAAAGGCGACAATTCCAACGCCGACAATCACCGCACGTTCTATGATGAATACAATGCCGTGCTTGATATGGACGCCGATTATTACCTTGAAACCATCAAGGTTGTTTTCCAAGACATGCGTTTGGTCAAAGGGACGTGGGACGTGAAGTCTTTGGATGGCAAGATAGAGCGTGTGAGACCCCAAGACATCAAAGGCACTGCCCTTTTGACCATTGAGGGCGAGCTTGACGACATCTCGGGCTCTGGACAAACCCAAGCGGCCCAAGGCTTGTGCACAGGCATTAAACCCTCGCAAATGAGGCACTTGGAAGTCCCTGGCGCGGGGCACTACGGCATCTTTAGTGGCAGGCGCTGGAGAGAGGTGGTTTACCCCAACGTCAGAGATTTCATTCTCTCGCATCAACCTTCTGTATCTGACAGCTTGAAAGCGGACAAGCTCAAAGCTGCGAGCGTTAAAAAAGCCCCCAAAAAAGCAACCCTTCGCTCAAAACCCATCGCAGCGAGCAGTGCTGCTTCAAAAAGAAACAACAAAAGAGCCTCCAGCATTTAAAGTGCAACTCAACTGAGATTAGAGAGCGGTTTGAATCTTTGGTTTTAAAGACAATGACTTCAGCACAAAAACACAAGCTTGCACAAGATATTTGGGCGCTTTTGCCCCAAACTCAGTGCCAGCGGTGTGGATTTGAGGACTGCCAATCTTATGCATTGAGCATTGCTTTAGAAAATACGCCCATCAATCAATGCCCCCCGGGTGGACAAGAAGGGATGGAGCGTTTGGCCAAGCTCACCCAACGTTTGCCTGAGCCGCTCAACCCCGAATTTGGCACTGAAGGCAGCCGCAAAATGGCTTTCATCGATGAACAGTGGTGCATTGGATGCACGCTTTGCCTAGATGCCTGTCCAACCGATGCAATCGTTGGGACTCACAAAAGCATGCACACCGTCATGGAGCCGTATTGCACGGGCTGTGAGTTGTGTGTGCCCGTTTGTCCAGTCGACTGCATTGAGCTTGAAGAGGCCACGCCCCATCAAAGCGGTTGGTTGGCTTGGTCAATGGATCAAGCCCTGGAGGCCAAATCACGCTTTGAAAAGCACAAGGTACGACTCGACACCAAGGCCCTTGAAGGCCCCCAAACCCACACCCAAGCCAAACGCCTGCATGCACTGGATGCGCTGCATGCAAAAGCCTCAAGCGAGACGCCCTTCCCTCCCAACCACTTGGCCCCCCTGCCCCCGCACTCGCCTGCACAGGTTGACAAAGCCGCCCTTTTGCAAAAAGCATTGGCGCGCGCTCAGACGCAAAAGCGCTAATGACACCCTCTGTCCAGGCACAAAGCTGCTGGGCCTAACTATTTGTAGTAGCCAAATAAAATCGATTTCAAACGGCTAAGCGATGGTCCATCACTGGGGTAGATATAACTGAGCACATAATGATCCGGCCTGAGGATCACTCCACTCGCGCGGGCACTGTCAAGCACCTCTTGGAGTTGACCATCCACGTCTCTGTACCAATCCATTTGCTCACTGGGATTTAAGAAATCTTCGTCTTTTCTGAGGATTTTGATGACCTTCAAATCCAAGCTCTTGGGCCACTCCATGTCCTTGGCATCCCACCAAATCAGTGCAGTAAATCGAGGTCCAAGTACACGGTCCATTTTTACAATCTGAGAGGTGGCCACCTCCAAGCGAGGCTGAATCATCAACTGTCCACATGCAATCAGGCCGTGGTCTTTGGTCTGCAAATCAAAAAACCCTTCAAAAAACCGTGGCTTGGGTTTGAATTTCAAGTTTAAGAAATAGTCTTTGACGCTTGGGATCCAACAAACCATTTTCAGCAAGGTCTGCCCCAAAGCCGCGCCTAAAAGAGAGCGCGGTTGCATCACCAACCCAATTTTCAAAGCCATGCGAATGAGTGCCCATGCGTGGGGCTTTCTCTCGAGTTGGTAGGTGCCAAGCAAGGCAACATGGGCATGGCCCTTGATCACATCCGACAACTTCCAGGCCAAATTGGTTGCATCCCTCACGCCCGAATTCATGCCCTGACCCGCAAAGGGGGGGGTTAAGTGTGCTGCGTCCCCAGCTAGAAATACCCGCCCTTTTTGCCACTCCTGAGCCACTCGTGCGTGGAAGGTATAGACGACTTTGCGCATCAAGGTAAGCTTTGCATCGGCTTGACTTCTCACCTTGATCCAAGCGCGGTAAACCTCCTCTTGCAGGACCGCTTCGCTGTCTTCGTGTTCAAAAAGCATAAACTCATAGCGCACCGTCGACTGCGGCCCAGGCAAACGAATTGCCGGTCTTTTGGGGTCACAGTACGTGCGAGTGTGCCTAAAAGGGTCCTCTCTTCCGATCAAATCGGCAATGAGCCATCGTTGAGCATGCGTTTGACCATCAAAAATCGTTCCCATTTGCTCTCGTATCGAACTGCGTGCACCATCTGCACCCACCAGCCAATTGCACCGCAATTGAGCAACCTGTTGATCGTGCTCAAAGTTCACCGTCAAGGCATACGCCTGAGGGTGCGCAGTCTCTTGGCTTGCAACCGATTCATCGACATAGGTCAAAATCCGAGAGGACATCAAAACTTCGACATGGGCATACGCTTTGAGACCTTCAAACAAAGTTTGAACCAATTGCTGTTGACGAAAGGCATTCCTTTTGGGGTAGCCATAGTCTTGTAGACTGGGCTCTACTTTGGCAAACAGTGTTTGAAGCCATGAGTAGTAATGAACGCCATAGGAGTGTGTGATCAAAGGCGTCAAGGCATCGAGTTGAAGCGCATCGGCCATTGAGCGCAAGCTCTCATCATCGATACTCACCGCCCTTGCCTCGGCCACGACCTGAGGGAGCTGCTCCATCAAGCACACCCGTACGCCTTGCTTGGCCAATAGGTGAGTGAGCAACAAACCCGTCGGGCCGGCACCAATGACCAGCACATCGGCAGACCTGCTCTTGAGTTTGTTGTCGCAATTAGAGAAGTCGGTGGTCATGAATTCAACATCCCATCCTTGGCTTTACACAGCGACTGAATGGGGTGCATCCAGTGCTCCAGACAAAGCCGCAATGACCTCTCTAGGTGCTTGGACCAACTCAATGAGCACACCTTCTCCGCTCAGGGCAAACTCCTCATTGCCCTTGGGGTGAATGAAACAAATATCAAAGCCCGCAGCCCCTTGGCGAATGCCACCAGGGGCAAAGCGCACGCCCTGCTCGGTTAGCCAGCGCACACACGCGGGCAAATCATCGACCCACAGACCGATGTGATTCAAGGCGGGCAGATGCACTTGAGGCTTCTTTTCTGGATCCAAAGGCTGCATCAAATCAACCTCGACCGAGGCAATCCCAAAACCGAGTTGGCAAATATCTTCCAATACATTTTCACGAGCGCTTTCAAACTGCCCCTTGAGTTGCAGACCCAATAAATCAACCCAAAGCGTCTTGAGTCGGTCTTTGCTCAAAGCACCCAGAGCAATTTGTTGTAGGCCCAAGATCCTAAAGGGGCGAGGATGGGGTGCAATGCTCATACAAACTCCAAAATAATTTGATCCACACTCAAAGACTCACCCACAGTGGCATTGACCGACTTGACCACACCATCGGCAAAGGACAGCAACACATTCTCCATCTTCATCGCTTCAATCACCGCTAGCTTCTCTCCCGCCAACACCTTTTGACCTGTTGTCACATGGACTTGGGTGAGCAAGCCCGGCATGGGTGAAATCAAATACTTTGACATGTCTGGAGGAGCTTTGATGGGCATCAAACGATGCAGCTCAGCCGTTCTATGCGACAACACCAAACACACCATTCTCGCACCCGCATGGGAAACTTCAAGCGCCAAAGGATGGCCTGAAAGATTGCGATCAATTTGCGCCACAAATGGCTCACCATTGAGGGTGCCTTTAATGACGATATCGTTCAAATTTGAATCGCTTTGAATGGCATATTTTTTCCCATTCACTTCAATCTCAGACTTGGCATGGGGGTCCAGTGCATCGCTGTATTTGACCGCATGATAATGAGGCTCTTTGAGACCCATCAACTCCACCACGGTGATCTCACTGTCGTGCTCTATATCGTAGCCAAAGAGTTGACCACTCATGCCCTTTGCACGCTGTCTGGTTTTTCTTTGCACGAAAGCGGCCAAGGCAATTAAAAACCCAGCATCTGAGTGCGTGACCATCTCAGACTTGAACCCTTTTGGAAAATGCTCAGCAATGAACCCCGTGTTGAAGTCACCTGACACAAATTGTGGATGCGCCAAAAGAGCGGCTTGAAATGGAATGTTGGTGTGTATGCCTCGAATTACAAATGCGTTAAGTGCTTCACGCATTTTATGAATCGCTTGCAACCGATCGGGGGCATGTACGATCAATTTTGCAATCATCGAGTCGTAGTAAACCGAAATTTCACCGCCCTCACGCACACCCGTGTCCACGCGAACCCCAAACCTCTCATCGGGATACGCTGCGCGCATCGAGGTCTGAGGGGGCTCAAAGCGAACCAATCGACCCGTAGAAGGTAAAAATTGCCTCAAAGGATCTTCCGCATTGATGCGACACTCTAGCGCCCAGCCCTCTTTCTTGACCTGTGACTGCGCAATGGTCAAACGCTCACCCGCAGCAATTTTGATCATCCACTCCACCAAATCAATGCCCGTGATGGCCTCGGTGACTGGGTGCTCGACTTGAAGCCTGGTGTTCATCTCAAGAAAATAAAACCCCTGATCACGGCCCACGACAAATTCAACTGTACCCGCACTTTGGTATTGCACGGCTTTGGCAAGTGCAACCGCTTGCTCACCCATTGCCTTTCGGGTTGCATCGGAAATGAAACTTGAAGGCGCCTCTTCAATCACCTTTTGATGCCTTCTTTGAATCGAACACTCGCGCTCATTCAAGTAAATTAAATGTCCATGCGCATCACCCAAAACTTGAATCTCAATGTGGCGAGGCTCTTCAATGAATTTTTCTATGAAAATGCGATCGTCGCCAAAACTGTTTCGCGCTTCATTTTGACAAGCGGTGAACCCCTCTAGGGCTTCATGATCAGAGTAAGCCACTCTGAGCCCCTTGCCGCCTCCGCCAGCGGAGGCTTTGATCATGACAGGGTAGCCCATGTTCTTGGCAATTTGCACCGCCTCAAGCGCACTGGGGATGGCATGGTTGTGCCCAGGAATGGTGTGAACCTTGGCTTTTTGGGCCAGATTTTTGGACGCGATTTTGTCACCCATAGCGCGAATGGCTTGGTACTTGGGGCCAATAAAAACCATGCCCTCGTCTTCGACTCTTTTGGCAAACGATTCATTCTCACTTAAAAAGCCGTAACCAGGATGGATGGCCTGCGCACCACTTTTTTTAGCAACCTCAATGATTGTGTCGGCCAAGAGGTATGAAGATTTCGAGGGCGCAGGCCCCAAGAGGTAAGCCTCATGGGCCAACTCCACGTGCCTGGCTTGGGCATCGGCTTGTGAATACACGGCAACCGTTTTGATGCCCATTCGCGTGGCTGTCGCTATGACTCTGCACGCGATTTCACCACGATTGGCAATCAGTATTTTTGTAAACATGTCTGAGTCGTCCTAATGTTCTTTTGCTAGAGCTAAAAAATAACGGCCCTCTCTCTACAATGGGATGTTGCCGTGCTTTCGCCAAGGGTTTTCAACTTTTTTATCCTTGAGCATGACCAAGGAGCGACAAATTCTTTTGCGCGTTTCTTGAGGCTCAATGACATCGTCGATAAAGCCTCTGGCACCGGCCACAAAGGGATTGGCAAACCGAGCACGGTACTCTTGCTCCTTCAAAGCCAATTTCTCAGGATCGTTTTTATCTTCTCGAAAAATAATTTCTACAGCGCCCTTTGCACCCATGACCGCAATTTCTGCGTTGGGCCAGGCGAAATTGACATCCCCTCTGAGGTGTTTAGAGGCCATCACATCGTATGCGCCTCCATAGGCCTTTCTCGTGATCAAGGTGACTTTGGGTGTCGTGCACTCGGCATAGGCATACAACAACTTGGCCCCATGCTTGATGATGCCACCAAACTCCTGGCTCGTGCCTGGCATGAAGCCGGGCACATCCACGAGGGTGATCACGGGAATATTGAATGCATCACAAAATCGCACAAATCGTGCAGCCTTGACGGAGCTTTTAATATCCAAACACCCAGCGAGAACCATGGGTTGATTGGCCACAATCCCCACACTTTGACCACCCATTCGAGCAAAACCAATGAGGATGTTTTTAGCATAATCGGGTTGCAACTCAAAGAAGTCTGCATCGTCCACGATTTTTAAAATCAACTCATGCATGTCGTAAGGCTGATTGGAATTGGTGGGAACAAGGGTCTCCAAGCTTTTCTCCAAGCGATCACTTGGGTCAAGGCACGGTCTAACGGGTGCTTTTTCTTTGTTGTTCAATGGCAAGTAGTTGTACATGCGTCGCATCATCAGCAGCGCTTCAATATCGTTTTCAAATGCACGGTCTGCGACACCACTTTTGATCGTATGCGTCAACGCTCCTCCCAACTCCTCAGCGCTCACCTCTTCATGCGTGACGGTCTTGACCACCTCTGGTCCAGTCACAAACATGTAGGAGCTGTCTTTGACCATAAAAATAAAATCCGTCATCGCTGGCGAGTACACAGCCCCCCCAGCCGAGGGGCCCATGATGACACTGATTTGAGGAATCACGCCTGAGGCCATGACGTTTCGCTGAAAGACCTCCGCATAGCCCCCAAGAGAAGCCACGCCCTCTTGAATTCGAGCTCCCCCCGAGTCATTCAAGCCAATGACCGGCGCGCCCACTTTCATGGCCTGATCCATGATCTTGCAAATTTTCTCTGCATGGGACTCTGAGAGCGCTCCGCCAAACACGGTAAAGTCTTGGCTGAACACAAAGACCAATCGGCCATTGATCATGCCATAGCCCGTGACCACGCCGTCGCCTGGGACCTTTTGTGTCTCCATGCCAAAATCTGTGCACCGGTGCTCCACAAGCATGCCCCACTCTTCAAATGTATCTGGATCGAGCAAAACCTCTATACGCTCACGCGCTGTGAGCTTGCCCTTGGCATGTTGAGCGTCTATTCTTCGTTGTCCACCCCCTAGGCGAGCTGCAGTTCGTTTTTGTTCAAGCTGTAAATTGATATCAGTCATATTTAACCATCCGAAAGTCATTGAACCCCTAGGGGCCTGGCAAACCCAGTGCACACGGGTTTCACCATAAAACACATCCCACCTTATCCGCCAGGAAACTGGATAGAAATTTGCATTTCATCCAAAATATCATTGATCAAGTCAAGACGCAGCCTGGGATTTGTTTGCGCCAGCAGCAACTGCTTTTGTGCGGCATTCAAGGGCAGCATCTCACACCACCGATTGGCCACCCAACCACAGTCATCGAGTCGATAGGGTTGAGAGAAAGGCATTTCACTTGCTTTGATGCTGTGTTTTTGAAAGGACACGATCACCTTGCCCAACTTGTTGGCCGTTTCCTGCAACTCCTCTGGAATAGGGGCCATGGGATCGGCGGGCAAGAGCTCGATTTGAGCCATCCAGAGTCCATTTTTTTGTCGCTCTTTGGACACGACGCTAAACCGCTCAACACCCTTGCAAAGCAGAAAATACAAATTGGGCTTGACCTCCTCAAACCTCTCAATGTGAGCAAGAACGCCCATTGGTGAGAACTCTACTTGTTGTCCAGCAACGCGTGTCTCCGAACCCTCTTGAAGCGTGACCACACCAAAAGGCTTGGTTTCATGAAAAGCTTTTTGGGTCATCTGCAAATAATGCACCTCAAAAATTTTCAGTGGCAACAACCCATCCGGAAAAAGCGTTGTACTCAGCGGAAAAATTGGTACTTCCATCAAAACTCAATCCTCTCAAAATTCATGTATGACATTGACACAACCTTTAAGTCCTATGCAGCCTCAGCAACTCTCTAGCAGCACTGGAGGGCTCCAACAGACCCCCTACAACCTGCCCGACCAAAGAGGGCAAAGCGGACTGGACCTTGGGGTGGTCCATGAAAGCACTTTTGAGCCCATAATGCACGCGCTCCCAAAGCCATGCGACCGCCTGCTGAGCTCTCTTGTGCTCAAAGGCCTTTGACTGCATCTGTTGGGATTGGTGTTGAGTCAAACGCTCAAGCAAGACATCAATCCCCTGATTTTGAAGCGCTGAGATTTGCAACACCCTCAAGGTAGGATCGACCAGCAAACTGTGCGCTTGGTCAGCTCTGAGGTATTGATCCTTGGGATCCAAGGCATCAGGCACATCAAGAAGTCCATGCAACTCCAACTCTTGTGGCGTCATGGGCAGGGGTGTCGACGCCTCTTTCACATACCGCCCGCCTTGGGTCTGGGCCATCAAGCGCATGGCACTGGACATCATCGCTTGCGCTCGCATGGCAGCATCCGGATCCAAATCTGCCTTGTTGATCACCACAAAATCAGCAAACTCCATGACCCCTTTTTTCATGGCCTGCAAATCATCCCCAGCGTTTGGCAAATGCAAGAGCAAAAAGAAGTCCGTCATGTTGGCCACGGCAATCTCGCTTTGACCCACACCCACTGTCTCCACCATGATCACATCAAAACCTGCATACTCACAAATGAGCATGCATTCACGGGTTTTTTCACAAACACCCCCTAAATTTCCCCCGCTTGGACTGGGTCGGATGAAGGCATGCTCATTGACCGACAAGCTGTGCATGCGGGTCTTGTCCCCCAAGATCGATCCACCCGACAAGGACGAGGAGGGGTCGACCGCCAAAACAGCCACCCGATGCCCACTTTTGATCATGGCAAGACCCAAGGCCTCGATGAACGTGCTCTTGCCAACACCAGGTACGCCACTCACACCCAGTCTGAGAGAGTTTTTCGGCTTGGGTTGCCGCTGCAAAATATGCAACAACTCTTCGGCTTGCTCTCTGTGCGCAGGCTTGGTGGACTCCAGCAAGGTGATGGCCTTGGCCATAGAACGCCTCTTGGTGGCGTCCATGTTGCTCATGAGACCTTGAACTAAGGCAAAGGGTGTCAATGCAGTGCTTTCTTGATTTGCTCCAAGACATCCTTGGCGCTGGCAGGAATGGGAGTGCCAGGTCCATAGATGCCCTTGACGCCCGCGTTGAACAAGAATTCATAATCTTGCTTTGGGATCACGCCCCCCACAAAGACAATGATGCCCTGTGCACCTTGTTTGCTCAACTCCTCAATGATCTCAGGCACCAAGGTTTTATGTCCAGCAGCCAATGTTGAGACGCCAATGGCATGCACATCGTTCTCTATCGCTTGCCTGACACATTCCTCAGGGGTTTGAAACAAGGGCCCAATGTCCACATCAAATCCCAAATCCGCATACGCGCTGGCGACCACTTTAGATCCTCGGTCGTGTCCATCTTGCCCCAACTTTGCAATCAACACCCTTGGGCGACGACCCTCATCGCTGGCGAATGCATTGATTTCGCTTTTAAGCTGCTCCCAACCTTGAGCGCTGTCGTAGGCCTGGGCGTATACGCCACTGACCTTGTGGGTATCTGCACGGTGTCGACCAAAAACCTCTTCAAGCGCCATAGAGACCTCCCCAACTGTGGCACGCACACGCATGGCTTGAATGCTCAACTCCAACAAATTGCCTTCCCCCATTTGAGCAGCGTGCGTCAATGCCTGTAAACTTTCTTGGACCTTCAAGGCATCTCTTGAGGCCTTGATTTGCTTTAATCGATCAATTTGCTCCAAACGAACTCTGACGTTGTCCACATCCAAAATATCGATGCCCGCCTCCTGGCTCAAACGGTATTTGTTCACACCCACAATGACATCTTGCGCTGAATCAATGCGCGCTTGCTTTTGAGCAGCAGCGGACTCGATGCGCAATTTGGCCCAACCCGAATCGACGCACTTGATCATACCCCCTTGGGTTTGAACATCTTGGATAATCTGCCAAGCTTTATCGGCCATCTCTTGGGTCAATTTCTCCATCATATAACTGCCCGCCCAAGGGTCCACAACGGAAGTGATATGCGTTTCTTCTTGGATGATGAGTTGCGTATTTCTTGCAATGCGAGCGCTGAACTCTGTTGGCAGTGCAATGGCCTCATCAAAACTGTTTGTGTGCAATGACTGCGTGCCACCAAACACAGCCGCCATGGCCTCAACGGTTGTTCGAACCACATTGTTGTACGGGTCTTGCTCCGTCAAAGACCAGCCTGAAGTTTGAGAGTGGGTTCTAAGCATCAAGCTTTTGGGGGATTGGGCACCAAAATCCTTCATGATTCGACACCACAAAAGACGAGCGGCGCGCATTTTGGCAATTTCTAAATAAAAGTTCATGCCAACGGCCCAAAAGAAAGACAATCGACCTGCAAAATCATCGATGTTCAAGCCCTTGCCCAAAGCAAGTTTGACGTATTCCATTCCATCGGCCAAAGTGAAGGCCAATTCAAGGGCTTGATTGGCCCCCGCCTCTTGCATGTGATAGCCAGAAATTGAAATTGAATTGAATTTGGGCATTCTTTGCGCCGAGTATTCAATGATGTCACCAATGATGCGCATCGATGGCTGGGGCGGATAGATGTAGGTGTTGCGCACCATGAACTCTTTCAAAATATCATTTTGAATGGTCCCAGACAACTTCTCCTGAGCAACGCCACTTTCCTCAGCGGCCACGATATAGCCAGCCAAAACAGGAAGAACCGCACCATTCATGGTCATCGATACTGACACCTTGTCCAAGGGAATTTGATCAAAGAGGATTTTCATGTCCTCGACCGAATCGATCGCGACTCCGGCCTTGCCGACGTCCCCTGTCACTCGGGGGTGATCAGAGTCGTATCCCCGGTGCGTGGCCAAATCAAACGCCACCGAGACCCCTTGGCCGCCTGCGGCCAAGGATTTTCTATAAAACGCATTGGACTCTTGGGCCGTCGAAAAACCCGCATACTGCCGTATGGTCCAAGGCCGAACAGAATACATGGTCGCTTGCGGACCCCTCAAATAAGGCTCAAACCCTGGCAACGTGTCGGTATAGGGAAGGTCCTTGATGTCTTGAGCGGTGTACAAGGGTTTGACTTCAATGCCCTCTGGAGTGACCCAATTCAAAGCCTTTAAATCAAACTGAGGGGCTGATTTTTGAGCTGCTTCTTGCCAATCTTGTAAATTTGAGGGCTTAAAGGGTTGGTCGTTCTGTGTCATTTTTTTCCAATACTCAAACTGACTTTGAATGATTGCCTCCTCATCGGGTGAGGCTGGAGAGCATCTTTATGAGATTGTGTATTAAAAATTGCAAAAAAAAACAATTTTCATAGGCTGTATAAAGCCTTCTCATCTTTTTTTATCCCCTTGCGAGCAAAAGTGGCCCGTTCCATGACCTCCAAGGGGCTTAAATTCTTTAAGCGAGAATCACTCCACACTTGTCGCCAAAGCCTGGCCCCTGCCAGGCCATGCCACAGGCCCAACATATGGCGTGCCATGGAGAGCCAAGAAGCATTCCCGTTTTTGCACTGAGCGGCCATGTAGTGGGCCATTTGCGATTCAATTTCGAGCCGATCCTCCTGGGCGCACATTGGGTCCTGTGGCTCAACTTGGACACTCACCTCCCCAAGCTTGAACCACTGGTCCCAAGTCCTCATCATGTATGGCGTGTGATAGGCCGCACGCCCGATCATGACACCATCAACTTTGGGGCCTTGCAGAGCTATTTGGGCATTGTTTTGAAGACCGCCATTCAATATAAATTTTAAATGTGGAAAATCTTTTTTCAATTGATGCACCACCGGGTAGCGCAAGGGAGGGATTTCTCTGTTTTCTTTGGGACTGAGGCCTTTAAGAACGGCATTTCTTGCGTGAACGATAAAAACTCCACATCCAGCAAAGCTCACTTCGCCAACGAAGTCTCGAACAAAGTCATAGCTTTGAGCTTCATCGATTCCAATTCGGTGCTTGACCGTCACGGGTATGTCAAGCACGTCAAGCATGGCCTTGACCCCATTGGCCACGGTTTGAGGCTCGTTCATCAAGCATGCGCCAAAGGCACCTCGCTGAACTCGCTCAGAGGGGCATCCACAGTTGAGATTGATTTCATCATAGCCCCAAGTTTGACCCAACTTTGCGCACTTGGCCAAATCTTCAGGCTCAGAGCCACCCAACTGAAGTGCAATCGGATGCTCACACGCATCAAAATCCAAGTGCCGGGCTTGGTCACCAAAAAGCAAGGCACCCGTGGTCACCATCTCGGTGTATAAAAGCGTTTGACTTGTGATTAAACGATGGAAGTACCGACAATGCCTATCGGTCCAGTCCATCATAGGCGCCACGCTTAAGAGATGCAGATTGTTTTGCATGGCTTAGACTATATGCCTTGCCTAAGCATCTCGATCAATTGATCAAGCGCAATGCCCCATCCTTGCTCAAAGCCCATGGCCTTGTGCTTGTTGCAACTTGCCTCATCGGCATGTTTGACGCTTGCGGTGTAGGTTGTCCCACCCACACGGTCCTCCAAATGGATCGTGGCCGTGAAGAAAAAAGCATTGTCTTCTTGACCAAGGTTGGCCACTTGATTGGGCCTAAACCCTGGGAGCAATGAGTTCGTCCATACCAATTGCTTGTTTTTTTCAATCTCCAAAAAACAACCCTCATTGGGAAACAAGTCTCCTTGTGGGGACTGCATGATCGTTTTAAAAATCCCCCCCGCTCGCAAATCGATTTCACAATGCACCGTTTTCCAAGGCCTTGGACAAAACCAGATTTTAAGCAACTCGGGCTCTGTCCATGCGCGCCAAATCAACTCTTTGGACACATCAAGATGTCGTCGAAAACTCAAATCAAAACTCGACTCGGTCATGGCATGGTTCATCATTTGAAAAGTAAGCAATGGTGGAATTGAAGGACAATTTGCTTGCTGAAAAACAGCACGTCATTTTAGTCCCATCCCATGCCTCACACCCATTGATTTGTCGCATCCAACCCCTCTCAAAATCAAAAAAGCCTTTAGAGCTCCAACTGGTACTTCAATTGGAACTTCAAAGGCTTGGCGTGAAGCTCTAGCCCCAGGGCTTGCAGTTGAACCACAAGCCTTGGACCAAAAAGATCAACCCATGTGCAATCCACCATTGCAAGAAAAGTCTGCGCCCGTTGTAAAGCCAGAATCTTGACTGGCCAACCAACCCACAATCGAGCCGATTTCATCTGGTGTACCCAAGCGCTTGACAGGAATGGTTGCCACAATCTTGTCAAGCACATCTTGGCGAATGGCTTTGACCATATCGGTCCCAATATAGCCAGGACTGACCGTATTGACGGTCACCCCTTTGCTGGCCATCTCTTGGGCCAAAGCCATGGTAAAGCCATGCATGCCCGCTTTTGCCGCAGAGTAATTGGTTTGACCCGACTGACCTTTCTCTCCATTGACGGAGGAGATTTGAATAATTCGACCCCAACCTCTCTCCACCATATCGCCAACAACTTGCTTGGTGACGTTGAACATCGAGTTCAAATTGGTGTCAATAACGGCGTCCCAATCATCTCTGCTCATTTTAAGAAACATTTTATCCCTGGTGATGCCCGCATTGTTGACCAACACATCGATGGGGCCAAACTCGGCCCTCGCCCTTGAGAACGCCTCCACCGTGGAATCCCACTCACTGACATTGCCAACCGACGTGTGGAAATCAAAACCCAATTGTTTTTGCTCATGGATCCATTTCACAAAGTCACGGGTTGGCCCACACCCAGCGATCACTAAAAAACCATCTCTGTGCAGTCTTTGGCATATCGCAGTTCCAATACCACCCATGCCGCCAGTTACATAAGCCACCTTTTTACTCATATTTGTCTCACTTTATATCAATTTTAAATCCAAGAAAAAAACCAACGCCCACCCCACCTGGGGGTCAACGCTCTAAGGTCAAAGAAACCCCCATGCCGCCACCGATGCACAAGGCGGCTAAACCGCGCTTGGCATTGGAGCGCTGCATCTCATGCAATAAAGATACCAAAATTCGGCAGCCAGACGCCCCAATGGGGTGTCCGATGGCAATGGCACCACCATTGACATTGACCTTGCTTGGATCAATCCCTAGGGACTTGTTCACCGCACAGGCCTGAGCGGCAAACGCTTCATTGAGCTCAAACAAATCCACCGAATCCACCCCCCACCCGGCCCGTGCCAACGCTTTTTGCGAAGCTGGCACAGGGCCCATGCCCATCAAGGCGGGGTCCAAACCACTGGTGGCAAAAGAGGCGATTCTGGCAAGGGGGGTGAGCCCCAAAGAGGCCGCCTTTTGGGCAGACATCACCATCACAGCCGCTGCACCGTCATTGATGCCCGACGCATTTCCCGCCGTGACAGATCCAGCTTTATCAAACGCGGGGCGCAAACCTGCAAGCGCTTCGGCGTTGGTCTTTTTATTGATGTACTCATCGCTCTTGAATTCAATCGCATCGCCCTTTCTTTGCGCGATGTGAACGCTTGCAATCTCAGCGTCAAAACGACCCGCCTCTTGCGCAGCCGCCGCCTTTTGCTGCGAGCCCAAGGCCAAAGCATCTTGCATCTCACGGGTGATGGCGTTGGCCTTGGCCACATTTTCAGCAGTGATGCCCATGTGGTATTGATGATAAACATCCCACAACCCATCCACAATCATCGAGTCAACCATCTTCCAATCCCCCATGCGCTGACCATCTCTGGAGCCAGCAAGCAAATGAGGCGATGCACTCATGTTCTCTTGCCCACCGGCAATCACAATTTCACTGTCCCCCCAAGCAATGGCTTGCGCGGCCAACATCACCGCCTTCAAGCCTGAGCCACACACCGCATTGATGGTCAAAGCGGGCACTTCCTGAGGAATGCCTGACTTCATCAGCGCCTGCCGGGCTGGATTTTGACCTGCACCTGCGGCCAAGACTTGGCCCATGATCACTTCACCAATCAATGCAGGGTCCAAGTTCTTGGCGCGGGCCAAAACCTCCCTGATCACCACGGCGCCCAAATCTGGTGCAGACACTTTGGCCAGAGAGCCTCCAAACTTACCCACACCTGTTCTGGCAGCAGAAACTATGACGATATCTTTCATGACTTAAAACTCCTAAAAAAATCAGCAATCTATAAAAAAATGCAGCTCAATCTTTTGAATTGAACCCTGAGACTGAATCTAGCATCTCTTGAATTAAAAAAATCCCATTGAGCGACCAACAAACCCCTACATCAGATCTTTACAGCCACATACCGACCTGGAGCAGGCTCGATGGGCTGATAAAGCTTATTGCCCTGCATCTTGGGCGCACGAACGGACTTGCCTGCATGCTCAGACAACC
Source organism: Comamonadaceae bacterium (assembly GCA_947475685.1). Classification (GTDB taxonomy): domain Bacteria; phylum Pseudomonadota; class Gammaproteobacteria; order Burkholderiales; family Burkholderiaceae_C; genus Limnohabitans. Next base: position 33,457 of record CANJNC010000018.1, on the reverse strand, counting down.
AGCTCATCCAATCATCCCACCAGCTGCCAGGAACTTCTTTCGCCTGCCCAACCCATTTCTCTAAGCTAGAAGGAAAATTTGACTGGGCGCAGATCCAATGGCTTCTCTTTTGACTTGCAGGCGGATTGATAACCCCTGCAATGTGACCAGAGGCTCCCATCACAAACCTTTTTGGACCCTTAAAGATCTTGGTCGAGGCATAGGCTGCGTCGATCGGTACGATATGGTCTTCCCTTGAGCCATAAATATAGACAGGGGATTTGATTTTGGATAGATCAAGAGACTGCCCACACACAGTCAAGGCATTGGGCTTGACGAGCAAATTCTCCAAGTACATGTGTCTAAGGTACCAAGCATACAAAGGGCCTGGCAAATTGGTCGAATCGCTATTCCAGTAGAGCAAATCAAAAGCAGGAGGCGTCTCACCTTTTAGATAGTTATTGACCACATAATTCCAGACCAAATCGTTGGGCCGCAAAAAACTAAACGTCTGTGCCATGTCTTTTCCAGACATCAATCCCCCGTTGGCATATTGAAGCTCCCTGAACTTGACCATGGTCTCATCGATAAAGACATCCAAGACGCCCGTGTGGGTGAAGTCGACCAAGGTCGTGAGCAGCGTGAGGCTTTGAACAGGATGCTTTCCCCTCGCAGCCAAAACCCCTAAAGCAGTGCTCAAGAGGGTTCCGCCCACGCAAAATCCCAAGGCATTGATGGTCTTGGATGAGCTGATGGATTGGGCAAGCTCGATGGCTTTCAAAACGGCATGCTCAATATAATCATCCCAAGTCGCATGGACCATGTCTTCCTTGGGGTTGCACCAACTCACCACGAAGGTTCTGTGCCCTTGGGCCACCGCATGCCTGATCAGAGAGTTCTCGGGCTTTAAATCCAAGATGTAGAACTTATTGATACAAGGTGGCACCAAAAGCAAAGGACGCTCAAAAACCTCCTTGGTCAAAGGAGCATATTCAATCAACTGAAAGTAGGCGTTTTCATACACAACCTGACCCTTCGTGAGCGCCACATTTTGACCCACTGCAAATACGCGCTCATCGGTCATGGAGACATGGCCCTGCTGCACATCGTGCAACAAATTTTGTAGGCCCTTGGAAATTGACAGCCCATCACTGTCCAAGGCTTTCTTCATGGCGTCTGGGTTCAGGGGCAAAAAATTGCTTGGCGAAGCAAGTGCCACATATTGCTCCACCGCAAAATTCAAACGTGCCCGGGTTTTATCGTCCGTCTTCACAACTTGCACCATTTTTTGCAAAAACTCACCATTCAATAAATACATCGCAGCCAAAAATGTGGAAGAAGGCTGAGCACCCCAAGCCTCTGAGCTGAATCTTCTGTCCTTTAATTGAATGCCGTGATTCAAACTGTCGTTCCACAGCCGTGAGGCGCGTTCGACGAATTCGCTTTGCAGTTGCTCAAGCAGGCTCGCATCAAGCTCAAGGGGCCTGAGCGCTTGGAATGCAAGTTCGGGCTCCTTGGATTGAAAAACAGATAAAAACTGCTCAAACGATTGCCTCATCTGGGACATGGGGTCCAAAGGCACAGCAGAGTGAGCTTTGGATTTGGATGACTTCGCGGATTGGGGCATACAAAACGTTTCGATTGGGGTAAAAAAAAATTTCAACAATTAAGTGCGAAGTATCGCAGTTAATTGAACGCGAAATTAGAGTTCAGCACCCAGAATTTTTAGGCAGCTCGATCCAAATGCTGGCCGCAAAACGACCACTGAGGCGGTCTCGTCGGTGGGAGAAATAAAGATCGGGTCGACTCACCGTGCACCACTGACTTGAGCCTTCATTGCCCCAAATGTCAAAGACCCCCAAGCCCTTTAATTGGTGTCGGACCAATTGCGGCAAATCAGCCACCCATTTGTTTTTGTCATGCGAGTGCGCTTTAAAGGCTTGCAAATTGCGTGGATCCTTTTGCCTAAAGGCCTCTAGGACTTGCTCACCCACTTCAAAGGAGCCAGGACCAATGCACGGGCCCAACCAAGCGTAGAGTCGACCTTGGGCTTGCCCAAAATTTTCCGCCATGGAGCGACCTATCAAGAGATGAGCATTTTCAACCACGCTTAGAGGCAACAGAGTCGAATTCTCGGCCAAACCAACCAGCCCACGCCAGCCAACATGAACTGCGCCCACCAAGCGACCCCTCTCATCGGCCAGCAACAAGGGCATGCAATCGGCCACCATCATCGTACAGGCAATGTCGGGCTGCATGGTGTAAGCCCCATCCGCACTCAAACCGTTTGGGCTCGATTGGTCAATTTCAAGAACGCCTACGCCATGTCTTTGATCACAAAAGACAGCCCGAACACCCAAGTGCGCTTCAAAGATATCGCGGTTGCTCTTGACCGAGCCTGGGGAGTCGCCCACGTGCAAGCCCAAATTCAAACTGTCATAAGGCGCTTTGGAGACTCCACCCGCGCGAAAACTCAAGTGCATTCGAACTCCAAAGCGCTCTAAGCCCCATTGAGGTCGCCAAAAGGCTGGGGTTTCGATGGCTGTTGGGTGGTTCATGCACAAAAATGGTGAGTGATCTGCTTGGTGCGATGTTACAGAACTTTACCGACCGACAGGGCCATCTATTTTGAAAAATTTTAGCTTAAGCGCTAAACTATCAAGTTCATACAAGCGCATCGGACAGCTGTTTGCCCCTTTTCATCCATCTCTTTTCAAATGAAATTCACCCATTCTCCTCAAGCAATCATTGCCATTCCTGTTGTCAACAGCGATAAATCTTTTCCCATTCACAGAATTTATTGTGTGGGCAGAAACTACGAAGAACACGCCAAGGAGATGGGTTACACCGGCAGAGAGGCTCCTTTTTTCTTTCTCAAACCCACAGACTCCCTGATTTATGTCCCCAACGGCTCCACCGGTGAGTTGCCCTACCCTAGCTTGACTCAAAATTTTCATCATGAAATTGAATTGGTTGTCGCCATAGGCGTTGGTGGTAAAAATATCAAAGCCCAAGATGCTGAAAACCATATATTTGGCTATGCCGTTGGCCTAGATATGACGCGACGCGACTTACAAAATGACATGAAAAAACAAGGACGTCCATGGGACATTGGTAAATCTTTTGATCACAGCTCTCCCATGGGTCCGATCCTTGAAAAACAATCTGTCCAAAACCTTACACAAGCTCGCATTTTCTTAAGTGTCAACGGGCAAGATCGTCAAAGCAGTCACATCAACAAACTGATTTGGAATATCCACGAAACCATTGAACACCTCTCATCGGCTTGGGCGTTAAAAGCAGGCGACTTGATCTTCACCGGCACGCCCGAAGGAGTCAATGCCGTGGTGAAAGGAGACCTCATGCATGGCTTTGTTGAAGGCATCGGCTCAATTGACCTGAAAGTCATCTAAGCGACAGCATCCTTGGACCTTGGCTCGCTTTTACTTTGCGAGCACAAGACTTTCACCATTTCCAAATTACAACAACAAGTGGTTTGCCCCAGGAGTTTAATATGCCTAACGCCCCTAAAAAAACCAAAAGCGCTCTTTTTGAGCACCTCAAGCACGAGGTCTACTGCCACTTGGGCATCTCTCCCTTGCACGGCATTGGTGTGTTTGCCATGCGTGCCATCCCCAAAGGCGTGAACCCCTTAAAGAGTTGGCTCAAGAACAGAGAATTCAAATTCTCACACGATGAGATCAAAAAACTGCCCAAAAGCGTACAGCAACACATCAAACTATTTTGCTATTACGATAAAAAGTCCGTGGACATTCCCGTCATGGGCATGAACACCATGGACATGGCCATCTATCTCAATCACTCAAAAAAACCGAATTTGAAAATGAAAAAAGATGGCTCCTTTGTCTGTATCAAGGCCATCCAAGCGGGAGAAGAAGTGACCATGGACTACGACCACAGTTTTGGCGAAACTCACGTCTTTAAATAACGACTTGCATTACAAAAAAGGACCCCTCAGGTCCTTTTTTTTATACAACTCAACAAGCACCTCGAGCCAAGATCAAGGGAGCTCTTTTTTTTGCATGTGCTCGGGGCGGTAAATTTGGTTCCAATCCTCCACCTTAAAGTCTGCATGCAAGGGAGAGGTTTTGTCTAAAGCCAAAGGATGGTCAAGCGGGGTGACGGCCACGGCATAGATGGGCTCAAAGTCAGTCACAAACAAAGACTTGTAGCCATAGTCATCGACCGGCCCGAGGTTGTAATAGCGGTATGCGTTTTCGCTGGCCCATTTGCATACCAAGAAGCAGGCATAAATGCCTGGTGAGCGGTTCTTAAAGGCGCGGTTCCACTGGCAAAAACTTCCATAGACCTGGCTGTATTGAGGCAAAAGCACGGAGACATCCGTCAAGACCAACTCACCTTGATCGTCGTGTACTTGGATGACCAACAAATCCAAGGCTTGGATATAGTCTAAAAAGCCCTCAACTTCCTTGTCATCGATAAAGTAATTGGCAAAGTGGTTGCCCCCCATCTCAAACAAGTCATCCAACGTGAGGTCTTTGCCCGCAACGACCTCAATGGAGTGCTCAAAGCGGCGGTATTGTTTTTGGATTTCCTTGAATTTTCGCTCCCTGCGCTCTTCACTCCAAAAACCTGGCTTGGTCACATCCACCATGCCATAGCGGTCATTGATCGGGACGCCAAAACGACTATCGGGGGGCACGGCATACACGATGAAGGGTTTGGGCGCATCAGCCAACATCTCCTCAGTGACATCTATATAGGGGCAAAGGGCATCCCAACGACTGGTGTAATACAAAATATCATTGTGATCGCTTTCAACAAAGAGGTTTTCTTTGGTCCAACTTTGAAAACCTAAGCGTTTAAGCGGTGTCTCTTCGGAATCATTGAGCAAATAGTGCGCTTCAGCAGATGAGCCATCCATCATGTATTCCCAATCTTATTTTGGTAAGGTAACTTTTTAATTTCAAAGTAACTTTGATCAATTTCAAAATTATTGATTAAAAACTCTGGGTCTTTTGACTCTAAATGATTTATAGAAACCTTAATCGCTTGCAAGTGCGACTGCGCCTCACTGCCTGGAACCTTCAATTGCTTGATGTAGGTCGGCATGACTGGGCAATCCGTATCGTAATGGAAGGTTTTCTCCATTGGGTTGTACACCAGTGGATAAAGGTGGCATGAAAATGGTTTCTCAGGACCCAAGGTGCATCCAGAAACGCCCAAATGGGGACAATTGTTTTCAATGCAAATGCTGCCCAACTGATGCTGTTCTTTAGAAGTCAAAGTGATCTCCAAAGCAGGAAATCCCGGAGTCACATTGCAGCAACGCTTGCAAGTTGAACAATGATCAAACAACAATTAAATTCACCATTATTTCCAATTGTGCTGAATAAGAAATTTCTAAAGTTCGCACCAAAAATTGCTCATTGAAAAGCAAAAAAACTTATCAATTGGTTTGCAATGTTGTAAGTTTATATCAGTTTGAAACTTTTTTGATTTTTCTTTAAAAATGATTTCAAGATATTTTGTTTGAGGAGGGTTGGGCTTTAATCATCTAAACGTTTTTAAACACCCATCTAAAGGGGTTTACCTTTAAAAAAATTCAGTTGAAAATAGGTTTAAACTCAACCCATGAAAAACCATTCCTCGATCAAACACTGTAAGCAATGCGGCGAAAAGGTGAGCTACAAAATCCCTAGTGATGGCGACACAAAACTTCGTGCGATCTGCAATGTTTGCCAAAGCATTCACTATGAAAACCCGCTCAACGTAGTGGGAACCCTACCCATTTGGAGGGACCAGGTTTTACTTTGCAGACGAAATATTGAACCTAGATTTGGCATGTGGACTTTGCCAGCTGGTTTCATGGAACTTGGGGAAACCCTTGAGCAAGGTGCGGCGCGTGAAACTGTTGAAGAGGCCGGTGCGGCCTTTAAACTGCTTGATTTGTACACCATTACAAGCGTTGTTTATGTCGGACAGGTGCACTTTTATTACCGTGCAGAATTGCTTCACTTGGAGTTCAATCCAGGGCATGAGACCCAAGAGGTTAGGCTCTTTTTAGAAGACGAGATCCCATGGGATGAACTGGCCTTTAAAACCGTCAAAGAAACACTAAAGTGCTATTTTAAAGATCGCCACTCAAAGATTTTTCCTTTGCACCAAATCGAACTCAATTGATTTTTTTAGCACATTTTTAGTGCAAGCACAAAGAGCCCATCACGGCTGCTTCAATAAAGCGGATTTCAAAATACTCACGCACAGATCGACCGCAGTGTTTGCTTCATCTAGGATTCGTCCCATGGTGATAAAGCCGTGAATTTGTCGCTCAAAGTTAATGACCTTCACCGAAACACCCGATTGAGACAAAAGATTGGCGTACGCAAGCCCCTCATCGTGCAAGGGGTCAAATCCTGCCAATACCACGCACGCAGGAGGCAATCCCTCGTGGCTTTTGGCATTCAATGGAGAAGCACGCCAATCAGCGTAAGTACTCGGATCTGGCATATAGTTCGCCCTAAACCATTCAATGGCGTCACTTGTCAGCAAAAAACCCTTGGCGTTTTTAACGTGCGAAGGAAAAGAGCATTGCATGTCTGTTGCGGGGTAAATCAACAACTGAAAACAAGGTCTGATTGGCGCCTCTTTTAACGCAATGCAAGCTGCCGCTGCCAAATTTCCACCCGCACTGTCACCTGCCAAAGCGATGCGCTCAGGATCAATGCCAAAGGAAGGATCTTGTGCACATGATGTGAGCCAATTGAAAGAGGCAAGTGCATCATCAAAGGCGCCAGGAAAAGGCACCTCAGGAGCCAATCTGTAGTCAACGGAGAACACCGCACAGTGTGCACCAGCACACAAAGCTCGGCACAACACGTCATGCGTCTCCAAGTCTCCAATGGTCCAGCCGCCGCCATGAAAGTACAAAAGCGCCCCACCCCTTGGCGGCCCCTCTTTAAAAGGGGTTGAATCGAGCCAACCAATGGGTCGATACTCGCGAATTTTGAGTTTTTGCTGACCCAAATCGAGCTCATGATCTTGAACCCTACCCACCTCCAGGGGCTCAGGTTGCGAGAACGCCTTTCTTGCGCGATAGGCGTGCCTTGCCTGATCAGGCGTTTGCGTGTTGACCGCAGGCACGCCATGCTCCATCATCAACTTTATAAGACCGTGCGCTTGTGGATCCAACATCTTAAAACCCCTCAAAATATGAATGACTTTTAGCCCCTTGGCCATGCCTGTTGAGCTGAAACTTTAAAAAACACCAGATCAGTATTGTATTCAAACGAAATTTTTCTTAAAAAAAGAGTCTCTTTCTTCTTTTAAACCAATTTGAACGCATATGGGTTATTTACCCAATTGCAAAAATCATTAAAAAAGAGAAAATGCGTGAGCTTTTTCAGTTTTGAGATGCCTCTTTTGGTTTGCAATACAGATAGGGCCCAAAAGCTAAAAGCAAGTTACCCATTTTGGGATCTTTAAACATTTTTTTTGAATCAAAATAATCCAAGGTATTGAACATGATTAGTTTACAAATTAATGGCCGTAAAAATGCAGTCGATGTCGAACCAGAAATGCCCTTGCTTTGGGTGCTGCGAGATGAGATAGGTTTAACCGGCACCAAATATGGGTGTGGCGTTGCACAATGCGGTGCTTGCACCGTTTTGATCGATGGCGCGCCAGTCAAATCTTGCTCCTATCCAGTTTCTGCCGCCTCTGGTAAAAATATCACGACCATTGAGGGCCTCTCCGCCAACTCCTCACACCCAGTTCAATTGGCTTGGAAGGCGCTTGATGTCCCGCAGTGCGGCTATTGCCAGTCGGGACAAATATTGGCAGCAGCAGCCCTTCTCAAGAGAAACCCCCAACCAAGCGATCAAGACATCGATGAGGCCATGACCAACATCTGTCGCTGTGGCTCATATCGTCGCATTCGTGCAGGTATTCACCAGGCTGCTAAAACGGGCAAAGGCATCCCCTCCGTCATCCACATGAGTCAAGCCCCAGGCGTTGGCGCTGTCAGTCTTGCAGCCATGGTTAATCACGACCACAGCCATCCCCATCTCAGCACCCAAGAGCAACAAGCCTTGATGAACGACGCTTGCTCTGCGAGTGGCGGATGCAATCACAACCATGACCAAGCTTAAATCCAAGGAGACACATATGACGACAACTCTACCCTCCAAACGGACCCCATCTACAGTTTCTCGACGCGCCTTTTTGGTATCCTCTGCTGCTGCAACGGGTGCACTGAGCGTGGGATTTCACGTCCCCGCATTGGCCGCAGCCAATGCAAAGACAGCCACGGACAAAGCCACCGCAGTTGAGGTCAATGCGTGGGTCGTCATTCAGCCCAATGATGAGTGCATCATTAGAATTGCCCGAGCTGAAATGGGTCAAGGCACCAGCACGGGTTTGGCCCAACTCGTGGCAGAGGAGCTCGAGTGCGACTGGAAAAAAGTCAAAATTCAACACATCACCCCAGGTGAAAACTTGGCCAGGAAACGTGTCTGGCGCAACATGTCCACAGGCGGCTCTCGGGGCATCAGAGAGTCTCAAGAGTATGTTCGCCAAGGCGGCGCAGCCGCTCGCATGATGCTGCTCCAAGCCGCTGCCAAAACATGGTCAGTGCCCGTGGCAGATTTAAAGGTCAGCAAAGGCGTGATCACGCACAAGCCCACCGCCCGAACCTTGCGCTTTGGACAAGTCTGCGCCACCGCAGCAACGCTTGCTGCGCCTGATGTAGGGACGATCACATTGAAACCCCCGCATTTGTGGACCATCGCGGGCAAACCCCTCAAGCGACTTGATACCGATCAAAAAGTCAACGGTTCTTTGAAGTATGCCATTGACTATCGGCCAGATGATATTTTATTTGCGGCCATCAAAATTGCCCCCGTTTTTCAAAGCACCCTCAAATCTTTTGATGCCACTGAGACCTTAAAAAGACGCGGAATCAAAAGGGTTGTCCGCATTGATGACAGCACCATCGCTGTGGTTGCAGACAACTGGTGGCGGGCCAAAACGGCACTGGACGCCATGCCCATTGCATGGGAAGAGGGAGAGAATGCAAAAGTCAGCAGCGCCAGCATTGCCGAGTACTTGCGAGAGGGGCTCACCTCCGATAAAAATGTGTATGCCGAAACCAATACAGGCAAGTTCACAGAAACCTTTGAGAAATCAAATAAAAAAATAGAGTCCGTCTATAGCACGCCTTTTGTGACCCATGCATGTATGGAGCCCATGAATTGCACCGTCAGGTACACCCCCGAGCGCGCTGAGGCTTGGGTTCCCACTCAAAATGCGGAAGCCGCCTTGGCCGCCTTGGCCGATGCAAGTGGACTGCCAGCGGAGAAGTGTGAGGCCTATAACCACACCCTAGGGGGTGGATTTGGTCGACGTGGAGGCCCTCAAGACTATGTCCGCTATGCAACGATCGTTGCCAAGGAGTTTCCTGGCAGACCTGTCAAAGTCCTTTGGAGCCGTGAGGAAGACATGACCCATGGCCTCTTTCGCCCCATAGGCTTGTGCAAACTTCAAGCCGGCTTGGATGACAAGGGCAATCTCACTGCATTGAGTTTGCGAGTGTCGGGTCAATCGATCAACGCACACTTAGCGCCCCACAATATCAAGGACAGCAAAGACCGCAGACAACTCCAAGGCTACTGGCCAGAGGCAGGCGACGCGCAGCTTGGCTATTCTGTACCGAACTTGAAAATTGAGTACGCCATGCGCAACACGCATGTCCCCGTCGGACCTTGGAGAGGGGTCAATACCAATCAAAATGCGATCTATTTAGAGTGCTTCATGGAAGAAGTTGCCAAAGCAAGTGGCAAAGATTCCCTGGAGTTCAGAAGAGCGCTTTTAAAGTCGCACCCCAAGCACTTGGGTGTCTTAAACGCCGTGGCCGAAAAGGCGGGTTGGGGACGCACCTTGCCCAATGGCGTGCACCAAGGCATTGCCCAATTCATGGGCTATGGCAGTTATACGGCAGCGGTTGCTGAGGTGAGTGTGACCAACGGGAAAGTCAAGGTTTTGCGATTGGTATTGGCCACCAATTGTGGACATGTGGTCAATCCCGATCAAGTCGCAGCGCAAGTTGAGGGCTCCGTGGCGTATGGCTTTGACTCTTTGCTGAGTGAGTCCAGCGTCATGAATGGTCGAATCGTGGAGAGCAACTTTGATCGATACCCAATTGCCCGCATGGCTCAACTGCCCAAGATTGAGACCGTTTTGGCCCCCACATTTGATTTTTGGGGTGGCGTTGGAGAGCCCACCATTTGCGTTGTCGCTCCAGCCATCATGAATGCCATTTACACAGCCACGGGCAAACCCGTGAGATCCTTGCCTTTGAAAAACGAAGGTTTGGAGTTGGTGTAAGGGCCCTGAGGCGCTTGGCACTTGTTACTTTTGGCGCTTAGAGGTCCTCAGCTCAACTTCAAAAGAGGTGGGCTGAGGGCAAGCGTCTTTTTTTTGAGTGAGCGATGCGCAGTCCAAACGCTTTGCTTAAAACTCGGTCCCGTTTAAAATCGCTTCAATTGCTTGATCAGTCGTTTGAGAAATCCCCCTCTTCGTCATCTCAAACACCTTTTAAACCTTCTTGAGTCGAGTGCTTGCCTGTGTTTATGAAAGTGATTTTTTTCCTTTTGTTGGCCAACTTTGCCTGCCCTTTGTGGGCCCAATCAGCTGCAAACGTGCCCAAGGCGGCTCAAAAGACAAACGCAGCTGAGGGGCTGATGCAAATCAAAGGCTTTCAAATTGTTCAAAGCAGAGAGGGGCAGTGTACGCTGTGCCATCAAATCCCCAACCACAAAGGCGTCATGGGCAACTTAGGTCCTGCCTTGGATGGGGTTGCGCATCGATTGAACGAAGAGCAACTCAGACTGAGACTGAGCGACTCTAGAAAAATCAATCCTTTGACCATCATGCCTCCCTACTTCTCGACAGAAAAATTGGACCATGTGGACCCCAAGTTCGCAGGCAAAACCTTGCTCAACGCCTCAGAGTTTGAAGAGGTCATTGCCTACCTAAAAACACTGCAATGAAAACAGTCCTGCCCTCTCGAAGAGAACTCATTCAAAGCGCAATGGCACTTCTGGCCCTTTGTGCAGCACCCTTTTGTGCACGAGCGCAAAGCGAAGAAGGGCAAAGTGAAGAGTTTCAAAAGCTCTTACTGAGCCTCACACAAGGCGCCAAGATCAAAGAAGGTAAAATTCAAATCACCATTCCTCGATTGGCCGATAACGGGCACTCGGTCCCTTTGAAGATCAGCATCGACTCCCCCATGAGCCAACAAGAGCATGTCAAAACCCTTGTGATCTTGTCACCAAGAAACCCTAGGCCATTGGTGGCCAAAATGAATTTTTCTCCCATGAACACCAAACTCAATATGGCCACCCGAGTGCGCCTCAATGGCTCACAGTCCTTGTGGGTCTTGGCTCAAATGTCGGACCTGAGTTGGTACTCGAAAAGTGCTGAGGTTGAGGTCACAGAGTCTGCTTGTTTGGATGCGTCGTAATGGGTGCCAGAATTTTAATTCCCCCTTCACCCAAGGCGGGAGACGTCATTGAAGTTCGCATTTTAATTCAACACTCCATGGAGACGGGCTTTAGGCATGAGCTCTCAGGCTCGGTCGTGCCCAAAAATGTCCTTCGCGAGCTGAGACTGGATTTCAACGGACTCGTGCTCTTAGATGCGGAATTGGGCACAGGCACTGCGGCCAATCCCTTTATTCAATTTCAAACCAAATTGTTTGAAAGCGGTTGGTTCAATTTGCGCTGGGTGGATGACATGGGTGTACAGGGCAGCGAACGGGTGCAATGCATTTTACGAACATCATGAGCGCGACACCAGCGCCAAGGCGTGGATGGACCCCTTGGCGCTCTTTAGTTGTTGTGTTCTTATGGATGATGCATCTAAGTGCTTACACCCTGGCCCAAGTCAGTACGTCCTCACCCGGTTGGCTCAACCCCAATGAAAGACGTTCCGGACTTGACTTTAAAAGCGAAGACCTTCAGACGCAACAAAACGATGACGCCATCAACCCCGCCTTTCTTTGGGTTGACCAAGGGGCGAAGATGTGGTCTGAGTCTGCCACCCCTCAAACACCCTCTTGCCAATCTTGTCACCTCCATGCCCCCACCAGCATGAAAGGTGTGGCCCTCAAATACCCTCAATGGGACGGGCGTACAAAGCAATTGATCAATCTTGAAAAGCAAATCAACGATTGCAGGGTCAAAAAGCAGCACCTCAAACCCCTCAGCTATGAAAGCGATGAGCTTTTGGCTTTGACGTCTTGGATCGCTTTGGCTTCAAGGGGCATGAAGCTTGAAAAAAACATCGCTCAAAACCTGGTGCCCGCGTTTGAACGGGGTCAAGCCTTTTACGAAAAACGAATTGGACAAAACAACCTCTCTTGCGCTCACTGCCATACGGCAAATTTTGGGCAACGTTTAGGTGGAGAAATCATCAGCCAAGGGCAACCGCATGCTTATCCAGCATACCGTTTAGAGTGGCAAAAAATGGGCTCTCTGCAAAGACGCTTAAGAGCTTGCCTCTCCGGCGTTAAAGCAGAGATCTTGCCCTTTGGTTCTCAAGAGTTGTTGGAGTTGGAGTTGTACCTCAACTTCAGAGGACAAGGCTTAAGACTGGAGTCGCCTGGCGTGCGGCGTTGAGCGGGACACAAAAAAAGCCTCCCAACACAGCGCATAATCTCAGCAGTTAATCAAAACCGATAGAGAGAGAGGGGTTTGATAGGAGTGAAGGCGAGATAGGGTCTGCTCCATGCCATTTTCTTTAGCATCTATTTCACGGTGCGGCTTCGATTTTGACGACATCCCCACCGGTTGATACACTCAAGACGGTGACCTTTACACCTGCGACCACGAGTTGGTCATTGGCTTTGAGCAAACCATCTTCCAATGAACTCAATTTCGTGCCCACTCTTTTTTGCATGACGTAGGCACCTTGCTGAGAGCTTAAGGTCATGTCCACCGTATAGACCATAACACCTTCATTGACAGCTGAGATGATGTCAAAGCCTTCACTTTTGCGAGATTCAATCACCAGTATTTTGGACTTCGACATGGGGATCATGATCGCTTTGAGTCTGCTGTCTTGTCGTTCAACCGGAGACAAGGTGTTGGTCTTAGGGCCTTGGGCCAAATTTGACAAAGGCGTGCAAGCAATTTGAGACTCTGGCAACCAACCTTGTAAGTACCGGTCCCACGATGTGAGTTCAATGGCATTGTTTGACCAACTAAAAGACATTGTTGAATAATCGCCCAAGGTAGACACATTTTGGTAGCCCTCGTCGTAAAATCCCAAAGTGTGTCCTGTTTCATGGATCATCCATTTCCATGTAGAACCCACAATGCCATTTTGTTCGTTGTGGTACATAGGGGCGGCTCCAGTGGCCGCATTTAAAACCATGCCTGTACTGGTCCAATTCGCACTGAGTTCTGTAGGTCCCCATCCAACACCGCTCAAGGGCATTTCTTTAGGGACCAAAAAATAGACCTCTTCATATTGACTGTAATCAACAGGCCCATCTGTTGCGGTGATCATTGCAGCTGCATAACCATGGGCGTCGCGCCCGATTGGTGACTCTTGCTGTTGACCGGGAGCTGCAACTGCAGCTGCCATATTGAATTGAGTTGAAGAAAATGGCATTCGAACCCAATTGGGTACGATTTCAAAATCAAATGCCAATTTACCGTACGACTGTGCAAGGTAAAATTTACTGACTTGTTGGACAATGGGTGAGAAAAAAGTCAACGTGTTATCCACTCCTTGAACGTCTGCAAAGTCGACAGGCACAACCAAAGCCCGGATGCGACCAAATGAGGAAACTCTGGACGCTACTTTAGGAAATCCTGCTGAGAGTTGTGTGCTGAGGGTTCTGCCGTTGGTCGTTTGGTCTATCAGTTGACATGGGGAGCTTGGCGTAAAACTGCTTGGAGAAACAGTGGCTTGTGCGGTCACGCTGGTTTGCAAGGCCTTTAGGCTTGCGTTGGTCTGGTTGAGCACCAAAGTGACAGCAAAAACACCTTGTGCATTGGCAGTCGCACCCGCAACCCAAGCAACGCCTGATTGAATATTGACTGAATACTGCTTTCTTGAAAAAATGCTGGTTCCTGCGGGTTCGACCACGCTCATGACGTAGGTGCCATCGGGTAAATTAAGATACATCGAGCCGTCTATGGTGGGTCCATACCAGGTCCAGGTCGTTGGAGTTGTGGGTGTGATGAATAACCCAGAATTAATCAAACCGATTGCCGGGTTTCTGGGGTCAGATATCCAAACTTTCAGTGTTGCACTTGCGCTGGATGCTGGCAAGCTTGTGGGCACGCCAACGCTAGAGAGAGGGTCAATCAAAGGCCCGTTGGGCACGACCACTTTTTTGTAAGCCACAGGGGCAGTCAGCAAGAGAGCTTGATTTTGATCGCCTCCAACCGACAGTACACTTTTGACGCTGGCAAGCACAAAAAAATAGGTGTTCGAACCTGAATTGACAACTGGAATTAAGAGTTGTTGAGTTGAGGCGTCGTAAATGTCATAGGCCAATGTACGGGACAAAGGACTGCCCACGGAAATGATGGAGCCTAAGATTACTTGTACATTGGAGTAGTAATTGTCGTTTACCCTGACCAAAGGGATTTTTAAAATGTTGGTGACGGGGTCGTAGCTGTCTGCTCCATAGGCCTTAAAAGCAAGTCCAAGAGCAAGTCCAAGCGCAAGAGCGCCCCAACATATCAGTTTTAACAATCCAACTATATTCAAATTGATATACCAATATTGATCTAATTTTATAAAATTGAGGAGTTTATTTAAGCCTATAAATACATCAAGGAGTGACGTTGCGCTATTTTATCAAGATCCACTAAAAGCCAATATACAATATTGATCATAATAGAAATAGTTCTTTTAATGATCTATTTTTCTTGACCTTCCCAAAAAATGCCTCACAATGCCTAACAGTGCCGTTTATTTTTGAATAGGCGACAAACTGATCTATCAATAAGAGGGTATGCATAAACTGATGTAAGTCACCATCTTCTCCCCGCCATCGATTCAATAACCACAGCGGCTCTTAATTTGAACTGACTTGAATAGAGCAACATTGGAGGACCCATGGCTTGAAGGTCTGGCCCTTGTGCCACCGCCAAGAGCTGCGTCTAAGCGCCACGAGTGAAACAAAATAGATTGGCCTCACACAAAAAAACAAAAGGGTTAGTAGACACTCGTCTACTAACCCTCATATCTATTGGTCGGCGTGACAAGATTCGAACTTGCGACCCCTTGCACCCCATGCAAGTGCGCTACCAGGCTGCGCTACACGCCGATGATTTCCATTATACAGAGGTTAGAGGGCAAATGAAGAGCGGCCCATCGACTAGACCAACAATTGTCTAATTTCTCTGAGCTCTTTCATGAGCATTTTAAGTTGCGGTGGGTCCGATAAGAGACCACTCGCGCTCCAAGTGTCGACGATGCTTGACTCATCAAATCCAGTCTCTTCTTCAAAGACCTCAACGCCCTCGAGCATGATTTCGCCAGCGCGTTTTTTGTCCTTTTCAATCTGAACAATCTCTTGCAGCTTGTTTCTAGCGCCACTGATTGTGAAGCCTTGATCGTATAGCAAATCCCTGATGCGCCTGATCATCAATACTTCGTGATGCTGATAATAGCGCCTGTTGCCTCTTCTTTTCATGGGGCGCAGTTGCGTGAATTCCTGCTCCCAATACCTGAGCACATGAGGTTTGACACCGCACAAATCACTGACCTCACCGATGGTGAAATAGCGTTTGGCAGGAATATTGGGCAAAGACGACTCCATTGGGGAACTTCAAACTCAAAACGGAGGGTTGAGATTACACCAATCAGGGAAAAAAGCTAGTAGGAAATACAAATATATTTCCGTAACGCGGGGCTATTTGGTCGCTGACGCGGGCAAGGCCCGCTCTTGGATCAAATCTTTGAGTTTTTGGCTTGCATGGAAGGTGACCACGCGCCTGGCTTCTATGGTGATGGCCTCTCCGGTCCTGGGATTGCGTCCAGGACGGGGGGTCTTGGTGCGCAATTGAAAATTGCCAAAGCCCGATATTTTCACATCCTCGCCAGCAAGGAGTTTTTCAACAATCAGGTCAAAAAACGCATCAATCATGTCCTTGGACTCACGCTTATTCAAGCCAATTTGCTCAAAGAGCAACTCCGCCAATTGCGCCTTGGTCAATGCGGGCGTCTCCAATGAGTTCAAAATCAGTTCCATATGAGCCTTCCTTAGATCAAACCCGAAGCCGGGCTTGAAGGGTATCGATCAACCCCTTCAATATCGATGCAACCGCGCTTTCAATCTGAGATTCAGACAATGTACTCTCATCTGAATTCAAAATCAATCGAATGGTCAAACTTCTCTCGTTTTCAGCCAGATTAGAAACTGGCACCTTGGGGCGGTATATATCAAACAACACCGCGTCTTTTAAATGGCCCTCAGTGGGTGCACTCCAAATGACCTTCATCAAGTTTTCATGACTGACATTTGATTTCACGACAATGGCCAAATCCCTCTCCACCGATTGGAATTTACTGACCGATTTAAAGCCAGGCACTGCCTTGCGATTGACCGCGTCCAAATCCAATTCAAACACCATGGGAGAGTGAACAAATCCCCATTTTTGTCTCCACTTGGGGTGCAACTCACCCACCCAACCCAAAGCACTCCCGTTGAGTAAAACTTGGGCACTTCGACCAGGGTGAAAGGCGGGATGAGAGCCCGGGGTAAAAGTGGCTTGATGAGGCCATAAAAGTTGCTCAACATGGGCCTTCATATCAAAGAAGTCAAATGCTTTTTCCGCGCTCGACCACTGCAAGGGCTGGTCATTGCCATGGAGCAGCCCAGCAACGCGCATGGGCTGATGAATGCCTTTGACCGTGGTATCTGAATCGGAAACCTTGCTGTCTTTTAAGAACACGCGTCCAATTTCAAAAACACGGACATCACTGAATTTTCTATCAAGATTGAACTTCAAGACTTGCAACAAGCTGGGTATGAGCGTGGTTCTCATGACATTCATAGAGCTTGCGATGGGGTTCAATAACTCGATCGCATCGTGCTCAGGGTCCATATCTTTAAGCCACTGCGCATCCACAAAACTGTAATTGATGGTTTCTTGGTATCCCATGTGCGCCAATAGATGGCGAAGCGCATAGTCCCCTTGGAGACTTTCTGGCATCAATTGGCCCGTGATAGGCGCCAATGGAGGCGTGGTCGGCAGTTGATCGTAACCAATGCAACGAATCACCTCTTCAATCAAATCTTCTTCGATTTGAAGGTCAAACCTAAAGCTTGGTGGTGTCACTCTTAATGCACCTGGCGTTTTTTCAGGGGCCAGGTCCAAAGACGCCAAAGCATCCAACATTTGATCATCGCTCAGATCCATGCCAATGACTTTTCTGGCTCGATCGAACCGCATTTTCAAAGCCTGGGGCACTGGCATGTTAATTTTTTGATCATGGATGGGGCCACACTTGGAGTCAGAGGTTCCACAAATATCCAAAACCAAGCGCGTAATGCGCTCGATCATGGCAACCGTCAATTGCGGATCCACGCCACGCTCAAAACGATGCCCTGCATCGGTTGCAAAATTAAATCGTCTTGAGCGACCCGCCACAGATTGCGGCCACCAAAAGGCCGCCTCTATGTAGATCGATTGCGTGTGCTCGCTCACTGCAGTCGACAGCCCTCCCATGATACCGGCCAAGGACTCGATGCCTCGCATGTCAGCAATCACACCCACGTCTTCATCCACCGTGATGGTTTGCTCATTCAAGAGTTCAATGGACTCTCCAGCCTTGCCCCAGCGAACGGTCAAAGGGGCTTGAATTTGATCGAGATCAAAAATATGGGTCGGTTGGCCGTACTCAAACATGACGTAGTTTGAAATATCCACTAGAGGTGTGACTGTGCGCTGTCCACAGCGCGCAAGTCGCTCGCTCATCCACTGCGGTGTTTTTGCGTGTGGATTCAAACCCTTTAAAACTCGACCGCTGAATCTCCCGCACAATTCAGGCGAGTCGATTGTGACATTCAAATGGTCCTTTGAAGTCACAGCAACCTCATCGATTCTTGGCGACTTTAACGGTGTTTTCGTGATCGCGGAGACTTCTCGTGCAATGCCATAAATACTTAAACAGTGGGCCAAATTGGGGGTGAGCTTGAGTGTAAAAAGCACCTCATCCAACTGAAGCACATCGCGAACGTTGGCGCCCAAGGCGGCCCCTTGATGCAAGGCAAGCAAGCCGCCATGATCGTCATTGATTTTAAGTTCCTTGGCCGAGCATAGCATGCCCAAACTCTCTACGCCCATCAATTTGACAGGCCGAATTTCCAAGGACTTGCCATCCTCACCAGGAGGCAATTGTGCGCCCAAGAGGGCACAAGGCACCTTCATGCCCACTTGTGCATTGGGTGCACCGCACACAATGCTCAATGGACTTGATTGCCCCACATCCACTTGACAAACTCGCAGCCGATCCGCCTTGGGGTGCGCGTGAATGGCGGTGATCAATCCCACCACCACATTTGTAAACGCTGGCGCGACAGGCCTAATGTCCTCCACCTCCAACCCTGCCATGGTCAACGCATCCGCAAGCGCTTGCGTGTTCAAGGCCGGGTCACAAAACTCTCTCAACCAAGATTCTGGAAATTGCATTGATTTTCTCTCCTGGCGAGTTACTGAAATTGATTTAAAAAGCGCAAGTCGCCGTCAAAGAAAAGCCTCAAATCGTTGACGCCGTATCGGAGCATGGTCAATCGGTCTGGCCCCATACCAAACGCAAATCCGATATAGCGCTCAGGATCTAAGCCCATATTGCGCACCACATTGGGGTGCACTTGGCCAGAACCAGCCACCTCCAACCAACGTCCGGCCAGGGGACCCGAGACAAACTGAATATCAATTTCTGCACTGGGTTCTGTGAAAGGGAAAAAACTGGGCCTAAAGCGCAGAATCAAATCTTCGCTTTCAAAAAACATTTTACAAAAGTTGGTAAAAACAACTTTCAAATCTTTAAAGCTCACTTGCTCACCAATCCAAAGACCTTCACATTGATGAAACATCGGTGAATGCGTCGCATCACTGTCCACGCGATACGTTCGTCCTGGTGCAATGACCCGAATTTCAGGCATGCTTTGCCCTTGATCGATCAAAGATTGATGGCGTTTGACGTGTTGAACAGCATGTCTAATTTGCATTGGACTCGTATGGGTTCTGAGCAAATGTCCTCCTTCAACGTAGAAGGTATCGTGCATGGACCTGGCTGGATGGTTTTGGGGGGTGTTCAAGGCAGTGAAATTGAACCAATCGGTTTCGATTTCTGGACCACGGGCCGTCTCAAAACCCATCGAGGAGAACACGCCTTCAATGCGCTCCATGGTCATGCTCACCGGGTGCAAGCCGCCTTTGTGCCGTGCACGTCCTGGCAAGGTGACGTCCAAAGCCTCGGCTTGTAGTTGCCGATCTAACTCTGCGGCTTGCATCTGCATGCGTCTTTGCTGCAATGCATCTTCGATGCCTTGTTTGGCTTTGTTAATGAGCGCACCTTGCGCTTTTTTTTCATCAACTGAAAGCGCTGACAACCCCTTCATGAGCTCTGTAATTCGACCCGTTTTGCCCAAAAACAAGGCCTTGGCATTTTCTAAATCGGCCGGCGTGCTTGCCTCATCAAAGGCGCGTTCAGCTTGGGTCAACAAATCATCAATGGAGGGGTTCATGAGATAAAGACTCTTTTAAAATAAAAAAGAGGTCAAAGCGAGTACTTCTTGAGCACCTGCCCGAACCTCTTTTGATGAAAGCGATTGACCTCAGTAGGATTTCAATTCTTGGCTCCTACTGCCTCTTAGTCAAAGAGGACGGCAATTTTTTCAAACCTCTGGAAAATTAAATCGCCAGCTTGTCTTTCACCTGCTCCACAATGCTGCCAAAGGCGGCTTTATCGTGAACCGCCAAATCTGCGAGCATCTTGCGATCAATCTCGATCATTGACTTTTTCAGGCCATTGGCAAACTGACTGTAGGTCAGTCCACACTCTCTGGCTGCCGCATTGATACGGGCAATCCAAAGTTGACGAAAGACCCTCTTTTTGGTTCGGCGGTCACGGTAGGCATATTGGCCCGCCTTCATCACCGCTTCTTTAGCGACTCTAAAGACATTGCCGCGACGACCGCGAAAGCCTTTTGCAAGGACCAGTATTTTTTTATGACGTGCCCGAGCCGTCACACCACGTTTTACGCGAGGCATATTGTTTCTCCTGGTTATTCGTTAAATTAAAGACCGGCCATTGGCAACATTTGCGCCATGTGACCCATATTGGTCTCATGAACTGCAACTGCTCCACGCAAATGGCGTTTGTTCTTGGTAGTCTTCTTGGTCAAGATATGACGCTTAAAGGCTTGACCACGTTTAACGGTCCCACCAGGACGAACTCGAAAGCGCTTTTTAGCGCTGCTTTTTGTTTTCATTTTGGGCATTTTGAATGCTCCTTACTTCAATTGCGCTCGTGAGGCGTTTACGAACCAGTTCGTAACCTTGTTGGCCCCGAGACGCTTCTTTTTTTTGCGTAACCTTTGGATCAAGCAGACGCCACTGACGTGGTGTCTGCAACGGGTTTGGTCACGCTACCCGGTTTTTTCTTGCCAGGAGCAATCATCATGATCATCTGTCGGCCTTCTAACTTTGGAAACTGTTCGACCACAATGGAGTCGGCCAATTCATCCCTAATTCTGTTCAACAAGGCCATTCCCAGCTCTTGATGCGTAATTTCTCGTCCTCTAAAGCGAAGTGTGATTTTACACTTATCGCCCTCATCCAAAAAGCGCCTTATATTGCGCAATTTGATGTTGTAGTCTCCATCATCCGTTCCAGGTCGAAACTTGATTTCCTTGACCTCAATCACTTTTTGCTTGGATTTGGCCTCAGCCGCCTTCTTTTGTTCTTGGTACTTGAACTTACCGTAGTCCATCAATCGACAAACAGGTGGTGTCGCTGTGGCAGCAATTTCAACCAAATCAACGTCCAAATCTCCCGCCATTCTCAACGCTTCAGCGATGCTAACAATCCCAATGGGCTCGTTATCTTGACCAGTCAGACGAACTTCCGGGGCCATGATTTCCCGGTTAAGGCGGTGTTTGCGCTCCTCACGAAGGCGGCGATCGCGAAATTCAGTAACGATGGTGTCAATCCTCGAAAAAAGTCTGGCCAAGATCGGCCAAGGGCATGCCATGCTTTCCCAACATCGCGAATCCGCCAAGGATCAACGCTTGTGATCGATCTCGTCTTGGAGTTTGTGCATAAATTCAGCCGTGGTCAT
The DNA here is from genome assembly GCA_947475685.1 of Comamonadaceae bacterium. Lineage (GTDB taxonomy): Bacteria > Pseudomonadota > Gammaproteobacteria > Burkholderiales > Burkholderiaceae_C > Limnohabitans. The sequence goes on along the minus strand of CANJNC010000018.1, from coordinate 12,124 downwards.
CACACCCAGGTCAACATTGCCCCGAGCTCGAACCGCGACTGAAGCAGATGCCTTCTCGGAGTCACCAATGACCAACAGAAAGGGAAGCTTGCGCATAGAGTGAGAGCGTATTTTATACGTAATTTTCTCATTGCTCACGTCCAAAGCCACTCTAAACCCTTGATTTTTCAGCATTTTGGCGACATCTTGGGCATATTCAGACTGAGATTCGGTGATCGTCAGAATGGCCACCTGAACTGGGGCCAGCCAAGTTGGCAAGGCGCCGGCATGTTGTTCAATCAAAATTCCTATGAAACGCTCTAAACTGCCCACAATGGCCCTGTGAAGCATCACTGGACGCTGCCTCGAGCTGTCCAAGGCGACATATTCCGCATCCAAACGCTCTGGCATTGAAAAATCCACCTGAATTGTCCCGCACTGCCATTGTCGCCCGATGGCGTCTTTTAGCGTGTATTCAATCTTGGGGCCGTAAAAGGCACCGTCTCCTGGTGAGACCTCGTAGTGACAACCGGAGACATCCAAACTGTGCTTCAAAGCGGCCTCGGCTTTGTCCCAGATCTCATCGCTGCCAATGCGCTGCACAGGGCGTGTTGCCACTTTATAAATGATGCTTTCAAACCCAAAGTCTTTGTAGACTTTTTGCAAGAGGGTGGTGAAATCCGTACACTCTTGAAGAATTTGATCCTCGGTACAAAATATATGTCCATCGTCTTGCGTAAAACCTCTCACTCGCATGATGCCGTGCAGACCGCCAGAGGGCTCATTGCGATGACACTGCCCAAACTCACCATATCGAAGTGGCAAATCACGGTAACTCTTGATGCCTTGCTTGTAAATCAAAATATGGCCAGGGCAATTCATGGGCTTGAGCGCGTAATCTCTCTTTTCGCTTTCTGTTGTGAACATGTTGTCGCGGTATTTGTCCCAATGCCCTGTTTTTTCCCAAAGCGTCTTGTCAATGATCTGAGGGCCTTTGACCTCCAAGTATCCATTGTCTCGGTAGACTTGCCTCATGTACTGCTCTACACCTTGCCAAATGGTCCAACCATTGGGGTGCCAAAAGACCAAGCCGGGGGCATGTTCGTCGATATGAAACAGATCCAACTCACGACCTAAGCGTCGATGGTCTCTCTTTTCAGACTCCTCAAGCATGGCCAAATAGCCCTGCAACGCATCTTTAGACTCCCAAGCTGTTCCATAAATCCTTTGAAGCATCTCATTTCGATGGTCGCCCCTCCAGTAGGCCCCAGCGACTTTCATGAGCTTGAAAAATTTCAACTTTCCCGTGGATGGCACGTGAGGACCACGGCACAAATCCGTAAAGGCGCCCTCACTGTACAAGGAGACGTCTTCGCCAGCGGGAATGCTTTGAATAATTTCCGCCTTGTAGTGCTCCCCTAAATTTTTAAAGAACGCGACCGCCTCGTCTCTTGGAAGGACGCGTCTACTCAAAGGCTCGTCCTTTGCTGCAAGCTCCGTCATCTTTTTCTCTATGCTCACCAAATCCTCTGGCGTAAAAGGACGGCTGTAAGAAAAATCATAGTAAAAGCCATTTTCAATCACAGGTCCAATGGTCACCTGAGCATCAGGATAGAGGGACTTGACCGCATAGGCCATCAAATGAGCGCTGGAGTGGCGAATAACTTCTAGGCCCTCTGGATCTTTGCTGGTCAAAATAGAGAGTGTGCTGTTGGCTTGAATCAAATGACTGGTATCGACGACTTGACCATTCACGCGCCCAGCAAGAGCGGCCTTTGCAAGCCCAGACCCGATGGAAGCGGCCACATCAAACACGCTCACAGGCCCTGGGTATTGCCTGACTGAACCGTCAGGTAGCGTAATGTCTAACATAAGTTATTGGTTCGGTTATTAATGATTGATATCTGGAAATCAAACTAATTTTTTGATCAAAAATGACTTCATGCATTTGATCTGCAAAAAAAGAGCTTCTATGAAAAAGAACTCTGCACATCTTGATGCATTGGCTTGAACACAAACAAAAAAACTGCAAAGCAGTCTTTGATCTTGTGGTGCATTTTCCCACATTTTACCCTTGACGCTTAAGGCTGTGTTTTTTTCAAAATATACACTTTGATGCCAGGCTCACAGAGACAGTGAAATAATTTTTTCCCAACTAAAAATTATAAGAATAGCAGCCTAAAAAATCTCCAGCGTCTAAATATCACTCTTTCTAGAGAGAAAAAGTCGGGACTTTCAAATGAAGAAATTTTGAGAAAACCGCGCCTTGGGAGGAGAAAAACACACTTTTATCCAAAAAAAACAACATTTACCTATGAAAAAAGTACTTCTCCCCTTGGAAAGTCGTATTTTTCGCTATAGCATCACAACACTGATGGAAAACGCAGATTTCATTGGTTTTTATATACTTTAAGAAGGAACATCAAAAATGGCAACTGCAAAAAAAGCTCCGGCAAAAAAAGCTGCTAAAAAAGCGGCACCCGCCAAAAAAGCACCAGCGAAAAAAGTAGTCGCTAAAAAAGCGGCTCCTGCTAAAAAAGCGCCTGCTAAAAAAGTAGCTGCTAAAAAGGCACCTGCTAAAAAAGTAGCTGCTAAAAAAGCACCCGCTAAAAAAGCACCCGCTAAAAAGCGCACCCCCAATGCAGCATTCATGAAGCCCTTGACCCCAAGCGCTGCATTGGCCGCTGTCATTGGCCACGCACCTAGCCCCCGCACTGAAGTTGTCAGCAAATTGTGGACTTACATCAAAAAGCACAACTTGCAAGACAAGGTCAACAGACGCAACATCAACGCTGACGACAAGCTCAAAGCAGTTTTCGGCAAATCCCAAGTCACCATGTTTGAATTGGCTGGTTTGATCGGCAAGCACTTGTCATAATTTTCTGACAAGCTCCCCCTCGAGAGATTGAGGGGGATTTTTTTTGCCTAAAATCCGCAGCAAAGGTCCGGCAATGAGCGAGCTATTTGGCTTTGATCCACGACGGTAAAAGACTGTGCAAATCAGCTCTGACTAGGGCAATCACACCACTCCAGTCGTCAAGCCGTTCTTGCCTGTATATTTTCATCGAGGCATACCAAGGCGAATCCCCAATGCCCAATTGCCACCGCCAACAGGTATCAAAGCGATTGAGCAACCACACAGGCTTGCCCAAGGCCCCTGCCAAGTGTGCGCATGAAGTATCCACACTGATCAACAAGTCCAATTGATCCATGAGTGCAGCAGTGTCTGAAAAGTCTACAACTTCCCCCATGTGGTCTATGATGACAGGACCTCCCCAATTTTGAGCTTCCAACAAGCTCAGCTCCTTGATGGCTGCCTCCCCTTTTTGGAGGGAGTAAAACTCTATCTCGGGATGGGCCCATGACTTGAACATCTGCAATTGCATATTTCTTCGCTGATTGACCCCCCAACTCCAAGGCTGCTCAAAGCGCACACCCCCTGACCAAACCAAGCCCACCCTGAGTTTGGCTTTGGGGCCCAGCTTGCCTTTCCATTTCTCTGACAAAAAGGGCGTTGACTTTAAATACCCCAAAGGAGTAGGAATGTTTGGCACGATTGACTTTAGCGCCAGGGGTAAACTCATTAAAGAGACATAAAAGTCACTCTCTGGACATTCTTGGTCATTAGGCCATATCTCAGAAATGCCTGGCGCAGACCTAAAAAGTTCAATGAGTGCGCTAGGCGCTTGCAGCAGCACGTGTGCACCGAGCTCTTTCAAATAGGCCAAGTACCGAACGAACTGAATGCTGTCCCCCAAGCCTTGTTCACAAGCGACCAAAATACTCTTATCTTTCAAGCTTTCTTTTCCCAGCCACATAGGAGCCACAGGTTTTACAAGTTTGTCTTGAATCGAGAGGTAAGTCGCCTCATATAGGCGCCTGCATTCGAATAAAGGCCATCCTTTCGCAAACTGGGCATCGAGCAAATAAGATAAGCTCAGATGGTACCCTGCCCTTATGGATTGAGGCTCCAGCTCTAAAGCTTTTAAATAGCAATCAATGGCAAGTTTTGGTTTTTGCAGGTCATTCAACACATCGCCTAAATTACACCAAGCATTGAGATGCGTGGGATCCAAGTCCAAGACCCGTTGATACATGTTGGCACTGGCTTGAAGCTCTCGGATGTCTTGCAACACAGTCGCCAAATTAAAACATATCAAAGCGCTCTGGGGATCCAATGTCATGGCCCGTTCAAGTGCCAACCGAGCGGGCACAAATGCTTTGAGCTTTTGAAGAGCAACCGCTTTGTTCAGATATGCCAAAGGCATGCTTGGATCAATTGACAAAACCCGATCAAAAGACTCAAGGGCACTCTCCAAATCCCCCAATTGGATCTGTAACAAGCCCAGATTAAAATGCGCTCCTTTGTGGTGAGAATCAATGTCCAAGGCGAGCTGATAGCTCTGCTGCGCCACCTCTAACTGACCAAGTGCCTCTTGAGACACGGCCAAATCAAAGCATAACTTTGCATCATGCGGATCTAAAAGTCGAGCCTGCTGGTAATGAACAATGGCCTGTTCAAATTGGCCCAACTGGTGACAGATCACACCAATGTTGTTTTGTATCTGAGCAGACGTAGGTTCAAGTTGACCAAGCTTATTCCAAGTGACAAGCGCTGCCGTCAGATCTCCCATGTCAACTTGAATTTGAGCAAGCAATGAATGTCCATCAAGCGAGTCGGGTGACAATTCGATCAAGAGACGCGTTTGCTCCAAGGCTTGCTCAAACTGACCAACCTTGGACAAGGACAGCGCCAAATAACGCAAGCATGGAGGGTGATTGTGCTTAATGGACAAGGTGACCCTCAAGTAATCAATGGCATCCAAAAAACGCTGACTTCTTAAATGAATCAACGCACTCAAGTACTGCGCATCAAAATGCAAGGGGTCTTTGTCAATGAGCAATTTGAAAATCTCAAATGCTTGATCGAATTCCCCGCTCTCATAATAGGCAACCCCTTTGCTAAAAAGGGGCTCGGCAAGCCTTTCAGAATTGGGTTGAATGAGCGTCATGACTTAAGTGACCTAGGAAAGCAATTACGCGATTGAATCATCCTGCCTTAAAAATAAACCAAGTCTATTATGCATTTTTAAAGCTTCCACATCTTGGGCTCAAGGCCGAAAAACTCCAAAAAAATGCTTGGCTTGGAAATTCTTAAGAGCAAACCCTAAAAAGGGCTGAACAAGACTTGGAAAACACTTAGTGAACTTTCGCTGATTGCCTTCTAAAATGCTGAAAGCTTGGTCAACAAGGAGATTTTCTTGAAGAATTTTTACTGTTTCAAATTTTGCCTGAATTTAAGCTTGACTCGATATCCTCGTCACGCAGGTCATTTGAGCGCACCTGTGCTTAAGTTTGTCTGTCTCTTGATTGTTCTAAGCCATTTCGCACTTCAGTCCTTTGCCCAAACAAACCCGAGTAGCAACTTTCCACAAAAGCCCATTAAATTCATCGTCCCCATTACGCCCGGTGGCAGCAACGATGTTGTTGCACGGGTGATTGCTCAAAAACTCAGCGACTTTTGGGCTCAGGCCGTTGTGGTCGAGAACCGACCCGGTGCTGGTATGAATTTGGGCGCTGAAATGGTGGCAAAAAGTCCTGCCGATGGCTACACATGGCTATTAGGTGCAAACAATATTTTCGTCACCAACCCGCACGTTGGCAAAGTGCCCTTTGACGTCTTCAAGGATTTTGCCCCCGTTGCTCAGGTGGCCACCGTGCCTTTTGTTCTGGTGACACACCCCTCTGTGGCTGTAAAAAATGTAGCTGGCTTGGTTGAATATGCCAAGAAGAACCCTGGCGTCTTAAATTACGGGTCCTCTGGAAACGGGTCGCCTCAACAACTGGCAACCGAGATGCTCAATTATGCAGCAGGCATTCAAACGCAACACGTCCCCTACAAGGGAGCCGTTCCAGCCATCACCGATTTATTGGGTGGTCGCATTCAAATTTTCATTGGCGCTGTCAACTCTTTGTTGCCCCACATCAAAGATGGCAAGTTAAAATTACTGGCTGGTGCAGGTAGCAAGCGCTTTGCTGCGTTTCCTGACTTGCCTGCAATCGCTGAAACTGTACCTGGAGTTGCAGTGGATGTCTGGCTTGGCGTTTTCATGCCCTCTGGCGTTCCAAAAGACATCCTCGCCAAAGTGTATACGGACATGAGTAAAGTTTTGCTGCAAACGGATGTGAAAACAAATTTATCCAATCAAGGCATTGAGGTCTCTATCGCTAGCCCAGAGACGCTTGCCATCACCATACGCGAAGACTACGCGAGGTGGGGCAAGGTCATTCAAGAAGCGAATATCAAAGGCGACTGACACTCAAGCCCTCTCTCAATTTCTTTTTTTATTACACACAATGATCAAACGCGAAATCCCCATACCCACTCCTGAACAAGACAGCCTTTGGGGCAGTGATGCGATCGCTCAATGCTTGCGCGCCATGGGCATTCCCTTTCTTGCATTGAATCCTGGTGCAAGCTATAGAGGACTTCACGACAGTTTGGTGAACCATTTAGGCAATGCATCTCCTCAAATGTTATTGTGCTTGCACGAGGAGGTGGCCATATCCATTGCCCAAGGCTATGCAAAAGCATCTGGCAAAATGATGGGCGCAGTGGTTCACTCCAATGTGGGTTTGATGCACGCCACCATGGCCATATTCAACGCTTGGTGCGATCGAAGTCCCATGCTCATCTTAGGTGCGACAGGCCCATGGGATGCGGCAAAGCGCAGACCGTGGATTGATTGGATTCACACTGCCGCAGATCAAGGCGCCCTGGTCAGGGACTATACCAAGTGGGACAATCAACCCGGATCTGTGCCAGCGGCGATCGAGGCGTTGCTAAGAGGCTCTCAAATCGCTCAAACTGCACCTAGGGGCCCCGTGTATGTGAATTTAGATGCCGCTCTTCAGGAGGGCAAGCTGCAAGAAGCCCCCTTTCAACCCGATGTCAAGCGCTTTGCCGCCCCCAAGTCCTCCCCGCCCAATCCTCAGGATCTTGAAAGAAGTATTGCTCTACTTAATCAAGCCTCCAAGGTCACTTTGTTATTTGGTCGCATGTCCAGGTCAAAGGATGATTGGGACCTGAGAGTCAAATTTGCAGAAAAATTAAACGCAGAAGTCGTCACAGATTTAAAAAATGCAGCTGTTTTCCCGACCCATCATCCACAGCATTGCTCTTCTCCCGGATACTTTATGAGCCCAGATGCGTGCAAGGCAGTCAAAGAGGCAGAGGTGGTCGTTTTATTTGATTGGGTGGATCCAGGTGGTGCCTTCAAACAATCCCTCCAAGGCGTGCCTTTGAAAGCAAAAGTGATTCATGTCTCTTTGGATATGCACATTCACCGTGGATGGAGCATGGACATGGGAAGTTTGCCTGCTGCAGATGTCTTTATGCTGTGCGAGCCTGACGATGTCATCCAAGCTCTTGTTCACGGGGTTCAAGAAAAACCCAAATCCGAGTGGCCTGTTCGCACCAAACTGCCCAATGCACCCAATGACGATGTGGTCAGCCTAAGGGCCATTGCAGACATCTTGCAAAAATTAACGACCATTGAAGAACTCTGCATTGCTAGACTACCGCTTGGATGGAACGGAGCCTATTTACACTGGTCGCACCCAATGGACTATTTAGGCGCCGAGGGAGGGGGAGGCATAGGCGCTGGCCCAGGCAATGCAGTTGGTGTTGGGCTGGCCTTGAAGGAGATGAACTCTCAAAGAATTCCTTTGGCACTCATTGGAGATGGTGACTTTTTGATGGGCAACACGGCAGTTTGGACTGCCGTGCGATATGCCATTCCCATGCTCATCGTGGTATGCAACAATCACTCGTTTTTCAACGATGAATTACATCAAGAAAGAGTCGCCAAAGAAAGATCTCGACCCATCGAGAACAAATGGATAGGACAACGCATTTCAGAGCCTCAAATTGATATCGCACAAATGGCCGCCTCCATGGGAGCAAAAGCCTTGGGGCCCATCACAAGAAAGCAAGACTTGCAAGCCGCCTTTGATCAAGCCGTTGCTTGGGTCAAAGAGGGGTACACCTGCATCATCGACGCCTGCGTAGCACCTGGTTATGATGCAAACATGAGCGGTCAGACAGTGACCAATTCAGCTGCACACAAACGTTAATTAAAATCATCATGAATACCGTCAAATTACCTCACAACATCATTGTCTCTGACATTCTCCCTCAGCATCGCGACTTGTATTACGGTGGCAAATGGCACAAGCCTCATGGTGGATACATCGACACCTTCAACCCCGCAACGGGGGAGAACCTGGGGCCATGTGCAGAAGCCAATGAGCAAGACATCAACTTGGCTGTCCATGCGGCTAAACAAGCTCAAATTGCATGGGCCAAATTGAAACCCTTGGAGCGGGCAAGCATGCTCAAAAAAGTCGCCCAAATTCTCAGAGACAACGCTTTTGAGCTGGCTTTGCTTGATGCGGCCAATTGTGGCAATCCCATCAGTGAGATGCAAAGAGATGCATTGATCGCTGCGGCACAAATTGATTATTACGCTGGACTCGCTACAGAGATCAAGGGAGAAACGATTCCGATGGGCGAAGGCATCTTGAATTACTCGGTGCGAGAACCCTATGGCGTATGTGCCAGAATTGTGGCTTATAACCATCCCATCATGTTCACCGCAGCCAAGATGGCGCCACCCTTGATCACGGGCAATACCGTGATCATGAAGCCCCCCTACCAAGCGCCTTTGTCCTCTTACAGAATGATGGAGCTTCTCGATGGCGTTTTACCCCCAGGTGTTTTGAACATCGTGACGGGAAATTTAGTGGCCGGACAAAGTTTGGTCAAACACCCCGATATTCCAAGAATTGCTTTAATCGGTAGCGTACCCACAGGACGCGCCATTGCAAAAGCTGGGGCCGATCAACTCAAACACATCAGCTTAGAATTGGGAGGTAAAAACGCCTGCATCATTTACCCAGATGCAGACCTTAAAAAAGCCATTCCTGCGGCGATCAATGGCATGAACTTTACTTGGTGCGGACAAAGTTGCGGCTCGACATCAAGATTGTTTATACACCACTCCGTATACGATGAAGTGATGCAAGGTGTATTGGAGCAGGTAAAAAATTACGTCCCTGGCATACCCACAGATCTTAAGACAACCATGGGCAGCATTGTCTCCAAAGCTCAGTGGGAAAAGATCATGAACTACATTGAAATTGCCAAAAATGAAGGGGCCACACTGGTTCATGGCGGCAAAGCACCAAGCGACCCTTTGCTGGCAAAAGGTTGGTTCGTTGAGCCTACTATATTTACAAATGTTACCCAACAAATGCGCATTGCAAATGAAGAAGTCTTTGGGCCAGTCTTGTCTGTGATTCGCTGGGAAAATGAAGAAGACATGTTCGATCAGGTGAATTCGGTTGAGTACGGCCTCACGGCCTCCATTTGGACACAAAATTTAAAAAGTGCCCATGTTGCTGCCTCACGTGTTCAGTCAGGTTTTGTGTGGGTCAATCATGTAAGCAGCCACTTTATAGGTGCGTCTTTTGGCGGGTATAAACAATCTGGCATAGGAAGAGAGGAAGGATTTGATGAGATTTATGCTTACACGCAGCACAAAAATATACATATGGTTTTATAAAATCTCTTGATCTGAATATCGATGCAAGCTAAATTGACTTGGCTTTGGATACTTCAACTCAAACGGCATGCCCGTCAAGAAAGAAAATGCGGTTATCAAAGAAACTGTTCTTTGCTATTGATACTCTGTGGCAGTCCATCATTAAAGTACGCAGGCTTTATGTTTTTGCGTACCGTCTTTGGCAGATCAATTGATGGCTTATGCCAAGAGCACAGACTCTGAACAACTTCCCGCATGAAAAGACCTTAAACAATCTGTTGGCAATGATGGAGCATTTGACAGTCAGCAGTTGACACGAAACTTAATTAGTGTTTCTAGTCACTTTTGAAAATAACGATACGAGCATGCAGACGTTTGAATCAGGAGCGACGGGCATTGGAGAAAAAGTTCAAGAAACGCACGATTTAGCACGAGGACGTATATAGTTAGATCCTCTTCATAGCATCATGAAGCTCAGAGGAAGGAACAACGGCCTCATTGGCACTAACAGTCACCCGTGAACCTTTTCGGGATCAGCTTTTCGCAAATGGAAGATCTCAGGGGTTGCGGTAGGGACAGAGCTCCTAGGTTCAGGTTCATTGGTTCCTCTAACATTTTCAAGTTTTTTGCTGAGGAGTCCAGCGTCATTGCCGCCGCTGGACACGAGTCAATACCTCAACAGGAGTATTTCTTAAATTAGACACAGATGAGTCATACCTCTGGAAGACGCATGTGTGCTTGGTGCCCGAAACCAGAAAAGAACTGGTACGCCCGCTATTAACAGAGCGGCGGATACGAGAAGAACTGCAACATTGACAGAGTTAAACACTGTTAACAGACTCTCAATGGAATTAGAAATGACGCCACTCAATCAAGATGAAAAATTGTATCAAGACTGTGAAGAAAACGATATTCGGCAGTGCTGACAAAACCAAGTCTACTATTGCTTTTCAATGCATTGTAATTTTCTTTGCCAATTTTAATTCTGCAGCAACTGATTGCAATCGCAAGTCGCCCGTATGAAGTTTTATTCCTGGCGATAACATTAAAGAGGCAAGAAGATGAACGTCAACATAACCGATACCCTTACCCATCAGTTTTCTCGATTCAATCAAGTGCAGAACTTCAATCTCGGTTGCCACCTTGATCATGGGCAGATCTGCCAACAAAGATAGGGTAGTGCTTCTATTCTTAAGATGTCCACAAGCTAATTCACCCAATATAAAGGGATGCATATAAACTCGTCCTTCTTGCAAAAGGTTAAATAGGTATTCGTTTTTGGATCTTAGGTAATCAATCCAAACAGATGAGTCAATAAGAATCATTTAATCTTGACACTTTTACGGCGTGTAGGAAGATTGGCTTTTGGATCACTTCCACCCAAGAGGGCTAATCGTTTTGCACTTTCGCGTTGAATTAACGCCTTTAGACCCTCTCGAATGAGATCATTGTTGCCATAAGTTTTGCATAAACTTTGAGCCTTGGTTAACAATTCTTCATCAATCGTGACAGTGGTACGCATCATAATTCCTTAAGTGTATGTCAAATATTAACATCAAATGATGCGGTTTTTGATTCAATTTCCGAAAAAAAACTGTAATTTTTTGCAACGACTGCGCCAATAAAAATATGCGTTAAATATCCCTCGAGAAGAACTCATACCTCTGGAAGTCTTATGGATACTGATACCCTAAACCAGATTCGAATCGGTAGACCTCTATTAACGAAGCGGCGGATTTAAAGAGCACTGCATCACAAACAATTCTCGATACTGTTGAAAGTTTAGCAAAACCTCAAAAAAACGGTACAAAAAATCTGCATCTCCAAGATACCCCAAGATATCTAATCATGATATTTCCTCAGTCGCCACATTGGGATAGCCAATGAAATCCCTCCAGCCAATATCCAAACATCACCCAATAAATGACTTATATGATGTGGATTGAGAGAAGCGTGGTAAAGCATAACCCCCCCATGTGTGAAGCTTGATATAACTATAAACCATAAGAAGCTGGAATGTTTAATAGGATTTTTGATTGCTAACGCTGAACAAATTCCCACCGCAAAATATATGCTCACAATCATTTGATCGTAAATAGCATTATAGGGATTCCAACGCCACCCATCTAGCAAATCAAAAAATACGGCAAAGGGAATTCCAAAAAGTCCCATAAACGCCCAGGCAATCACACCGCCCCTGAGTGAAGCGATAATATTTTTCTCTATCAACATCTGCTCCAAAGTATCAACCTAAATACAAACCAAACATTGAATATAGCAACCATCCCAAGTTCAACACAATGAACAGAATAAGTGTCCAAATAGTAAGTTTCATCCCCATTACTCGCTTACTGAAATCGGGTGGTGGAACATTAATCCCTAAAGCATGAATATATCGCCCAATAATTAAAGTGATGCCTGGAATAGCAACTAACCACCAGGGAGCACCATTTAACTCAAGGCAAATACTTAAGACTATTCCAAATGGAGCATATTCAGCAAAGTTACCCTGAGCTCGAATCGCTCTCTCTAAGTCATCG
>CANJNC010000017.1 GCA_947475685.1 Comamonadaceae bacterium | reverse complement strand
TGGTTCATGATGAGACTTCCCCATTGACTGGAAAAGCCTCATTATTGGAGAATTATTGTTGAAATCGGAACCAAGAAAAAACATGAATTTCTTAAATAAAATCAATGAGTTGCAACGCGCCGGGCGTTCAACGTTGGGACACTACTGATAACATTTAACATCACTCAAAGGAGAGGACAAGAGGAATCTATAGTTGCCTTAGAGCCTTCAACCATTTGTTTGCAGGCAATCCAAATTGGGCTTGAATGCGCTCTGCTCTATCCATCAAACACGCTTTGGTATATTCGATAGAAGTCTTTTGAGCCATGATGATCGTATTGCCCTCTTTGGTGGGCTTAAAACACCAAACCGAACCGCCTTCAAAGGCCGCTTGGATTTGAGATAAGCTCCTATCGAAGTGACTATCTTTACCAAAGAGATTCACGCTCATGACGCCATCCTGTGTCAAGAGACGGTTGCAGTTTCTATAGAAATCATAGCTATCGAGCACAGGTGCGGCGGCCTCTTGGTCGTACAAATCAACTTGCAACGCATCGATTTGGCCACGCCACAACTCATGTGCAACCACTTCCTTGGCATCGCCCAAAATGACCGATAAAAGCTTTGTGTCATGGGGCACCTTGAACCACAACCTACAAGCAGCAACAACTTGCGGATTAATTTCAATTGCAGTTGTTTTTATTTTTATTTTTTTAAAGCAAAACTTCGTAAGTGTCCCTGCACCGAGGCCCAACTGCATGCAATGACGACTCGCAATTGTTTCAGGCTCCATCAACAACAGCCATGCCATCATTCGCTGGACATACTCAAGATGAATATCAAAAGGACTGTCTAAACGCATGGATCCCTGGACCCATTCACTGCCCAAATGAAGGTAGCGTACGCCCGCATGCTCAGAGAAATTTACATCGGGTAAATTTGATTTTTTTTTCAAAACTAGCGCCTCATTTTTTAAGTTTTGTGTGAATTGCTTGTCTTGTGTTCTTGCATTCGTGAAAAGACACGATGGACGTTTTGTGAAGAAATAAACGCCAAGTCTTTCAAATCAATGCCTTTGATGTCGGCAACGACTTGGGCAATTTGTGGCAAATGCGTTGGATCATTCCTTGCTTGGAGGCGCCCATTCGCTCGCTCTTTTGCTTGCACATAAATCCATTTCGGTGCAATGTCAGGCGAGTCCGTCTCGAGCACAATAGCACTCAGTGGCAAGTGTTTGAGCATGGTGCGCAATCGATTGGCCCGGTCAAAACTGATCGCGCCACCAAAACCCAAACAAAAGCCCATGTCTATAAATTTCTGAGCTTGTTGCAAGCTGCCCGTAAAGGCATGCGCAATACCACCAGACACCTGTATTTCACGCAGCCCCTTTAGCAAATCATCGGCTGACTTTCTGACATGCAAAATCACGGGCAACTGAAAATGCTTGGCAAGTTTTAACTGCGATTTGTAATAATGCAATTGCAATGGCCAGTTGAGTGTAGATACCCAAGCGTCTAGACCGATCTCGCCAACGGCGACCAACCTCAAATCACTCAAACTGGCTTGGATCTCTTGGTGCAGATCCGCTAAATCATCCTCTTTGCATTGAGGTGTGCACAAGGGATGAATGCCCAAAGCGTAGAAATCTTGGGTTTGATGAGCCAGTTTCTTGACCGCTAGAAAATTCCCTTTCTCAACGGCTGGGATCACACATGCACTGACGCCCAAAAGCCTGGCTGCTTGGCGAACCTCAAGACGATCTGCCTCAAACTCCAAGGCATCCAAATGGCAATGTGAATCGATCAACTCCATCATGCTTTGAAAGACAGGTCCCAGCACTCAATGGCCATTTGACAAGCCCGACAAATGACCGTCCTTTAAATGCATGACCGAATCACAAAGCGCGGCCAACTCAGGATCATGGGTCACCACAATAAAAGAAGTCTGTATCGACTTTGACATGGACAGCATCAATTCAAAGACCTCCTTGGCTGTTTGCCTGTCCAAGTTCCCAGTGGGCTCATCCGCCAACAAACAAGCTGGCTTGGTCACGAGCGCTCTGGCAATTGCTACTCTTTGTCGTTCACCCCCCGATAACTCAGAGGGGCGATGCGCAAGCCTTTGAGAAAGCCCAAGCTGGGTCAACAATTGTCGCGCCTGAGCTTGACTGCTTTGGGAGGACTCGCGCCTTATCCACAAAGGCATGGCTACATTTTCCCAAGCATTGAGCTCAGGCAACAAATGATGAAATTGATACACAAATCCCAAATGCATATTGCGCAACAATCCAATTTGACTCGGTGTGAGGCTGGGCAAAGAATGTCCCATCAATTGCACCTCACCTTGGCTGGCATGATCTAGCCCACCCAAAATATGAAGCAAGGTACTTTTACCCGATCCTGAGGCGCCCACAATGGCAAGACTCTCCCCTCGCCCCAAACTTAAATTGACCTCTTGCAAAACACGCACATCTAGCAACCCATCATGAAAGCGCTTAGAAACTGCTCGAGCTTGAAGAACAACTTTCAAATTGGTGTCACTCATACCTTAAAGCCTCAGCAGGATTGACTCGACTTGCTCGCCAACTGGGATAAAGGGTCGCTAGGAAAGACATACAAAGAGAGATGATCACAATGGGCGCAATATCAGCAGTTTGGGGGTCACTGGGCATGCTTGAAATAAAGTAAATGTCCTTGGGCAAGAAATGCGCTCCCAGCAAATTCTCAATAAAAGGCACGATTACGTCAATGTTCAATGCCACAAGAGTGCCCCCGACAAAGCCAAGGAAGGTCCCTATCACCCCCACCAAGGAGCCCTGGATCATGAATATGAACATGATGGATGCAGGCGTTGCTCCCAAGGTTCTCATGATTGCAATGTCAGCCAATTTATCCGTCACGGTCATGACCAATGTACTCACCAAATTAAATGCGGCAACCGCAACAATCAAAGTCAATATGATAAACATCATTCTTTTTTCAACTTGAACAGCGGCGAACCATGTCTTGTTTTGGCGAGTCCAATCACTGACCGTATAGGCACTTCCAAGCTGAGATTGAAGCTCTTGTGAGAAATTTCTGGCTTGCTGAGGTCTGTGCAACTTGACTCTCAAACCATTGGGTCCACTCAATCTGAACAAGGCTTTGGCATCCTCAATATGCAAAAGCACCAAAGAGGCGTCAAACTCATAATGACCAGACTTGAACAAGCCAATGACGCGCAATTGTTTCATGCGAGGCAACATGCCTGCTGGAGAGAACTGCCCCCCAGGAGACAGGACAACAACGGCATCGCCCACTTGTACGTTCATGGCATAAGCCAATTCCTCGCCCAAAATAACCCCGAATCGGCCCTGTTGCAACTGAGATGTCATTTGATCTGGCAGTTGAGTCGCAAACTCAGCCACCTTGTATTCTTGTTGTGGATCTATGCCTCTGATCAAGGAGCCTCGCATCAACTCGCCTTTGACCAACAAGGCTTGCTCGCTCACGTAAGGCGCCGAGCCTAAAACATCGGGCTTTTGAGCCAAGTCGGCTTGCAGTGACTGCCAATCGTCCAAAGAAGCGTCTTGGGATGACATAATTTCAACATGGGAGACCACCGACAACATGCGATCCCTGACTTCTTTTTGAAAACCATTCATCACACTCAAAACAATGATCAAAGCCGCTACACCAAGAGCGATTCCAAACATCGATACGCCTGAGATGAAGGAGATGAAAGTATTTTTGCGAGAGCCGCGCCTAGCTCGCGTATACCGCCAGCCTAAACGACACTCAAAGGGAAGTGAGGATATTTTGAACATCTTATTGGGCTCTATTGTCTCATCGTTCACAATAGCGTGATGAAAATCGCACAAAAATCTTCAATTTCCAACTTGTTTGAGAAAATAAGCAATGACAAGCTCACCATTTTAATTGATCACGCTCTACTGGAGCCCGCATACGCTCAAAATCAAATCCTACAATCCACCCTCAAAGGGGTCGAACTCCTTGGATTGAGGCATTTGCTGCTCAAAGCCGCCCCTGAATCCTTTCACCCCTGCGAGGAGACCCATTTAAGCTCATCGTTTGAAAAGGCCTTTTCTTATGCCTTGGATTCAACCTTCAGAGATGGCCTTTTTGCAAGGGGTGCACTTGCCTATCAATACGCGTATGAAAGTGCAGTTGACCAGATCAGTTCTCCCCCGTTGGATGAAGCGCTGGGGTTCGCAGTGGTGCATCTTTGCCATTGGAGAGTTGGAGGTGGTCACGTCATGCTCAATGGCCTTTACGATATCGACCTTCAGAGTAGCGAAGCACTTAGAGAAAAACTTGCCCCCTTATTTTTAAGCGAAGGCATCGAGTTATTTGCTTACAAAAAAGATGCCTGGCTTGCGCGTTCAAAACACTTTATCAATCTACCGAGCGCATCTTTGAGTAAAGCCATGAACGATGATGTGCTGCCTTGGCTCATTGGCGTGTCCAAAAAAGACGTGGCCAATACAGACCCTTCACTTGAGCCCAGCATTCAATTGCTCAGAAGACTGCAAAGTGAGGTGCAAATGTTTTTGTACGATCATCCGACTCATCCATCCGCTCAAAATACGGTCAATTCGATTTGGTTCTCGGGCACCGGAATGACACCTACATCTTGGGACTCGTTGGGACTGGTGTGCGCCACTGAGCACCATGAGCATGAACTCTTTCAAAACACAAAAATGCAAATTTTATGCATTCACGAACTCACTAAACCCATGCAGCATCATGATTTAAATACATGGTTTGAAGGCTTAAAACAGATTGATGAATTGTTTTTCAAACCCCTTGCTCATCGTCCTCAGCTCCAAATCATACTTTGCGGGCAACTGGGCTTTAAAATTTGGAACGTTCAAGAAAAGGGAGGGATACGTCTCATCTTGGACACCCTCAAGCAAAGACTCAAGGGGGAAAGAAGCACCCTACATCTCTTGTCATGAAACTCATTGCTCGAAAAATCAATCCAGAAGTTGCCAAATCGTTAGAACAAGCTGGCGAACATCCTTTATTGGCCCGCCTGTTCTCTTCAAGAGGGGTTGAGCATGCGCAAGAACTGGACCTCTCTCTTAGACACTTGATCCCGCCTACGCATTTAAAAGGCAACGCCCAAGCCGCCAAATTACTGGCCGATGCCATTCAAGCACAAAGGAAGATCTGCATTGTTGCCGATTACGATTGCGATGGCGCAACGGCTTGTGCTGTAGCGATGACAGGGCTTAGGCTCCTGGGATCGAAATTTGTCGATTTTTTAGTTCCAGATAGGCTCAATGATGGCTATGGCTTGACCCCTAACATTGCTCGTCGAGTCAAAAGCACCCAGGCTGACATATTGATCACTGTGGACAACGGCATTGCAAGCATTGAGGGCGTCAAGATGGCAAAGGACCTTGGCCTGGAGGTGATCATCACCGATCACCATTTGCCGGGGAACTCTTTGCCTGGCGCAGATGTCATTGTCAACCCCAACCAAGCGGGTTGTCATTTTGAGAGCAAACATTTGGCTGGTGTAGGCGTGATGTTTTATGTCTTGCTCGGCTTGCGTGCTGAATTGAGATCAAGAGGCGTTTTCAGCGCACCTGACCAACCAGAACCTAAGCTTGACCAACTCTTGCCCCTTGTTGCGCTTGGCAGCGTGGCCGATGTGGTAAGCCTTGACTTGAACAACCGCCGTCTTGTTCACCAAGGTCTTGAGCGAATTCGAAGAGGTCAAATGCCCTTGGGCCTCAAAGCATTGATCGCTGTGTGCAGCAAAGAGCATGCACAACTCTCCAGCCAAGACCTGGGTTTTTCCATTGGCCCAAGAATCAATGCCGCAGGTCGCCTCTCAGATATGACTTTAGGCATTGAGTGCTTAATCACAAACGATGACGCAAGAGCCCAGCAATTGGCTCAAACCTTAGATCAAATCAACAAAGACCGAAAAACCATCGAGCTTGAGATGAAGGAGCAAGCACTTGAAATTGCAACGACACTGATGGATGAAACCGAGACTGCACCCGCAGCACTGAGTATTTTTGATCCAGATTTCCACGAAGGGGTGATCGGCATCGTGGCCTCACGACTCAAAGATCATTATCACAGGCCCACCTTTGTGTTTGCAAACAGCTCTGCGCCAGGCAAAGCACATTTGCTCAAAGGCTCAGGCAGATCGATCACTGGTTTTCATCTGCGAGATGCTTTGGATTTGATGAGCAAGCGCTACCCCAATTTGATCGTTCAATTTGGTGGGCACGCCATGGCTGCAGGTTGTAGCATTGAAGAGGATCAACTCGCTTTGTTTGAGGTGGCTTTTCAAGAAACAGCACTTGAGCTTTTGAGCCCACAAGATTTAAGCCAAGACATGCTCATCGATGGCAGTCTTGGGGAAGGTAACTGCCAGTTAGAGGTCGCAAAAAAAATCAAATCGACGGTTTGGGGACAAGGTTTCTTGGCCCCTGTTTTCATGGACGATATGCAAGTGCTTGAGCAACGCATTGTGGGCGAGCAACATTTGTCTTTAAAGTTAAAACTGGGTGACTTGTCAATCGATGGCATTTGGTTTGGACGCAGAGAACCCCTAGACCAACGGGCCTGTTTGGCCTATAAATTGGAGATCGACACATGGCGTGGAATGGAAAAGCTCAAACTTTTCATTCAATCTGATTTTTCTGGCTAACCGCCCAACCCCCTGTTCAAAATAGGGTGAGCATAACCCTGTTGATGGTGGTCTTTTTGCTGCACCCTTTTGTCAACAAACAAGATTACAATAGACTGGTGAATTCAATTCTTAACGCCGACCTTCATTGCCACTCTGTTGTATCAGATGGCACCCTCACGCCCAAAGCATTGGCACAAAGAGCAAAGGCCAATGGGGTGGAGCTATGGGCTTTGACAGATCACGACGAGATCGGTGGGCAAGCGGCCGCTCTTGACGCTGCGCAGTCCCTTAAACTGCCCTATTTGAGTGGTGTTGAAATATCTGTCACCTTTGCGCACAAAACCGTTCACATCGTAGGACTTGGATTTGACACCACCCACCCCTTGCTCAATGAAGGACTCAAGGCCACTCGGGGTGGGCGCGAGCAGCGTGCGCGTGAAATGTCAGCGCAACTTGAAAAAGTAGGCATTGTCGGCGCGTTTGAAGGCGCCCTTCAGTTTGCAGGCAATTTAGAGTTGATTTCTCGCACTCACTTTGCGCGTTTTTTAGTTGAAAGTGGTGTCTGCACAGACACCAACGAAGTCTTTAGACGCTATTTGACTGAAGGTAAGCCTGGGTTTGTAGAACACCGATGGGCCCACCTTAAAGATGCGGTGACTTGGATTCGTGAATGTGGCGGCGTCGCCGTGATCGCCCACCCAGGGCGATATGGTTTTACGCCGACAGAGGAGTTCGCTTTTTTCAGCGAATTTAAAACGCATGGTGGACAAGGCGTCGAAGTCGTGACCGGCAGTCACACCCCAGATGAGTACGTCAAGTATGCAGACATGTCGCTTGAGTTTGATTTAGCCGCATCAAGAGGAAGCGACTTTCACAGCCCCACAGAGAGCCGCATTGATCTGGGGGGCCTGCCTTGGCTTTCCGGTCAGCTCAAACCCGTTTGGGAATTGATTGAAGATCGAGTGCAATGATCTTGCCCATCAAGTTAACAACTTTTGTTGACTCTACATCTTCATCGCCATGCAAAAAACCAACCCCTTGAGTATTTTATTTGCCGTCTTGGCCATGGGTTGCATCGCTGTTCTTGATACCTCCAACAAAGTGGTTCTGACGAGCGTGCCACTGCTGATGGTCCTTTGGTTCAGGTATGCTTTTCAAGCCTTGGCAACCACTGCTTTTTTGTTACCCAAAGAGGGACTGGGCTTATTTAAAACCAACCGCTTTGCTCTCCAACTGCTCAGGGGCTTGTTGCTGTTTGGTTGCAGTTTTTTTGGTTTTAAAAGTTTAGAGCATATTCCACTTGCAGAGTTCACTGCCATTGGCATGTTAACGCCTTTGCTTGTGACTGTTTTAGCCAAATTTTTTATGAAGGAACACGTCTCTGTTTTTCGTTGGCTGTTGATCATCGGTGGGTTTTTAGGGGCGCTCTTGATTGTTCGCCCCGGTGGGGACGTCCCTCTTCATGCTGCGCTGTACCCGATTTGCATGGTGGTCGTTTACGCTTTCTTTCAGATTCTGACCAGCTTCATGGCAAAAACCGAAAACCCATTGAGCATGCAGTTCTTTACTGGCTGGATTGGGACTGCTTTTGCAACATGCTTGGTCTTTGGCTGGTGGACCACCGATATCAGCACATTCCAGTTGGGCCTGATGATTTTAATTGGCCTGAGCGGCACTTTGGGGCACTATCTTTTGATCTTGGCCTATGCTCGAGCTCCAGCTTCAAGCATCACACCCTACCTCTACAGCGGCATTGCTTTTGCCACCCTTTTGGGCTGGCTCGTCTTTCAACACATACCCGACTTTTGGGCCAGCATGGGCATTGCACTCATTGCCATTTGCGGAATAGGGTGTGCTTGGTCAAATTATCAGGGAAAATAATTTTTCCCTGATCAAAGCTTTTTGATTGCCTTACTTAAATCGCTTAGACTGATGGCCATGACGCGGCAAGATACATTTTCACTCAAACCGTGGGGCATGTGTTTTAAATTACTGCCTCTAAAATATTGAGATCAAAGCTTTCATACACACACTTATCGTTCACATTCATTTTTCTGGGAGTTCGGCCGTGCCTTTTGCAAACATCAATGGAATATCAGTCAACTATCAAATACAAGGACAAGGACCTGCGTTGCTGATGTTTGCGCCAGGTGGTTGGAGATCTGTCATGTCGAGATGGACGGCCCTTGCAGGCAAAGAGGCTTGGAAAGAAATGGATGGTCTTGCCACCCTTTCTAAACACTTCACAACCATTGCCTACGACAGGCGCGAGTCTGGCCTCTCAAGCGGACGAATTGAGCCCTTGTCATGGGATCTTTATGTAAAAGAGGCCAAAGCCCTGCTTGACTTGGCAGGCTTTGACAGCGCCTACATTTTAGGGTGCTGCATGGGCGCCTCCCTTGCAACAGCATTCGCCACCCGGCATCCGAATGCTTGTAAGGGTCTTTTGCTTCATTGGCCAGTGGGTGGTTTTTTGTGGAAACGAAAAGGAACGTCATTTTTTCAACGCCATATTGATTTTGTCAAAGCACACGGCATTCAAGCCGTTATTGATCGTGCACCTAAAGGCGAGAATTTTTGGATGGATCCAGAAATCGGGCCCTGGGGCTCCCCTTCTGTGCACGACCCCGAATTTGCCAAGTCTCTTTTAAAAATGGATTTGAATGAGTACATCTCCATTTGTGAACAAAGTCGAGACCATATCTTTACCGATACGATGCCAAGTGGGGCATCGGGAGATGAATTAATGGGTATACAAACGCCTTCTCTCATCATGTCTGGCGCCGACACGCGTCACACCCGATCTGCCTCCTGGGCCTTGAAAGAACTCCTCCCCCACTCAGAGCTTTGGCCTGTCTACCCACCTGATCAAACTGGTGAAAACACTTTAGAGCAAGTACTTAACTTCAAGGCCAAATTAGAAAATACCTGAAATACGGCCACAAAAATGAGCCCCTTTGAAGCGCTTGAATTGATGAACGCACGCAAGCGAAATCAGACAACGCACAAAGGTGACTGCGGTAAGGTCTTGCTTGCGGGTGGCGCAGCTGGCATGGCAAGGGCGCAGACTTTAATGGCCAAGGCATGTCTAGATAGCGGAGCGGGTTGGTCCCTTTTGATGGTTTTGACTTAGACAGTGCGCACTTGATCAGCGACTGATGAATCAACTGCTCAACTTATACGGCTTAAAAAATAGACGCATGATGATTAACCCAAGCTTTTTTGCGTCAATCACTGGCCTTGATGCCTGCTGACTGAATGATTTTTGCAAACTTCAAAGTCTCATGCGTCAAAAACTCCTGAAATTGCTCTGGCGTACCTGCCACCACGGAGACACCGTCTGAGTAGAATTTTTCTGTCATGGCGCTTTCGTGCAAGACTGCAGCCAAATCTTGACTGATTTTATTTACAATCCCTTTTGGCGTTTTAGACGATACCAAAATGCCGTACCAGGTTGACATGTCATAACCTGCCAAACCCGATTCTGCCAGCGTTGGAATTTCTGGCGCAATGGGCGAACGCGTTAGACTCGTGACTGCCAAAGCCTTTAATTTTCCGGCCTTTAAATAAGGCAAGCTCAAGACCAAATTCATGTAATACACCGGCACTTGCCCGCCAATCACGTCATTGAGTGCAGGGCCTGAACCCTTGTAGGGAATGTGAGTCATTTTGGTGCCAGCCATTAAGTTAAATAGCTCAGGTGCCAAATGGGGCAAAGATCCAGTTCCGGCAGATCCAAAATTAATCTCACCGGATTTGGCTTTTGCGAGTGCAATCAGCTCTTTTACATTTTTAACAGGTAAATTCACATTCACTGTCAGCACCAACGGCCCTGAGGCCAACAACGACACGGGCGTGAGGTCCTTCACAGGATCAAATGTATTGCTTTTATAAAGACTGGCATTGGATGCAAAACCCGCTTGCACAAGCAACAAATTCAAACCATCTCCCAAAGACTTTGCAACATAACTAGCACCAACGGTTCCATTGGCGCCGGGCCTGTTTTCAACGATCACCGTTTGTTGAACGCGTTCCGAAAAACGTTGCGCTAGTGTCCTTGCCAAAAAATCGGTAGATCCCCCGGCTTGGAACGGCACGATCATATGTACAGGTCCCGCAGGCCAGTTTTGTGCCATTGCACAGCTTAAACTTTGAATGCACAAAATAAAGCTTGCAACAGAACCATAGAAGTTTTTAAAGATGGGGGGATTCATTTGGGTGAATGGAGGTAAGTTTTTATCCAATTTTCATAATCAGCGTCTTTGGTCAACCTGCTCAATAATTTCTCTCTCTATCTCGGGCGCTTTCAAAGTACTTGTACTCTCACGTAGTCTTTTGAGCTCCTCATAAGTGGCTTGAATCGCTGCGGTGTATGGGGAGTGACCTTGCAAAGCAACTTTGACATTTAAACTCGACAACGCTTTGGGATCCTTCATCTCTTTGGGCGTACTTCCCAGCAGCAGCGGCAAGCTCGTGATTGCCCTCACGGCCTTAAGTTGTTCCCAGTTTTGAACACCTACCAAAAAAAGACCATCCACTTTCAACGTTGCATAGAGCTCGATTCTCTCCAAGGCCTGCTCTATGGGCAATGCTGTGAGAGCCGTTGTTCTGGCAAACACACAAAGCGCAGGGTCGTCTCTGGCTTGAAGTGCCGCTTGAAACTTCCCCCTCGCCTCCAACGGATCAATCAAGCCTTTAGCGGGCTTGGAAAATGTTTGCGGCAACTCTGTATCTTCGATGGTCAAGCCACTGACACCAGCGTCCTCAAGCTCTTGAACTGTTCGCCTTACATTCAAAGCATTTCCAAACCCATGGTCTGCGTCAACGAGCAATGAAATTTCACTGGCCCTGCAAATGCGGTGGGCCGTTTCTGCAAGTTCACTCAAGGTCAAAACGACATGGTCGGGAGCGCCAAGCACGTGCCAAGAAGCAACCGATCCTGCCAACATGCCCAATTCAAACCCCAATTGCTCGGCCATTCTGGCCGACAAGGGATCAAAAACGGATGCCGGAAAAAAACACGCCTCGCTGTTTAAAACCGCTCTTAAGCGAGTCCTTTTGCTTTGACAATTCAAACCTTTTCTCCATGACCTCTTCAGGCCTATTAATGTAGCCTAAACAGACCGCTTTAATTGAACAGTTAAAGACCCGCTGTGGGATGTCGTTTTTTGCGCAAAGCTCAGCCAAGTCTTGGTCTGCACGATTGGTCGGGTTGATAATTCAGCTTCACTTGAAACTCCATTGGCTTTTGTTCATGTCAGCACAATACCTAGAGATTCATCCAACCCATCCTCAAAAGCGCTTGTTGGGCGCGGCGGCCTTGGCTTTGTCCAAAGGAGGTGTTCTAGCCATCCCAACCGATTCGAGCTATGCCTTGGTCTGTCAACTTGATAATCCTCAGGCCGTGCAAACCATTCGAAAAATCCGCGGCGTCGATGATCGCCACTTACTGACGCTCATGTGCAAAGATTTAACGCAGCTGGCAAGTTATGCAAAAGTGAACAACCGCCAGTACAGACTCTTAAAAACCGCAACACCTGGCGCTTTTACTTTCATACTTGATGCCACAAAAGAGGTCCCCAAACGGGTGAGCCATCCACAAAGAAGAACCATCGGCATCCGCGTGCCAAAGCACCCAGTTGTTCAAACCCTTTTAAGCCTCCACGACCAAGCCTTGTTGTGCACGACTTTAATTTTGCCCAATGAGCCACAAGCACTGAATGACCCTGAGGAAATTCGCCATCGCGTTGGTCAACAACTCTGCACCATCATTGATGCTGGAGCAGTCTCACAAGAGCCCACCACGGTCCTAGATTTGACCCCTATGGCGCATTTGGGAGAACCTGTTTTGATCCGCCAAGGAGGCGGGGATTTGTCTCTTTTAGGTATTTCATTACACTTAAATTAACCTAAAAAAAGCCAAAAAAAGGTTAATTTAGTGCTCTTTTTGCGCATTAGGTGTAACTTTTAGTTACAAATCTCATGCCTGATGGCACAATGCAGATGTGGATACCAATGAGCTCATTCAAACCGTTTTGATCTTTGCATTGCCTGTTTTATTTGCAATCACATTGCATGAAGCAGCGCATGGTTATGTGGCTAGGTTTTTAGGCGATGATACGGCATGGATGCAAGGGCGCGTGACTTTGAACCCCGTGAACCACATTGACTTAATGGGCACCATCGTGATGCCGCTGTTGCTGTATTTTGCGACCTCAGGTGCTTTGCTATTTGGCTATGCCAAGCCGGTGCCTGTTCGTTTTGGAAATTTAAGACACCCCAAACGAGACATGGTCTGGGTCGCGTTGGCTGGTCCAGCCAGTAATTTCCTCCAAGCCCTTTTATGGGGTGCACTTTTTTTCACTTTGGGCAACTTTCAAGTCCAAGAGCGCTTCTTTTTATCCATGTGCCAAGCTGGCATCTTGGTCAATGTCGTGATGTTTGTCTTTAACCTCTTTCCCATTCCTCCCTTGGATGGCGGGCGCATAGTTGTTGGCCTTTTGCCCTGGGAAGCGGCGAAAGCGTTTTCTCGCATAGAACCCTATGGGTTCTTTGTGGTCATGTTTTTGGTCATGATTGGGGCCATCAACAAGATCTGGATGCAACCTTTGATGAGTTTGACCTATCAAATGGTCGCTTGGTTGCTAAGCCCTCTCGATTTGATGGTCCATTTAACCGTATGAAAGATCGTGTTTTATCAGGCATGCGTCCCACTGGCGCTTTGCATTTAGGTCACTACCATGGCGCCCTTAAAAACTGGGTGCGGCTTCAATCTGAGATGGAGTGCTTTTACTTTGTGGCGGATTGGCATGCGCTGACCACCCATTATGAAAGCCGAGAAATCATAGAGAAAAATGTCTATGAAATGGTCATTGATTGGCTTGCCGCGGGCCTAGATCCGGAGCGTTGCACCATTTTTTTGCAAAGCCGCATTCCTGAGCACGCAGAGCTCTTTACCCTTTTGGCAATGGGTACGCCTTTGGGTTGGCTTGAGCGCGTTCCCACCTACAAAGACCAACAAGAGAAACTCAAAGACAAGGACCTCTCCACCTACGGCTTTCTTGGCTACCCCTTGTTGCAAGCGGCCGACATCTTGATCTACAAAGCCAAGTATGTGCCAGTTGGGGAAGATCAAGCTTCGCATGTAGAGTTGACCCGTGAGGCTGCCAGGCGCTTTAACCATCTGTACGGCAAAGAGATCGATTTTGAAGAAAAGCTGCTTCAAACCTTTCAAAAACTCAACCCTGAACAAGTCAAACGTTTTGAAAAGTCGAGGAAGAAATTTCAAGAAACCGGGGATTTAAAGTCTTTAGAGGGCGCTTTAAGCTTTGTGCACCATGAAGCCCTCCTCAACGCCAAGGACAAGGAACGCTTAGAGGGCTACTTTAAAGGCACGGGCTCTACGATCTTGACAGAACCCCAGGTCTTGCTGACCCAAGCGAGCAAGCTTCCCGGCCTTGACGGCGCAAAGATGAGCAAAAGTTACAACAACGCCATTGCGATTCGTGAAGAAAAAGCAACGCTTGAACAAAAAATCCGCAAAATGCCAACCGACCCCGCCCGAGTCAAACGCACCGACGCTGGCAACCCTGCCAAATGCCCCGTTTGGCAGTTTCATCAGATTTACTCTGATGAAAACACCAAGGCCTGGGTTCAAAAAGGTTGTCAAAATGCGAGTATTGGCTGTCTTGAATGCAAACAGCCCATCATTGAACAGATTTTGATAGAACAAGCACCCATGCTAGAGCGTGCAGAGCGTTTTTTAACCCAGCCCAAACTGGTTCGTGAGATAGTGGACGCAGGCACTCAAAAGGCCCGACAAACTGCTCAAGAGACCATGAAGGATGTTCGTCAGGCCATGGGCCTGAATTATTGATCAGAAAGTTAAATCATGAGTCTATACGTAATCGATGATCATCCCCTGCTCAGACAAGCTTTGGGCATGCTGCTTCGCAGAATCAAGCCGGCTTCTAAAGTGGTGGAGCTTGAAAAGCTCAGCGAGTTACAAGCCGCCATCATTAAAAATGGCCCGCCCGAATTGTTTGTCCTTGATCTTTTACTGCCTGGGGTGAAGGGCGTGAGTGCGATCACAGACATCAAGGCCATGTACCCAGAGACGCCCTTGGTGGTCATCTCCGCCATGCCTTCAGGTGAGGCGGAAGAAACCTGCCTAGAAGCAGGAGCAGACCTCTTCATTGAGAAGTCCTTGCCAGCCAGTGACATCACCAGTGCATTGTCTGGCCTCTTTACCGAAGAGAAATCCACTGAAGAGGACGATGAAGACTTGCCCGTCGCAGCTGGCAGTGACACCAAGCTGTCTAAACGCCAAAAGCAATTGATTTTGATGCTTGACAGGGGCTTGTCCAACCGAGATATTGCAAGCGAACTCAGCATCAGTGAGCACACCGTGAAGGTCCATCTTTGGAGACTCTTTAGAAGATTGGGTGTCAAAAGCAGAACACAAACTTTGCACTTTGCAAGGATGCATGGCTTTTTGATGAGTTGACGCTTGCCTATTGACTCAAAACCCATAAGGGCTTCTCTCATCAAATGTCCCCTCATCGATCAAAACAGCAAGACACTTGTTGCCAGCTCTTTTTTTAGGCCCTCCTCCTCCTTGCAACAGGCAAAGATAAAGGCGTTCACGACGCACTGATTTTGTACTTTGCTTGGGGTCTTGACTGAAGACTCACTTGGACTTGTACAAGCCTTCGATTTTGAGTTGCATATTTTGAGCACCCACCGAGACGGGTCCAGTCGTGAGGCCTAAATCTTCTGGCTGGGGCATGGCTTGACCACTCTTGGAGATTCGGACATGGATCAACACTTGATTGAATTGAGAAAGTTTTCTATCAGGTGCCATGGCCAATTCATCATTGAGCTCAAAGGACAAGGGAAAAGCACTGGCCTTGGTTTTCAAGATGGCAATGGGCATGCGTGAACCCTGGGGCTCAGTGGCATAGACAAACACACTGTCGGCTTTATCCACTTTGGCTACAAGGTCCTGTGCCAATGCCACTTGGCCCTTGATACGCGCTTTGGCATTCGCGCTTGCCGGCATTTTTTCTTTCACAAGT
Source organism: Comamonadaceae bacterium (assembly GCA_947475685.1). Taxonomy (GTDB): domain Bacteria; phylum Pseudomonadota; class Gammaproteobacteria; order Burkholderiales; family Burkholderiaceae_C; genus Limnohabitans. The sequence continues at coordinate 46,918 of CANJNC010000017.1, read as the reverse complement.
GCGGCATCCGGCTTCATGCCCAATTTCTCCTTGGACAGGGCAATGACTTGATCCAGACTTTGAGCCTCAGCTGAATTGGGCTCCAATTGCTTTTGAACCCGCGTCCAACGCTCCAAAGCCAATTGGTACTTGCCTTGGGAGAATGCGGCACTTCCAGCCAACAACAATGCATTGGCTTGATCGGGATCGGCCTTTAAAACCGCCTCGATGATTTGCATGCTTTCACCCTCAAAACGCCCTTGATTCATCATCGCCAGCACTTCTGCTCGCTCAATGGCCACATCATCGCTGCGACTGAGTTCTAGGGACTTCTTAAATGCGTCATTGGCCTCAGAAAAATTTTCCCGAGCCCTTTGAACACGCGCCAGCATGGTCCAAGCCTCTACAGAATTGGGCTCCTTGCTGACACGCTCTTGCATCTCTTGCGCCATCTTGGCAAGCATTTCTGGAGAGCGCGCGTGCTGGGCCGCATTGAAATCCCCCTCGTCTTGAACGCCATTGGCCAAGGTCTGAGGATCCAAGGCAGAAGGCTGCCCAATTGTCAAATAAAGCCCCAAAGAGGCCGCAAACAAAAACACCGACAATGAGGCCATGAGCCATTTATAGCGATAAATTTGAGGCACCTTTGGAGAAAGCACGTCTGGCGCGTTCGTTGTGCCTGAGGTGTCCTCCAATAAACGCCTGGCCAACTCGTCATGGGCTTGAGCAAACTCCTCCTCCGTGATCAGCCCTCTGGAACGCTCCAACTCAAGGTCGGCCACTTGCGCCTTAAACACCTGCGCTTGCGCCAAAACGAGCTCCTTGTTGGAAGCGCTTTGCGCAGGAGCGTCATCGCCATGAGGAAGACTCGATTGCTGTTCATCCAAGGCTTTTTGCTGGGCGTTGAAGCGACGCGCACGCCAGTAAAAGATGAGAACGACCAAAAAGATCAAGGCCAGGGATGCAATTAGAAAATAAATCAAACTTGAGATCACATCAATCCTTTAATATCTTGTTCAATCGCTCTTGCTCCTCACGGCTCAAATGCTTTGAGGCAGGAGCGTTTTTTAAACGTTGTTTGAGATGACCCATTAAAAACCAAAGACCGCACAAGAGCGCCAAGGCGGGCCCAAACCAAAGGCCCCAAGTCAATGGCTTGACTTGAGGGCGATACAACACAAAATCCCCATACCGAGAAACCAAAAAGTCCTTGATCTCTTGATCCGTGTTGCCTTTTTTGATCAAAATTCGCACCTCTCGCCTTAAATCCTCGGCAAGCTCTGCCCTTGATGCGGCCAAAGACTCATTTTGACAGACCAAGCAGCGAAGTTCTTGTGCAATCACCAAGAGCCTGGCTTCCACGACAGGGTCCTCGGCCATCGGCTGCGCTTCCAGCGACCATGCGCACAGGCTGATCGACAAAAGAAACGCCAAAACCAAACGCTTGTCAAAGTAAAAACCCAAACCATGAAGCATGTTCATCTTGATGACTTTCAAGTGCTTTAAGACGACGGCGTCAAGGATTGAATCAAAGGCAGCACTTGATTGGCCAACAATTCAGCCGTCATCGCTCCCACATGCTTGTAACGGATGATGCCTTGGCCATCGATCACATACGTCTCGGGAACACCATAGACACCATAATCGATGCCCACACGCCCATCTAAATCGAAAACCGTCAGTTGATAGGGATCTCCATGTCGCCTCAACCAAACATCACTCCTCTTTCTGGCCAAACTTAACTTCTCTTGAAGTGTCATGGACCCCTTTTCCTCATCTTGAGGTTGAATCTCTTTGTAACTCAAACCCACGATGGGCACACCCGTTCTTTGTGCAAAAGCCACCAAAATAGGATGCTCATCGCGACAAGACACGCACCAAGTAGCCCAGACATTGAACATCCAAACCTTGCCCGCATAATCTTTGGGTGAAAAATGCTCAGGCCCCTTTAAAGTGGGCAACTCAAATGCCGGAGCCGCCTTGTTGACCAAGGGAGAGGGGATTTCCCTTGGGTCTTTTCTTAAACCCAGAGCCAAAAAGACCACCAAGCCCAAAAACAGAACCAGTGGAATTAAAAACTTCTTTTGTCCCATGATCTCACTCCAAAACACATTTATTTAAAGCCTGCCTTCATGGTGTTGGACCTGCGCGATAGCGTTTGTCAAGAGCGGCTAAAAAACCGCCCAACACGATGACCAAAACTCCGGCCCAAAGCCAAGGCACAAAGGGCTTGAAGTAAACACGCATGCTCCACTGTGGCGTTGGACCGGCCAACGCATCTCCCAAAGAAACGTAGAGATCTTGCATGAAACCAGAATCAATGGCCGCTTCGGTCATGGGCATCGCAGAGGAGTTGTAGCGCCTTTTCTCAGGATACAAATTTTTATACTCAACCCCATTGTGAAGCACTTGAACTTGAGCGCGCACGGCCTTGTAATTGGGGCCTTGCACCTCGGACAGGCCCACAAGCTTGAATACATAATTCTCCAAGGTGACTTGGTCCCCCAAGCCCATGCGCACATCTTTTTCGATTTCAAACGACTTCACACCCGTGATGCCCACCACCACAATGGCCAACCCCAAATGCGCGAGTTGCATGCCCCAAAACGAGCCCCCAATGCGCCCAGGCAGATGAAGTCGCTTGAACATTTGAATCAGGACTGCCGAGCCAACCCAGCCGCCCAAAGCAAATCCAAGCAGCACACCCGCAGAAAGTTGCCCCATCCAAAGCGACAAGGCCAAAGAAAAACTCAAACCATACACAAGGGGCCAAATCAATTGTGGCAACAAGTCCTTGAAGTTGGATTGTCTCCATCGAACCAAACTACCAGGCACCATGAGAAAAATCAATGGCACCATCAAAGGGGCAAAGACCACATCAAAGTAAGGCGGGCCCACTGAGAGTTTGCCCAGATCCAAGGCATCCACAATCAAAGGGTACAAGGTGCCCAAAAGGACCGCCAAAGTGGCCACACTCATCAACACACTGTTGACCAACAAAAAGGTCTCTCGCGAAAGCAAGCCCATGCTTGCATTCTCCGTTACGGCCTGCGCACGCCATGCAAAAAGTACCAAGGACGAGCCCACCACCAAGGCCAAAAAAATCAACACAAAAACCCCACGCGTCGGATCGGTTGCAAACGCATGCACAGAGGTCAGCACGCCGGAACGCACCAAAAATGTGCCCAAGAGTGAAAGCGAAAAAGCCGCAATGGCCAAGAGGACCGTCCAGGCCTTAAAGACGCCTCTTTTTTCAGTCACCATCAATGAGTGAATGAGCGCCGTGCCCACCAACCAAGGCATGAAAGAGGCGTTCTCAACAGGGTCCCAAAACCACCATCCACCCCAGCCCAACTCATAGTACGCCCACCATGATCCCAGACCAATCCCAAGCGTTAAAAAAGTCCACGCAATCACCGTCCAAGGCCTGGACCAACGCGCCCATGCCGCATCCAAGCGGCCTGCCAAAAGAGCCGCAATGGCAAAACTAAACGCCACCGACATGCCCACATAACCCATATAAAGCATCGGCGGATGAATCACCAAGCCTGGGTCTTGCAGCAAAGGATTCAAGTCTCGCCCCTCAAGTGCGGGGGGTAGCAATCGCAAAAAAGGGTTGGAGGTGAACAAGATAAATGCCAAGAAACCGGTTGAAATCAAACCCATCACGCCAAGCACTCGTGCCACCATCGACAAGGGCAAGGATTTAGAAAACATGGACACCGCACAGGCCCAAAAACCCAATAGAAAAACCCACAACAACAAAGAGCCCTCATGTCCACCCCAAAGAGCCGCAAACTGATACGGTTTGGGCAGCAACCGATTGGAGTGCTCGGCCACATAAGCCACCGAGAAGTCGTTGTGCAAGAACGCCCACTCTAAACACACAAAGGCCAACGCAATCAAGGCCCACTGAAGGTACGCACTGGGCCTGGCCAAAGCCTGCAAGGCCACGCGGTCTTGAGCCGCACCGATCAATGGCAACACCCCTTGAATGAGGGCCACCAAAAAAGCCAATATCAAAGCAAAATGACCCACTTCAACCAACATAGAAAATCCTTTTTGCGTCCACCTTGAACGCGGCCTGAGGGCAAGTCAAATCGTCACACCGTGGTGTGTGCTTGCCCCAACAAAATGAAAAATAAAATTGCACATCAAGCTCAGGCATTAGGGTGCTTTCACACTTTCAGTGGCCTTGCGAAGGGCCGCTTGATCCATGGCAGCCTTGGCCTCAGGGGGCATGTAATTTTCATCGTGCTTGGCCAAAACTTGGGACGCCACAAAAACTCCCTCCTCGCCCATGGCCCCTTGCGCCACGACACCTTTGCCCTCTTTGAACAAGTCGGGCAACAAGCCTTTGTAGGTCACGCGCACATCGCGTTCATTGTCCGTCACAAGAAACTCGTGACTCAAATCGACCTGTTTCAAAGACCCCTCTTTGACCATGCCGCCCACCCTAAAAGCTTGTCCCTTGGGAGCCTCTCCATGAAAGATTTGTGTGGGCGTGAAGAAAAAAACCAAATTGCTGTTGAATGCATTGAGCACCAAGGTCACGATCAAAGCCAAGATCACAACGCCCGTCGCAATCACCCAAAAACGCTGACTTCTTTTGCTCATGACCTCTCCTCACGCAAGCGTGCTAAGCCCTCATCGAGCTCGTAGGCCTGAGCCAAATGGTTCAGCTCCTCATGCCAGACACGCTTGGCTTGAACACATTCGATCAAGAGCAAGAGCGCACACACTAAAAAACTGCCCCAAACATAAAGGCCATAACCACCCATTGCAAAAAAATCATTCAACGAGTCCCAATGCACTGAAAAGATAGGCATGTCCATATCAGATCCCATTCGCCTTTGGCGCTTGCGCTTGATCAAACCAACGTTTTAACCATTGGCTCTCGCGCTCTCTTTGTAAAATCAAACTCCTCACTCGGTAAAACACAATCGCCACGGTATAAAACCAAAAGGAGAGGGCCATCAACAGCATGGCCCACAACATCAAACGTGCCATGGACGGGGACTGCGTGAGAGACACGCTTGCACCTTGGTGCAGGGTGTTCCACCATTTGACGGAAAAATAAATGATCGGCACATTGATACAGCCCACTATGGAGATCAATGCCCCCGCTCGCTCAGCCCTTTTGACGTCATCAATGGCTGAGGTCAATGCGATAAAGCCCACGTACAAAAAAAACAAAATCAACTCCGACGTCAGCCGAGCATCCCAGACCCACCAAGTGCCCCACATGGGCTTGCCCCACAAGGCGCCAGTCCACAAAGACAAGGCCGCAAAGATGGCCCCTGTTGGCGCCAAGGCCTGTGTCATCATGCCCGACAAACGGGTCTTGAACGTCAGACCCAAGACACTCCAAAAACCCATGGCCAAATAGACCACCATCGACATCCAAGAGGCAGGCACATGCACAAAGATGATTCTGTAGCCCTCACCTTGCTGCGCGTCAATGGGCGCAACAACCAGCCCCAACCACAAACCCATCACAGCCAAAACGCCAGCCAAGCCAGCGCACCAAGGCCACAAACGTGCACTCAAGCGAAAGAAGTTCTGCGGGGCCGCGTAATAAAACCAATGAATGCTCATGACCATGTATTTAAATGAATGAAAAACAAAAAACTCTTGAACCCCTATTCGAGCGACAACCTCACAGCCATCGCACAAGCCAAGGGACTCAACGCCACACTGGCCAGCATCATGGCCAGCAAGAGCGAGAGATGCGCTTGAATACCCAAGCCTCCCATTTGAGCCTCAAGTGCCCCTGCACCAAAAACCAAGACCGGCGTCATCAAGGGTAACACCAATAAGGACAACAAGACGCTGCCACCTCGAACACCCAGAGTCAGGGCGGCGCCTATGGCACCTAGGGAGGTCAAAATGGGCGTACCCATCAACAAGGTGAGCATCAAGCTCAAAGCCAAATCAGCACTCAAATCAAACTGCAGCCCCAACAATGGCGCCAAAACGACCAAAGGCAATCCACTTAAAAGCCAGTGAGATGTCATTTTTGCACCCACATTGAGCGCCAAATTGGATGGAAGCAAGACCAATTGCTCCAGCGTTCCATCCAAAAAATCCGCCTCAAACAGCCTGGGCAAACTCAACAAAGAACTCAACAAGGCCCCAATCCATAAAATACCTGGCGCCATTCTACGAAGGAAATCCATCTCTGGGCCAATCGCCAAGGGAAAAAGGCTGGCCACAATCACCATAAAGAACAAGCCCGTCAAGACTTCTGTGCGCCGACGCAAAGCCAGCAAGAGATCCCTTTGCACCAAACTCCAAAAGACACTCATGGGCTCAAACTCACTTCCAACCCAGGCGCATCAATCTCCACCCTTTGGTGGCTGGTGTAGACCAAGAGTCCTTGTTGCGCCAAATGCGCTTGTATCCCTCGCACCAATACCTCTAATCCTTGCGCATCCAGCGCGACAAAAGGCTCATCCAAAATCCAAAGCGGCAGCGGATAGAGCAACAATTTGGCCAAAGCCACCCGTCTTTTTTGACCTTGAGACAGCACACGAAGGGGCAAATTCTCACGGCCCCTCAAACCCAAAGAGGCCAATACGTCTTGGGTTTTGGCCATCTCAAACACGGTTTGTGTCAACTGCGCATGAAAGCGTAAATTTTCTAAAGCACTCAACTCCTCCTTGAGCCCCAAGGCATGCCCCACATACATCATCTCTCGACGCAATGGGGTGGAATCAATCTGGGTAGGGGCATTTCTCCAAAGCACTTGCCCGCGCTCGGGCTGGCCTAAGCCACAAAGAATTCTGAGCAAAGTGGTTTTGCCCGAACCATTGGCGCCGGACAAGAAAAGCCACTGCCCAGGATGCAACTCAAAGTCAATGTTTTCAAACAACGTCACGCGACCCTTTTTGGCCGCCAATTGGTGCGCTGTCAGCATCGCAAAGAAGAACGCAAGGGATGAAGAGACGCCTTCAGACTTTGTTGATATAAATGTAGAACGGTTGGGAGAACTTGCATGACACAAAAGACAAAAGGTTTGCGAAAGGATACCCAGGTGCAGTTTAATGCATCCTTTGCAAAAGAGCTCTTACAAAGATCAATCAAAAGGCCTTTTAAAGGGCTAAATTTCAGCCTTTTGGAGCTTGCGCGCTCAATGGCGCTGTGCCATCACTCCGCCTTGGCACCAGAGGCCTTGACAATGGGGCCCCATCTGGCGTATTCAACGCGGCTCATCTCACTCATTTGCTCGGCTGAGCTTGCCAGCACGATATAGCCCTGCTCGTTCATCTTCTTGATGTACTCGGGCGACTTGGAGGCCTTGACAATTTCCGCATTCAACTTGGCAACGATCTCTTTGGGCGTGGCCAATGGGGCCATGAGACCAAACCAAACGCCAGCCTCATACCCTGGTACACCGGCCTCTGCAATGGTTGGCAAATCAGGCAAGGATGGATCTCTTTTGGCACCCGTGGTTGCAATGGCTCTGAGTTTGCCAGACTTGATATGCGGCATCGAGGAGGGGATGTTGTCAAACATCATCATCACCTGCCCACCCAATAAATCCGTGACCGCAGGGGCGCTGCCCTTGTAGGGGATGTGAATCAAGTTGACATTGACCATGAATTTGAACATCTCACCCGACATGTGAATGCTCGTCCCGCTGCCACTGGAGGCGTAATTTAACTTTCCAGGCTGCTCCTTGGCAAGCGCAATCAACTCATTGACTGAATTGATCTTGACACTGGGATTGACCACCAACACATTGTTCAAAGACACCAACACGGATATGGGCTGCAAGTCCTTGTTGGGATCAAAGGGCATTTTGCTGTACAAAAATGGGTTGATCGCTTGAATGCCTGAGGTGCTCATGAGCAAGGTGTACCCGTCTGGTGTGGCTCTCACCACCTCCGCAGAGCCAATGTTGCCACCCGCACCCGGGCGGTTTTCAACGGTGACGGGCAGGTTTAAGTTTTTGGACAATTCCTGCGCAATGGCTCTAGAGGCAATGTCCACCGCCCCAGCCGCTGGGAAAGGACACACCACTCGAATGGGCTTAGTGGGAAAGACTTGAGATTGCGCGGCCACAAAAAACGAACTGCTCAAGCCCATCGCCAAAGCAAGTACACGCATGCGTGAATAGGACTTCGTCATGATTTCTACCCTCTGAAAAAATAAGCTTGCAGCCAACACACTTCGGCCATCCACCCGCTTTGCTCATGGCATTGTGAGCTTGAATCGAGCCCTTTCACAAGAGGGAAAGCCCAAAAAACACCTGCTCTTTGCACAAATAAGCCCCTCAAAAGGCCATATTGATGGCAAAAGGGCTCACCCCAATCAAAAATTTATGGCCCCATGCCATGAAAACCATCCATAAAATGGTTCCAAGCGCCAAGACCAAGCCATTGGCCGCCTTGGAGACCGGGGCTTTGGGTGCTGGCAGTAGACCTTGTTCTTCAAGCGCCAAAAGGGCCTGGCGATCTCGCTTTTTGGCACTGCGAAAACTAAGCACCGCCCAAACCAAGAACGCCGCAAACAGCACAATTTGATGCGCCTGCCCATTGGCCAGCAAATGAGCAAGGGCCCAAACTTTGACGCCCACCACCATGGGGTGTCCAATGCGGTCTTTGATCACGTTGCCATTGATGTAAGACGCCGTCCATAAAATAAAGGCCCCCCACATCAATATAAACATCGCGTGCCTGGCCACCTCAGGCGGCATCCAAACCCACTCAGGCGAGAGCTTGGCCTGGGAAAAGCCAGCGATCAAAATCAAAAACCCAATCAACGACAACACAGCGTAAATGCCCTTGAACTTTTTCTCGCCCCAAAGTTCAAGGTAATGCGAGCGCCTTGACTCGCTGATGATTCTTAAAGAATGAACACCTAAAAACACAAACAAACCCAGTATCAATAAGCCCATGGCACCCCTTTTGAATTAGTCATCCATCAACAAGCTGCCCAAGCCTTCACTGGGCTGAAAAAGCCCCTCTTTGAACCACAGTCGACTAGGGCCATGCAGTATTTTATCCTTGAGGGGGTGCAGCACGTCGCCTGGAAAACACACCGCGCGCACACCGTCAATGGACGTGGAGTGGGGCTCTATTTTGGGCGTGCTTTGCGCGCGCGCATGCGCCACTGCGCTTGCAGTGGACTTGAAACGAGCCAGGTCAATCAAGGTCATGATTTGTGGCGCTGCCAGCTCAATCTCTTTTGCACAATACGCTTGTAGGGCTTGCTTTGGCGTGATCCACGTGCTGTGGGTGGTCTCCACATTGTCATGCAACGCGGTTTGATCCTTGGGCATGACGCCTAGAAAAAACCGCGCATCAAAGCGCTGATTGCTCACCGTGGGTGTTTTCGGGGTGATCCAACGCGCCCAAGGCACCAAGGCCGCGGTATCCAATAAAAAGCCCAACTGACCCAAGGCTTTCGAGAAAGGTCTGCCCTCTTGAATCAAGGCATTCAAATTTTTGGCCGCTTGCAACACATCCAAAGGCTTGGAGGCCAAAAGATGTTTAGCAAAGAGAACGCCACACTCTTCAAAGGCCTCTCGGAGTGCGGCCACGTACAGGGATGCTGCGCCTTGTGGACTTTGCTCAGGCTCTTGAAGCTGCAAGAACAACTGCTCGCTAGACTGCGCCAATTGCTCTGCCAAGACCACCTGCATGTCATCGGCATCAAGTTTGCCACCCGGAAACACATACGCGCCTCCCAATACTTTGGAGTTGCCGTGTCGTTTCACCAAAAACACCTCCACTCTTGCCAAGCCCTCAGGGGTCTCTGTGTCTCGCAAAAGGATCACACTGGCCGCTGGTTTTGGCGGCGTATCGATGGTTTCTTCATTCAATTGCATGCTTTGAATTGTGGCACGTTCTTCATAACCCTTGCATGACGCTCACAAGATTTTTAAGCTAAAAAATTCAAACGCATCACAAATGAGTGAAAATCAAAGCCTCAATTGCCCCAACCTTTCAATTGCAAGGACCCCATTGTCGAGCACGCCCTCCAACACCCACTCACTAGCAGTGGAGCCCCAGCCCAACGAAGACCTCCCAGCCAAAAAGGCCCGCCTACCCGGGCTCATGGGTTTGATGCCCTTTGTCAAACCCTACCGAATGCAAATTGTGTGGGCCGGTGCTTTTTTGATCTTGGCGGCAGCCTCCACGCTTTGTTTTCCCTACGCATTGAAACTCTTGATTGATCAAGGACTCAGCGCCAAGAGCTCAAGCGCTGAATTGACTTGGCATTTCTTTTTGCTCTTTTGGGTGTCGGTTGCTTTGGCGCTGTTTTCATCAGCACGTTTTTACATGGTCAGCTGGCTTGGTGAGCGCATCACAAGCGACGTCCGACAAACCGTGTATGCCCATGTCTTGAAACAAAGCCCAGCTTTTTTTGAAGTCACTCAAACAGGCGAAGTGCTCTCGCGGTTGAGCTCAGACACCACCTTGGTGCAAACCGTGGTGGGCTCCTCTTTGTCCATGGGGCTTAGGAACTTGGTGATGGGCGTTGGCGCATTGATGATGCTCATTTGGACCAACCCCCTTTTGATGCTTCAAGTCATCGCTTTGTTGTTGGTGGTGATTGCTCCAAGCGTCGCCCTGGGCCGACGCGTGAGAAAGCTCTCCCGCACGTCCCAAGACCGAGTGGCAGATACCTCAGCCATTGCCCAAGAGGTCTTGAACGCCATTCCCGTCGTTCAAAGCTACACCGCCGAAGATCGAGAGGCCCAACGCTACGAGTCGGCAAGCGCGCACGCCTTCATCACGGCCATCAAACGTGTTCGCGCGCGCTCCCTTTTGGTGGCCTTTATTTTGACCACCACCAGTGCCGCTTTGCTTTGGGGCTTGTACCAAGGCGCTTTGGCCGTGATGCAAGGCACACTGAGTGCCGGTGAACTTGGGCAAACCTTGGTGTATGTGTTGTTGTTGGCCAGCGCCTTTGCTGTCTTGGGAGAGGTCTATGGGGACTTGCTCCGAGCCGCTGGCGCGACAGAGCGGCTCATTGAGCTTTTAAATACCCAATCCCCCGTTGCCGAGCCCTCCAGCCCAGCCATCATCTCGCAACAAGCAGGGGGTGCTCATTTAGAAATCGACAGGGTCACGTTTTTTTACCCCTCGCGCCTTGATCGAGCGGCACTTTCGAATTTGAGCGTCTCGATCAAAGCCGGCGAAGATGCCGCATTGGTGGGACCCAGTGGAGCAGGAAAAACCAGCGTCTTTTCTTTGCTTTTGCGTTTTTATGACCCTCAGCAAGGAGAGATTCGCCTGAACGGCATACCCATTCAAAAAATGGCTTTGAAGGACTTAAGAGCGCGCATAGGCTTGGTCCCTCAAGAGCCTGTTATTTTCTCAACCAGTGCGTATGAAAACATCCTGTATGGCAACCCAAGTGCGCGCAAAGAAGATGTGTACCGGGCAGCGAAAGCCGCCTATGCAGATGAATTCATTGAGCAACTCTCCAATGGGTATGACACGTATTTGGGTGAGCGCGGTGTGCGGTTGTCGGGGGGTCAAAAGCAACGCATCGCCATTGCAAGGGCCATCTTAAAGAACCCGCCCTTGTTGCTCTTGGATGAAGCCACCAGTGCACTGGATGCCAACAGTGAACGCATGGTTCAATTGGCCTTGGACAAGGCGATGGAAGATCGGACCACCTTGGTGATTGCCCACCGCTTCTCTACCGTCAAAAAATCCAACCCCTTGTTGGTCTTGGAAAACGGCACCCTGATCGAAAGCGGCAAGCATGAAGACCTTTTGGCTCAAGGTGGACTGTATGCCAAATTGGCCCACCTTCAATTTCAATCGAACGACATCGCTTAAAACGCTCTCAGGTGTCTTTGGATATTTTGATGCTGGGAAACATGGAAGAGAAGTCTTTGGCCTTGGCGGCCACTTTGATCGCCAAAGATCTGGCCATGGCCAGATACATGAGTGCAACAGCCCCTTGGGGGTCCGCCACCACAGTGGGACGGCCACTGTCGGCTTGGAGTCGAATGTGGATATCGAGTGGCATGGCACCCAAATAATCAATTTGGAGTTGTTGGGCCATCTGCATACCCCCGTCTTCACCAAAGATATGCTCTTTGTGACCACATTGGGAGCACACGTGGACCGCCATGTTTTCGACCACACCCAAAATGGGCACGCCCACTTTTTCAAACATTTTGATGCCCTTTTTAGCATCCAACAAGGCGATGTCTTGCGGGGTGGTCACAATGACCGCTCCGGTGAGGGGCACGCGTTGGCTCAAGGTCAGTTGAATATCGCCAGTCCCTGGGGGCATGTCGACCAACAAATAATCCAAATCCTTCCAATTGGTTTGACGAATGAGTTGCTCCAAGGCTTGGGTGGCCATGGGACCGCGCCAAATCATCGCCTCATCTTGAGCCACCAAAAATCCAATGGACATGACTTGAACACCATAATTCTCTAAGGGCTCCATGGTTTTGCCGTCTGCGCTTTGAGGCCTTGCTTGCAGTCCCATCATCATGGGCTGACTGGGTCCATAAATGTCGGCATCAAGCAAACCCACACGAGCGCCCTCTTGGGCCAAAGCCAACGCCAAGTTGACAGCCGTGGTGCTTTTGCCCACACCGCCTTTGCCGGACGCCACAGCGATGATGTTTTTGACCTGAGGCAAGAGTTGTACACCCCGCTGTGCAGTGTGGGCAACAATGTGGGTGCTCACATGGATCGAGACTTTTTTCACACCTGGTAAATCTTGGAGTTTGTCCAGCAAACTTTGCTTCATGAGAGGCCATTGGCTTTGTGCAGGGTAGCCCAAAACCAACTCCAAGGACAGCTCTTCGCCTTGAAGCTTCACGTTTTTGATCGATTTGCTGGCCACAAAAGTCAGACCCGTATGGGGGTCCATCACATCTTGCAAGGCCTCTAACACCATTTGCTCGTTCGATGACATCAAATTCTCCAATTGTTTTCCAAACCCACAGTTCTACAGTCTAACGAATCTTCTTTAACCCTTTACTTTCTAGGACAGCTTGGATCTTTCACGCCGATTGTCACCAATTTTTCAGATCCCTTGCGAGCATCACGCGATCGGACCCTTAAACCCTCTAAAATTGCACACCTGATTAAAAATAATGAGCTCGCCATGTCCTCTCGCCAATTGTTCGTCACCACCGCCTTGCCCTATGCCAATGGACATTTCCATATTGGTCACATCATGGAGTACATTCAGGCAGACATTTGGGTGCGTGCTCAACGCATGCTTGGACATGACGTTTATTTTGTAGGCGCCGATGATGCCCATGGAGCGCCCATCATGATCGCTGCTGAAAAAGCAGGTAAAACACCTCAGCAATTTGTGGCCGACATCTCGGCTGGACGTCAACAGTATTTAGATGGCTTTCACATTGCATTTGACAACTGGCACTCCACCGATGGGCCAGAGAACCACGCCTTGGCCAAAGAAATCTTCTTGGAGCTCAAAGCACAAGGTCTCATCAGCACCAAAACCATCGAGCAATTCTTTGACCCTGAAAAGTCCATGTTCTTGCCCGACAGATTCATCAAAGGAGAGTGCCCCAAGTGCGCTGCGCAGGACCAGTATGGCGACTCGTGTGAGCAGTGCGGAGCAGTCTATGGCCCAACGGAACTTAAAAACCCTCGGTCAGCTCTCTCCGGTGCAACGCCGGTGCTCAAGACCTCAGAGCACTATTTTTTCAAACTCTCTGACCCCAAGTGTTTGTCTTTTTTACAAAATTGGACGCAAGACGGAAAACTTCAAAGCGAAGTGGCCAACAAGGTCCGCGAATGGCTGACCCCCAACGAGCAGGGTTTAAGCGGGCTTGGGGACTGGGACATCAGCCGAGATGCGCCTTACTTTGGCATTGAGATCCCTGACGCGCCAGGTAAATATTTCTACGTCTGGCTTGATGCACCCATTGGTTATTTGGCTTCGCTTAAAAATTACTTTGACAAGGGAGGACCGCGGTCAAGGGGGGACGCTCGAAGCTTTGAGCAATACATGAAGGATGAAAAGGTTGAGCAGTACCATTTCATTGGCAAAGACATCACCTATTTTCACACCCTGTTTTGGCCAGCAACGCTTCACTTTAGTCACCGAAAAACACCCACCAATGTGTTTGTCCATGGCTTCATCACCGTGAGCGGTGAAAAAATGAGCAAGAGCCGTGGCACAGGCATTGACCCCTTGAAGTACCTCTCACTTGGCATGAACCCAGAATGGATGCGTTACTACATCGCTGCAAAACTCAACGCCAAAGTTGAAGACATTGATTTCAATCCAGAGGACTTTGTCGCACGTGTGAATGCCGACTTGATTGGAAAATTCATCAACATCGCCTCTCGCAGTGCAGGCTTTATCAGCAAACGCTTTGAGCACAAGATGGGCACCTTAAGCGAGGAGGGGCTCGCTTTGGTCCAACACTTGCAGCAAAGTGCCCCCCACATCGCCCAGGGTTTTGAGCAAAGAGAGTTTGGCAAAGTCCTCAGAGACATCATGCTGCTTGCGGACCGGGTCAATTCGTATGTGGACACCCATAAACCTTGGGAGTTGGCAAAAAAAGCTGAACAAGCCGCACAACTGCACCAGGTGTGCAGCGCTTGCATTGAAAGCTTTCGATTGCTCAGCCTCTTACTCAAACCTGTTTTGCCTGAACTCGTTCAGGAGGTGGAGCGCTTTCTCAAAATCTCTCCTCTGGCTTTCTCAAGCGCTCAAACTCTGTTGGGACAAGGGCATGAAATCGGTGTGTATCGTCATCTCATGCAACGCGTGGACCCGCATTTGATGGATGCTCTTTTTGAGCCCTCTCCCTCTGTCAACACCGAGCACGATGACGCTGCACCGCCTCCAAGCGCTGGCCCTGGTGGCACACCCATTGAGGGCGTCATCGGGATGGAGGACTTCAGCAAAGTTGATTTGCGCATTGCCCTCATCACCGCGTGCGAGAGCGTCACGGGTTCTACAAAGCTCCTGCGCTTGAGCTTGGATGTGGGCGAAGACCAACCCAGGCAAGTCTTCAGTGGCATTGCCGCTCATTACAAACCAGAAGATCTGGTTGGCAAACTCACCGTCATGGTGGCCAATTTGGCCCCACGCAAAATGAAATTTGGCGTCTCTGAGGGCATGGTCTTGGCAGCCAGCCACGAAAACGAGAAAGAGCACCCCGGCGTTTTTGTGCTGAGCCCTTGGCCCGGGGCCCGACCCGGCATGAGAATTCGCTGACGAGGTGCCTTCAAGCCTCTTGAGGCCCTCCTCATCAGAGCCCCAAGGGACTGCAAACACCCCAGTCTGTGGCCCCAAAGAGACCTGAGAATGCACTTAAAGAGGCTAAAATGCAAAGTGGGCCCGCAAACTGCCTGCCCCAAAGCCCTGCACCCTTTGCTTGGGTTTTGACTTGACGCCTTTCACCACAGACCTTGGATGACCCCATGTCCTTTTTTAGACGCCCAGACTACAGCTCAGAAGTCAGCCAGTTCCTTGATGCTTTGAAAAAATCCGACCCCGAGTTGGAAAAAAAACAAAGAGAAGGACGTCTTCTCCTATGGGATCACCCTAAGGATGCGAAATTGTGGGATGAGTTTGAGCAAGGCAAAGTTTCTCAAAAACCCTACGTCTATCAAACCAACGGCTAATTCAAGAACGCTTGAAACGGTTTTGTTTTTTTATTTCAACGCATGTCTGAAGCCCCCGACTCTTTTAAAGGCGCCCCTGAGGACTTGAGCACACCGCTTGAGACCCATGCGCATGCTTTGCGAACAGGCGCCTCTGTAGAGGGCGCCTTGGACCAACTCGAACACGAGTTGAGCCAAGCCGTGTCTGCCAGACATGAAGCGCTTGTGGAGCACATGCCCAGTGTGATTGACAAAGTGGCGCTGGCAAAGCTTTATGGAGAGCCCTTGTTCTCCATGCCCAAAGACTTGTACATACCGCCCGATGCGCTGGAAGTTTTTTTAGAGGCCTTTGAAGGCCCTTTGGATTTGCTGCTGTACTTGATCCGTAAGCAAAATTTCAATATTCTTGACATCCCCATGGCCGCGCTCACCAGGCAGTACTTGAGCTACGTGGAGGAAATCAGAGACCGCAACTTGGAGCTTGCAGCCGAATACTTGCTCATGGCGGCCATGCTCATTGAGATCAAGTCTCGCATGCTTTTGCCACCCAAACGTGTGGCAGAAGGCGAAGAGGCACAAGACCCAAGAGCCGAATTGGTCAAAAGACTGCTCGAGTACGAGAAGATCAAGTTGGCGGCAGCTCAACTCAACGAGTGGCCTCAAATGGGGCGAGACTACCTCAAAGCCCAAGTCTTTATTGAGCAATCCTTGCAGCCTCGATTCCCCGAGGTCCATGTCCCAGAATTGCAACAAGCTTGGGCGGACATTTTAAAACGCGCTCGTCTCATCCAACACCACCAAATATCTAGAGAAGAGCTCTCCGTCAGAGAGCACATGAGCCTGGTCTTGAGAAAACTTCAAGGCAAACGGTTTGTGGAGTTTGAACAACTTTTTGATCTTCAAAAAGGCGCCCCTGTTTTGGTCGTGACCTTTATTGCACTTTTAGAACTGGCCAAAGAAACCTTGATTGAAATCACACAAGCTGAGGTGTATGCACCCATCTATGTGAGACTGTCTTACTCTCCCGTTCAATGAGCAAGCGCGGGCGCGCACGTCCTTTGAAGCTGCCGCAACCCTTTGGGCTTAAAACTCAAGCTTGCTTTGTCTAGACATCAAGAGCTTCATGGCCTCTTGGGGTGTCTTCTCTTTTTTCAGCACATGAACCACCATTTGCGTGATGGGCATCTCAATCTTTAAAGCCACTGCCCTCTTTAAGACGGTCTCTGCACTGTAGACGCCTTCGGCCACATGACCCAAATCTCGCACAATGTCATCCAAGCGCAGTCCCTTGGCCAAGGCCAAGCCCACTCGCCGGTTTCTGGAGAGATCTCCTGTGGCCGTGAGCACCAAATCCCCTAGGCCACTCAAGCCCATCATGGTCTCGCTTTTGGCACCAAGCGCCAAACCAAGTCTTGAGATCTCAACCAAGCCACGGGTGATGAGCGCGGCTCTTGCATTCGTGCCCAAATTCAAACCATCACAGATGCCGCATGCAATGGCCATCACATTTTTAACCGCACCCCCAACTTCCACACCCACCCAGTCTTCGTTGGCGTAAATGCGCAATTGTGGTCCATGAAAGGCACTCACCATCAAATCGCGAAGTTTCAAATTTGGACTTGCCGCGACCAACGCCGTGGGCTGCCCCATCGCCACCTCCTTGGCAAAACTGGGGCCCGACAAAACACCTGCAACCAGTTGAGGGGCCGCATCTTCAATCACCTCGTGGGCCATCAAGCCCAAGGGTTCGGGCTGCAGATCTGCACCTGGCGCCCAGACACGTGGGGCCTCAAAGCCTTTGCACAACCAGACCACTGGCAAGTCTGTGGTCAAGGTGCCGACCGTCTCAAGCATTGTGCGCAAAGCGGCCATGGGCGTTGCGAGCACCACCAAGTCTTGCCCTCCTAGCCACTGGCTCAGGGGGCTGGCACTCAGCAGCAAGGAAGTGGGCAGCTCAATGCCAGGCAAATAGCGCTCATTGGAGTGACTTTGCTTGGCGGCATGAAGCCAAGCCTCGTCTCGCGACCACAGGCTCACGGTGTGCATGACGGGCTCAGTCTCTTGAGCTTTGCTCAAGGCGATGGCCAGTGCGGTGCCCCAAGCACCCGCACCCAAAATCGCAATGTTCATGAAGACCGCTCCATTTTTTTTAAGCTCGGTGGCCCAAATCTACAGTCAAGCCATGACACCGCTTGGCCTCAATGACTTACTGAGTGGCTTGTGGGTTTTGAGCGTTGTTTTGCTGCTGCTCGTACATGGTTTGAAAATTGATCTCGGCCAAATGCACAGGCGGAAACCCTGCGCGTTGGATGACATCGGCCACATTGCCGCGCAAATAGGGGTAGACAATTTGGGGGCAAGCTATGCCAACGATAGAGCCCAATTGCTCTTGAGGAACGTTGCGGATTTCAAAAATACCGGCTTGCTTGGCTTCGACCAAAAAGACGGTTTTGTCTTGAATTTTAGTGCTCACTGTAGCGGTCACCGTGATTTCAAAAACACCCTCATTGACCGTTTCTGCACCGACTTGGAGTTGAATGTCAACGCTGGGTTGCTCTTGAGAGAGCAAGATGCCAGGCGAGTTGGGTTGCTCGAGTGAGATGTCTTTTAAATACACGCGTTGAATTTGAAATACTGGTGTTTGCTCTTCAGCCATGAATGAAAGTGTCCTAAAAATGAAGGGTGGTTTTTAAAGCAAAACCATGTGCCTCACATAAGCCTGCAGGTGCACTGCAACTTGCATGTGGCGTGTTGGGCTGCTGCGCTGGGGAAGAAAAAAACCATTCTCTTTAAAGAAGATGCAAGCTAAAAATTTTCAGCGCAATCGCACGGTACCACTGTGAATTATCCCTTAAAGACGGCCCCTTCTTGAACCAAGTGCGCTTAACTCAAATCTGAGCGCCCAAAAAACGGCCCACCAAGACCTCTTTGAAGCTCAAATGGCCCCCAACAAGGGGGTCAAACCGCCCTTTGCGTCCAAAGCGATCAAATCATCACAACCACCGACATGGGTTTGGCCAATGAAGATCTGTGGCACAGTTCTGCGACCGGTCAGATCCATCATCTTTTGTCGCTCCTGTGGGTCCATGTCCACTCGAACTTCCTCAATGTTTTCAACCCCTTTGGATTTCAAAAATTGCTTGGCTCTGACGCAATAAGGACACACAGCAGTTGTATACATCTTCACGGGCGGCATAGGAGGTTTCTTTCTGAAAAGGGGTGAGTGCCCTCAATAGGCCACGCCAGTTTCACACGTTGGATAGGTCTTCAAAAGTGACTTGCTTTCAAAATTCTAACAAATTGTCAGGCAAGCTTGTTTTTCTGCGTGGGAAGACTCGCCTCTTTCCAGGCTTTTAGGCCGCCAGACAAGCTGTGCACTTGTTCGTACCCAAGCTTCTTTGCAATAGAGACCGCCTTTTGGGCGCGCGAACCACTTGCGCAAACCATGATCAAGGGCAATTGTTTGTTCTTTTGAGTTTGTGTGAGCTTGGCCTCCAATTCAAGCAAGGCCAAATGCTGAGCGCCGACAATGTGCTCCTCACTGAACTCAGGATAGCTCCTGACATCCAGCACATGGGCCCTTTCTTTGTTCATCATTTGAACCACCAAAGAGGGGCTCAGCCCCAGATCCATGACCCCTTGCAACACGGGCGTCACCAATAAAAGACCTGAGACCAGGGCCACGGATAAAAGCATCCAATTGTCGATAATAAAATTCAAAACTGATCCTCGGTAAAATAACTAGACAAGAAGCATTCTAAAATCCAATGATGCAGTTTGTGCGAAAGAACCACATTTTTTACCAACCTCTTCACAATAAAAGACCCCAAACACCATGTATACACTTGTTTTGATTCGTCATGGCGAATCCACCTGGAATTTGGAAAACCGCTTCACCGGATGGACCGACGTCGACTTGACGCCTTTGGGCATCGAGCAAGCCAAGCAATGTGGTCAACTCTTGAGACAAAAAGGCTATGCGTTTGACCTGGCCTACACCAGTGTGTTGCAGCGTGCCATTCACACGCTTTGGCATTGTTTGGATGCCATGGAGCGCCCCTGGTTGCCCGTGGTTCACAGTTGGCGTTTGAACGAACGCCACTACGGCGCGCTTCAAGGCCTGAACAAGGCTGAAACAGCCCAAAAATATGGAGACGCCCAGGTCTTGGCTTGGAGGCGAAGCTACGACGTGCCCCCACCCGCCTTGGCTGCAGACGATTTGAGAGCGGAAAAACACCAAGAGCGTTATGCAAAAATGGCCTCTTCCTTGGTCCCCTTGACGGAATGCTTGAAAGACACCGTCGAGCGCGTGTTGCCCTTTTGGAACGATTCGATTGCGCCCGCCTTGAAAGCCGGCAAAAAGCCCCTGATCGTCGCTCACGGCAACTCCATTCGCGCCTTGATCAAATACTTGGACGACATGTCCGATGCGGACATCATTGAGCTCAACATCCCCAATGGAGTCCCCCTGGTTTACGAGCTTGATGCTGAGCTCAAACCGATCAAGCACTATTATTTAGAGGCGAATGCCTAAGGCGCGCAGCCAGCAGGGTGTGTTGCAATCCTTCAAAAGAAGATGTCTTTGCACCTGCTGATAGCCTTTCTTTGCACGATTGGGGCGATAATGCAATTTTATAAGTCTGCCCCCAATTTTGACTTGGTGGCGCACTTTCATTGATTTGTATAACCTGTAGGGGCAGCATGGGGCAAAAACTTAAAATTTGGGCGTGGATTGCAATTGGCGCGTTTGCAGGCGCCATCACCACGGTGTCCTTAGAGGGCATTGCGCGGGGAAACCTCGCTCCACTTCCACTAGAAGAACTGCAGCAACTCGCCTCCGTTTTTAGCATGATCAAGAGCGACTATGTAGAGTCGGTGGATGAGAAAAAATTAATCACCGACGCGATCTCTGGCATGGTCTCAAGCCTAGACCCCCATTCACAGTACTTTGACAAAAAATCGTTCAAAGAATTTCGCGAAGGCACCACGGGGCGTTTCGTGGGAGTGGGCATTGAGATCACCACCGAAGATGGTTGGGTCAAAGTCGTCTCCCCCATTGAAGGCTCACCGGCCTACCGTGCGGGCTTGAAGTCTGGGGACCTCATCACCAAGGTCGATGACACAACGATCAAAGGCCTCACCTTGAACGAGGCCGTCAAACGCATGAGAGGAGAGCCCAACACCAAAGTCATTTTGACGATTTTTAGAAAAGAAGAGAACAAAACCTTTCCCGTCACCATTGTGCGTGAAGAAATCAAAACCCAAAGCGTCAAGGGCAAGTTGATTGAGCCCGGATTTGCTTGGCTCAGACTCAGCCAGTTCCAAGACAGGAGCGTGGAAGATGTGGTCAAAAAACTAGAAAGCATTTACCAAGAGGATCCTAAATTACAGGGCTTGGTGCTTGATTTAAGGAACGACCCTGGAGGCCTCTTGGATGCTGCGGTGGCAATTTCTGCAGCCTTTTTGCCTGAGAACGTCACGGTCGTCTCCACCAATGGGCAACTGCCGGAGAGCAAATTTATTTACAAAGCGTCTTCTGAGTTTTACCAACGTCACGCCTCTTCTGACCCCATTGCCGAACTCACTCAAAAGACCAAGGGCATTTACAAGACCATCAAAATGGTGGTCTTGGTCAATGAAGGCTCGGCATCTGCCAGTGAGATCGTGGCAGGCGCCTTGCAAGACCACCGCCGAGCCACCATTTTGGGCTCACAAACCTTTGGCAAGGGCTCGGTTCAAACGGTCAAACAACTCGGGCCCGACACGGCCCTCAAAATCACAACCGCCAGGTACTTCACCCCCAGTGGGCGCTCGATACAAGCCAAAGGCATTGTGCCTGATGTGATGGTCGATGAAACCCTTGAAGGCAGCCCCTATGCTGCGCTTCGGACCCGAGAGGCCGATTTAGAAAAGCATTTGAGCAGCGGCCAGGGCAAAGAGGTCAAAGATGCTGAGCGCGATCGTGCTCGCGAAGCGGCGTTAAAGCGACTGGAAGAGGAGTCCAAAAAGCCCGTGGCCGAGCGACGCCCACCTGAGTATGGAAGTGACAAAGACTTTCAACTGCAACAGGCCTTGAATCACTTGAAAGGCTTGAATGTGATGGCCAGCAAAACACAAACAGAGCGCACCATCGACAAAGAGGAGAAATAAGACCGTGGGTGACGAGGAGCTATTAAGGTATTCGCGTCACATTTTATTGCCCGAGTTGGGCATCGAAGGCCAAGAAAAGCTCCTTGCATCTCGTGTATTGATTCTGGGCCTGGGTGGTTTGGGCTCCCCTGTTGCACTTTATTTGGCAAGTTCCGGGGTGGGTGAACTCACGCTGGTGGACCACGACACGGTGGACTTGACAAACCTGCAGCGACAAATTGCGCATGACAGTGCTCAGCTTGGGCACACCAAAGTAAGCTCAGCCCAATCTCACATCCATCGCTTAAACCCAGCTGTGCGCGTGCATACCCATGCTGAGCGAGCCAATGCTCAAACGCTCAACGTGTGGCTCAATGACATCGATTTGGTGATCGATTGCTCTGACAACTTCGCCACAAGGCATCTGGTCAACCGCGCATGCTTTGAGAGAAAAATCCCTTGGATCTTTGCCGGCGCCATCACCATGGACGCCCAAATCAGTGTCTTTGATCCAAGAGACCCCAAGTCCCCATGCTTTGCCTGTTTGTTTCCTGCTGAGCTGGCCCCTGAGGAGGTCAACTGCGCGAGTCTGGGTGTTTTAGCACCCTTGGTCGGCGTGATTGGGTCGCTCCAAGCCTTGGAAGCGATCAAGGTATTGACGCACATTGGAGAGCCCCTGGTCGGTCGTTTATTGATGCTTGAAGCGCGTCAGATGCGCTTTAGCGAAATGCGTTTAAAGCGACTCCCGTCTTGCCCCGTTTGCGCTCAACCCAGCATGGGCTAAAGGCTTGATGTGAGTGCTTAAAGGGTGCGCTGAATGAAAAAAGACTAAGACTAAGGCTTAGACTTTGGTTGAGCTTGAGATTGAGGCCACAAGAGAAGGCTTTGTGCCCTTAAGCGCCAATGATCCAGCCCTCCAAGGGGTCCATTTCTTGGGGCAAACCAAATCGTTCTTGCCCTTGCAAGTGTTGCACCAATCCCCATGCCGCTTGCAAGGCGCACAAGACCGCATCCAAGGTGTCTCCACTGGCGTCTTCGATCATGGCCTCACGCTGGCCATGGCTGAGCTTTAAGCGCAGTTTCAAACGTGTTTGGCCCAGCTCTATGGCGTGGAGAATATCTTTTCTGGCGATCAAACGCTCTGGCGTTTGCCCAGACTTGTCATCGCTTTTGTAGCTTCTTCGCCCCAAAATTTCTTTGGCAATCAAACCAGGATAGGCCTCCAAGGCATTTCTAAGCGGGTCTTGCTCGAAAAGCCCCACCAAACTCACCCCGGCTTTCATCAGCAAAGGAACACCTGCGTGCATCATGTAAGCCACAGGCGGATTGACCCACTTCATGGAAGGACTTGAATCGGCGACGCGATCGGTCAAACGGTGAGCGAACTTTTGACCCACAGCACGGGCATCGCAAAATTGTTTAAAGCATGACCGAATGTCCGCTCGAGGCATGGCGCTGTAGTGCGCCATGTAGTCTCTATAACGAAGAGGCCACCCCAAATGGATCAAAAGCTCTCTAGGTAGACCAAAGGGCAAATCAAATCCCCCAAGCCAGTGGGCATGGCTTTTGAGCGCGTCCTCGAACTCACTGAATCCAGACAAGCGAACGATCTGCTTGAGTTGAACCACCTCAGGCGTGAGCAGGTCGGCCCAGGCAAGCACGATGTTTTTTTGAGCACGAGGACTGGATGTGAAATCACACCCCAATAGCCTAGGCCACTCAGGACTTGACACGATCAATCTCAGGCGTGGCCCATGATCGATGCGGTGGCCATCAATTCCTCTAAAAGCGACAAAGACACATCGCCAGAGACGCTGTAGGGATCCAAAACGGGGGTCTCAGAATACTTCAGCACGATCGACGCGTTCAGTTTGGCCACATTGACTTGTCCCATGGTCCAACCGCTAAATCGTCGGTGCTTGATCTCTTCGTAGTGCAACAACACCACGTCCTTGTGACGCTTGTCTTGAACCAACATGTTGTACAAGGCATTGACTTGTTCTCGCCCGCCCTCGATGGCTTGCAAAAAAATACCACTGCCATAACAAAGAATCCCGGTGATGCCTTTGGAGGCGTTGTGCTCTCTGGAGGAGGCAAGAATGGCCTCGGTGTGATTTTCTCCTTGAAGATCAACCGCCTTACTGACATACAACAAACGAACTAACATAAAGATCAATCCTTCTTGGGCAAGAGCGCTAAAAACTCGCGACGCAAGGTCGCATCCTTTAAAAATGCTCCACGCATGACCGAGTTGATCATGCGTGAATCCATGTCCTTGACCCCTCGCCACCCCATGCAATAGTGAGAGGCTTGCATCACCAAAGCCAGGCCATCGGGTTGGGTTTTTTCTTGTATGAGGTCGGCCAACTGTACCACCGCCTCCTCTTGAATTTGAGGTCGCGCCATGACCCACTCGGCAAGGCGTGCATACTTTGACAATCCGATCACATTGGTGTGCTCGTTGGGCAAAACACCGATCCAAATTTGTCCAATGACTGGACAAAAATGATGGCTGCACGCGCTCCTCACAGTGATCGGGCCCACAATCATCAACTCATTCAAATGCTCTGCATTGGGAAACTCGGTAATGGGAGGTGCGCTCACATAACGGCCTTTGAAGACCTCTTGCACATACATCTTGGCAACTCTTTTTGCGGTGTCGCCCGTGTTGTGGTCACTTTTTGTATCAATCACCAAGCTGTCCAAAACACCTTGCATCTTGCCCTTGACCTCATCAAGTAAGGCCTCTAACTCGCCGGGCTCTATAAATTGTGCAATGTTGTCATTGGCATGGAAGCGTTTTTTCGCAGCAAGCACACGCTCTCTGATTTTGACAGAAACTGGAACACCCTCGTCTTGATCTGGCTTGAGATGGGTCATTTGGGAAGCGGCCTTAATGGGTAGAAACAGTAAAGATTTTAACAGCCTGTGCAAGGACATACCGAAGTAGGGAAATACGGGGCTGTCAACGCTTCATGTTGGGCGCGAATCGTTAACGCGAGAAGTGCTTTAAATTCAAAATCGCCTCTGCATTGGAGGGAGAAAAAACCTGGTCGGCGGCTTGAAGGTACGGCAGCCACATGAAGTCCGTGTGCTCGTTAGGACTCAAGACGACCTGCATATCTCTCGAGACCTCAAGTCCAAACACACGCTCCAAATTGTGGCTCACTTGGGGTGGATAGCGATGTCGGTAGGCCGGATAAATTTCATAGCGATTCTCGATGCCCCAATCCTCTAGCCTGCATTCAGGACTGTGGGTGTCGATGCCGGTCTCTTCAAGCACCTCGCGCTTTGCCGTTTCAAGCCAACTCTCATGCAAAAAATCCTTGGAACCCGTCACCGATTGCCAAGTTTGCATGTCGGCTCTTTTGAGGAGCAAGACCTGCCAATCTCGAGTGTGAATGACCACCAAGACGGATTCTGGGATTTTCAGCACAGGGGTTTGACTCATCTTTATTTGATTTTCAAAATTCAATCTGCAAAGGTAAAAAAGTTCTTTTATACCTACACATTCACTTTATCGCATATTGGCTGTCAATTGGGTGGAGTGGTTTGATTGGCCAAGTTGGGGCTCTTTGCAACAAGCAAGTCGATTGCTTGCAGCGATACCGTTTAGACCTCTTAGGCTCTTTTGCGCCGAATTTGATTGACCCAGTCAAGTCCTTCAGCTTGATGCGCTAGCTCGTGCATGCCGGGTGAGCTCAAAGTACTCATAAAGGGTATCCATACTTAAAAGGCAACTCTAAATGCGCTTTTTTGATTGAAAGTAAGGCTATGATAATGCACATCTCAAAAATATGTCCATTCACTGCTCTGCCCCTCAAAGGTGTTTTAAATGATCCAAACTCGAGAACTATTCCAACTGACCTTGAGCGTGCCAAGCATTGTTGACTTGGGCCAAACACCCAAAGGCATTCGAAAAATCGCCCTGGTCACAGGAGGTGTATTCACCGGTGAGCGATTAAAGGGCACCGTTCACGCTGGGCCCGGTGGGGACTGGATGCTTTTAAGACCCGATGGGGTCTTGAGTTTGGATGTGCGCTTAACGCTTGAGACCGATGACCATCAATTGATCTTCATGTCCTACCAAGGTGTTCGACATGGCCCGCAAGAGGTGATGGAGCGCTTGGGACGTGGTGAAAAAGTCGATCCGAAAGAATACTACTTTCGCATGGTCCCAAGTTTTGAAACCAGCAGCGAGAAATACGCTTGGTTGAACAAAATGGTGTGCGTTGCAACTGGCAAGCGAGATGCCAGTGGACCCACCTACGATGTCTACGAAGTGCTTTGATCTAAAACTGAAGTCTCGTGCGTGGATGTCTGCATGGTCTTGGGATGTTGAGGTCAAACCCCCATCTAACCCATTGTCTGAGGACGAAGCACACCCACACCCAAGACTTTGAGAGCGCTTTTCACCTGGCCCTGGCCTCAAGCACGGGTGCGGGGATTGAACTGCGAACCGACACTGAAGCAATTACGCCCTCTTTGCCCCTGAGGGCTTAGAGCGCGTCGGCTGAAAAACAAAACCCCGCTCAAGTCGGACTTGGCACAGGCGCTCTTAATCGGATGTGCAACTCTTTGAGTTGTTTTTCATCCACGGGGGAAGGAGCCTGGGTCAACAAGCATTGCGCCCTTTGTGTTTTAGGAAACGCAATGACGTCGCGAATGGAATCCGCACCGGTCATCAAGGTCACGATGCGGTCCAGTCCAAAGGCCAAACCACCATGAGGAGGTGCTCCGTACTGCAACGCATCCAACAAGAAACCAAATTTCAGTTGAGCTTCTTCAGGCGTGATCTTCAAAGCGTCAAACACTTTTTGCTGGACATCGGCTTGGTGAATACGCACCGAGCCACCACCGATCTCCCAACCGTTCAAAACCATGTCATAGCCCTTGGCGATGCATTTCTCAGGCGAGCTCACCATCCAGTCTTCGTGCCCATCTTTGGGTGCCGTAAAGGGGTGATGCACGGCGTTGTAGCGGTTGGCCTCTTCATCCAACTCAAACATGGGAAAGTCAACCACCCACATCGGCGCCCAACGTTTTTCAAACAGGCCATGCTCTTTTGCAAAGTCTGACAATCCAATCTTCAAGCGCAAAGCCCCCATGGCATCATTGACCACCTTCTCTTTGTCCGCACCAAAGAACAACACGTCGCCGTTTTGTGCGCCGGTTCTTTGAAGAATGGTCTGAATGGCTTGGTCGTGTAGATTTTTAACAATCGGGGACTGTAAGCCCTCTCGCCCTTGAGAGACCTCATTGACCTTGATCCACGCCAGACCCTTGGCCCCATAAATTTTGACAAATTCTGTAAAGCCATCGATTTCACCACGGCTCATGAGCCCGCCTTGAGGCACGCGCAAGGCAACCACACGCCCACCAGGCATGGTCGCTGGCACAGAAAAGACCTTAAAGTCCACCGTGCCCATGGCATCGGTGAGTTCGGTCAATTCCAACTTGATTCTCAAATCAGGCTTGTCTGAGCCAAAGCGCGCCATGGCTTCAGAGTAGGGCATGATCGGAAACTCGCCCAGATCGATGTTCAAGACTTGCTTGAACACATGGGTGATCATCTCTTGGAACATGTCTCGAATTTCTTCCTCTGCCAAGAAAGAGGTCTCAATATCGATTTGAGTGAATTCGGGTTGCCGGTCTGCTCTCAAGTCCTCGTCCCTGAAACACTTGGTGATTTGGTAATAGCGATCGTACCCGGCCACCATCAAGAGTTGCTTAAAGAGTTGGGGCGATTGGGGCAATGCGAAAAAGTGTCCATCGTGCACTCGACTGGGCACCAGATAATCCCTCGCACCCTCTGGTGTGCTCTTGGTCAACATGGGGGTCTCGATGTCGATGAATCCATGTTCATCCAAGAACTTCCTCACGCTCATGGCCACCTTGTAGCGAAGCATCAAATTGTTTTGCATATAAGGCCGACGCAAATCCAAAACGCGGTGCGTCAAGCGAGTGGTCTCTGAGAGATTCTCATCATCAAGTAAAAACGGGGGCGTGACCGAAGGGTTCAACACTTTCAGCTCATGGCAAAGCACTTCAATCTTGCCACTCTTGAGGTTGTCGTTGTTTGAACCCTCTGGTCTCGCCATCACCAAGCCCTTGACCTGGATACAAAATTCATTTCTCAAATCCTCCGCCACCGAGAACATCTCTTGGCGGGTTGGGTTGCAGACCACTTGTACATTGCCCTCACGGTCTCTCAAGTCCACAAAAATCACGCCTCCGTGGTCGCGTCGACGATTGACCCATCCACAAAGACTCACCGTTTGCCCTATCAAGGCTTCAGTCACGATTCCACAATAATGAGTACGCATAGACATGTTCAAAGCTCTTTCTGTTTCAAACTACTTAGAGGGTTTTAAAGCAACATCCTTTGGAAGGACTATTTGCCAAGGGGAGAAATTTTTTCTATCTCTTTCGCATTGACCACCTCATCGGGTGCCACGGCTCCCATGGACAACACGTAGGTCAAGGCCTGGTCCACACTCAAGCTCAAGGCTTTGACGTCGTTTTGATGAACCATCAAAAAAAATCCACTCGTGGGGTTGGGTGTGGTCGGCACATACACACAAATCATCCCCTCTCCCAGCAAGGAAGCCACTTCTCCAGAGGGCGCGCCAGTTTGGAATGCAATGGTCCAACTACCTGAATGCGGATACTCAATGAGCACGGTCTTTCTAAACGCATTGCCATTGGAGGAGAAAAGTGTATTGGAGACTTTCTTAACACTTGTGTAGATGCTTTTGACAATAGGGATTAAATTAATGAGCTTGTCCCACTGTCTCACCCACCAGCGTCCAACCACATTAGAGACAAAGGCGCCAGTGAGGATCAACACCGCAAACACCAGCAACACGCCTAAGCCGTGCACCTCGCGCAAAAACTGTAAGCTGTTTTCGCTCTCGGTTGACAACAATGTGCCCAAGCCAGACAAGAAGGCAGCAAACACAGCGTCGAACAACCCCACCAACCACAGCAAGATCCAAACGGTAATGGCCAAGGGCAACCAGACCAAAAGCCCAGCGATGATGTATTTTTTGAAATGCATGTTATGAGGCCAATTGAATTGAAAAAGCGTTTGACAAGATGATTAAAAAACTTGCACGCATTCGCTTTTTTAAAACCCACTTAAGCGCTTGGCGTGGATGAGGTGCTTGAATTACTCGTCGAGGGCGCACTGGACGCACTGGACGCACTGGACGCACTGGACGCACTGGACGCACTGGTCATAGATCCGGAAGACGACGCCGAGGAAGAGGCTGTTGACGCAGAGGAAGGAGGCGCTTGGGAGGGGGTCTTACTTTGAGGGGCAGTCGCGTCGCTGGCGGTGGCACTTTTGGCCGTCCCAGCACCCTCACCTCCTTGAGGGGCGCCGTCCGCCCCTGTGGCCTTGCTCTCTTCACCCTTGGCACTCGGCGCCCCCTTGTCTTGTGGGCCGCCCTTGAAATCCGTCACATACCAACCAGAACCCTTCAACTGAAAACCAGCTGCCGTGACTTGTTTGGTGAACGACGTCTTGGAACACTCTGGGCAGATGCTCAAGGGTGCATCGGACAACTTTTGCAAAACATCCTTGGCAAAGCCGCAGGATCCGCATTTATAAGCATAAATAGGCATGTCAATGACTGGTGGAGAAAATCAACAATTATAGTGCCCAAGCCACTTTTTACCCACTCTTTGACGACCTGGGAGACAATTGAAGCGTGCTCCAGCACAAAAGTGCGACAAAAAATCCGAGCGCCAAGCTTACAAAAGAGCCGTTTTATGCATCCATGCCGACATGCGGTCTGTGCGCACTTCTTGAGTTGGGAATGATCTGTGGCCCCAAGCTGCCCAAAATCATGCCTAAAAATGCTGCCAACAAGCCGCCCAACTGTGCAGGGAAATCCTCTCCAAATGGCGTTGCCAAGAGCACCAACCAGGTGAGCAAGCCAAAACCCATTGAAAGCACAGCGCCTTGCGTATTGGCCCTTGGCCAATACAAGCCAAACAACAGTGGCACAAATGCGCCCACCAAGGGCACTTGATAGGCGCCAGAGACCATCTCATAAATACTAGTGCCTTGCATCGAGATGGCATACAACAAAACCAAGATGCTAAACAACAAGACCGTCACACGCATGGCTTTGAGCTCTTGGCGATCGCTCATGTGGGGGTGAAATTGACGCCATATGTTTTCAGTAAAGGTCACACTAGGCGCCAAAAGCGTTGCCGAGGCCGTGGACTTGATGGCAGACAACAAGGCGCCAAAGAAAATGACCTGCATCACGAAGGGCATTTTTTGCATGACCAAGGTCGGCAAGATGCGTTGCGGGTCCTCTTTGATCAATTGCTCGGCCTGCTCGGGCATGATGATCAGCGCACTGACCACCAAAAACATCGGCACGAAGGCAAATAAAAGGTAGCACACCCCTCCTATGACCGGGCCGTGTGTGGCCGACCTCACGGAGTTGGCCGACATCACCCTTTGAAACACATCTTGCTGCGGGATAGAGCCAAACATGATGGTCACGCCTGAAGCGATGAAAAACAAAATATCATGCCAATTGGGGGGAGGCAAAAAATGAAACATGTCTCTTGATGCGGCCAAGGCCAAAACCTTGTCCGCCCCCCCGGCCATATCACTGGAGAAAACCGCCAACACACTCAAACCGACCACCAAAATAATCATCTGAATAAAGTCCGTGATGGCCACCGACCACATACCGCCAAACAAGGTATAGGCCAAGATGGAGACCACGCCAATGCACATCCCCAAAGGCATCCCTATGGCTCCATCAGACAGCACATTAAAGACCAACCCCAAAGCGCTCACTTGTGCCGACACCCAACCTAAGTAACTGATCATGATGATCACCGTACAAACGACCTCTACATATTTACCGTAACGCTCTCTGTAATAGTCTGCAATGGTGAGCAAGGTCATCTGGTATAACTTGGACGCGAAAAAGAGTCCCACCAAAATCAAACACACCCCAGCACCAAACGGGTCCTCAACCACCCCGTTAAGCCCGGTGTTGACAAACTTGGCAGGAATTCCAAGCACCGTCTCTGAGCCAAACCAGGTCGCAAACGTGGTCGTCACAATCATCACCAAAGGCAAATGTCGACCCGCAATGGCAAAGTCCGATGAATTCTTGACCCGCCTGGCCGCGAGCAAGCCAATGGCAATGGTGACCAACAAATACACAATGACTAAAAATAGCAACATACTTTCATCCACCCTCAAACCCGCCTTGGGCCGATAACTTTTTAGACTCTATGCTGCCGCCCCAAACACAGTTGCGGCGGCGAAGAAAAAAATCATGAAAATTGAAACATCCATTGCATAGCCAGCATGCCGATGACAAACCCAAAGGACAACCAAAGGATTCGCATCAATGTGCTTTGCGTTTGACGCGTCTCTCTTAAGAGCTTTAAAACCTCTTCATTCAACGCTGGCTCTGACTTGGTTTTTAAAAACTCATGCATCAAGCGGGGCAACTCTGGAATGAGTTTGGCATAGCGGGGAGCTTCAGCTTTGAGTTGCTCCAAAAGCTTCTTGGGTCCAATTTGCTCGAGCATCCATTTTTCCAAAAAGGGCTTGGCCGTGCTCCACAAATCCAAGTCTGGGTCCAACTCTCGACCCAAACCTTCAATGTTCAGTAGGGTCTTTTGCAACAACACCAATTGCGGTTGAATTTGTACATCAAAGCGCCTTGAGGTTTGAAACAAACGCATGAGCACCATCCCCAAAGAGATTTCTTTCAAAGGGCGATCAAAGTAAGGCTCGCACACGGTTCGAATGGCCGACTCCAACTCATCGATGCGTGTTTGCGCTGGGACCCAGCCAGACTCCAAATGCAACTGCGCAACTCTTTTGTAGTCCCGCCTAAAAAAGGCCGCAAAATTTTGTGCCAAGTATTCCTTATCAAACTCGGTCAAAGTCCCCACAATCCCAAAATCCAAAGACACGTACTGACCAAAGGTCATCTGGTCAACGCTTACCTGGATATTGCCCGGGTGCATGTCGGCGTGGAAAAAACCGTCCCTGAACACTTGTGTGAAAAAGATCGTCACCCCATCTCTGGCGAGCTGCTTGATGTCAACACCGGCCTGTACCAAACGAGACATTTGACTGATCGGCACACCATTCATTCTTTGCATCACGATCACATCTTGGTGGCAATAATCCCAATACATCTCCGGAATCAAAACCAAATTCAGACCGTGCATGTTTCTTCTGAGCTGAGCTGCATTTGCCGCCTCCCGAACCAAGTCCAACTCATCGTGCAAGTACTTGTCAAATTCAGCCACCACCTCAATGGGCTTGAGACGTCTGCCATCGGCCGACAATCGGTCCAACCAAGTGGCCATCATGCGCATCAAAGCCAGATCTTTTTCAATGACTTTCTTCATCATCGGTCGAATGACCTTGACCGCCACTTCCTTGATGACGCCTTGAGCGTCTTCGATCTGTGCGAAATGAACCTGTGCAATGGACGCGCTGGCCACAGGCACATGCTCAAAGTGCTTGAAGATGTGCGCCAAGGGTCGACCAAACGCACGCTCAATGGTGGCCACTGCAACCTCTGAGGGAAAAGGCGGCACGCTGTCTTGTAACTTGGCCAACTCGGTGGCAATGTCCGCGGGCAGCAAGTCCCGCCTCGTAGACAAAACCTGTCCAAATTTCACAAAAATAGGCCCCAAACTCTCCAAAGCGGTTCTGAGTCTGACGCCTCTAGGGGACGAAAGGTCTCGACCCAAACGAAGCACTCGCCCAAATGCACGCAACCAAGACTGTTTAAAGCTTGAGAGCACGAGATCATCCAGACCATATTTCCAAACGATCCAAGCAATAAAAAAGCCCCTGAAAAAACGACTCATCGGGCCTGGCCCTCAGCTTCGGGGTGGCCATCTTTACGGGGACCAAAGCTTGACTTGGCAAGCGCCACAAATTTAACCATGGCATCTCTCACATAGCGAGCCACCTTGCCCAATTGATGGGCGTTGACGTCTCCGATGATCTTTGCCAAGTCGTCCTCCAAATCCCACCTCACATGGTCAACCAACCAATTGACCTCTGCGGCCAATTGAACATTGCCTTGAATGTGCAAAGGCGGTTTTTCTGCATTGGCAAACATTTGCATCAAAGTGATCAGCGAGGGCTCCATCAACTCGATGGACAAATCAGGCGCGCGCGCAATGTTTGTCTGGGCCTGCAAAGGGGCTTGCTGACACTCTTCAATGAGTCCCGCAGGTGTGCAACTGACCCTGCATGAAAATTGATGCCACCTCACCTCAATGGTGCGCCCCTTTTGACGCTTTATGCGATCCATGGCTTGAGGCTCTTTCAATAAAATATGATTGATCAGCAAGATCAAGCGCCCCGTGAGCTCATTGACCACCCACTCAGGGGGATGCAATTGCATGGCTTTCGCTTCGATCTGCTTTAAGCCTTGAAGCACCGATGACAACAAGTCCTCCCGCGAAAAGGACTCGCCACCTGTGCGCGCAAAGCTTGAACTGAAAAATTGTCTATGGCTTGAAAACATAAGGTCCTACCAATCACTGCAAAGGCTCAAGGCCGCATACCAACCACGTCTCATGGTCTTGCCCCAAAGGACGCGTCCAACTCCAAATTTCTCGAAAGGGCGTGAATGAAACCTCTTGCGCCTCTCGACTCATGCCTGAGAGCTCAACGCTTGCCACGCTTTGCCCCTGAACGTGTTCCACGCCTAGCCACTGCGCTTGCAGCATCATCACTTCGGTCCTTTGAGGGCCTGTTGCTCGTTGGGCAAACTGTCCTTTGACCAAGGTGAACATATCTGGGCTCAAAAACAACTCCAATCGGTTCATGTCCAAGCGGTCCCACGCATCTTGTAAATTCAAAAACTGCTCTTTGGCCATGGCTTTAAATGCCTCTTCATCAAGCAACGCATCTGGCGCGCCATGGGCTTCTTGCACGGCCTGGTCCGCGTGTCGCAGTCGCACAGGCTCAAAGGGATTGGGAATGGTTTTTGACGTTAAATCCAAACCCTTTGATGTCTCAGCAGTGGCCATACCGCCCATCTCCCAAGGTCTGGCCGAGGCATCATTGCCCACATTTTTGGGGTTGTACATGGGCGCCAAGGCGCCACTTGAAGACCGCATCCCAACAAAGCCGCCAGCCACCATCACTGCGCCATGAGATTGGAGCTGAGCAGCCACTCGCCTTTTGCGCCAAAGGGCCCATGCTAGGTACACGCAAGACCCTATCGCCATTGACAACAGCACGGCCATGATGCCTTGCGCATGGTCTTGCCCTAGACCAAAGGCATGCACCAAGCTCATCACACCCATGCCCACAGCAGCCCCCATGAGCATTTGTTCAAACAACCCATTGTGCCCAGAGGTCAAAGCGGGGGCAATCGAGGTCTGAAGGGGCGCAGGTGTCTTGACAGGGACGGCTTGCTTGGCGACTTGTGTGGATAGGACTGGGTGGGGAAGAACGTTTGCTGATGAGCCCGACACAGACGCACTAGGATTTTGTGTGTGAAGGCTTGTTAAGAGAGGAGCCCTTGAGTGTTGCCAAGTGGACGACAAAAAACGTTGATGACCCAATGCTCGAGCACTCCCAAGACGGCTGCCAGCCCAACTGTCTTTAAAACATAAAAGAGCGATTAAAAGCATCCACACCAGATGCATTGGATACCTGCTCTTTGTTGTCTTGATGGGCCAACTGTTCAGCATTTGATACCCACATGCAAAGCCACCACACCGGCCGTCAAATTATGGACATCGACGTGATCAAAACCACAAGACTTCATGAGCGACCTGAGGCTTTCTTGATCTGGGTGCATGCGAATGGACTCAGCCAAGTAGCGGTAACTGCTTTCATCTTTGGCAACCCAGGCACCAAGCCTGGGCAAGACGTTAAAGGAGTACCAGTCGTAGAGCTTTTCAAGGGGCTTGGCAACTTTGGAGAACTCCAAGACCAACAACTTACCCCCGGGCTTTAAAACTCGGCACATTTCTTTTAAAGCCTGGTCTTTGTTCGTCATGTTTCGAAGCCCAAAGGCGACGCTCACTCGATCGAAATGATTATCTGCAAAAGGCAGCCCTTGCGCGTCGCACACCAAGGTGGGCAAAAACACGCCCGCATCGATCAAACGGTCTCTGCCCGTGCTGAGCATGGCAAAATTGATATCGGTGTGGACCACTGTGCCGCTGAAACCCACCGCATGGGCAAAGGCCAAGGCCAAATCACCCGTTCCCCCTGCAATGTCCAAGACCTTCATGCCCAAACCCAGGTCAGCAACGCTTACGGTGTACTTCTTCCAAAGCCGGTGCAAGCCCGCAGACATCAAGTCGTTCATCACATCGTAGTTGGATGCAACCGAATCAAAAACCGAACGGACACGGGATGACTTTTCCGACTCCTCAACGCTTTGAAAGCCAAAATGTGTTTTACTCATCTTGCGATATTAATTTGCTTTGCACCCACTTCTCACCAGACCCTCAAAAGAAAGCGCAATAGCGTTGGGAAAAAACCCCAAGCCCCGAAAGCCTCAGACTTTCCCAGACCATTCAATGAATGCACACCCCAGGCATTGAAAAGCAACTTGACGCCATTTCAGTGTTCATGCCCGCAAGCCGCACCTGAGGCATCCTTGGCAAGCTTTGACTTCATGGGCGCATCTCGCTTGACATTCGCTGCGTTCAATCGCGACTCATATTGCGCCCACAAGGCGCTTTGCTCTGAGCCCAATTGGTACAGATAAGCCCAAGTAAAAATTCCACTGTCATGCCCATCATCAAAACGCGGCTGAACCGCATAGTTGCCCACTGGATCCAGGCTTGTAATGGCCACTTGGCGCTTTCCAGTTTGCAAGACCTCTTGTCCTGGCCCATGTCCCTGAACCTCTGCAGATGGGCTGAAGATGCGCATCAACTCAAAAGGAATTAAAAACCGTTGGCCATCGCTATAGCCAATCTCCAACTGCTTGGAGCCTTGGTGCACGGTCAACTCAGTTGGGGTTGGGGTGTTTTTTTGTAAGCCAGCCATGTATAAACTTTCAATTTAATGCAGCAACCATCTACGCATAGATCTTAAGCCTGCTCCAAAGCCTTAGAGCAAGACCCTCTCTATGCCCCCGGAGTTGGCCTTTTGGACAAACTCTTGCATCCAATCTTCACCCAAAATATGCTTGGCCATTTCGACCACCACATAATCGGCTTTCAATAAACCGCTTTTCAAGTCTCCCTCAAAACGAGACAGGCCTTGCAAACAACTTGGGCAACTGGTCAAAATCGTCACATCCGCTTGGGGCTTTTGTGTCAAGGCTTTGAGCTCTGCTTCGCCTTTTAAAAGTTCCTCTTCCTTGCGGAAACGAATTTGGGTAGAAATATCTGGCCTGCTCACGCCCAAAGTGCCCGACTCGCCACAACAACGGTCGGATTGAAGCACATTCGCTCCGACCAAGGAGCGCACTGTTTTCATCGGGTCTTGCAACTTCATGGGACTGTGACAAGGATCGTGATAGAGGTACGAGCCTTGTTGGGCTTGACTCAATGTGATGCCTTTTTCAAGCAAATACTCGTGGATATCGATGATTCGACAGTCAGGAAATATTTTGTCAAATTGATAACCTTGTAGTTGGTCATAACACGTACCGCAACTCACCACCACTGTTTTGATGTCCAAATAATTCAGCGTATTGGCGACACGGTGAAACAGCACCCTGTTGTCGGTGATGATTTTTTCGGCCTTGTCAAATTGACCACTGCCCCTTTGAGGGTAACCACAACACAAGTACCCGGGTGGCAAAACGGTTTGAACGCCAGCGTGCCAAAGCATGGCTTGCGTTGCCAATCCGACTTGTGAGAAAAGCCTCTCTGAGCCACAGCCGGGGAAATAAAAGACAGCCTCTGTATCTGCCGTGGTGGTTGCATGATCGCGAATAATGGGGACGTAGTTGGAGTCTTCAATATCCAAAAGTGCACGGGCCGTTTTATTGGGCAAGTTGCCTGGCATTTTTTTATTCACAAAGTGAATCACCTGCTCCTTGATACCTGGTAGACCAATGCTTGCCGGAGGCGCCTTGGTTTGTTTTTTGGCCAAATTCGCAAACAAATCATGCGCAAAGCGTTGGGCCTTCATGCCCACATCGACCATCAGTCCTCTGGCCAACTTGATAGTTTCGGGATTGGTCGCATTCAACATGAACATGGCCGCGGCATTGCCGGGTCGAAAGCTCTTTTGCCCCATCTTTCTTAAAAGATTGCGCATGTTCATGGAAACTTCGCCAAAATCAATTTTCACCGGACAAGGTGACAAGCACTTGTGACAAACCGTGCAATGGTCTGCAACGTCCTCAAACTCTTGCCAATGCTTGATCGAGATGCCTCGCCTGGTTTGCTCTTCGTACAAAAAAGCCTCAATGAGCAAAGAGGTGGCAAGTATTTTATTTCTTGGGCTGTAGAGTAAATTCGCTCTAGGCACATGGGTTGCACACACGGGTTTGCATTTGCCGCAACGCAGACAATCCTTCATGCTGTCCGCAATGGCTCCAATGTCTGACTGCTGCATGATCAAGGATTCGTGCCCCA
Source organism: Comamonadaceae bacterium (assembly GCA_947475685.1). Lineage (GTDB taxonomy): Bacteria > Pseudomonadota > Gammaproteobacteria > Burkholderiales > Burkholderiaceae_C > Limnohabitans. The sequence continues at coordinate 9,650 of CANJNC010000017.1, read as the reverse complement.
TCAATCCAAAACTGGGCGTATACGCTTGTGTGAGGTCCCCGGACCTCAGGTCGGGATCGGTGAGATCAAGCTTTAAAAGTTTCCCCTTGTTAAAGTGACCATGCGGATCGACTTTGGCTTTGTATTGCGCAAAGGGCAGCATTTCTTCATCACTTAGAAATGCCAATTTCGTAATCCCAATGCCATGCTCCCCAGAAATCACACCATCCAAGGTGCGAGCCAAATCCATGATCTTGGCCACAGCATGGTGCGCCGTTTGCAGCATCTCATAATCATCGCTATTGACAGGGATGTTGGTGTGCACATTGCCATCTCCTGCATGCATGTGTAAAGCCACCCAAACACGTCCTTTGAGAACACGTTGATGAATGGCGTTGAATTCTGCAATCACTGGCTTAAAAACGTCTCCAGTGAATATATTTTGCAAAGGCGCGCGCAATTGTGTTTTCCAACTGGCACGAAGAGAGTGGTCCTGCAACTGCGGAAATAAAGCATCGCACTGCTTTAACCAATCCCGCCAGAGCTCTCGCACCTCAAAGAGAATGACTCGGGCCTCGGCCACTCTGTCATGAATCATTTCCTCAGAAACCTCCTCCCCTTGGCCCGCATCTTGAGCCAAAGGCAAGTGACCGCTAAGTAAGAATGCATCGAGCTGATCGCACAACGCAATCTTGTTGGCCAAGGACATCTCAATATTGATCTTCTCAATGCCATCGGTATATTCAGCCATTCGAGGCAGGGGGATCACCACGTCTTCATTGATTTTGAAAGCGTTGGTGTGCTTTGAAATTGCAGCGGTTTTTTTACGGTCCAACCAAAATTTCTTCCTTGCATCCGCACTGATGGCGACAAAGCCCTCCCCACTCCTGGAGTTGGCGATCCTCACCACCTCAGAGGTCACACGGGCGACTTGATCGGGATCATCCCCGGCAATGTCACCCAGCAAAACCATCTTTGGCAAGCCACCGCGTTTGCTTTTGGTGGCATAGCCAACCGCTCTAAGATAACGATCGTCCAAGTGCTCAAGACCTGCCAACAAAATGCCTGAGCGTTTTTGCTCCGCAAACATAAAGTCCTTGATCTCCACAATGCTTGGAACCGCGTCCTTTGCGTTTCCAAAGAACTCCATGCAAACTGTTCGCATGTGCGCAGGCATTTTGTGCAAAACAAACCGAGCACTTGTGATCAATCCATCACAACCCTCTTTTTGAATACCAGGCAAACCGCTCAAAAACTTGTCGGTCACATCCTTGCCCAAGCCCGCCTTTCTGAACTTATTGCCTGGGATATCAAGGCGCTCTTTTCGAATCAAACTGGTCCCATCGGCTTGGAAATAAGCCAACTCAAAACAGGCCATGGGCGTGTCGTGAATTTTGCCCAAATTGTGATCAATGCGAGTGACTTCTAGCCACTGCGCATCCGGTGTCACCATCCTCCAACTCACCAAATTGTCCAAGGCCGTTCCCCAAAGAACGGCCTTTTTACCCCCAGCATTCATGGCAATATTGCCACCGATGCATGAAGCCTCTGCAGAGGTTGGATCCACCGCAAAGACAAATCCCGCATCTTCCGCCGCGTCGGTGACACGTTGCGTGACGACACCTGCCTCGCACCAAATGGTGGGTGTAGTTTGGCTGTGACCAGGTAAAACCATGTGTTCCAACGCATGCATGTGTTCAAGCTTTTCAGTGTTAATGACCACACTGCGCCAAGTCAAGGGAATGGCGCCTCCGGTGTACCCCGTGCCACCGCCTCTGGGTACGATGGTGAGTGAGAGCTCAATACACGCCTTGACCAAGGTCGCCATCTCGCGCTCGGAATCAGGCGTCAAAACCAAAAAGGGATATTCCACACGCCAATCGGTGGCATCGGTCACGTGAGAGACCCTGGAGAGCGCGTCAAACTTGATGTTATCGGTTTGCGTGTGCTTTTTTAAGGCTTTAAGGGCTTGCTTTCTCAGGGCATGAACAAGCTCAAATTGAGCTTTGAATTGTTCAATGGCCTTTTTAGCCGCCGTGAGCAACTCTTGCACCCATGCATCTCGCAAAGGGTCATCGGTTGGCGTTCTTCTTTGCTCAATTTCATGCAAACGGTGGTACAAAGCGTCGACAAGCATTTGTCTTCTTTGGGAGTTGTCTAGCAAATCGTCTTGCAAGTAGGGGTTTCTTTGGACCACCCAAATATCCCCTAGGACTTCGTACAACATTCGGGCTGATCGCCCAGTTTTACGCTCTTGGCGCAACTTCTCTAAAAGAGACCAACTTTGCTTACCCAAAACACGGTTTACGATCTCTTGATCAGAAAAAGAGGTGTAGTTGTAGGGAATTTCTCTCAACCGAGGCCCATCTTGGGCCGCGGTCAACAAAAATTCCTGTGAAATGGGAGCGTTCATATGTATTTTTCGTCAGTAAGCCAAAAGTCATTAGAGGGAACCCTAATATTACTCCAGGCTTGCAAACCTTGTGTTTCCTGTGTGTTTGTTTGGCCCAATTGCAGAAAAGAGACCTTTTTCAAGTTCTGTGGTTTCTCCACGGCTTGGTCAAGAAGAAATGGCCCAAGCCCATGACAAGGCTCAGCAAGGCATAGCCAAGAACCGTGCCCTCTTTGTGCATTGCCAAAAGAAGGCTGCCTTGAGTGAGAAAACCTATAGCTAGCATCGCAAAAGCATAAAAGCCCAACTTGGGTGTGGTATTTTGCCTACCCTTTAGAGCTCTTTTTAAGCCCTCAAACAGCACAAACCCCAAGCCCAAGAAGGCCAGTGGCAAGAAAAAATGAAACAGATGGTTGATAAGGCTTGTCCAAGTCATCCATGAATTTTATAATCGAATGATGGCAGTCTGGGCTTTAGGCCTCAATCACAACACAGCTCCTCTGGATTTGAGGGGGAAGTTTGCTTTTGCGATTGAACATATGCCCCCGGTGCTCTCGGGTCTTAAAAGCATCATCAAATCGCAAGGTGAAGCCGCCATTTTGTCGACCTGCAATCGAACAGAGATCTATTGCGCGGCCAATCAATTGGCATTGCCCGAGACCTTTCAATGGTTGGCTCACTCAGGCGGCGTATCGCCCGATGTTTTGCAGGCCCACACCTACACCCTTCAAGACGCGGGCGCTGCCAGACACGCCTTTCGCGTGGCCAGTGGACTGGACTCGATGGTCTTGGGGGAGCCTCAAATATTGGGGCAAATGAAGGACGCGGTTCGCGTGGCATCTGAAGTAGGCGCCTTGGGTACGACCTTGCACCAATTGTTTCAACGCTCCTTTTCGGTCGCCAAAGAGGTTCGGTCCTCAACAGAAATCGGCGCTCACTCCATCAGCATGGCCGCTGCTGCCGTGCGATTGGCCAGCCAACTGTTTGAAGACATCTCCAAGGTCAAAATTCTTTTCGTTGGTGCTGGCGAGATGATTGAGCTGTGCGCGACCCACTTTAGCGCCAAAAACCCCAAACAAATCACCATCGCCAATCGAACCCAGGAACGCGGCGACCGCTTGGCTGAGCAATTCAAAGGTGAGTCCATGCGTTTGGCAGAGTTGCCTGAGAGACTGCATGAATTTGACATCGTCATCAGTTGCACTTCAAGCACGTTGCCCTTGATTGGCTTGGGCGCTGTCGAAAGAGCGCTCAAGAGCAGAAGAAATAGGCCTATTTTCATGGTTGACTTGGCCGTTCCTAGAGACATTGAGCCGGAGGTCAAATTTTTAAGCGACGTGTATTTGTACACGGTGGATGACCTGTCGGGCGTGGTTCAAACTGCACAAGCCAACCGCCAAGCGGCTGTCGCTGAGGCAGAGCTCATCATCGATGCAGGCGTACAAAGCTTTGTCAAGTGGATGGACCAAAGAAGCTTTGTGCCTTTGATTCAGCAATTGAATGCACAGGCTGAACAATGGCGTGCGGCCGAATTGCAAAAAGTCAAGAAAATGATTGCCAAAGGCCAAAGTGTCGACGAGGCCCTTGAGAGTTTGGCCAAAGGTTTGTCGCAAAAGATGTTGCACGGCGCCATGGCCCAATTGAATGCAAGCGATCCCGAACTGAGAGAGCGGGCCAAGGAATCAGTTGAGCACTTTTTTCTCAAGCACAACCAGACGCATTAGCGAAGCAAACATCGTCCCTTAGGTCTGTTTGCAAAACCCCCAAGTTGGCAAAAGCACCCATCTTTCGGGTCTTCAGACCTCCCAACGACCCTTTTTTTCACAAGCTCAGCACCCTCCTCGCACCAGGACTTTGTCTTGAATTTTTTTCAAACTGATTTTTTGCCCCATCGATTTTCATGAAACCCTTTATGCACGCGCAACTTGAGCGCTTCACGCAACGGCTTGCCGAGTTGGATTACTTGCTTTCTAGGCCAGACATCATGAAAGACATGACGCAGTTCATGGCCTTGTCCAGAGAGCACGCAGACGTAGGTGTGATTGCCTCTCGTTGGCTTCGCTTTCAAACATGCCTTCAAGAGATCGACGCATCACAAAAAATGATCGAAGACGCGCAAAAAACGCTCAAAGTGGGTCAACACGCTGAAGCTCAAGATATGCTTGAAATGGCTCAAGAGGAGTTGGTTGAACTGCAAAAAGAAACTTCGCAACTCGAAATTGAATTACAACGATTGCTTCTGCCCAAAGATCCCGATGACGCACGCAACGCTTATCTTGAAATCAGGGCTGGCACAGGCGGAGATGAATCGGCCCTTTTCGCAGGCGACTTGCTCAGAATGTACACCCGGTACTGCGAAAAAGTAGGCTGGCGTTGTGAACTGATCAGTGACTCGCCAAGCGAGCTGGGAGGCTACAAAGAAGTGGTCTTGCGCGTTGAAGGGGCAAATGTGTATGGTGCGATGCGTTTTGAGTCTGGCGGACACCGAGTTCAACGCGTACCGAGCACCGAGTCTCAAGGACGCATCCACACCAGCGCTTGCACCGTCGCTGTGATGCCTGAGCCTGATCCGCACGCGAGCATCGAGATCAATCCAGCGGACTTGCGAATTGACACCTACCGAGCTTCTGGCGCTGGGGGACAGCACATCAACAAAACCGATTCCGCTGTTCGCGTCACGCACTTGCCAACGGGTATTGTGGCCGAGTGCCAAGATGACCGCTCACAGCATAGAAACAAAGCCAAGGCCATGCAAGTGCTGCTCGCTCGCATCCAAGAAAAAGACCGCCTAGAGAGGTCGCTTAAAGAAGCTGCAACAAGAAAAGGCTTGATCGGCAGCGGGGATCGATCCGATCGCATTCGAACTTACAACTTTCCTCAAGGTAGACTCACCGACCACCGCATCAATCTGACGCTTTATAAACTCTCTCAAATCATGGAGGGCAACTTAGAAGAGGTGCTTGTCAGTTTGCAGCACGCCAGAGAAAACGAGCAACTAGAGGCCTTGGAAGTGGGCGGCTTGAGCGTATAAAAGACTCGGTCCAATTTGACACGCCTCGCAAAGCCTTCATTGCACTCGCCCCATGCTCAACTCCCTCACCATTGACCAAGCCTTGAACAGCGCCAAAGGCAACGGCTTAACGCCCCTGGATGCTCAACTGTTGATGCTCCACGCCTTGGGCCGTCAAAGCGCACAAAGGGCTTGGCTGATCGCCCACGGCCATGAGCCTTTGTCCAAGGAAGCTCTCAGACGCTTTGAAGAACATGTGCACAAGCGCTTGGACCACGTTCCCTTGTCCTACCTGACAGGTCAAAAGGAGTTTTATGGCCTGAGTCTTCAAATCGATGCACGGGTCCTCGACCCCAGAGCAGATACGGAGACCTTGGTCGATTGGGCCATTGAGCTCATTCGAGCGCAACTCAAGTGCTCTGGCTCTTCAAAACCTCAGATTTTGGACATGGGCACGGGCAGTGGCGCCATCGCCTTGGCCATCAAGGCCAACATCAGTGAGTGCTCACTATGGGCCCTTGATCAAAGCCAGGCGGCGCTTGAAGTGGCACAAAAAAACGCCTTGGCCTTGAACCTGGACATTCAATTCTTTCAAAGCCAATGGTTCAAAGCTTTGGCCTTGCCTGGCCCAAAGATCTGCCCCGAAAGCTTTGATTTGATCGTGTCCAACCCACCTTATATTGCTGACCAAGATCCGCATTTGGCTCAATTGGCCCATGAGCCCATCACAGCATTGGTCGCGCATGAAGGGGGGTTGTCTGATCTCATTGAGATCTGCACCCAGGCCAGACATCATCTGCACTTTGGTGCTTGGCTTTTACTCGAACACGCTTACGACCAAAGTCAACGGGTTCGTGAAACGCTCCAAAACCTAGGGTACACCCATGTCCAATCCCGCTGTGATCTTGCGGGCATCGAGCGCTGTACTGGCGCACAATGGCTAAAAATGAAATAATAGCTGTATCATCTTTTGTTCAAGGTCCGCTGTGAAGCGGCCCTCCCCTTTTAGACTGGAGCAATCACCGCCATGGATCCCGTACAACAACAAATAGACGCATTGGTTAAAAACAACGAAGTTTTGCTTTTCATGAAAGGCAACGCCCAGTTTCCCATGTGTGGATTTTCTGGTCGCGCCATTCAACTCTTAAAGGCAAGCGGCGTGGATCTTAAAGATCTGAAGACCATCAACGTGCTTGAGGAGCCTGAAATTCGCCAAGGCATCAAAAGCTATAGCAATTGGCCCACCATCCCGCAGTTGTACATCAAAGGCGAATTCGTCGGTGGTTCAGACATCATGACGGAGATGTTCGAATCGGGTGAGCTCAAACAACTCATCGAAGGCTGATTCAAGGTCTGAGACAGACCAGTGTCACGGCCTGACGCAGTGACACAAAACAGGGGGCACGCCTTAAGTCTGCCCCCTCTTTTGTAGTTCACGACTTAAGCATCTAAGAGCTTACTCAAGTGTGCGATCACCTCTTGCACACTCACCTGTGTCGCCGTCGGGTCTCTTCGGTGCTGGTATTCAAGCATACCGTCTTTCAGACCACGCTCCCCAATGACCAACCGATGGGGCACGCCAATGAGCTCCCAGTCGGCAAACATGACTCCCGGCCTCTCGCCCCTGTCATCTAAAATCACGTCCCAGCCCTTAGCCAATGCCAGGTCATAGATTTCTTGTGCTTTGTCTTTGACGGCTTGACTTCGGTCAGCGCCGATGGGGCAAATCACCAAAACGAAGGGCGCGATGGCGTCGGGCCAAATGATGCCCCGCTCGTCGTGGTTTTGCTCGATGGCAGCTGCTGGCAAGCGAGTGATGCCAATTCCATAGCAACCCATCTCCATGGCTTGTGGCTTGCCATTTTCGTCCAAGAAAGTGGCATTCATGGCTTTGGAGTATTTGGTACCGAGATAAAAAATATGCCCCACCTCAATGCCTCTTTCAATGCTCAATTCGCCTTTGCCATCGGGCGATAAATCACCGGCGAGCACACACCGCAGATCAAAAATTTGTTCTTCACTTGGACTTGGCAGATCTCGTTGCCAATTGACACCGCTCAAATGATGGTCTTGTTCGTTGGCTCCACACACCCAGTCCGACAACACAATTACCTCTCGGTCCACCAACAGGCGAATGCCTTTTTGATGGACATCCAAACCCACAGGCCCCAAAAACCCTGGCACACAAGAAAAGGCCGCTTGAATTTCCTCTGAATGGGCCAACCTCAATGTGCCACTCATGCCAGGCACTTTGCCCAATTTGACTTCATTGAGCTCATGGTCTCCCCTCAAAAGAATCAAAATCAACTGGGGCAGCACTGCTTGAGCGCCCATTTTTGAGTTCTCTTGTGAAGCAGCCTCTTCAGGCTCAAGCACCCAGACCAAGGACTTGACGGTTTGGCTCAAAGGCTTCTTTAGAAAATCACTCACTTGCTCGCAGGTCTGAACGTTTGGCGTCAAGACCTTTTGAAGGGACTCACGCGCTTGAGCACGGGGACCTTGAGGCGCCAAACTCTGCGCTTTCTCCATGTTGGCCGCATAGTCACTTTTCGCACAAAAGACAATGGCATCCTCTCCGGTCGCAGCAATGACTTGGAACTCTTCACTCAAGTCTCCACCGATGGCGCCACTGTCAGCTGACACAGCTCTATACCTTAAGCCAAAGCGATCAAAAATACGACGATAGGCTTGAGCCATATTTTGATAACTGACTTGGGCGTCCTTTATATTTTTATCAAAACTGTAAGCGTCTTTCATGACAAATTCACGTCCCCGCATAAGGCCAAAGCGAGGGCGGCGCTCATCTCTGAATTTGGTTTGAATTTGATAAAAGTTTTTAGGCAGTTGCTTGTAACTTTTGAGCTCTTGCCTTGCAATGTCAGTGATCACCTCCTCGCTCGTTGGCTGAATCACAAAATCTCGCCCGTGGCGGTCTTGGATCCTTAAAAGCTCAGGTCCCATTTTTTCAAAACGGGCGGTCTCTTGCCACAACTCGGCTGGTTGAACGACCGGCATCGACAACTCAATGGCGCCTGCTCGGTTCATCTCCTCGCGCACAATGGCCTCAACCTTTTTAATCACTCTCAGTCCCATGGGCATGTAGTTGTAGATGCCCGCTCCCAACTTTTTGATCATCCCGGCTCGAATCATCAGCTTGTGGGAGGCGATTTCAGCGTCAACAGGCGCCTCTTTAAGAGTAGAGATGAAAAATTGAGAGGCTTTCATAAGCGAATGGATCCGTTCTTAAAATGAAAATAAATCTGAAAACTTTTTTGAAAAATTGGCACCCACCCCCTTGAAACATCAAAAGGACTGTGCATAATGAACTCAATTGTAAAAATTGAGAGTTGATTATGCTTGACAGAGATGGCTTTAGGCCAAATGTAGGCATCATCTTAGTGAATCAAAAAAATCAGGTTTTTTGGGGTAAACGCCTTCGTTCTCACAGCTGGCAATTTCCTCAAGGCGGTATCGATCGAGGTGAAAACCCCGAGCAGGCCATGTTTCGCGAGTTGCATGAAGAGGTGGGTCTTCAGCCCGAGCACGTTCGCATACTGGCCAGAACCCGAGATTGGTTGCGCTATGAGGTGCCAGATCGATATATTAGACGAGATGCGCGTGGTCATTACAAAGGTCAGAAACAAATTTGGTTTTTGTTGCAACTCGTCGCTCAAGACTGGCAACTGAACCTCAGGGCAACCGATCACCCCGAGTTCGACGCGTGGCGCTGGAATGACTATTGGGTGCCATTGGATGTGGTGGTTGAATTCAAACGCGATGTTTATGAATTGGCATTGACGGAATTGGCTCATTTTTTACCACGTGTTGAATTTAAAAATCGACTCATCCGACCCAAACTGACTCGACGATCCATGGACATGACCAGTTTCCAAGCGAGCGATAGACCTGAGGTTGAGAGTGATTTGAGCCTGGACATGTCCAAACAAATGCTGCGCGTTCCCTATACCACAGCGCAAAATATTGAATTACCGCCAGACGGTTCCCTCGAGGGCTAGAGCTTGGGCTAGGGCTAAAGCTTGATCTATTGACTTGCGAGCGATCATTAAGGATGGTGGGGAGTTGGCAAAAGGGCATTAAGCCGACATTTTCCATTTGACTTGATTCCGAATGGAAGCCATTCAAAAAAGAGTATGATTTGATTGGGTTTTTAGGTTTTCCCTGATTTTAACCCATTCACTTTTTTAGTGCGAGGTGTTTGATGGACTTTGAACTCGCTTTTACCGACAAAGAGATCACGCCTTGGGGCGG
>CANJNC010000016.1 GCA_947475685.1 Comamonadaceae bacterium | reverse complement strand
GTCGTTGAAGACCACAACGTTGATAGGTCAGGTGTGGAAGCGCAGTAATGCGTTAAGCTAACTGATACTAATTGCCCGTTAGGCTTGATCCTATAACCAGCACTATTGTGTTGGATGTTTGCCAGATTTTATCTGCATCCTTATTACATGCTTACTCTAATAGAACTGTTGATTTATCAGCACAAGTACAGTTTATGCCTGATGACCATAGCGAGGTGGTACCACTCCTTCCCATCCCGAACAGGACCGTGAAACGCTTCAGCGCCGATGATAGTGCGGGTTCCCGTGTGAAAGTAGGACATCGTCAGGCTCTTATAGCCAGAAAAAAGCCCAGATCAATTCGTTGATTTGGGCTTTGTTCTTTGTTGAACGCACTTTATAAATTCAGCAAAAGTTGGCCGTGCACAGCGATGCTTTTTTTAAGTGTCAGATCATGAATGATCTGATTCAACCACTCATGAAAGGACACATGTGGGAAAAAGTGCTCTCGTGTTTGGATCAAAACTGGACACGTCACCGCCCAAGCCTTGAGCGTTGAAAAAGACATGCGTTGTTCCTGCATCAATTTAAATTTAACAAAGACGTTGGATGCATATTTTGCGTGTGAAACCGGATTGGATTCAAAATAATCTAACTTCTGATACGCAAGGTTCAAAGAATCTTTGACCTGGGTAAACATGCGCCCATGGCCTGGGACCACCAGATTGGGGTCTAAATCACCGATCAAGGACAAGGTGTCTCGAACGTGTTTAAACCCTTCTTCTTGACTGAGCTCTGGAAAAACAACGCCAAAACCGTTTTCCCAAAACGCATCTCCGCTGATCAATATTTTTTCAAGAGGCGCGAACAAAAGAATGGCCTCCATGTCATGACCTGGTGCAGCATGGACCTGCCAAACTCGGTCATTGATGCGAATTTCAGTGTTGGGGTTAATTTGACTTGTGGCTTTGAAGGCTGGACAACTTTGACCAATGCCTTCATTTGTGCGCTCCATGTGAGACCAGTCAAGTACTTCGCGCCATTGTCCTGAAGGAATACGGATGTCGAGTGCAGGAAAGCAGCTTTGAAAGTGCGCGTTGCCGCCGCAGTGATCAGAATGCAAATGCGTGTTGATGATGGATTGAAGGGGCGCTCTTTCCAAAGCGCCGTTTAGCAACTCCTTTAGAAGTGGGGCGTGAGAAAAGTGTCCGCTGTCGACCAGTGTCGTTTGTTTGCCTAGCAACAAAAGCGAGTTGGAAGACAGCCACCCCCGATCAAAAAAAACAAGATCACTGGGTAGGGTGTTCACGCTTTAGACGGTTTTGGGGCTGACTTCAATGGTTGGGCGTGTCTCTTAACTCACGACGCAAAATTTTACCCACATTTGATTTGGGTAAAGAGTCTTTGAATTCGATCACCTTGGGGATTTTGTAGGCGGTCAGCTGTGTTTTGCAATACGTGAGGACGTCGTCTTGAGTGAGAGTGGGCTCTTTTTTGACGACGAACAATTTAATCGCTTCTCCTTGCTTTTCATCTAAGATCGACACAGCAGCGCACTCCAAGACACCGGGGCAAGAGGATGCCACGGATTCAATCTCGCTTGGAAAGACATTAAAGCCGCTGACCAAGATCATGTCTTTTTTGCGGTCGACAATTTTAAAAAATCCATTGGCGTCTTGAGTGCCAATGTCACCGGTTCTCAAGTACCCATCTGCCGTAAAGGCCTTTTGTGTTTCAGAGGGTTGGTTGAAGTAACCCTTCATCACATTGGGGCCTTTGATGCAGATCTCTCCGCTGGTGTGCACCCCAAGCGTTTGTCCGTTGTCGTCTTTAATGACCATGTCAATGCCTGAAAGCGGCAAACCAATCGTGCCAGAAAAAACCGTTAGATTGCTCGGGTTGTTGCTCCCAACGGCGCAGGTCTCGGACATGCCCCAGCCCTCAATCATGGTGGAGCCAGTGACACGTTTCCATTCTTTGGCAGTGCTTTCTGATGCGGCCATGCCACCGGCTTGGGTGACGCAAAGATCCTTGAAGCTCAGGGCGCGAAAGGCTTCATTTTGCAGCAAAGCATTGAACAAGGTGTTGACGGCGGGAAAGATGTGAAAGGGGCGTTTTGCGAGCACAGACACAAACTTTTTAATATCTCTGGGGTTTGGAATCAGAGTCAAAAAGGAGCCAGTGCGAATCGTATAGAAACACAAAGTAAGCGCAAAGATATGATAAAGAGGAAGCGCTGCAATGCAGTTGAATTGAGGGAGATCCTTTTTGAGCTTGAGCGCTGGGGTGAGCCAATATTGAGCTTGTAGAGTTGCGGCAATGATGTTGCGATGCGTCAAGATGGCGCCTTTGGACAAACCCGTGGTGCCGCCTGTGTATTGAAGAAAGGCAAAGGATTCAGCTTGAATACTAGGGCGTTGAAAGGAAAACGTTTTACCCTCAGACAGACATTTTCCAAGGCGTGCAATTAAAGGCGTGTGGCCGAGCACATTGGCGTCTCTGAGCTCAAAAGAGGGGACCATTTTGGCCAAATATTTGACTGCAAAATTAATCCAAGGCCCTTTGAGAGGGCCAAGTAAATCGCCAAGAGATGTTAAAACGATCGATTCAAGCAAGGTTTTGGATAAAACTGGCTCCAAGGTATGGGCAAAGTTTTCTAAAATGATGATCAGGGTGCAGCCCGAGTCGCACAGCTGATGCTCAAGCTCTCTAGAGGTGTACAGCGGGTTGATGTTGACACAGACAAATCCCGCGCGAAGAATTCCCGACATCACCACAGCAAATTGAGGAACATTGGGCAGCATGATGCCTATGCGGGCGCCAGGTTTAAGGCCCAAATGCTGCAGCCAAGAGGCAAAGGAGAGGGAGAGATGATCCAATTCTTTGTAGGTCATCCACTGATCCATGCAAACGCTAAAAGATTGATCAGCAAATTGCTCAAAGGACGCCTCCAAAAGATCGCGCATCGACTCAATACCGGAAGTGTCAACCTCACGCGGCACATCTGGCGGGTAATTTGCAAACCAAGGTCTATCCATGAGAAAAACTCCTAATGACCACATTGTCCTTCATGTTCAACTTGAAGAGCACTAGGTCTCACCCCGAGTAAAGGGGCCTAACTGTAAAAGCTCAAAAATCCCAAAAACCCTCATAAGAGACAAGAACTGCTAAAAGCAAGACAATTATAGGGAAAACCCTTAGAATGAAAGCATATCCATAAGGCGCGTTGTCAAAAGTAGGGCGTCTTCATCTATAAAGCATCAAAAATGCAAACCATTCGCAGCCATCACGGTCTTAAAGCTTGGGACTTGGTCAAAGCCCAATTCAAAAAAGCGGCTCACTTTGAGCGCCGCACAGTGGTCTGTGCGTTGCATCAAGACCAAAAGATACAAATTCAGTCCCATCTCTTGAGTCTAAATGAACAAGATCGGTATCTTCGATTTGGCTACCATGCACAAGATGACCAGATTCAACGTTATGTTGAGCACATCGATTTCTCCAGGGACAAGATTCTGGGTATATTTGATCTAGATCTGAGTTTGGTGGCCATGGCGCACTTGTCGCTTGCGCGACCTTCAAGAATCAACAGGTGTGCGGAGTTTGGGGTGAGCGTGGTGCCCAAATGGCGTGCTCAGGGCTTAGGGGCACAGTTGTTTGAACACTCCAGTATGTTGGCCAGCAATGAGGGTGTGGGCATGCTGTTTATACACGCCTTGAGCGAGAACCTGCCCATGCTCAAAATAGCACGTGCACATGGTGCCAAGCTAGAGCGCTTTGGGGGTGAGACGGATGCTTTTTTGCAATTGTCTACAAAAAATTGGGCGAGTCGCTTGCATCAATGGTGTTTGACTTTTTACGCTCAAACCGACTTGGAAATTAAGATGCAAGTTCAGCAATTTTGGCATCTATTGAGTCAAATTCAAGAAATTCGACAAGGCGTGCGTGATGGGCGACAAATCGCAAGCGTTTGGAATGCAAATGTGCTCAAGATTGAAAACCCAAGAGCCTCAGACAAGACAGTTCATCATTAATTAAGCCCGTTGATGTTGCACAATAAGAGAGGTGACTTTAAATCGGCTATGCTAAGGGTCTGTCACCTCAAAGGCCCGATCAACTACCGTGTTTAAAAACCATCCTTCTCAGAAAAGTACATCGCTTGTTCGTGGTCTTTGGATGTTCATGCGGGACTTGTTCAAGCCCACACTTAAAACCAAAGATCAAGTGATTGACTTGCTGCACAAGGCACAAAGCGCGAAGCTCATTGAGGCTGAAAGTCGTCAAATGATGGAAGGCGTCATGAAGGTTGCTGACTTGAAGGTGCGCGATGTGATGATTTCATCGACCCGAATGGACATGATCGACATTGCACTGTCTTTTGAAGAAATTCTCAACCAAATCATTGACATTGCGCATTCAAGATACCCGGTGTATGAAGAGGACAAGGAAAACATCATCGGGATCTTGTTGGCCAAAGATTTACTGAAATTGCAACGCTCACCCACCTTGAATTTAAGGGCCTTGTTGCGATCCGTGGTCATGGTCCCTGAGAGCAAGAGTTTGATTGAATTGCTCAAAGAGTTCAGAGTGAGCCGAAACCATTTGGCGGTCGTCATTGATGAGTTTGGTCGTGTAGTTGGGCTGGTCACCATTGAGGATGTGTTAGAAGAAATTGTGGGTGATATTGAAGACGAATTTGATACCGATGAGGAGGCTGGAGATATTTTTGCGTTGGTGGATCGCACCTATAGGGTGGCAGGCAGGACTTCATTGAAAAGAATCGCCCAAGCGTTTGAGCTCAACGAGTTGATCACACAGGAGATGCAGTCCTTTGAGACGATTGCTGGATGGATCGCACACGAGATGGGCCATGTGCCGGTCAAGGGAGAGTTTTTTATATGGAACGATTTGCGCTTTGAGGTCATGCACACCACTGCGGGTGTGGTGAAATGGTTCAAGGTTCGGCCCATCCATAATAAGCCAAATTCAACAGTGGCGGTGCAATCCAAAGTGCGTCCATATGTGAATTCAAAACCCTAAATGGATCACAAAAAGCACGCTGCCATAAGCTACGGTTCTTGTGTAAGAGGGGTACATATTTTCAAGCACTTACATCCAAACGAAGCGGCATAGAGATGACAGGCACGTCGAGAACTAAAGCTACGAGCTTATACCTGCTCGCAATGATTGCTGGGCTGTGTCAAGCCTGGTCAATGGGTTTGCCCTTTCACATGGGCGCCAACGGGGGCTTGCAATGGGCGGGGCTGCTGGTGTTGGCGCTTTTGGTGTTGGTGTCTAAAACAGGCAAAGAGTGCGCACGCTTGGCGTTTGCTTTTCAAAGTACAGCGCTGGGTGCCACCTTTTGGTGGATTTTCATCTCCCTTTATGTGTATGGCCAGATGAATTGGTTTTTGGCAGTCTTTGCTGTGATTGTGTTGGCCAGTGCTTTGGCGCTCTATTGGTTGCTGTTGGCCGTCTTATTTTTTAAATTGTATTTGGACCCTAAGCCGTCAGGGCAAAGTCCTTCGAGTTGGCTGCACCGGTTTTGGCAAAAAACGCAGATGGCGTTTGGTTTTGGGGCCGCATGGCTTTTATCTGAGCTGTGCAGAGGGCAGTGGTTGACTGGATTTCCATGGGGATCTTCTGGCTACGCGCACAACGACACTTGGTTGTCGCTCTTTGCGCCTTGGATTGGCGTCTATGGCATTGGTGCCATCAGTGCAGGTCTGGCCATGTGGGTGGCCAAGACGTGCCTAGAGTTGCACCACGATATTGATCGCGAAGGGGCGGCTATAGGAACGCGTGAATTGGGCGCTCGAAGCCAAAGGCGTTTGGGTTCTTTTCATTCAAACCAATGGCGCATGTGTGCTTGGATCGTCTTGCCCTTTTTAAGCTTGGTGTCATGGCCGTATTTGATTGATCAAGATCAAAATACACCCACGAAAATCAATTCGGATGGGTATTCAAAACCATTGAGCATTGAACTCTTACAAGGCAACGTTCCGCAGCAAACAAAATTTCAAGATGACCGTGTGTCATCAGCGCAATGGTATTACGATCGAATCATGGCGTCTGATGCGCAGTTGGTGGTAACGCCAGAGACCGCATTTGCAATGACCTTGAGGGAGCTGCCACCCACTTTTGTAGAGTCGATCAAGAGCCACTTGCTTGCAGAAAAGCAAGCGGTTTTATTTGGCATACCCTCCAAAGATGAGATGGGATACGCCAACAGTGCCTTGGGCATTGTAGGGCTTAGAGATCAGGTGTATCGGTATGACAAGGTTCATTTGGTCCCATTTGGGGAATTTATCCCGCCCATGTTTCAATGGTTCACCAATCAAATGCAAATGCCTTTGGGTTTTTTTAAGGGCGGCTTTTTAAGTCAAAGCAGTTTGATTTTTTTAGATCAACGAATAGCCCCCAATATTTGTTATGAAGACTTGTTTGGAGAGGAGTTGGCCGCACAGTTCCAAGATGCGCAACACATGCCAAGCATCTTGGTCAATATGAGCAATATTGCATGGTTTGGCGACAGCGTGGTTTTGGATCAACATTTAGAGATTTCAAGAATGAGAGCGCTTGAGTTGCGTCGGCCCATGATTCGCGCAACCAACACAGGGGTCAGCGCCATCATTGATCACACAGGCCGAGTTGACGTCAAAGCCAAGTTTTTCTCCAAAGAAGCCATCAAAGGGGTGGTTCAAGGTCGCTTTGACAGGCCTACCTTTTTTGCTTGGTGGGCGAGTCGATATGGCTTGCTGCCCTTGTGGGTGTTGGCTTTGCTGGTGCTAGGCACATCTTGGTGCCAAAAGATCTTGGCCTCAAAACGTCAAAAGCAAGTTCAAGAAAAGCTTGAAAATTAAACTTTAACCCTTGAGCGGCTTTTTATGGCCCCAGGGGAAGGTTAAAATTGCTCAGTTGTAATCAAGGCAAAAGGGCCGCACCTTGTAGGGAGATCGAGAAGAGGATCAATGCTCAAAGGGTCGTTGCGTCCAATGGATGCATCTTGGGATCGATTTAAATATACATACGCCAGTGCGTGGGAAAACAATGCTTTATTTTCAAGAGTTGATATTGACTTTGCAGTCTTACTGGGCCAAGCAAGGCTGTGCGCTGCTCCAGCCCTATGACATGGAGGTTGGTGCTGGAACATCACATACTGCAACTTTTTTACGCGCCTTGGGCCCTGAGCCTTGGAAGGCCGCTTACGTTCAGCCCAGTCGTCGGCCCAAAGACGGTCGATACGGAGAAAACCCAAACCGACTTCAGCACTATTATCAGTTCCAAGTGGTGCTTAAGCCCGCTCCACAAAATATATTGGAATTGTATTTGGGCTCTTTAGAGGCCCTGGGTTTTGATTTGAAGGTCAATGACATTCGCTTTGTGGAAGACGACTGGGAAAACCCAACGCTAGGCGCTTGGGGCTTGGGTTGGGAGGTGTGGCTCAACGGCATGGAGGTCACGCAGTTCACCTATTTCCAGCAAGTGGGCGGGATCAACTGTCACCCCATCACAGGAGAGATCACGTATGGTTTAGAGAGGCTTGCGATGTATCTGCAGGGTGTGGACAATGTGTACGATCTTTCTTGGACTGAAGGCTTGACGTACAGAGACGTGTACTTGCAAAATGAACAAGAGCAGTCTGCCTATAATTTTGAGCACAGCGACTCGGACTTTTTATTCGTCGCGTTTTCAGCGCATGAAAAACAAGCTCAACATTTGATCTCAGTTCAATTGGCATTGCCTGCGTATGAGCAGGTTCTAAAAGCAGCGCACACCTTTAATCTCTTGGATGCGAGGGGTTCGATCAGTGTGACCGAGCGCGCTGGCTACATCACGCGCATCAGAAATTTAGCTCGCTCAGTGGCGCAGAGTTATTACGATAGTCGCGAGAGATTGGGTTTCCCAATGGCTCCTCACGCTTGGGTTCAAGCGCTAAAAGACAAGGCGGCTTGAATCATGCAAGCACATCCAATGAACACCGCTCCATTGCTCATAGAGTTGTTGGTTGAAGAGTTGCCACCCAAGGCCTTGTCCAAGTTGAGCGTCTCCTTTTCGCAAACGATGTACGCGCAGCTGTTGGATCTCGAGTTGATTGATTCGCAATGCGCATATGAATCATTTGCCACGCCGAGGCGTTTGGCGGTTTTGTTTCAATCGGTTTTGTCTCAGTCGCCTGAGCGCGAAATGAAGCAAAAGTTAATGCCGCTCAAAGTCGGTCTTGATCCCAATGGGCAAGCCACGCCTGCATTGGAAAAAAAGCTGTTGTCTCTTGGGTTTTCTCACCTAGGCGTGTCTGATTTGGAGGTGGTGAACGAGGGCCAAGTCCAGCATCTGTGGTTAAAAAGAACTCAAGCGGGGGTGTCGCTCGCGGTGGGTGCGCAAAAAGCATTGAATGAGGCCATCGCTAAGCTACCAATCCCCAAGGTGATGAGTTATCAATTGCATGAAAATTGTGAAATGCCCGGCTGGAGCAGTGTGAATTTTGTGCGACCTGTTCACGCCTTGCTTGCGCTTTATGGGGAGCGTGTTGTGGACTTGACGGTCTTGGGGTTAAAGGCTGGCAAGTCGACCAAAGGTCACCGCTTTGAGGCCAAGAAGTCTGTCATTGAATTGGCCCATGCGTCGTCCTATGAAGAGGCGCTTTTAAGCGATGGCGCGGTGATTGCAAGTTATGCCAAACGGCGCCAAAGCATTGAAGATCAATTGAATGTGGCGGCCAAATCATTGGGGCCAGGTTTCAATGTCGCGCACGATGACGCGCTCTTGGATGAGGTTTGTGCTTTGGTGGAAATGCCCAATGTATTGATTTGCGAATTTGAAAAAGAGTTTTTGCAAGTCCCTCAAGAGTGTTTGATTCTGACCATGAAGGCCAACCAAAAGTACTTCCCCCTGGTCAATGATCAAGGGGACTTGGTCAATCGATTCATGGTGGTCAGTAACATTTCTCCCAAAGACACAAGCGCTGTCATCGGTGGCAATGAGCGAGTTGTGCGACCGAGGCTATCGGATGCCAAATTCTTCTACGATCAAGATCGCAAAATAAACCTCAAAACCAGATCGAGTGGCTTGTCAAAGGTGATCTATCACCAGCAACTTGGAACGCAAGAGGAGCGCACGCAACGGGTGCAGGCTATCGCTACAGGCATAGCAAAAGAGTTGATCGCTTTGTCTGCATTGAGTGCACAAGATGAGCAATGGATAGATGAAGCCGTACAAATTGCCAAGGTGGATTTGCTCACCGACATGGTGGGCGAGTTTCCTGAGTTGCAAGGTGTCATGGGACACTATTACGCATTGCATGATGGGTATGCCAAGGAAGTGGCTTGGGCGGTTGAGGATCACTACAAACCAAGGTTCGCAGGGGATTCTTTGCCCAGGGGTCTGGTGGGTGTGGTCTTGGCGTTGGCCGATAAGTTGGAGACTTTGGCGGGCTTATTTGCAATAGGGCAGCATCCAACAGGGGACAAAGATCCGTATGCACTCAGGCGCCATGCGATTGGTGTGATTCGTTTGTTGCGGGAGAAGAGTTTAGGTCTGTCGATGGCCAAGTTGCTCATTGTGAGTGCAAGTGCTTTTGAGGGGCACAAAGCCGTGAACAAAAAAAGCTGGACACAGATCTCGGCGTCCATGCTTGAATTTATTTATGACCGTTTGAGCATCAATTTAAAAGACCAAGATTATTCAAGCGCTCAAATTGACAGTGTTTTATCGATTCGCCCTGATGTCTTGGATGAGGTGGACTTGCGACTCAAGGCCGTTAAAGCATTTGCGCAGTTGCCTGAGGCCTTGTCCTTGGCCAGTGCCAACAAGCGCATCGGCAATATACTGAAAAAAGCACACGATCAGCAAGTCAACGAGCAGGTCAACCCCTCTTTGTTGGTTGAGGTTGCAGAGAAGGCGCTCTTTGAAACCATGCAAGATGTTTTACCCCAAGCACAGTTGAGTTTTGAAGCAAAAAATTATGCGCAGTCCCTGAGCTTACTTGCGCAACTGAAAAATGCGGTCGATTTGTTTTTTGAACAAGTGATGGTCAACGCGCCCGAAGAGGCACTCAGATCCAATCGCTTGTCTTTGTTGTCTCGTTTGCATACAGCCATGAATCAAGTGGCTGATTTGTCTCGTTTGGCTTAAGGCCGCTTAAAGGGGGGTGATGATGGCTCACGTGCCCATTGCGATTAAACCTCAGGGACTCGATCTTTGGCGCGCTTAGGCTTGATCAGGCCTACGCTGCATTTATACAGGAGTTCCCTTCAAGTAAGGGAGTTGTGACCATGATGAAAATCATTATCTTAGACCGCGACGGCACGATCAACGAGGATCGCGACGATTATGTCAAATCCCCTGCGGAGTGGATTCCTTTAGAGGGCTCCTTAGAAGCCATCGCGAGGCTAAGCCATGCGGGGTGGCGCGTTGTGATTGCCTCCAACCAATCCGGCTTAGGGCGAGGCTTGTTTGACATGGCAACGTTGAACGCCATGCATGAAAAAATGCACAAATTGTTGGCGCTTGAAGGCGGTAAGGTGGAGGCGATTTTCTTTTGCCCGCACACCACGGAGGAGGGGTGCGATTGTAGAAAGCCCTTGTCTGGTCTTTATGAGCAAATTGCAACGCGTTTGGGGGTGACTTTGAAGGGCGTACCTACCGTTGGGGACTCGTTGCGAGATTTGCAAGCAGGTTATGGCGTTGGGTGCGAGCCTCACTTGGTCTTGACAGGCAAGGGCGCCATCTATCGTGATCAAGCTTTGTCGGCACTGTTTCCCAAAGAGACCCGCATTCATCAAGATCTGTATGGGTTTTCCGAATGGTTGCTCCACGAGAGGGATGTGCAATTGGAAGCCCTTAAAGCAGAAAAAAAAGTGTAAGAGGTTGTTGTGAAATTTTTAAAGTCCTTCATTCATTTGTTGTGGATGCTGTTCACGCTCATTCCTTGTGCGCTTTTCTTGTTGTTGCGTTTGGCCCTTGGGGCCTCTAAAGCAAGCCTTTACCGCTGCGCGGTCTTTTGGTTAAACAATTGTGTGGTGTCTTTGGACCGAATCTGTGGCGTGAAATATGCGTTGCATGGCATGGACAACCTAAGCGGTCTTGAGGGGGTGCCGGTGGTGGTGTTGGTCAAACATCAATCAACCTATGAGACCTTCTTGATGCCCGTCATCTTGCCCCATCCCGTGTCCTATGTTTTCAAAAAAGAGTTGCTGAGAATTCCGTTCTTTGGCTGGGCCATTGGGTGTCTAGACATGATTCACATCGATCGCTCACAACGCACTCAAGCATTTGCTAAAGTGGTTGAGCAAGGTCGAGTGTTGCTTGAAAAGGGCAACTGGGTGGTGATGTTTCCCGAGGGCACGCGCATTGATCGTGGGCAGGTGGGGGGCTATAAATTGGGAGGGACTCGATTGGCGGTGCAAACTGGCGCGCATGTGGTGCCAGTGGCGGTGAGTTCTGCCAAATGTTGGCCCAGAAAAGCCCTCTTGAAAGAGGCCGGGACGGTGGATGTCTCGGTCGGCCAGCCTATCTCTAGTCTGGGTCGTTCGCCCGAGGAACTCATGGCGCAGGTGCAGATGTGGATCGAGTCCGAGATGCGTCGATTAGATCCGAGCGCCTATGATTGAGGACTTGATGGTGTTTGTGCTTGGGTAAAGAGAGCTGTCGTGTCCATGCAAGTTAAAAAACAAAGTCCCAAGGATCGGTTCATTCAACTGGTGTTTGATTTTTTCGCACCCTTTGCCGCCGAACAAAAGGACGCTTTGGTTGCCGAGCCTGTCAATACCAGCTCAGGCAAGTCCATTGAAACAAGCACCAACCCGCACAACTTGCAAGACAAGGCTCGCGCTTTGTCAAGCTTATTCATTCACCCTTGTGCGACACATGCCTTGGACATCAAGGGGGTTGAAGTCCATTATCTTCTTCGGCGAGCCAAAAGAAAGACCATTGGCATGCTGGTTTCACATGAGGGGCTGGAAGTCCGAGCTCCAAAGTGGGTGAGCTTGTCACAAGTGCAAATGGCGCTCAATGAGAGGGGGGATTGGCTTATCAAACAATTCAACTTCATGGATCAAAAGCTAAAGGACAGCGCGCGGTTTGAAATTCAAATTGAAAGTGGTTGCGTGGGTCCTATTTTGGATCAAGGTGTGCAGTGGATGTTTCATGGCCTCAAAGCAAAGGGATCTAGTGGGTACGCAAGCGGGCACGCAAGCGGGGACTTAAGTTGGGACGTCAATGACGATTTAAGCCCCACACAAGAAAGTCTATCTCGCTTGCAAAGAGAAAACCAAAAGCGACTGCGCTCTCCTCTTGAGCATATCGAGATCCAAAGACTGCAGGGCGGTCAGTGGCTTGAATGCACATGGGTTGAATGGATCCATGGCTTGCTTGAGCGTGCACCTTGCTTTGAGGCAGGAGTAACTGAAAGCAGGAACGCCAGGGATGCCAGAGATGCCACGGATGCCTTGTACAGAGTTTATTTGCCGATCGGGTCGCTCTTGAAACTTCTAAGCGCAGGCAAGATCGGTGGGACTGGCCATTCGCAGGGGTGGGCCGGCGATGGAGTTGCGAAAGCCTCTGCCAAGCAATGGATAGATACCGTACAGATCCATCTGGCCCAATTGGTTTTAAACAAGCGGCTGTCTTATTTTTCGGGTGTTTTAGGCGTCAAACCAAGCGCCATGACTTTGGGTCAAGCAAAAAGCCGTTGGGGCAGCGCTGGCTCCAATGGGGCCATTCGGCTCAATTGGCATTTGATCAATTTGCCCATGTCGTTATTGGATTATGTGGTGGCCCATGAATTGTGTCATTTAAAGCAAATGAACCATGGGCCGGAATTTTGGGCTGAAATGCAAACCGTGATGCCCGACTTTGCGCAGCGACGACACCAATTGAAATCGTGGACGATGGCAAAATGGGTCTAGCTTGTCAATTGGTCCGTGTAGGCTGTTGTTTTGTAGGGTTGCTTTTAGATGGTTTAATAGAGGTGATCAAAGTCTGTTCCAATATTTGGGATAGGTCAACGAATTGAAAAGAGTGATGGTCAAGTCGATGAATGCACCGCTTAAAAATTTATTTGAGAACAATCAAGCCTGGGCGCGTCGAATGGAGCAAGCTCGACCTGGTTTTTTCAATCAATTGGCTTCTCAGCAGTCGCCTAAATACTTATGGATTGGTTGTTCGGACTCACGCGTTCCTGCCAATGAGATCATTGGACTGGATCCGGGAGAAATTTTCGTTCACCGCAATGTTGCCAATGTGGTGGTCCACTCGGACTTGAATGCCTTGTCGGTGATTCAATATGCCGTGGAGCATTTGAAAGTCGAGCACATCATGGTGGTGGGCCACTATGGCTGTGGTGGTGTTTTGGCCGCCACCAGGGGCACTCGCATCGGCTTGGCTGACAATTGGTTGCGACATGTGCAAGATGTGAGACTTCGCCATCGACAAAGGCTCAATCATTTGCCGCAACAGGATTTAGAAAACGTCATGTGTGAGATGAATGTGATTGAGCAAGTCGGCAATGTGGCTCTCTCCAACGTCATGCAAGACGCATGGAGCCATGGTCAACAAGTCAGTGTGCATGGTTGGATTTATGGCCTGCACGATGGCTTGGTCAAGGACTTGGAGGTCACGATGAAGTCGGCCGAGGAGGTGGTGGATGTGTTCCGACGTGCCTTTAAGCGCTACCCGAGGCAGCAAGGGACCCACGAGACGGATCAAGACGCATGAACGCCCGCGATATCAGGCACCAACGCTTGAGAGACAAACTGACCATGGCCTTGGATCCGCAAAGTGAGTTTGTCATCACCCCTTGCATCGCGGTTTGTCAGATGGACCCTGTGAGCCAATTGTGCGAAGGCTGTTTTAGGGACATCCAAGAAATCGCTCGCTGGGGCTCCTTGGCGAATGCGCAAAAAAGGGAAGTTTGGCGGCAAATTGATCAAAGAATGAACACCCTTAACTTTTGAGAGTGTCACGCCCCCATGGACTTGAAAAAGATCTTTTAAGTCTGTTTTACTGGAATTCTCGGGTTAACCCGAAATGACTTGGATCATAAAAGCTTTAATCCTTTCTGAAAAGAGGGGGTAGACCGCGCTTTCGTCAGGATCAAGTCAGCCTTCTCGCCGATATTGAGGTCACGGGTAATACAAATTGATTCTCATTGAGTTAAATTTTGAGTTTGTAGGGTGTATTGCCTGGTTTTTCATTTTAATTAGGAGACGACTCTATGGCTGCACATGCACCACACACCATGACCTCAGAGGAGAAGAAGGTCATATTTGCTTCCTCGCTTGGAACGGTTTTTGAGTGGTATGACTTTTACCTCTACGGCTCACTTGCTGCGATCATCGCCAAGCAATTCTTTAGCGGTTTAGACCCCGCTGCCGCGTTCATTTTCGCCTTGTTGGCGTTTGCGGCTGGATTCTTGGTGCGCCCATTTGGTGCGCTGGTGTTTGGTCGACTTGGAGACATGATCGGTCGAAAATACACCTTTTTGGTCACCATTGTGATCATGGGTATGTCCACTTTTGTCGTTGGTCTTTTGCCAGCGTATTCAAGCATTGGCGTTGCCGCGCCCGTGATCTTGATCGCTTTGCGAATGCTTCAAGGCTTGGCCTTGGGGGGTGAGTACGGGGGCGCAGCAACGTACGTTGCCGAGCATGCGCCTCATGGCCACCGTGGCGCCTTCACCTCTTGGATTCAAACGACCGCAACGCTTGGACTGTTTTTATCTTTGATGGTGATTTTGGGCACGAGAAGCTCCATGCCAGAGGCGGATTTTGCGTCATGGGGTTGGAGGATCCCGTTCCTGTTGTCCATTGCCTTGTTAGCCGTGTCTGTGTACATTCGCTTGTCAATGAACGAGTCCCCTGCATTTCAGCGCATGAAGTCCGAGGGCAAGATCTCTAAAGCGCCCTTGTCAGAGTCTTTTGGTGAATGGAAGAACTTGAAAGTGGTCATTTTGGCGCTTTTTGGTTTGACTGCAGGCCAAGCGGTGGTTTGGTATTCGGGTCAGTTTTATGTGCTCTTTTTTATGACGCAAGTCTTAAAAGTTGAGGCCACAACGGCGAACTTGTTGGTCGCTGCCTCTTTGCTGATTGGGACGCCTTTCTTCATTGTTTTTGGCTCTTTGTCGGACAAAATTGGAAGAAAACCAATCATCATGCTGGGTTTGTTGTTGGCAGTGGTGACGTACTTCCCCGTTTTCCAAGCCTTGACCAAAGCGGCCAATCCAGATTTGGCCGCCGCTCAGGCAAGCGCCAAGGTGGTGGTCGTGAGTGATGAGGCATCATGCTCTTTCCAAGGCAGCCCCATTGCACGTGAGATTGACTTTAAGAGCTCTTGCGATATCGCCAAGCGGTATTTGGCGCAAAATGCGGTGAGTTACTCTAACCAAATCGCACCAGCAGGCACCCCCACCAAAGTGATGATTGGAACGACTGAAATTGAGTCGCCAACAGCTACAGTGGCGAACTCTAAATTTGACGAAGAAAGCGTCAAGAAAATTGCCGAGTTCAAAAAATCGATTGGCGAAGCGCTCAAAGAAGCGGGCTATCCAGCCAAAGCGGACATGGCTAAATTGGACAAAGTCACCGTGGTTGTCATTTTGACGTATCTTGTGATTTTGGTCACGATGGTGTATGGCCCAATTGCTGCAATGCTCGTGGAGTTGTTCCCAACCCGGATTCGCTACACCTCCATGTCTTTGCCCTACCACATAGGCAACGGTTGGTTTGGGGGCTTGTTGCCCACGACCGCTTTTGCGATCGTGGCGCAAACGGGGGATATGTACAACGGCTTGTGGTACCCCGTTATTGTGGCCGGCGCGACCTTTGTGATTGGCATGATCTTTATCAAAGAGACCAAAGATGTAGACATCTATCGACAAGATTGATAAGAGGGATGTTGGGGTCTGAAAACCGCTCAAGCTGAGCAATTTCAGTCGCAACAAGACCCAAGAAACCCCCGTGTGCCTGATGGCCCACGGGGGTTTCTTCTTTTCTGTTGGCTTTTCCCATGAAGGCTGTGTGAGGAGTTGTATGAATTCAAAGGGCTTTTAGGGATATTTTTCAAAGGGAGCATTTTTAGAGACCTTTGTCCCTAGAATCTTCTACCTGTTCCTATAAAACCCCAGGGTAGAGAGTCGATATGTCACAAGGTTTGATCAAAATACGCGGTGCGCGTCAGCACAATTTAAAAAATCTGGACGTGGACTTTAAAACAGGAGAGCTCACGGTTGTGACGGGGCCGAGTGGCTCTGGAAAATCGAGTTTGGTGTTTGACACCCTATACGCAGAAGGTCAAAGGCGTTATGTTGAAACGTTTAGTGCCTATGCGCGTCAGTTTTTGGATCGCATGGATCGACCGCAGGTCGATCAAGTCGAGGGTGTACCGCCCGCCATTGCCATTGATCAAACCAATCCCGTGAGAAGCTCTCGCT
Source organism: Comamonadaceae bacterium (assembly GCA_947475685.1). Taxonomy (GTDB): domain Bacteria; phylum Pseudomonadota; class Gammaproteobacteria; order Burkholderiales; family Burkholderiaceae_C; genus Limnohabitans. Next base: position 54,033 of record CANJNC010000016.1, on the reverse strand, counting down.
CAACGGTGGGCACCATGACCGAGTTGAACGATCACTTGAAGTTGCTATTCGCAAGGTTGGCGCATTTGTTTGATTCAAAAACGGCCTTGCCAGTTCGACACGACAGTGCGCAGAGTTTGTTTGATGAAATCCAGCGCCGTTTAAATCAAAGAGATCTAAGGCTCGTGGTGACCTTTGCGGTTGAGTTGCCCGCCACCATCACGCAAGAAGACATCGAGCAATGGTTGAGTGCTTCAGGGTTCACCAAGATTCAAGCCCAACGCCAAGTTGCAACGCTCACAGGCCCAAGGCAAGTCATTGATGTCGTGGCCGATCGCTTCAGGCTTTCTCACGTGGAGAAGTCCAGAGCCATTGAGGCCATTGAAACGGCACTCAAAAGGGGTGCAGGTCGCATGCAAGTTTATGCCATCGACGCGCAAACCGAGGAGGTGGAAATTTGGCGTTTCTCCACGGGCCTGCATTGTCCGGAAAGTGAGTTGACTTACCAAGACCCAAGCCCCTCCTTGTTTTCTTTCAACTCAGCACTGGGCGCGTGTGAGACGTGTAGAGGTTTTGGGCGGGTGATTGGGGTGGACTATGGATTGGTCATTCCCAATGACCGCTTGACGCTTCGTTCTGGTGCCATCAAACCCATTCAAACACCTGCATGGAAAGACTCGCAGGCGGACTTGATGCGTTTTGCTGAAAAAGCCGGTATTCCTAGAGACACACCTTGGTATCAACTCACCCAGGTGCAAAAGGATTGGGTCATTTTGGGCTCGCCCAATTGGGCGGGCAAATGGAATCAACAGTGGTATGGGGTGAAGCGCTTTTTTGAATACTTGGAGACCAAGTCTTACAAAATGCACATTCGTGTCATGCTCTCAAAATACCGCAGTTACACCGCATGCTCGGCGTGTGACAGCGCGCGACTCAAGATGGAGAGTTTGCTTTGGCGGGTTGGTTCATTGGAGGCGGCCCATGAGGTTCTTGAATCCAGTCAGCGCTTTAAACCCGTGGGTGTGTCTTGGAGTGATGCGCAGCTCCAAAGCTTGCCGGGCTTGTGTCTGCACGATTTGATGCGTTTGTCGATTGAGCGACTTCGGGTGTTTTTTGATCGAATGCATGTGCAGATGTCCGACACGTTAAAGGGCGACAAGCACCTCTCAAGCGAGGGGGTTCTTCGCAGTGCCAAAAGCGCGCAAGTGCAAGCACTGGAGTTGCTCTTGGAAGAAATACGTGCCAGATTAAAATACCTGGTGGACGTGGGTCTTGGCTATTTAAGCTTGGATAGACAAAGTCGGACTTTAAGCGGTGGTGAGGTGCAGCGCATCAATTTGACAACGGCCCTTGGGACGTCATTGGTCAATACATTGTTTGTGTTGGATGAGCCCAGCATTGGTTTGCATCCAAGAGACATGGGTCGCATCACACAAGCCATGCAGCGCTTGCGCAATGCAGGCAACACCTTGGTGGTGGTTGAGCACGATCCTGCGGTGATGTTTGCTGCGGATCGGATCATCGACATGGGGCCTGGCCCAGGTGAGCGAGGAGGGGAAATTGTTTTTGACGGGGCCATTGAGGATTTAAAGAAGGCCGACACCTTGACCGGTGCGTATTTGGGGGCTCGCAAACAAGTGGGCATGGGTCTAAAGCGCGCCGTCACCGATGCCACGCCCAGGTTGGTCTTGGAGGGTGCGACGGAGCACAATTTAAAAAATCTCTCCATTGAATTTCCTTTGCTGCGCTTGGTGTGCGTGACCGGTGTCAGTGGCTCGGGTAAATCAACCCTGATGCAAGACATTTTGGCGCCGGCCTTGTTGCGCCATTTTGGTCAGTCAACAGATTCACCTGGTGCCCACAGCCGACTCTTGGGCGCCGATTACTTGAGCGATGTGGTGTTTGTTGACCAGTCCCCGATTGGTAAAACCGCCAGGTCCAATCCCGTGAGTTATGTAGGGGCTTGGGACAGCATCCGAGAGCTTTTTGCAAAGACCCCTTTGGCGCAGCAGCGCGGGTATACACATTCCAAATTCAGCTTTAACCACGGGGATGGTCGTTGTCCGACGTGTGGCGGATCAGGTTTTGAACATGTAGAGATGCAGTTTTTGAGCGATGTCTATTTGCGCTGCCAAGACTGCCAGGGTGAGCGCTACCGAGCAGAAATTTTGGACGTCAAAATTGAACGCACCAACGCGAAACAAGAGACGCAGTTCTTAAGCGTGGCGCAAATTTTGGAGCTCACGGTGAGTGAGGCGACCCATCTCTTTAGAGCCGACCCGGAGGTCATTCGTGCTTTACAGCCGATCATGGACGTGGGTTTAGAGTATCTCAAATTGGGGCAACCCGTGCCCACTTTAAGTGGAGGAGAGTCACAGCGTTTGAAACTTGCGGGTTATTTGGCTCAAGCGGCCAAGCAACGCTCAAGCATGCGTCAAGCGGTGGCCAAGAAAGGGACCTTGTTTTTATTTGATGAGCCCACCACGGGACTTCATTTTGACGACATAGCCAAACTCATGCGCGCGCTTAGAAAGTTGTTGGAGGCTGGGCACTCTTTGATTGTCATTGAGCACAATTTGGATGTGATCAGAGCCAGCGACTGGTTGATTGATTTGGGCCCAGAGGGCGGTGAGCATGGGGGTTGTTTGGTGGCTGAGGGCACACCTGAGGAGATTCGGCTGCATGCCAGCTCGCACACTGCGCAAGCTTTGCGCTCCTACGACGCGACCCTAGGCGAGTACGGTGTTCTCCATGACGAGGGCTTTGAGAGGGCGAAAGAAAAAAATCAGCTCCCATCTCAACGGGCAACCAAGGTCTTGAAGCACGCTTTTGTCGGCAAGGATCAAGGGGACATTCAAATTGTCAATGCCAAAGAACACAATTTAAAAAATCTGAGTGTCAATATTCCCCGGGGTCGTTTCAACGTCATCACAGGGGTATCGGGTTCGGGTAAGTCGACGCTTGCCTTTGACATTTTGTTCAATGAGGGGCAGAGACGATATTTGGAGAGTTTGAACGCCTATGCCCGAAGCATTGTTCAACCCGCAGGCCGCCCCGAGGTGGATGCGGTTTACGGCATTCCGCCCACGGTCGCCATTGAGCAGCGGCTCTCAAGAGGGGGGCGAAAGTCCACAGTTGGAACAACCACCGAGATCTGGCATTTTCTCAGATTGCTTTATGTCAAATTGGGTGTGCAGCACTGTATTCACGACGCAGTGGCCGTGCAGGCCCAAACCCCAGAAAGCATTGTGGCGCAAATCATGCGCCGCTTCAAAGGGCAAGAGATTGGACTGTTGGCGCCTTTGGTGATCAATCGCAAAGGGGTCTATACCGACTTGGCAGAATGGGCGCGACTCAAGGGATACACCCATTTGCGTGTGGATGGGGAGTACTTGTCAACGGTGAAGTTTCCTAGGATTGATCGCTTCAAGGAGCACACCATCGAGTTGCCAGTGTTGAGTCTATGGGTGAGCGCAAATGAAGAAGATTTGTTGAGAAAAGGCTTGGCTTTGGCGCTTGAACTTGGTAAGGGTGTGGTGCATGTATTGAGCGATTTGTTGCCTTTGAGGTCGGCCTTTCAAGCGAGCCACGCTTGTGCAAAGCTTGGCACGTTAGAGGTTTTTTCAACCAAAAGAGCTTGTCCGGTGTGTTCGACCTCCTACGCCGAGTTGGACCCCAGGCTCTTTTCTTACAACTCCAAACACGGTTGGTGCACGAGTTGCGTGGGAACGGGCTTGAAGTTGGATGCCTCGCAGCGCAATTTATTGGACGATACGCAAGTCGACCCGTCACAAAAGGGTCGCGAGCAAACCTTTGCCGAGCCTGTGCTGGAAGAGTTTGTGGAGAGCACCTGTGCCAGTTGTGCGGGTACGCGTTTGAATCCAACGGCGCGAGCGGTGACGTTTCAGGGTCAGGCCATCACCGACATTGCACGCATGAGTGTGAAAGAAATTTCTCAATGGGCACAGCAGTTAAAGCTGTTGGGCCGCGAGGCTCAAATTGCAAAAGATTTGATTCCTGAGATCAAGGGACGGCTTAAATTTTTGGAACAGGTGGGCCTGGCTTACTTGACCCTAGACCGCGGTGCGCCCAGTTTAAGTGGGGGCGAGGCGCAACGCATTCGATTGGCGGCGCAACTTGGCAGCAACTTGCAAGGTGTGTGTTATGTATTGGATGAGCCAACCATTGGCTTGCATGCCAGAGACAACCAGATGCTCTTAAAAGCCTTGCAACTCTTGTGCGACAAGGGCAACACCTTGGTGGTGGTCGAGCATGACGAGGACACCATGCGAAAAGCAGAGCATTTGATTGACATTGGACCCAGTGCTGGGGTGCGAGGTGGGCAATTGGTCGCCCAAGGCTTGGTCGCCGATTTACAGGCGAATCCGATCTCTGTGACGGGGAGGTACTTGCGCCAAGCCATGCTCCATCCGTTTCAAGCCAGGCGAACGATTGAACACCCTAATAGCGCGCAAGAGGGTTTGTGGCTTAAAGGTGCTTATTTGCACAATTTGAAACACATCGATGTCCAAGTGCCATTGAAGAAATTGGTGGCCGTCACCGGTGTATCGGGTTCTGGAAAGTCAACGCTTGCACGCGACATCTTGTTGGCCAATGTGCAGTTGGCGGTGTCCAAAAAGGCCGCCGGCAAAGCTTGGCTAGGCTGCGAGGCTTTAGAGGGGTTTGAGCACATTGATCGTGTGCTTGAAGTGGATCAAACGCCCATTGGCAAAACACCTCGAAGTTGTCCGGCGACCTACATTGGGTTTTGGGACACGATCAGAAAGTTGTTTGCCGACACCTTGGAGGCCAAAGCTCGCGGTTATTCGCAAAAGCGATTCAGCTTCAATACGGGAGATGGCAGGTGTCCTGCCTGTGAAGGCCAAGGCATGCGCACCATAGAGATGAGCTTTTTGCCAGACGTCAAAGTCAGGTGCGAGGTCTGTTTGGGTGCGCGCTTTAATGCAGAAACGCTGGCGGTGACTTGGAGAGGCAAAAGCATTGGTGAGGTGCTTCAAATGGAGGTGGATGAGGCCGTGGAGTTTTTTGCAAACTTGCCAAGCGTGTCTCATCCATTGAGGCTTTTAAAGGACGTGGGCTTGGGTTATTTGACCATTGGCCAACCCTCTCCTACCTTGAGTGGGGGTGAGGCGCAGCGCATTAAATTGGTGACCGAGTTGTCCAAGGTTCGAGACGATGTGGGCAAAAGGGGCTACAAAGTCCCCCACACCCTGTACGTCTTGGACGAGCCGACGGTTGGGCTGCACATGTCCGATGTTGACTTGTTGATTCGGGTGCTTCATCGGCTCGTGGACGCTGGACACAGCGTGGTCGTGATTGAGCACGATTTGGATGTGATCGCCGAGGCCGATTGGGTGATTGATCTGGGTCCAGAAGGCGGACAAGAAGGGGGCCACTTGGTGGCGGCGGGCACACCCGAGGACATCGTTCGCTCAAAGACGCACACGGGCGTTGCCTTGAAGGCCGTTCTCTCTAGAGCCTCAGCGCAAAAAAGCAAGGCTTAAAAGGCGCTCTGCAGACGCTTTGCGGGCGCTTTCAGCAAAGCGCCCGCAAAAAGAGTGGACGATCAGAGGGGTGCTTTTGCTCAGTGAGCATTTTGCAGGGCCAGGCCCGCATGCTCTCTCAAGGGGTGAAAGTGAATTTTTGGAAAGCGCTCTTGCGCGAGCCGCACATCGTAAGGTGAGGTGCAAAGATAGGCCAGCGCATTCGCTGCGTCGCTTGCCATTCTGCTGGGGTAGGCATACAAAAACTCCTTGAGTTCTTGTGGCGTGTCCGCGGTGATCCATCTCGCACCCGTGTAGGGGCAGCCCTCAAGCCGCACATCGCAGTCGTACTCGGCTTTGAGTCTGTGTTGAACCACTTCGAATTGAAGTTGTCCAATGGCGCCCAGGAGCATCAAGCCACCCGCATCGGGACGAAACACTTGAATCGCTCCTTCTTCACCCAATTGGGCCAAGCCGGTTTGAAGTTGTTTGGTGCGCAGTGGATTTTTTAAAATCACGGTCATAAAGAGCTCTGGCGCAAAGAAAGGCAAGCCCGTGAACTGCAAAGAGGCGCCATCGGTGATGGTGTCTCCCAACTGAACGCCACCATGGGTGGTAAAGCCGATGATGTCACCGGCAAAGGCCTCCTCAACGGCTTCTCGGCGTTGGCTTAAAAACGTCACCACCGAGGTGGGCCTGAGCTCTTTGGAGGTGCGTTGAACTTTGAGCTTCATGCCTGGCGCGTATCGGCCTGACGCCACCCGGACAAAGGCGATGCGGTCACGGTGAGAGGGGTCCATATTGGCTTGTACCTTAAACACCACACCCGAGAATTGCGCCCCATCGGGTTCAATGGTCTTTAGATGAGTTTGGCCTTGGGCAATGACCGTGCTTTGCCTGGGTTGAGGCGCAGGGGCCAGATCAACCAAAGCGTCCAAGACCTCCATGACACCAAAATTGTTCACGCCCGAGCCAAAGAAGACGGGGGTTTGTTTGCCCAATAAAAAGGCCTCACGATCAAAGGCAGGTGAGGCGCCAGTGGCCAACTCCATGCTCTCTAAGGCGCTTGCGAACTCGAGTCCAAAGCGCTCCTTTAAACGAGAGAGCTCACTCAAGGGCACGGTCTCAAAATCTTGAGGCCGTCTTTCAGAGCCGGACTCAAAGACCTTCATGCTTTGCTTGGAGAAGTCAATGATTCCTCCAAAGGACTTGCCCTGGCCCACAGGCCAAGTCATGGGGACACACGGCATGCCCAGTTCACGTTCAACTTCGTCCAAAATATCCAAAGGGTCGCGCACTTCTCGGTCCATCTTGTTGACAAAAGTGATGATGGGCGTGTCGCGTGTCCTGCACACCTCAATGAGTCGCCTGGTTTGAGCCTCTACGCCATTGGCCGCATCGATCACCATCAAGGCGGAGTCAACGGCCGTGAGCACTCGGTAGGTGTCTTCGGAGAAGTCTTTGTGCCCAGGCGTGTCAAGCAAATTGATCACATGATCGCGGTACAACATTTGCATGACCGACGAGGCCACGGAGATGCCCCGTTGCTTTTCAATCTCCATCCAGTCGCTGGTCGCGTGTCGGGTGGCTTTTCTGGCTTTGACAGAGCCCGCAATTTGAATGGCGCCTGAGAACAAGAGCAACTTTTCGGTGAGCGTGGTTTTACCCGCATCCGGGTGAGAGATGATGGCAAAGGTGCGTCGACGCTTAACCTCGGAAGTGAAAGAGGCAACTTGCATGGTGCTTAGACATTGAAAACTCAAAGAAGGATAAAAGTCCAGTTCAAAGCCGCTGTACAAAGCGTTTGGCCATTCATCCAACGGACAAAGTGGCGTGCGTGACCCTCATGGATTGGCAGGCTTTTTGTAGCTCTAAACAAGAGAAGATCTGTATTTTAACCCGCTTGCGCTTTTGCCAAAGAGATTGGGCTTGGGGCGATGCCCTTCACACCCAAAATCAGCACCAGAGTCCCAAAGTGGGCTTTTTGCGCGAATGTGCAAGTGTTCAAGCCCCTCATTTTTGGGGTTTATTGTGAGAAATAGGGCGCAAGCCCTGCGCGCATGGATATAATTCGTGTACCGAGGAGCGATGCAACTTTGTCGCGGCGAGTCCCCAAGTCGTTGGTGTTGAACCACCCGACAAATCTGGGGGCCGTGCGATTTACAAAGTGAGGCTCGGTCACTTTTATCAAACGGCGCTCACCCACTGCAAATTGTGAGGTGAGGTGCTTGTCTCCTTTTCTCTCGACAATGCTTGGTGCCATGTCCTTGTCTTTTCTATTCAAGGCGGACTTGGGTTTCATTGCGAGCAGTGGTTTTTTTATCATCCGATGGAGTTAAAAGACATGAACGCTGTGATTAAACCTTTACATGCCAACGATGCCTTGGTGGCTGATTTATCTTTGGCTGATTGGGGTCGAAGAGAAATTAAAATTGCCGAAACTGAGATGCCTGGCCTCATGGCCATTCGCGAGGAGTTCAGTGCCAACAAAGCGCTTAAAGGCGCGCGCATCACGGGCTCTTTGCACATGACCATTCAAACGGCTGTTTTGATTGAGACGCTACAAGCTTTGGGTGCGTCAGTGCGTTGGGCTTCGTGCAATATTTATTCGACACAAGACCACGCGGCGGCTGCGATTGCTGCAGCGGGAACGCCTGTTTATGCCAAAAAGGGCGAGAATTTGGCGGAGTACTGGGACTACACGCACCGTATTTTTGAGTTTGGTGCAGCCCACACAGAAAACGAAGGCCCCAACATGATCCTTGATGATGGTGGGGATGCAACGCTTTTGATGCATTTGGGTAAAAAGGCGGAAAAAGACCTCTCTGTTTTAAGCCATCCAGGCAGTGAGGAGGAGATTTGTTTGTTTGCGGCCATTAAAGAAAAATTGGCCCAAGATCCCACTTGGTACAGCCGCAAAAGTGCAAAGATCATTGGAGTGACTGAGGAGACCACGACGGGTGTGCATCGTTTGAAAGAAATGTCTGCCAAGGGAGAGTTGATGTTCAAAGCCATCAACGTCAACGATTCGGTCACCAAGAGCAAATTTGACAACCTGTATGGCTGTAGGGAGTCTTTGGTCGACGGCATCAAACGCGCAACCGATGTGATGATCGCAGGCAAGGTTGCTGTGGTGGCGGGCTACGGAGACGTGGGCAAAGGCAGTGCACAGGCACTGCGCGCTTTGAGCGCACAGGTCTGGGTCACCGAGATTGATCCCATCAATGCACTGCAAGCGGCCATGGAGGGCTACAAAGTCGTCACCATGGATTACGCGTCAGACAAGGCCGATATTTTTGTCACTGCGACGGGCAACAAACACGTGATCACGCATGAGCACATGCTCAACATGAAGGACCAGGCGATTGTTTGCAACATCGGTCACTTTGACAATGAAATCGACATCACTGCCATGGAGGCTTACAAGTGGGAAGAAATCAAACCCCAAGTCGATCACATTCAACTGCCTTCAGGCAACAAGATTATCCTGTTGGCCAAGGGTCGCTTGGTCAATTTGGGCTGTGGTACGGGACATCCAAGCTTTGTGATGAGCTCTTCTTTTGCAAATCAAACGATTGCACAAATTGAACTCTTCAAGTACCCAGATCGGTATGAGAATGGTCAGGTGTATGTGTTGCCCAAGCATTTGGATGAGAAGGTGGCCAGGTTGCATCTGAAGAAAGTGGGTGCCATGTTGACTGAACTCACCGAAGATCAAGCCAGCTACATTGGTGTGAGCAAGTCTGGCCCGTACAAGCCGGACGCCTACCGCTATTGATCAATGGGGTGCTTTGGGTGTGCTCAACCACACCAAGAGAGGACCGCAAAAGGCCCCTTTAAGGCTTTTTGCGGTGCGCTTAAAGTGCCCTCCTTTGAGAGCCTAACTCTGCACCCGTGTTGACGAGGTAGACACGGCATACATGCTATACATGCTATACATGGTGTTTAGGCGCCCCTTTATTTATTTTCCTCTGTTATGAATCCAACTCTCAGTGTTGAATTTTTTCCGCCCAAAACGCCCGAAGGTGTAGAGCGTTTAAAGACAATCCGCCAGGAGTTGTATCGCATCAAACCGCAATTTTGTTCGGTGACCTATGGTGCTGGAGGCTCAACGCAGTCGGGTACCTTGAGCACGGTCGCTCAGATTCAAGCCGAAGGGCAAGAGGCTGCGGCCCACCTGTCTTGTGTAGGCGCCACGCCACAAACCATTTTAGAGCAACTCGAGCGGATCAAAGGGATGGGCGTTGGGCGATTGGTGGCCTTGCGAGGGGATTTGCCAAGTGGATTTGGTTCAAGCGGGGAGTTTGAGTTTGCCAAGGACTTGGTCGCTTTTACTCGAGAGCATTTTGCCAATGATTTCCACATCGAGGTGGCGGCCTATCCAGAGATGCACCCCCAAGCCAAGTCACCTCAAGCAGATTTAACGGCCTTTGTCGAAAAAGTCAAAGCAGGCGCTGACTCGGCGATCACGCAGTATTTTTTCAACAGCGATGCCTATTTTAGGTTTGTCGATGAGGTTGAAAAAGCAGGCGTGCAGGTCCCCATTGTGCCTGGCATCATGCCCATCAGCAGCTCCTCTCAGCTGCTCAGATTTTCTGAGACCTGTGGTGCCGAGGTCCCCAGGTGGATTCGTTTAAGGTTGCAGGCTTTTGGCGATGATGCGGCATCCATCAAAGCGTTTGGTCTAGAAGTGATCACGGATCTATGTGATCAATTGCACTGCGCTGGCGTGCCCGCCTTGCATTTTTATACGCTCAACCAAAGCGCTGCGGTGCTGTCCATTTGTGACAATTTGGGCTGGCTAGAGGCGTCCCACTAAGAGCCTTCGAGGTGAAACTGGGCGTGTGGGTCCTGGCCCAATAAACTGACCATCTCGGGCATGGCTTCTTCCAACTCCGCTTTCAGCGTGTACGGGGGATTGATCACAAAGACGCCACTTCCAGGCAGGCCAGGTCTTTTTTGTTTGACGCCATCGAGCAACTCGCTTGGGAGCGCCGTGAATTTGGAAGATTTGACAATCAAAGACACATGCAACCAATCACGCTTGGCGTGATTGGCCATGGTTTTGAGTCGTTTGGGCAAGTCGTGGGCTTGAGCGCGAGCAATGAGCGGGTACCAGACCATGTAGGTGCCTGTGGCAAAACGCTTCAAAGCATCCTCGATGCTGTCCAAGACTTTGTTGTAATCGGTTTTGATTTCATAACTGGGGTCCATCACCACCAAGGCGCGTCTTTGTGCGGGGGGCAAGAACTTTTTCATGCCTTCAAACCCATCTGCACGCAAAACCGCAACTTGTCGGGCCACTTTGAGTTGGGCCACATGTTGCTCAAGCAGGCGAGTGTCGGTGGGGTGCAACTCAAAGAGTTTGAGTTTGTCAAAATCATTGAGCAAGTGCTGAACGATGAAAGGCGAGCCTGGGTAGAGCTTGGATTTGGGGGAGGGGTTGAAGTCGTGCAAGAGCGCCAAATACTCCTTCAAGAGCTTGGACTTGACCAATTGGGGCTGAGCCCAGATCTTTTGAATGCCCTCAAGCGCCTCGGCGCTGATGGCTGAGAGCTCGCTGTCCATGCGGTAAAGTCCTGCGCCCGCATGGGTGTCAATCACTGTCAAGGGGACCGGTTTTTCGGTCATGTACTTGACAATAGAGATGAGCATGGCGTGCTTTAAAACATCTGCATGGTTTCCAGCGTGAAAAGCGTGTCGGTAACTGAACATAAGCCTGCGATGGTAACCGTTTTAGTTCGCTTGGAGCCATTCGGTGTCAATCAAAAGCTTGGGTGAGCGAGGGTTTGAGCACGCCCCACTGACGCCATGAACTGTTTGAATGGCACCACGATGCGCGAAAGCTGTTTCACCCAAGAGACGAAACCATGGGCCTTGTGAATCAGAGGACCTCAAAACTTGCCCAAATGGCCAAAATCATTATAAAATGGAAAGCTTCGCAGCGTTTGAGCAGTCCCGCGGCGAAGGTTTCAGATCCACCTAAGAGGTTCTCGCTAGAAGAACACCGACCGTGGTAAAGGACGCTTACAAACCTAAACTCCAAGGATTTATCCATGTCTACTTTCAGCGCAAAACCCGCTGACGTGGTGCACGAGTGGTTTGTGATTGACGCCACCGATAAGGTGCTCGGACGTGTTGCCAGCGAAGCTGCACTCCGTTTACGCGGCAAACACAAGGCCATTTATACGCCTCACGTCGATACAGGCGACTTCATTGTCGTCATCAACGCCTCCAAGATTCGTGTCACAGGCAACAAAGCCTTGGACAAAGTCTATTACCGTCACTCAGGTTACCCTGGCGGCATTTACGGAACCAACTTCCGTGACATGCAAGCCAAGCACCCTGGTCGTGCGCTCGAGAAAGCCGTCAAGGGCATGTTGCCCAAAGGCCCCTTGGGTTATGCCATGATCAAAAAACTCAAGGTCTATGGCGGTACTGAGCATCCACATAGTGCACAGCAACCCAAAGAGTTAACGATTTAAGGAGCCACAGATGATTGGTGAATGGAACAATGGAACGGGACGTAGAAAGTCCAGTGTCGCCAGAGTCTTCATAAAGAAGGGCTCGGGCAAGATTACGATCAATGGCAAAGACATCACCGAGTATTTCGGTCGTCAAACCTCGATCATGATTGCAAAGCAACCCTTGGTATTGACCAGCCATGTTGAGTATTTTGACATTCAAGTCAACTTGCACGGCGGTGGTGAGTCTGGCCAAGCCGGTGCGGTTCGTCATGGCATCACGCGTGCTTTGATCGACTACGATCAAAACCTCAAGCCCGTTTTATCTAAGGCGGGTTACGTGACGCGGGATGCCCGTGAAGTGGAACGTAAAAAGGTCGGTTTGCACTCTGCTCGCCGTCGCAAGCAGTTCAGCAAGCGCTGACCTTGTTGGGAGAGTCTTGCCCAAGCGCCACGCTTATTCAAGTCTCCTCTTACACACCGCCCCTTGGCAGCAATGCTTAAGGGGTTTTTTAATGCCTCTTGCAAGGCGAGCCTGTCCCAAAGAGTGTTGTTTTCATTAACCATATTGCAGGTGATGTTGAAGGTTTTTTGGTACAGTTGCATGTCCTGAGTTAAAAAGCTCTTTTTTAATTGATTGATTGTTTGGAGACTCTCATGAGTGCAGTAGCTGAAAACATTGAATCCGTGATGCCCGAACCCATTGTCTTTACCGACAGTGCTGCTGCAAAGGTGGCTGACTTGATCGCTGAAGAGGGCAACCCTGAACTCAAACTGCGTGTGTTTGTGCAAGGTGGCGGATGTTCTGGTTTTCAGTATGGATTCACCTTTGATGAAATCACCAATGAAGACGACACCACGATGAGCAAGAACGGTGTTTCTTTGCTGATTGATGCCATGAGTTACCAGTACCTTTTGGGTGCAGAGATCGATTACAAAGAAGACTTGCAGGGCTCACAGTTTGTGATTAAAAATCCCAATGCCTCCACCACCTGTGGTTGTGGATCTTCGTTCTCGGTTTAAAAACAATCTGTCCCTTTGCTCGAGAGAGCAAAGCGTGTATCTAAAAGGTGCTTAGGCACCTTTTTTTTAACCTCATTAAGCTTTGACCCAAGAGCCCAAGATCCGTGGACCCTTGGCGCCCGTGGCATTGGGTGAGTTCGCGCTCAGGCCCAAAACCCGCTGTCTGGCAAGCCACGCAAAGGCAAATGACTCCACTTGCTGGGGTGGGCAGCCCAACTCATCGGAGCTGAACAATTTCATGTGCTTTAATGAGCCAAAGAGCGTGGCTCTATTGCGAATTTCTTTCGTCAAAGCCTCATTGAGCGCGCCTCCCCCACACGTCACCATCTCAATGGGTGTGTCTTGAAGGTGTAAGAGGCCCTTATCTTTCAAGAACGCATCCACCGAACACAGGACACTGTGTGCGCTCAAGGCGCACAGTGTGGCTTGAACGTCTTGAGCTGAGACGTGATCATGAGGGGCAGACACATGCGCATCGAGCCAGGCTTCATTGAACAAGTCTCGCCCAGTGCTTTTGGGCGGGGGCAATTTGAAAAAGGGTTCAGATAAAAAGTGCTTGAGCAAGGCCTCATGGACTCGGCCCGTTTGAGCCCATTGGCCCTTGTCGTCATAGGATTGGGCCGTGTGCCGCAAACACCACATGTCCATGAGCACATTGCCAGGGCCGCAATCAAATCCGGCTGCAGTCAGCGGCTCTTCTTTGAAGGGGTGCCCTGGGTTTGATGGGGACAAAGGCGCCAAGATGCTGACATTGGCCATGCCCCCGATGTTCAAAATGATGCGCCAGGCGCGATCACTTGAAAAATAATGTTGGTGAAAAGCCGGAACGAGTGGGGCCCCTTGCCCACCAGCAAAAATATCTCGGGCTCTGAAATCGTGGATCACATCAATGTGGGTGAGTTCGGCGAGCAAGTGTGCGGACAACAACTGGGTGCTGTAGCCCCAATCGTCATGGGCTTGAGGTTGATGACGGATGGTTTGTCCGTGTGCCCCCAAGGCTTGTATGCGATCAGCGGGCAGTCCTAAACGCTTGAGAAGCGCGTTGCAGGTATGGGCGTAAAGGCTTGCAAGGCTGTTGCTTGCGATCGCTGCGTGATGCAGTTCATTGGGGCTAGAAGCGTTCAAGCTCAAAAGCGTTTGCTGAATAGAAGGCTCAAAGGGCGTGAAAGCATGTCCCAGGGTGCGTGGGCTGCCTTTGAAGTCCACAAGCACCGCATCCACGCCGTCCAAAGACGTGCCCGACATCAAACCCATGAAGAGGCCTGAGTCTGGGGCGGTGCTCATAAATGGGGGGGGAATGTGCCGCGATGGATGGTTCAGACGCAAAGGGGAGTGCGCCATGAAGCCTCAGTCAAGGTCTACTGTTTCTAGGCTGCCCAAGCCAGACAAGGCCGACTTGGCCCATTGAGCTTGCTTTAAAAACTGCGGTTTGAGTTCGCTTGCCAACGGAATGGGGGTGTTTTGTTTGGCCAAAGTCATGGGGTCTTGGTGCTGTCCATTCAAGCGAAATTCAAAGTGCAGGTGCGGTCCTGTGGCCCAACCCGTTGCACCGACTGCACCGAGGACTTCGCCTTGAGAGACACTGTGTCCTTTTTTAACGTCAATGCGAGACAAGTGTGCGTAAACCGTCAATGGGCCCTGGGGGTGTTTGATAAAGACCACGTTGCCAAACCCATTTTGATATCCGGCGCTTTCCACAAAACCGTTGCCCACTGATCGAACGGGCGCACCGGTGGGCGCGGCGTAGTCGACGCCCAGGTGTGCTTTCCACGTTTGCAAAATGGGATGCATGCGCATGCTAAAGCCGCTAGTGACACGGGAAAACGCCAAAGGCGAGGCCAAAAAGGTTCTCCTAAGGTTCATCCCATCCATGGAGTAGTAATCCCCTTTGGCGCTGCTCGGGTCTGAAAACCAAACGGCTTGATAGGACTTGCCGCGGTTGATGAATTCTGCATTCAAGATGTTGCCGGTTTTTAAAACCTCGCCATCTGCGAGCATGACTTCATAGATCAGTGAGAATCGATCGCCTTGTCGCAAGGCCCTGTGAAAATCAATGTCTCCAGAGAAAATTTCTGCCAATTGCGTGGCAACGGCATCGGGAACCCTGGCCAGGTCGGTGGCTTGAAACAAAGAGGACTTGATGCGCCCTGCGGCGACTTGGAGCTGAGTTTGGAAACGGATCTTGTTTTGCTGCACTTCAAAGCCACCTGCACTTCTTTTGATGCTCAGGCGGTTGAAATACTGTGGATCCTCATCAGACCAACGCACGTTCAATTCCCGCAGTTGCTGCGACTGATCGCTCACTGCATGCAGCAGCCTTTGATTCTTGCCCAAAAGCGCACGTTTGGTGCTGGGCGTTGAAAGAATAAAGGCCAATGCTTGGGGGTCAAAGATGCCAAGACGACGAAGCGTCTGTTGCGCTGTGTCGCTGTTGCGAGACCACTCGGTGGTGTGAAAGACCTGCTCACTCAAGGGGCTGGCTTTGGGCAAGGAGGCGTCCGTGTATTGAGCGCTCAGGTCTTCAAAGCCCTGGTTTGACAACGCTTCTTTGGCGTCGTCGACTTGCCCGCCTTCAAGCTTAAAGAGTCTACTTTGCGCAATCACATCGATGTCTTTGACGACCGTGCGCGACTGCAACAAGGCCGCATCCGGCCCAAGGCTCACCACGGCATAAGAGGCTCCAGAGCCAACGATCACCACGCTCAACACCAGATAAATCGCGGTTTTGACTTGCGTCCAATGGTGGGTCAAAAGGACATGTGCGCACCAAGCAGCGCGCGCACAAAGCCAATGCCCCTGATCAAGCGCCAATACCAAAACTTGAAACAACAGTTTTAACACAACAAAATCTCCAACGTTGCCCAAGTGTGCCCAGGAGCTCTTAGGGTCAGAGCGCCATCGAGCGGCAACGCAACAATACGCAAAAACACGTAATAAGGTAATGCAGCCAAGTCAAGCCTACAATCAAAACCTGCATGCCCGATGTCCCAACGAACAGGATCAGGCTAAAATAAGGGATTGAATATAGAACTTATGATCTAATTCTAGTATAACTTGATTTGCACGTGTTCTTTAATGCGTCAAATGAGCTTGTTCTTGGTAAGTCTTCAAAAATATAGGGTTTTTTGCAAAAAAACGACCTTTTCATGTTTGAAACCCTTTGAACACGTTTTTTTCAACCCTAAACGCCAAGCGCTTGAACACATGAACGACGCCATCACAGAGCCCGTGCTTTTAAGTCCCCGAGTCCAAGAGGCCTTGGACGTCACCTTAAAGGGGTGTGAGGAACTGCTGCCCAAGATGGAGTGGATCAAAAAGCTCAAGGACTGGGAGCAAACGGGTCGTGCGCTTAGGATCAAGCTTGGGCTGGACCCCACCTCGCCAGATATCCACATTGGACACACGGTGGTGCTCAACAAGATGCGCCAATTGCAAGATTTGGGTCACCAGGTGATATTCTTGATCGGGGACTTCACCACCATGATTGGGGATCCGTCGGGCAGAAACAGCACCAGGCCTGCCTTGAGCAAGGCACAAATTCAAGACAATGCCCAAACCTATTACAGACAAGCAAGTTTGGTGCTGGATCCAGCGCGTACCGAGATCCGCTACAACAGCGAGTGGAGTGATCCCTTGGGCGCTCGGGGCATGATTGAGCTGGCCGCCAAGTACACGGTGGCTCGAATGATGGAGCGAGATGATTTCAACAAGCGTTTTAAGGCTGAACAATCGATCAGTGTGCACGAATTTTTATACCCCTTGATGCAAGGCTACGACTCCGTGGCTTTGAAGAGTGATTTGGAGCTTGGAGGAACGGATCAAAAGTTCAACTTATTGATGGGGCGTCACCTGCAGCAAGAATACGGGCAAGAGCCACAGTGTATTTTGACCATGCCTTTGCTGGTGGGCTTGGACGGTGTGGACAAAATGTCAAAGAGCAAAAACAACTACATTGGCATCACCGAAGAGGCCAACACCATGTTTGCCAAAGTGCTTTCGATCAGCGATGAGTTGATGTGGGCTTGGTATCCGCTTTTAAGTTTCAAAAGTACCCAAGACATTGAGGCCAGCCGTTTAGAGGTTCAAAACGGACTCAACCCCAAAGTGCTCAAAGTGGCTTTGGCCAAAGAAATCACTGCACGTTTTCATGGGATGGCCTTGGCAGATGGGGCCGAGCGAGATTTTGAACTTAGAAGCAAGGGCGGGGTGCCAGAGGACCTCCCAGAGCTCATGCTCCAAGGTGCCCCGATGGGCATTGGCGCATTGCTCAAAGCGGCGGGACTTGCCCCTTCTGGCAGTGAGGCCAATCGATTGATTGAGGGTGCAGGCGTTAAAGTCGATGGCTCACAGGTCAGTGACAAGGGCTTGAAGTTGTCAGCAGGCACGTATGTCGTGCAAGTGGGCAAGAGGCGATTTGCGAAAGTGCATTTGAGCTGAAGCTTTAAAAAAACAATTTCGCATGTGGGGGGTCTTGAGTTGGTCTGATCGCATGAAGTCCTATTTTGCAAAACCCTCTTTGTGAGCAAAAGAGGCGCTTGGCCGAGTTGAGCTTGTTTCTATTTTTTTAAAGCCGTTCATTGAATAAACATCTTAAAACACACTGGTTGACGCCTGAGGGTTTGCTCAAAGCCTCGATCGTGGTGGCCTTGATCACCATTGCCTTGAAGACGGGCGCGTGGTGGCTCACGGACTCGGTGGGCCTTTTGTCAGATGCATTGGAGTCTTTGGTCAATTTGGCCAGTGCTATTTTTGGACTGATGATGGTGACGGTTGCTCAAAGGCCGGCCGATGAAGACCATCCGTATGGTCACCACAAAGCGGAGTACTTTTCCTCTGGGTTTGAAGGCATCTTGATCATTGTGGCTGCGTTGGGCATCGTTTGGGTGGCTGCGCATCGATTTTTTAACCCCGAGCCCTTGGACCAAGTGGGCTGGGGTTTGATCTTGTCGGTCGTGAGTTCGGCTTTGAACGGGTTGTTGGCGTGGGTCATGTTTGGCGTTGCCAAAGAGCACCGCTCCATTGCATTGAAATCCGACGCCAAACATTTGATCACCGATGTGTGGACCTCCTTTGGTGTGGTGGTGGGTGTGGGTTTGGTGGTTTTAACGGGGTGGATCTGGTTGGATTCTGTGGTCGCCGCTTTGGTGGCTTTGGTCATCATGAAGGAGGGCTTCTCGTTGCTGTGGGAGTCTTCGCAAGGGCTCATGGATGAGGCGCTGGAGCCCGAGGTGATGCAGAAAATTCATGCAACGCTGGAGGGGTTTTCTCATACCTCGGAGAACACGCAAGTCATTCGGTTTGATCACCTGGTCACGAGAAAGGCGGGGCAGCGCCGCTATATAGACATGCACATGCACATGCCATTCAATTGGTCTTTGGGCCGAGCTGCGACCTTGAGGGTCTCTGTAGAGCAAGCCTTGATGAGTGAGGTCCCGGGGCTTAGGGCTTCCATTCAGCTTTTACCAAGCGACATGGAGTCGCACTACGAAGGCCAAGAAAGCAATTATTGATAAAGCCTTTGTAGCAGTTCAGCCGGGGCTTGCTTTTTATGGGGCGTAGGGATTGGGTACTTTAAAGCCCGCCAAGAGTTCGATTTCCAAGCCTTCCATGATCTTTGCTTGCTTTTGATTGACCTCATGGTCATGTCCCAAGGCGTGCAAGGCACCGTGAATGAGCAAGTGGCGGTAGTGGTCCTTCAAAGGAATGTTCAAGTCCTCTGCCTCTTTGAGGATCACCGGCGCACACAAGACCAAGTCTGCCAAAGCGCGGGGCTCGCTGGCATAGCAAAATGTGAGCACATTGGTGGCGTAGGAACGAGCGCGGTAAGATTGATTGAGCGCCAATCCCTCACTTAGGCCCACCACGCGAACGGTGAAAGAGGCCTGGCATTTCAATCGTTCAAGGCAAGCCGTTATGCTTTGGGTCACAAAGTAGCGACTCAAAATGCGTAGGTGCTGTGTGGACTCTAGATCTTTGCCAAACTGAAGAGAGAGTTCAAGTGTGGGTTGGGTGATAGCAGGCATAAAGAGAGTTGGCACTCGGCAGGGTTTGGTGGGGTGGTCAAGTCAGGGTGTTGGTCGAAGGCTAGGGGCCACGTTTTTTGCCATAGGCGTCCACAATTCTGGCCACCAAGGGGTGGCGCACCACATCGGCCGAGGTGAATGTCGAGAACGCAATGCCTTGAACGCCCTTGAGCACCTTTTGCGCATCAATGAGGCCGCTTTGTTGGCCTTTGGGTAAATCGATTTGACTGATGTCACCCGTGATCACTGCTTTGGAGCCCAATCCAAGTCGAGTGAGAAACATTTTCATTTGCTCCGTGCTTGTGTTTTGAGCTTCATCCAAGATGACAAAGGCGTGGTTCAGTGTGCGCCCTCGCATAAAGGCCAGGGGTGCAATCTCAAGGGCTTGGCGCTCGAAGGTTTTTTGGACCCGCTCATAGCCCATCAGGTCATAAAGGGCATCGTAAAGAGGGCGCAGATAGGGATCTACTTTTTGACCCAAATCGCCTGGCAAAAAGCCCAACTTTTCACCCGCCTCGACCGCTGGGCGAGTCAGCACGATTCTTTGAACCGATTGGCGCTCAAGCGCGTCGATCGCCATGGCCACGGCCAAATAAGTTTTTCCTGTGCCTGCAGGCCCAATGCCAAAGGTGATGTCGTGTGCTTGGATGCGATCCATGTAATGGCCTTGGTTGGGGCTTCTAGGTCTCAAGTCTCCTCGCTTGGTCAAGAGTGGTGCTGGGCTGGCACAGGCATTAAGATCGGGGGGTGGGGCGTTGAGCATCAGATGAACGCTTGCTTGCTCAATGGGGCGTCTGGCTTGCTCGTACAGAGATTGTAAGATTTGCAAGGCGTGAGTGGCCAGCGCTTTGGGCCCCTCCACTTTGAAGTGTTCTTGGCGGTGTGTGATTTTGACATTCAGGTGTGCCTCAATGCTCCTTAAATGCTCCTCTAGGGGGCCGCAAAGATGGGCCAGCCTGGAGTTGTTGAGTGGCGCGAAAGTGTGTTTCAAAATCAAGTCGATAATCCTTGGATTAAATATAAAGGGGCATGCATGATCGGACGGCTAACGGGTGTGGTGGGTGAAAAAGCGCCGCCTCAAATTTTGATGGACTGTCATGGCGTTGGTTATGAGGTTTGGGTGCCCATGAGCACGTTTTATCATTTGCCAGCGGTTGGTGAAAGTGCAACGCTCTTGACCCATTTTGTCGTCAGAGAAGACGCTCAAATTCTATTTGGCTTTTTAACTTCTAGCGAGCGCGATGCTTTTAGGCAACTGATTAAAATTTCAGGGGTGGGGCCCAGAACGGCTTTGGGGATACTGAGTGGCTTGAGTGTGAGCGACTTGGCCAAAGCGATTCAAGCGCAGGAGGCTGATTTTTTGGTGAAAATACCTGGAATCGGTAAAAAAACAGCTGAAAGGCTCCTCTTGGAGCTCAAGGGTAAACTCGATCTTCTGTCCGAGCCTGAACAGACGGATCAAAAGAGCAGGCATGGCGAGCAAGGCGATGTATTGCAAGCCTTGGTGGCGCTGGGTTACAGCGAAAAGGAAGCGAATCTGGCTTTGAAGAGCCTACCCACAGGGCTGAGTGTGAGTGAGGGCATCAAGTGGGCACTCAAATCACTGTCGGCTTGAAAAGGGCTTCACCCCCCCGCTTGATGGGCCAACAAATTTATAAACCTACGACGCAAAAAGCCAAACAACATGAGTGTTCAAACGGATGACATCACCCCTTTGCCCAAGGGCGCGTTAAAGTCGAAAACCCCTGCACCACAGGACGACTCCGCGCGCTCTAAGGGCATGGTCACGCCCATTGAGGAGCGTGACCGTGTAGCGTCTGATCGCGTGGTCGATGCGCGCGTAGGCTCTGTGTCTGAGGAGGCTGTCGAGCGGGCTTTGCGGCCCAAGACGCTTCATGACTATGTGGGCCAAGTCAAGGTGCGTGAACAGTTGAGCATATTCATTCAAGCGGCCAAGCAACGTGGCGAGTCCTTGGACCATGTGCTGCTGTTTGGGCCACCTGGTTTAGGAAAGACCACTCTGAGTCAAATCATTGCCCATGAGCTTGGGGTCAATTTGCGTCAAACGAGCGGGCCGGTGCTTGAAAAGCCCAAAGACTTGGCTGCTCTATTGACGGGTTTGGAGAAAAACGATGTGCTCTTTATTGATGAGATCCACCGCTTGTCGGCGGTGGTCGAGGAGATTTTGTATCCCGCACTTGAGGACTTCAAGATCGACATCATGATCGGTGAAGGGCCGGCGGCAAGGAGCATCAAACTCGATTTGCAACCCTTTACCTTGGTGGGTGCCACGACCCGTGCGGGCATGCTCACCAACCCTTTGCGCGACCGATTTGGCATTGTCTCTAGACTTGAGTTTTATACGGTCGAAGAACTCAATCGAATTGTCATGCGTTCAGCACAGCTCCTCAAAACACAGATAGAGCCCAACGGCGCCTTGGAGCTAGCCAAGCGTTCAAGAGGCACGCCTCGAATTGCCAATCGCTTACTGAGGCGCGTCAGAGACTATGCACAGGTCAAAGGCACAGGAGAGATCACCCAAGACTTGGCCCATCAAGCCCTAGAGATGTTGGATGTGGATCAACTGGGATTGGATGTGATGGACCGCAAATTTTTAGAGACCATGATTTTACGCTTCGATGGGGGTCCAGTGGGTTTGGACAACATGGCCGCTAGCATTGGCGAAGAGCGAGATACCATTGAGGATGTGATAGAGCCCTATTTGCTTCAGCAAGGATATTTGCAAAGAACACCAAGGGGCCGAGTTGCAAGTGCTGCTGCCTATGCGCATTTGGGACTCAAAGTCCCAGAGCCCCCAAAGGGCTGAGCGGGTTTAAAAAAGTGCTTTAGACGGCTCGGCTTGGGGCGTCTCCTCCAAGTGCGCTTTGTCTCCCCACCCAACCAAGTGCAGCCCCTCGTTGGACCAAAGCAGCCGATTGATGAAGGTGTTGCCAAGGCTCCACGTTCTTGGACTTTGGTCGAATTGGTGCGTGGCAACTCTGTACAAAATATCCAGTACACCCCCATGGGTGACGATGGCAATTTGTTCTCCAAGGTGTTTTGCAGCCAAGCGATGAATGGACGTGACCACGCGCAGTCGAAGCATCTCCAAGCTCTCGCCTTGTGGGGGGACCCAATGGGGGTCTCGCGACTTCCATTGGCGCGCCTCATCGGGGTGGGTCTCTTCAAGCTCTTGCCACGTGAGGCCTTCAAAGATGCCAAAATGTCGTTCTCTTAATTCGCGATCCTCTTGCACGGGGATGTCAAGAGACAGTGCAAAAGATTGCGCCGTGACTTTGGCGCGCGAGAGGTCGCTGCAGTAGACCTGAGAGAGGTCTTCATGGGCCAAACTCGATGCAAGTCTAGAGGCTTGCCAACGCCCTTTCTCGTTCAAGTCGATGTCCATGTGACCTTGAATACGTGTTTGCACGTTCCAGTCGGTTTCGCCATGTCGGATGGCAATGATTCGAGTTGCGTTCATGAAAAGGGCATTCCATTTTGAGAGAAGTGTCAAAAAAACACCTGAAGTTTAACTGAAGGGCAACTCTTTATTCTTCATCGGTGAAATCAGTCACAAGGAGAATGCAAGTTCATGTATTTGCAGTGTTTAAGCGTTTTATGCTTGTGCTTTGAAGGCGAATTGAGTCAAAATAAACCAGTGCGCAAAGCGTTGTCTGCGTTCACGATTTGAACTCTGCCCTTGATGGATGGGTATCTTCTTGATGTGAATGAGAGACGCATCAAGCACGCCCACAAGAACATTGACACAAAAGTAGGTCCTATGCCAAGCTACAACGCACCCATTGAAGACATGATGTTCGTGCTCGGCGAGGTCTTGGATTTGTCGGGCAAATTAAAGAGTTGGCCCCTTCACCAAGAGTTTGACTTAGAGACTTTGCAGGAGATTCTCAATCAAGGTGCGCGCTTTGCTTCAGAGGTGATACAGCCCTTGAACCAAGTAGGAGACGAGCAAGGCTGTGAGCTCGAGCACCAAACGCACGAGGTCAAAACACCCGAAGGCTTCAGAGAGGCGTACAAAGCGTTCATCGAAGGCGGGTGGACTTCGATCAGTTGCGACCCGCTTTATGGCGGGCAAGGTTTGCCAATGGTGGTGAATCAATGTGTCTACGAAATGCTCAATGCGGCCAACCAAGCCTGGACCATGTATGCGGGCTTGACCCATGGCGCTTACGAATGCTTGCACACGCATGGCACGCAGTGGCAAAAGAAAACTTTTCTGCCCAAGCTCACCTGCGGAGAGTGGACGGGCACCATGTGTTTGACCGAGCCGCAGTGTGGAACTGATCTGGGTTTGATCAGCACCAAGGCGCTCCCCCAAGACGATGGCACCTATGCGTTGACGGGTCAAAAAATATTCATCAGTGCAGGCGAGCATGATTTGGCAGACAACATTGTGCATTTGGTCTTGGCGCGTTTACCCGATGCGCCCAAAGGCAGCAAGGGCATCAGTTTGTTTCTGGTGTCAAAGTTTTTGGTGCAAACCAATGGGTCGCTTGGGGCAAGAAATGGTATTTTTTGCGCCTCCCTTGAGCACAAAATGGGCATCAAGGGCAGTGCGACGTGTCAAATGACGCTGGAAGCGGCCACGGGCACGCTGGTTGGTGAGGCGAACAAAGGTTTGGCGGCCATGTTTGTGATGATGAATGCGGCTCGCATTGGTGTTGGCATGCAGTCCTTGGGTCTTACAGAGGTGGCCTATCAAAATGCCTTGCTGTATGCCAAAGAGAGGATTCAATCCCGGAGTTTACTTGGCGCCAAAGATTTGACTCGGGCGGCCGATTCCATTTTGGTTCATCCCGATGTCAGGCGTTTGCTTTTGACGGCCAAGGCCTACTCCGAAGGCGGGCGAGCTTTGTCACTTTACAGCGCCATGCTGATGGATGAGAGCGTGAGTTCGCCACAAGAGAGCGTGCGCGACCTGGCGCATCGGGAGTTGGCTTTCCTCACTCCCATTGTGAAAGCGTTCTTAACGGACAACGCTTGGATTTCAACGTCTGCATGCATGCAAGTCTTTGGTGGACATGGCTATATCCGGGACTGGGGAGTTGAGCAGTTTGTCAGAGACAGTCGAATCAACATGATCTATGAAGGCACCAACGCGATTCAGAGTTTGGATCTCTTGGGTCGAAAAGTCTTGGGCAATGAGGCGCAGAGCTTAAAGCTCTTTGACGCTCAGGTCAGGTCCTTTTTAGAGCAAGCGCAAAGCTCAGAGCACGCGCAAGAGATGCAAGTTTTTATCAAATCCCTCAAAACCTTGTCTCAACGCATTGAACAAGTCACGGGAGAGTTGGGCTTTAAGGCGTTGCAAAACGCCAACGAAGTGGGTGCCGCCGCGGTGGACTATTTGCGCCTTCTTGGGCACTTTGTGATGGGGTACTTGTGGGCGAAAATGGCCCTTGTGGCCTACTCAAAAGAACCAGGTGCAAGTCGGGCTACTTTTTATGAAGGCAAAATTCAGTTGGCGCATTTTTATTTTGCCAAGCTCATGCCCGAAACGCTCGCACTCTTGGAGCAAATCAAAAGTGGTTCGGCAAGCCTCATGGACACCCACTCGGTGTTGGGGGACGGCGTGTGAGAAGCAGTAGAGGTGTTGCTTTGAGGGGTGCTCAGTCTATGCGCTTGGACTTGAAGGTCGTCATGTCGCACGTCCTGTCAAAAATCCTGTCAAAAGTTCTTTTACAAGTCCTCGTGCACGTTCTGGTGTGCTCCCAGACCCTAGCCCAAGCAGCCCCTCAAGACAGCATCGTGGGCCTTTGGGTGACACACGACGACGACACCCAAGAGCCACGCGCGCACATCAAGATTCATCAAGATTCGCCTTTACAATGGCGTCTTATCTGGGCGCATTGTGAAAATATTGGACCCCAACGCTTCTCCCGATGAGCGGTGTACGCAATGCGCAGGAGACCGGAAAAATCAAACCCTTCCCAGGTCTGGAGATCATTTTGGGGGGGAGCGGTCAAAAAAATGACAAAGAATCGATTTGGGAGGCGGGCCGGATCTTGGACCCCGAAAAAGGAGAGGAGTATCGATTTAAAATCAGGCTGATCGAACAAGGCAGCACCTTGCAAGTCAGGGGCTATTTAGGGCCCTTCTGGCGCACCCAAACTTGGACGCGGCCGTAAAGCCGTGGCGCATGGATTTAAGCCAAACAGATCCATGCCAAAGCAGCCCTTTTTTTTGCATCCATTTACCCCAAGAAGAACTGACATGAGTGATGTTTTAATCCATTTCGAAGACGCTGTTCTCACCCACACCTTGAACCGAGCGCATAAAAAAAATGCCTTCACACAAGAGATGTACGTTGGTCTAGCTCAGTCGCTCAGAGATGCCCAAGACAGGTCCGAGGTTCGGGTCGTGATCATTCAGGCGCATGAAACGATTTTCAGCGCAGGCAATGACATTGCGGACTTTCTAAGCGCAGAGGGTTTTGGCCTAGATTCACCAGTCATTGATTTTTTGCAAACCCTTGCAAGCTTTCAAAAGCCAGTCATTGCCAGTGTCTGTGGCCCCGCTGTTGGCATTGGATCGAGCATGTTGCTGCACTGTGATTTGGTGGTGGCAGGGGACAATGCTGCATTTTCTTTGCCCTTTGTCAATTTGGGGCTGTGTCCGGAGGCGGCGTCATCCTTGTTGCTGCCGCAGTTGATGGGTTACCACCGGGCTGCAGAAGCTTTGTTGTTGGGCGAGCCCTTCATGGCCGAGGCGGCGTTGGAGGTGGGTTGGGTCAACAAGGTCGTGGTGCCCTCTGAGGCCAATATGGTTGCCAAGGCCTGGGCCTTGAAGTTGGCTGCCAAGCCCTTGGAGGCGTTGATTCAAACCAAGGCTTTGATGAAGTCGCCCCAAGCGTTGGCGGTCAAGGCCGTCATTGAACAAGAGGCGATGGTCTTTGCACGCATGCTTAAGGAAGCCCCCGCCCAAGAGGCCTTCAGCGCTTTTTTGGAGCATCGAAAGCCAGACTTTTCAAAGCAAAGAACTTAAAACAAACAAACGTAAAGTAAAAAGTAAAAAGAGCAAAGTACAAAGCTCAAAGTACTCTCCACAGACCGCTGTGCGCAAGGGCAAGGTCTCAGCTGTGAAGCAGTACGTTTAGGACTTGTGCTCGAGCTTTTGAATGGGCCTGGGCTTGCCAAACTCGTCGATGGCAACGTAAGTCAAGCTCGCTTCCGTGACCTTTAAAAAACCCTCAGACGACGTTCTGATGCGTTCAGCATAGACTTCAACGCGAACGGTCATGGACGTGTGGCCGATGCGCGTGACTTTTGAGAAAAAGCTCAGCAAATCTCCCACTTTCACGGGCTGCTTGAAGACAAATTGATTGACCGCCACCGTTGCAAAGCGCCCACGCACCGCTCGAGCAGGCAGCACCGATCCGGCCAAATCCACTTGAGCCATCACCCAGCCACCAAAAATGTCCCCATTGGCATTGCAGTCGGCTGGCATGGGGATCACTTTAAGGACCAGTTCCTGATCGGTGGGCAGTTGTGTGACGATGTAGGAGGCATTGGGCTTGGCGTCTTGGCCTGGCGAGGGGGAAATTTCAGGGGAGTTCATAATTTGTGCTCAATGAAAGGCACAATGCATGGATTGCATGTTTTTGCCTCGATCTCGTCTGTATTGTCACCTATGCGTTCATTTGCTGCACACCAAGCCCCTGAGTCTCGTTTACATGTCAAGGAGGGCCTCACGCAAAAGTCGGATATCGATGTTTTAAAGCGCTTGCTGCCCTATCTTTGGGCCTATAAAGTTCGTGTGGTCTTGGCGTTGGCGTTCATGGTCTGCGCCAAGCTTGCCAATGTGGGCGTGCCATTGGTTTTAAAAGAGTTGATCGATGCCATGACGCCATCGTCTGCACTTGCACAAGGCTTTGGCGCTGCAGGGCCCGTTTTGCTCGTGCCCTTTGCGCTTTTGGTGGCGTATGGCTTGTTGCGTTTGTCGGTATCGGGTTTTACGGAGCTTAGGGAGTTGGTGTTTGCCAAGGCCACGCAAGGAGCGGCCAGACAAATTGCACTGCAAACCTTTGATCATTTGCATGGTTTGAGTTTGCGTTTTCATTTGGAGCGCCAAACAGGTGGCATGACCCGAGACATTGAAAGAGGTGTGAGAGGCATTGAGTCCTTGATCTCTTACTCTTTGTACAGCATCGTGCCCACCTTGATTGAAGTGGTCTTGGTGTTGTCGATCTTGTCTTACAAGTACGATGCATGGTTTGCGGTCATTACGGTCTTGGCTTTGACGCTGTACATTGTGTTCACGGTCAAGGTGACACAATGGAGGACGCATTTTAGAAAACAAGTCAATGAGTTGGATTCCATGGCGCATACCCGAGCGGTCGACTCCTTGTTGAATTACGAGACCGTCAAATACTTCAACAACGAGGCCTTCGAATCCAAGCGCTACGATCAAAGTCTGAATCATCTTCGCTTGGCTAGGTTAAAAGCTCAGACCTCACTGAGTTTGCTGAACACGGGTCAGCAGTTGATCATTGCAGTTGCCTTGGTTTGCGTGCTCTACCGGGCCACACAAGGCGTGGTGGACGCGCGAATGACATTGGGTGACTTGGTGATGATCAATGCGTTCATGATTCAGTTGTACATTCCATTGAATTTTTTGGGGGTGATCTACCGCGAGATCAAGCAAAGTCTCACAGATTTGGACAAGATGTTCAATTTATTGGAGCGCGAAAAAGAGGTCTCGGACCGTGAGGGTGCTCACACACTCTCGCTGCAAGAGCCACCAAGCGTGCAATTTGTGGATGTTCATTTTGCCTACGAGCCCAGTCGAGAGATTTTGAAGGGCGTGAGCTTTGAGATTCCATCTGGGCTGACGGTTGCGGTGGTGGGTGCCTCGGGCTCAGGCAAGTCAACACTTGCAAGACTGCTGTACCGTTTTTATGATGTACAGCGTGGTCAGATTCAAATCAATGGACAAGATGTTCGCGATATCAAGCAAGCCAGTCTTCGACGCCACATTGGGATCGTGCCTCAGGACACGGTGTTGTTCAACGACACCATTCGCTACAACATCGCTTACGGAGAGGTCAATGCCACAACAGAGCAAGTCATTCAAGTGGCCAAAAGCGCCCATATCCATGACTTCATTTCGCAAACGGCTTTGGGCTACGAGACGCAAGTCGGTGAGAGAGGCTTAAAGCTGTCGGGGGGTGAAAAACAACGTGTGGCGATTGCCAGAACGTTGCTTAAAAACCCGCCTGTTTTGATTTTCGATGAGGCCACCTCAGCACTTGACAGCGCCAACGAGCGGACCATTCAAGCTGAGCTCAAGGGGGTTGCGCAAAACAAGACCACCTTGGTCATTGCGCACCGCTTGTCAACGATTGTCTCGGCACACGAGATCTTGGTGATGCAAGACGGTGAAATTGTTGAGCGCGGCAACCACGAAAGGCTTTTGTCCATGAACGGCAAGTACGCACAGATGTGGGCTTTGCAGCAAAGTGGGGCGGACCAAGGGGCTGAGCCCGGCTAGGCTAGGTCAAGCTCGGCCAAGTCTGGTTAAGCCTGGTTAAGCCCAGGATACTGCTGGCTTGAGCTCAATCGTTGAAGAAAACCCCAAAGCGCCATTCATTGCGCTGTCAATCCATCAAATAGATCTCAGGCCTTGGGGGTTTTTTCAGCCACGCACAAAAAGGGCTCAAGGCAAATCTGGATTTGGCTCTGCGCGATCTGGATCGCCTTTGCGCGGTCCGACCTTGGGCAGTCTGGCTTTGATGGACTGGGCCTGAGAGGAGAAAATGGCCGCGTACATGGTGGTGTTGCTGATGACTTTTTTCACATAATCGCGGGTTTCATTAAAGGGAATGTTCTCAATCCAAATGGCCGCTTCAAGCTCTGGCCCCTCGCGCCAACGCCTGGACCTAGAGGGGCCTGCGTTGTAGGCAGCGGCGGCCAAGGGGTATGAGGACTCAAAGCTCTCCAAAACCAAGCGCATGTAACCGGTGCCGATGGCGACATTGGTCTCCTTGTCTTTGATCATGTCTGGTGTGAAGGGAGAGAGACCAATTTTTTTGGCGGTCCATTTGGCGGTTTGTGGCATGACTTGCATGAGGCCAGCGGCCCCCACATGGGATTTGATGTCGGTCACAAAGCGACTTTCTTGTCGCATCAAACCGTAAATAAAGGCGGGGTCAATCTCGTTGCTTTTGGCGTAGGACAGGATCAAGTCCTTGTGGGGCGTGGGGAAAAGGTACCCTGGCTCCCAAAACTCACGAGCACGCTCGCTGGTGAAGATGCAGCGGTCATACACCATTTGGCTGCACGCAAGTTGAGAGGCCGCCATCATCTCTGTGTCACTCATGCGACCGCTCTCGCCTTGTGCGTTGACCAAACTGGTGGCGTAATTCCACTCCCGCACGCCCTCACTTCTGAGCCCCAAGGCGATGGCATACAGCGCACGCTTGAGTCCCACGTGGGCTTGGATACTGGCAAGCTCTTGTGGGCTTGGTGTGGGTGGTTTGGGGGGAAGTGTGATTTTTTTACCCAGCTCTTCAAGGGCGAGTTGCTCGTAAAAGCCTCTGAGCGAAGCAATGGATTCAAGCAAGGCGAGAGACTCTGCTTTGAGTTTGGCTTGCGCACTTACAGGCGAGGTTAACGCTTGGGCCAACAAAGCGCGCGCGAGCCAGTAGGTCCAGGCGGGTTCCTTTTTACCGTCTGCGCTCATGGCTTTGATCGCCTCTTCAATCTTTGCCCATTGAGGGCCTTGGGGTTGCTTTAAAAGCGTTCTCACGTACCAGCCCAGCATCTCATCGTTCATGTCGCTGATTTTTTTGGAGCGTTCGAAAAACCCCAAGGCCTGTGGATTGAGTTTGAGTGCGGCTTGCATGCCAATTACGCCCCATAGCCAATGGCGTTGCTCACTGCTTAAATAGGGCTCCCACTTGTCTTTGAGCAGTTCGCTGGCTTTGTCGGGATCGGCTGAGGCGGCTCGAATGAGGGCCAAGACAATCAGCTCTTGCTTGGTTCTTTGAGGGACCGCAAAGTGGTCCTTTAAAAAGCGATGGGGTTGACTCCAAGCGGTGTTGAATGAAGAGAGGGCGTCGGCGTCTGCGATTTGAACCAAGTCGCGGGTCAATTTCAGGCGATTGTTTTGTGCCCCCGTGCGTGCCTTTTGCCACAGCTCCAGGGCCGATATTTTTTTATGGTCGAACAAATGATCTATGGCCCATTTGCAACCATCGTCGGCCTCCTTTTGTTTGGACCAGATGGATTTGATGTCGCTTTCATTGGAGGGCTTGGCCAAGGGACTCAAGTATTCGATCAGCAAGCCATAACATAGCAATTCGCGGTCGTCTCTCATGCGGTAAGCGGGATATTCGCTGGCAAAGGTGGTCCAGTCACGGCGACTGCCCAAGAGCAGCAGCCAATCGTTTCGAAGGCGATCTTCTTGGTAGGTGTTGGCGTAGGTTTTGAAAAAGTCCTTGACCTCTTGTGTGCTGGCGCTGTCAAGTCTTGCGCGCAGCTCCCAGTAAGCGGCCCAAGGGGCCAAGAGGCTTGACTGTGCAAGGGGCAAGAGCGCGGTCAACTTATGCCTGTCCATGCGTTTGAAAGCTTGGGCCATGTCGATGACGGCTTGATCGGCTTGAGAGGCTGTCATCTGGGCGCTCAAAGGTAAAGCGGAGTTGGCGTTGGTTCCCGTTTGGCTTGAGGGGCTGGTTGGAGCGTTGTCTTTTTTAGGCCTTGGCGGGTTCGCTCCGTGGGTCATGGCCAATTGCAGTCCATCGAGCTCCGAGCGGGTGGATCTGTTGCCAGTGAGGGCCAAGTCCATCGCGTTGGCACTGCTCACGGATGGCGTTGGAGGGATTGAAGGGCTTAAGGGGCTTAATGGGCTTAAGGATAAAGGGGTTGCACAAAGCAAACCACACCATGACAGACTCAATCCAAGTCCAATCCCATTTAGACAGATGGATGTTAGCAAACGAGAGGACATGGACCGGTGCATAAGTTCGAAGTGAGAGGGCAAATGGGTGGTGGCCCATGCTGAAAGAACAAGGCCTTGGGAGACAGGGGCTCAAGCATGGAGTGTATGCGAGGAGATGGATTTTTGTGAAGTTCTGTTGAAAGGTGCAGCATGCTTGGGCACTGGGGGTGTTGTGCTCAAGCACAAGGGGATTGTAGAAGCCTGTGCAATGCGTTCAAATTACAGCCCAGGGGCCCTTGAGACCTAGGAGGGCATGGGTTTGGCACCATAATATAAGCTGCTGGCGCTTTTCAAGGACGGCCTTTACAGCCAATCTTTGTGCACCCTCTGTGTGTGGGCTTGACTTGCACCGACAAGTGATGGGCCCCCTAGTGTTTTGAGGATCAAGTTGTTTATGCCCAATCAGATGAAACAAAATTTGCGCGCGCAGCTGCTTGCTTCTCGCATGGACATGCCCGATCGGCTGCAAAGGGCTGAGTTGTTGCAACGCGCGATGCGCATTTGGCTTTTAGATCGCGAGGATGTGGTGATTGGAGCGTATTGGCCCATCAAGGGGGAGTTTGATCCTTTGCCCGCCTTGCATCGATGGAAAGAAGACGGGGAGTTGCTTGACGAGCCATTGAGGAGGCGAATAGGTTTGCCAGTGGTCGATCCTCAAACCAAGACCTTGAGTTTTCATGTGTGGTATCCAGGCTGCCCCATGCAAGAGGATGCTTACAACATCCCTAAGCCCAAGGACACCGAGGAGATCTTTCCAACTCTTTTGTTTGTCCCCTGTCTGGGCTACGCCCCTGGGGGCTATCGGCTTGGGTATGGGGGTGGTTTTTATGACCGCACGCTGGCCAGTCTCAGCCCAAAGCCCGATACCGTGGGGGTGGGGTTTGCGCAAGGGTATTTGGATGACTTTGAGCCCGATGAATTTGATTTGCCGCTTGACACCTTGCTCAACGAGCATGGCGTGGTGTGGCCCATTGCACCCTTGACGCCGAGACCAGATTGATGCTCAAGTCATCACGTGCGCGTGGGCTTGATAAAACACCCCTCAACTGGGTTTCATGAGCTTCATGACGACTTCCTCGTAGGACTTCAATTTCACGCGCGCTTTGGCGCGTTGATCTGGGGTGGTTTTGTTGTGAAAAGCCGCCACCGCTTCACAGTTCACTTTGAGGCGGCGTTCGCTGTATTCAAACAGCTCGGGGTCTTTGATGCGAAGGGCGTTGTTGAGCCACTCATTCACAACTTGCTCACTCTCTTTGACCAAAGACTCGGCGCTTAAATCGCCCTTGTTTTTGAGCTGGCGAATTTTCTCAAGCGCTTTGAGTGTTTCATCTTGGCGATAGAGTTTGATGGCCAAGTTCTTGCTCGGCTCGTAGCCTGAATTTTGGGCCAAATTGCGCAGCTCCGACTTCTGAACATTGGAGATGCGCCCATAGAGATCCCTTGCTTGCTCCAGGCCTT
This sequence comes from Comamonadaceae bacterium, assembly GCA_947475685.1. Classification (GTDB taxonomy): domain Bacteria; phylum Pseudomonadota; class Gammaproteobacteria; order Burkholderiales; family Burkholderiaceae_C; genus Limnohabitans. Next base: position 21,627 of record CANJNC010000016.1, on the reverse strand, counting down.
TGTCGGTTTGGTGGTCGAGTCTTTCGCTGGGGCTGCCATTGAGCCACTCCTTGCTCCAGTCTTTGTTTTTTTTGTCAAAACTTGACCGCAGGGTTTTGATCTGTTCGGCACTCAAGGTGGGTGCTATTTTGGCAATGGTGGGGGTCAAACGTGCAATGACTTCAGGCACCGTTTGGAGAAATTTTTTTTCGATCCCACAGGTCTTTTCTGGCAAGAGATCGTATTGGGCCACGGGGAGCAAGTCTTGGATCAGCTCAAGTGCTTGGGGCAACTGCGTCTCGCGATGCCACCTTTGCAGGGCTTTGAGCTCCTCTTTGACCACGGGGGTTTGCTCATCTTTGAAGTCCAAATAGCTGTCAAGCCACCAAAACACGAGTTGGGGGCTGTTTTCATACAAAGACCCTATAACGCTGCACGAACCGAGCAAGAGCGCGCAAATCAAACCCAAGGTCGCTTTGAGGGCATAATTCATTGGTTTTTTAGACTTTGATGGTGCAGTAGCATCGATAATAGGCATAAGAGTGGGTCAAGTTAAAAACCTTCACGGTTGAACAAACGGATGATGAAAAAAGAAAACAAGTCATGCAGCTAAGTCAGGCGCAAAATCTGCAAAACCAGTTGGATGTGGTGATTATGGCAGGCGGCAAGGGCACGCGCATGAAAAGCCGTTGGCCCAAGGTTTTGCACACCCTAGGCGGGCAGTCTTTGATTGAACACGTCATCCAAGTGGCCGAGTCTTTGGGTGCCAGGCGCAAAGTGGTTGTGGTCGGCCACGGTGCCCAAGAGGTTCAAGCTGCGCTGACTCATACACCGAACCTTCATTTCGCCTTGCAAGAGCCACAACTTGGAACCGGTCATGCGCTTCAAACTGCAGCCCCCCATTTGTCCAACGATGGCCTGACCCTGGTCTTGTCCGGGGATGTGCCTTTGATGGAGCTTGAGACCTTGCAAAGCCTATTGGCCGCCTCTGAGGGTCAATACCTGACGCTTTTGAATTTATACAAAGAGGACCCTTTTGGCTATGGCCGCATTGTGCGCGCTCAAGGCGATACCCAACACCCTTTGGGTCAGATCCAAGCCATTGTGGAGGAAAAGGATGCAAGCGAGAGTGAGCGTGCGATCCAAGAAATTTATTCCGGCGTGATGGTGGTGCCCAATCGGCTTTTAAAACCATGGCTCAGTAGGCTACAGCCCAACAACGCCCAAAACGAGTATTACTTGACCGACTTGGTCAAAATGGCGCACGAGGATGCGCTGCCCATTCAAAGTTTCATCACCCGCAATGAGCTTGAGGTGAGTGGCGTGAACGATCCAGTGCAGTTGGCACAAATGGAGCGAGCCTACCAGGGCGAGTTGGCGCGCAAGTTGATGCTCAGTGGTGTTCGTCTGCGAGATCCACAGCGCATTGATATTCGGGGCGAGCTGGTGTGTGCAAGCGATGTTGAAATTGATGTCAATTGTGTTTTTATGGGCAAAGTGATTTTGGAGTCTGGTGTTCGCATTGAGCCCAATTGTGTGATTGCGAACGCGCGCATCAAGTCAGGTGCGCTGGTCAAGGCGTTCACCCACATCCAGGGAGAGTCCTTGAATGAGGGCTTGATGGTTGAGGTGGGCGAACTCGCTCAAGTGGGACCCTATTCAAGGCTCAGGCCAGGTGCCAAATTGGGCCGTGAGGTCCATGTGGGTAATTTTGTGGAAATTAAAAATGCCAGTTTGGGCGAGGGTGCCAAGGCCAATCATTTGGCCTACATTGGAGACGCGTCTTTGGGCGAGCGTGTCAATTACGGCGCAGGCAGCATCACGGCCAATTACGATGGGGCCAACAAGCATCACACGCGCATTGAGGCGGATGTGCATGTGGGCTCCAACAGCGTTTTGGTCGCACCCGTCACGATCGGCGCGGGAGGCACGATTGGAGCGGGCTCGACGATTACAAAAGATACGCCCCAAGGGGCATTGACCGTGGTCAGAGCCAAAGCGGTGAGCCTCATGAATTGGGCGCGACCGGTGAAGAAAAGTAAAAAACCAGATGGCCTTTGAACGCTTTAGGAGCTGAGATATGTGTGGAATCGTAGCTGGCGTATCGGCACAAAATTTGGTGCCTGTACTGGTTCAAGGCCTGGCCCGCTTGGAGTACCGAGGGTATGACTCTTGTGGCATTGCGGTTTTTTCAAACAAAGCGCAACTTGAACAATTGCCTGGATTGCAAAGGGCGAGAAGCACGTCCAGAGTGAGTGAGTTGGCCGAACAAGTGTTCCCCACCCAACCCGGCTTCGGACTGGAGGGGCTCCTGGGCATTGCACACACCCGCTGGGCCACGCATGGTGCGCCGCATGTGGACAACGCACACCCCCATTTCAGCGTCAATGCCAAACTACAAATTGGTTTGGTGCACAACGGCATCATTGAAAACTATGAGGCCTTGCGTGAGGATCTTAAGATCAAAGGCTATGTGTTTGAGAGCCAAACCGACACAGAAGTGATTGCTCACTTGATACATTCCTTGTACCAAGGAGACTTGTACCAAGCGTTTCATCACGCCCTCAGGCAATTAAAGGGTGCTTACGCCTTGGCGGTGATTTGCAACTTGGAGCCAGATCGACTGGTGGGGGCGAGAGCTGGTTCACCGCTTGTTTTTGGTGTGAGCCGTAAAAAAGAGTCCAAGGGCCATTATTTGGCCAGTGATGCCATGGCCTTGGCCGGGGTGGTGGATGAATTTGTCTTTTTGGAAGAAGGCGACACCATCGATGTTCGCTTGCAGAGTTTCCAAGTGGTGAGTGCGTTGGGCGGGCGCATTGAACGCGTATTGAGGCCTTTGCCCGTGTTTGGCCAAGCTGCTCAGTTGGGCCCATATCAGCACTACATGCAAAAAGAAATCTTCGAGCAGCCCCAAGCCATCTCCGACACCCTTGAAGGCGTGCAAGGCATCGTGCCAGAGTTGTTTGATTTGGGGGACATGGAGCCCAAGAGCCCCAGGCCTCTTGCCCAGTCGGTTTTTCAAACCATCGACCGAATCCTCTTGTTGGCCTGTGGCACGAGCTATTACAGCGCGAGCACGGCCAAGTATTGGTTGGAAAGCATTGCCAAAATACCCACCCAAGTTGAAATCGCAAGCGAGTACCGTTACCGAGAATCGGTGCCCGACCCCAAGACCTTGGTGGTGTGCATTTCTCAGTCGGGTGAAACTGCAGACACCTTGGCGGCTTTAAAGCATGCTCAAAGTTTAGGGATGACGCACACTTTGAGCATTTGTAACGTCTCCACCTCGGCCATGGTGAGAGAGTGCGCACTTGCTTACATCACGAGAGCCGGTGTGGAAGTGGGTGTGGCGTCTACCAAGGCCTTCACCACACAATTGGCAGCCCTCTTTTTATTGACCTTGGTGATTGCGAAAACAAAGGGGCATTTGAGTGCAAACGAGGAGTCCCGTCATTTACACGCCATGCGGCATTTGCCTGCTGCGCTTCAAGCGGTTTTGGCTTTGGAGCCACAAATCATGGCCTGGGCACAAGAGTTCAAAGTCAGAGAAAACGCCTTGTTTTTGGGGCGAGGACTTCATTACCCGATTGCGCTAGAGGGGGCATTGAAGCTTAAAGAGATCAGCTATATCCACGCCGAAGCGTATCCAGCGGGGGAATTAAAGCACGGCCCCTTGGCCTTGGTGACCGAAGCGATGCCGGTCGTCACGGTGGCTCCCAATGATGCGTTGCTTGAGAAACTTAAAAGCAATATGCAAGAGGTGAGAGCCAGAGGGGGCGTCCTTTATGTATTGGCCGATGCAGACACCCATATTTCGTCAAGTGCGGGTTTGAATGTGATTCGAATGCCAGAGCATTATGGCGAGTTGTCCCCGATCTTGCATGTGGTCCCCTTGCAGTTGCTCGCCTACCACACCGCTTTGGCAAGGGGTTCGGATGTGGACAAGCCAAGAAACCTCGCAAAGTCAGTCACCGTTGAGTAGGCTAGAGTTTGTGGGTTTTAGATGGTGAAGCTGGGCATTCAGGTACGGCAGAGAAAACATGCCTTTTATCAGCGAAAACAGCTGATACGCGAGATGGCGGTTTTCGCATGCATAATTTGTAAGCGCTGTCGCAGGCCTGAGGCTCATCAATGAGCAGACAAAGGAGACTGGATGTGTACGAACTTCTCTTCAACCCATCAAAGAGAATGGGTTGAGGCCAAGCTCAATAAAAAACTGCCTAAAGATTACCCATTGGACGTGTATCCTGGTTATGAAGCTCCGGTTCTCAAGGCCCGTCATGGAGAAATTGAGGATCAAATGACCCTTGCTCGTTTTGGTTTGATTCCTTCTTGGGCCAAGGACGCAAAAATAGCGCGCCACACCTACAACGCCCGAAGTGAAACGGTTGAGCAAAAACCAAGCTTCAAGGCGGCGTATCGGGAAAGACGATTCTCAGTGGTGTTGATCGATGATTTTTTCGAGCCTTGCTATGCGTCTGGCCAGGCCATCAGGCATCGCATACACATCGAGAGTGGAGCGCCCTTTGGTGTTGCCGGTCTTTGGGAGAGTTGGACCCCAGGACCGGGCCACGCCGTCATCCATTCATTCACCATGTTGACCTTGAATGCCGATGCGCATCCCGTGATGAACAAGATGCATGCCCCAGGGGAAGAAAAAAGAACACCTCTGGTGCTGAGTGTGGATCAGTTTGAAGAATGGCTTGTCGCCAGTCACTTTGAAGCGCATGCCCTGTTGACGGGGGCGAGAATGCCCACCTTGATCAGTTCCCCCGCTCCAAAGATTCAAACGTCAAAAGCAGTCCCCTCATCACGCAAAAGCCAGCACATCATTGCGCAGGGGTCCCTTTTCGAATGAGGCCTTTGCGGGCTACACTGTAGAGTTTTAAAGTTTTGTGAGTCTACTTAAGGCTCGTTTTTGAGACCACTCACCACGTGACCGGAGGGCACATGTTGAGAGGCCGACTCAATGTGTCCGGTTTGATCGTCAAAAAAGAAGTCAGGTTCAAACTCTTTTAAAAACCCGCCCTTGTCCATGCCGCCCAAGAACATGGCCTCATCCACTTCGATGTTCCAATTCATGAGGGTGCGAATGGCGCGTTCATGCGCAGGCGCACTTCTAGCGGTCACCAAAGCGGTCCTGATCTTCATCTCACTCGTGCCCGCAGACTGCAAGCGATGAAGCGCTTGCAGCAAGGGCTTGAAGGGTCCTGCGCTCATGGGTTGGCTGGCCCGGTCGCGTTCGTGTTGCTGAAACGCATTGAGGCCCTGTGTTTGAAACACACGCTCGGCTTCGTCTGAAAAAAGAACCGCGTCTCCATCAAACGCAATGCGCACTTCATGCGGATGGGCTTCAGAGGCATGGGCAGAGTGGGGATAGACTTGAGCGGCTGGGACTTGGGCCGCAAGTGCTGCACGCACGTCGCTTGTGTGGGTCGATAAAAACAAATTCGCCGACAAGGGTTTGAGGTAACGCCAAGGAGGCTGACCCCGGGTGAAGCTCCCGCGCTCGATCGCTAAGCCGTAGTGTTGAGCCGAACGAAATACGCGCATGCCACTCACCGGATCGTTGCGCGAGAGGATCACCACCTCAGTGCTTTGCTTGGCGTGCTTGTTGAACGCCAAAAGTTTTTTGACCAAAGAAAACGCAACCCCGGGCTTGGCCGGTGTATCCAAGCGCTCAAGCTGAAGTTGCATGTACGCTTTGTCATTGGCTTGCTCAAAGACTTTGTTCTCTTCTTCAAAATCAAAGAGTGCCCGAGAGGAGATGGCCACCACCAAACGGCCTTCCAAAGAAATGCTCATGAACGTGTGCTCCTGTGGCGCATGGTCTATTTGACCAATTGATTGAGCTCGATGATGGGCAGCATGATCGACAAGACGATCAGCATGACCATGCCCCCCATCAAGACGATCAACAAGGGCTCTAAGATCGTGGCCAATTGCAAAGCACGCCTTTGCACGTCTGAGGAGAGTTGCTCGGCCGCTTTTTCAAGCATGTGTGAGAGCTGTCCGGTTTGCTCCCCCAGTCTTGCAAACATCGGCAAGAGGCCGGGTAGGCGGCCCTTTTGAGACAAGGCCAAGCCCAGGGACGCCCCCTCTCTTACAGACACCAAGGCCTGCAGCATATCGTCCTTCATCGCTTGATTGGACAAGGTCTGAGCGGAGGCTTGTAACGCCTTTAAGATGGGCACGCCCGCAGACACGAGGGTTGCCAAGGTGTTGGCAAATCGAGCCGCGTTGTAGCCCCTGATCAGGGTGCCCAAAATGGGCAATTTAAGCGTCCATGCATCAAAGCGAGACTGAAGGCTTGCGCGCTTCATGGCTTCTTTGAAGATAAAAACCCCGATCACCAAGAACAGCAGTAGCAGCCAGCCGTAGGTCTGTAAGCTTTTGGACAGCTCGAGCATCACGACGGTCAAAAGCGGCAAGGCTTTGTGACTGTTGGCAAAGACATGAGCGACTTGAGGCACGACGTAGGACAATAAAAAAATCACAATAAAAAACGCAATCAAGCTCACCAAGGCCGGGTAGAGCAAGGCTTGAAGCACTTTGCTTTGAAGTTGATGACCCGCCTCTAAATCGCGGGCCAGTCGCGAGAGGATCAGACCGAGCTCGCCACTTTGTTCGCCTGAGGCGATGGAGGCCAAATAAATCGCAGAAAATTCTTTCGGGTGGTTTTGCAGCGCTTTAGCAAACGTCGAGCCCGCATTGACTTCGGAGCGAATGCTTGCAATCAAGTCACGCGACTTTTCATCTTCAGCCTCTGTGGTCAGTGCACTCAATGCGCGCTCAAGCGTGAGGCCCGCGTTGATCAATTCCGAGAGTTGCCGCGTCCAAAGCGTCAATGCAGAATTAGAAAACACCTTGGTGTGCCAGATCTCTTTTTGTAGCAGCGAGCCACTCGCTTTGGCGACCAAGCGCACGTCAAGTGGAATCATCCCGCGCTTTCGAAGCGTTTGACGCACCGCTCGCTCAGAGTCGCCTTCAAGCACACCGCTTTGGGTTTGACCCAAAGGGTCCATGACTTGGTAGGTAAAGGCGGGCATTGTCAGAAGAGGTTTGAATGGGGAGGAAAAAAAAGAAAGGGATGAAAGCCAACTCAAGGCAGGGGTCAGTCTCTGGTCACACGAACGAGTTCTTCCATCGTCGTGAGCCCTTGAACCACCAGTCGTTCGCCATCCTCTCGCATCAGTTGCATTCCGCCCTTGATGGCGCTTTGTCGGATATCGGCCTCAGAGGCTTGGTTGTGAATGAGCTCTCTTAGCCCCAGGTCAGTCGACAAGAGCTCGAAGATGCCAGTGCGTCCTTGGTAGCCCGTGAGGTGGCAACTGTCGCAACCGCGCCCAGCGCAATGGGTGCAGATTTTCCTGACCAAACGTTGCGCCAACACGCCAAGCAAAGAGGAGCTCAATAAAAAGGGCTCCACACCCATGTCCATGAGACGTGTGATGGCGCTAGGTGCATCATTGGTATGCAAGGTGGCCAAAACCAAGTGACCCGTGAGTGAGGCTTGAATGGCAATTTGAGCAGTTTCATAATCTCGGATCTCTCCAATCATGATCACGTCGGGGTCTTGCCGCAAAATCGCTCTGAGCGCTTTGGCAAAGGTGAGATCGATTTTTGCATTGACTTGGGTTTGACCCACCCCTGCGAGTTCGTACTCAATGGGGTCCTCCACGGTCAAAATATTTCGCGTGCTGGCATCGAGTTGTTGAAGGGCTGCGTACAAAGTGGTGGTTTTACCGCTGCCCGTAGGACCTGTCACCAAAATGATGCCGTGGGGTTGTTGAATCAGGCTTGAGAGCCGCGCCAAATTGTCTCCCGTCATGCCCACCGAACTCAAACTCAAACGGCTCTCACTTTTGTCCAAAAGCCTCAATACGGCGCGCTCACCATGGGCGCCGGGCAGGGTCGAGACGCGCACGTCAATGGCCTTTTGGCCCAAACGCAAGGAAATTCGCCCGTCTTGAGGTAGGCGTTTTTCAGCAATGTCCAAGTCAGCCATGATCTTGAGTCTGGAGATCAAGGCGGCATGCAGAGCGCGGTGTGTTTGCACAACTTCACGAAGTCCGCCATCGATGCGAAAGCGCACGCAAGAGTGCCTCTCATAGGGCTCGATGTGAATGTCACTGGCCCCTTCCTTGGCCGCTTGGGTCAAGAGGGCATTGAGTAAGCGGATAATGGGCGCATCATCAGCAGATTCCAGCAAATCCTCAACCGCTGGGAGCTCTTGCATCATGCGCGTGAGGTCCACATCGCTTTGAACTTCATTGGCCACTGTGGCCGCTGAAGACTCGCCTTGAGAATAGACGGCGCTGATCTTTTGACGCAAAGCGTCTCGCTCAATGGAGTGCCAGTGGGTGATGTGCCTGGGTGCGATGTGGCGTTGTACTTCGGACCATGCGCTCGCATGGGGCTCGGCACAAAACCACAAGGACAACTCCTTAGCGCGTTCTTCCAAAAGCAAGTCGTGTGCTCTGGCAAATGCGTAGGGGAGGGGATAACTCATCTGCCCTCCATGAGCCAAAGGGACCAGGGCAGGGCAAGGGTCTGAGTCAATGTCTTCATGGGCGCAGCCTCAGCGCTTGCTTGGAGCAAGGGGCGCTGGTGGTAAAACAATGGTGTTGGCAATGGGCATGACGGGGTTGGCTTCAACTTGGGAGTTGATTTGTGAGCCCATCATTTGTTGATAGCGACCCGTTGAAAACGTTTCGGTTGCATTCGCATCTCTTAAAACCACTGGGCGCAAGAACACCATCAAATTGGTTTTCTTTCTCGTGCGACTCTCATTTCTAAAGAGAGAGCCGATGTAGGGAATATCTCCAAGCCCGGGCACTTGCGCCTTGTTGCCGTCGTACTCATCGGACAACAAGCCGCCCAAGACAACGACCGAGCCGTCTTCGACCAAGATGTTGGATTCAATGGAGCGCTTGTTGGTGATCAAACCAGAGACCGAGCCCACGGAAGTCGAGTCCACACTGGAGACCTCTTGATAGATGGTCAATTTGACTGTGCCTGTTTCACTGATTTGGGGTTTGACTTTCAAGGTCAGTCCCACGTCCTTTCTCTCGATCGTTTGAAAGGGATTGACGGAGCCGTTGACCGTGTTGTTGGAGGTGTACTGACCAGTCACGAAGGGGACATTTTGACCCACCACAATTTTGGCCTCTTCATTGTCAAGGGTGAGCAAGGTGGGTGTAGACAAAATGTTGTTGTCCCCATTTTGTTGTAAAAAATTGGCCAATGCAGAAAGAATATACACACCATTGACTTGTTTAAAGCTGCCAATGTTCAGGCCTGCACCTGGCGTTGTAGCGCCTGCTGTAGGGCCATTGGCCGACAAGGCCAAATTGAGCAAGTTGGTGCCGCCCGAGCCAAAATTGGTCCCAAGCACGCCCACATTGCCGCCCTTGGAGCCCAAGATGTTTTGCCACTGAATACCAAACTGCGAAGTCTTGCTTGCGTCCACCTCTGCGATCAAGGACTCCACCATCACTTGGGCGCGCCGACCATCGAGTTGATCGATCACGGCGCGAATTTGGCGAAACTGAGGTTCTGGGGCGGTGATGATGAGTGAGTTGGTTGAGGTGTCGGCTTGAATTTGACCCCCTGTTGCACTGGCGTTGCTTGCGCCAGAGCTTGTTGAAGGGGGTGTGGGGTTGGTGATGCCGGGGCTGGGCAAAGAAGCTCCGTTGGCGCCACTCAAGGGGCTCCTGGGCTCACTTGCAATTGCTGCTCGCAAGGTGGCTGCGAGCTTAGTGGCGTCCGCATTTTTCAGGTACACCACGTGAATGCTCCCACTGGCCGAGTCGCTGCTGGGGCGGTCTAGTTTCTCGATCAAAGCCTTGGCCTGATTTGATCGAACCGGGTTGGCCGCACGCAAAATGATCGAGTTGCTTCTGGGCTCAGCGATCAAAGTGGTTCTGTAGGTGCTGTCAACCTGACCAGTAGCGCCAGAGCCAGGTGCGCCAATGGAGCTGCCCGAGTCAATGAGGCGGCTCACCAAGGGGGCCAAGTCAAGAGCAATGGCATGCTTTAAAGGGATGACTTCCACATCGCTTGCGTTGGGGACGTCTAGGCTAGCGATGATTCGTGTCAAGCGTTGCAAATTGTCTACGTAATCGGTGATGATCAGTGCATTGGAGCCGGGGCCCACATTGATGGTGTTGTTGGGGCTGATGAGTGGCCTCAAGACAGGCAACAAGTTGTTGGGGTTTTCATGTTGCAAGCGAAAGACCTGGGTTTGCACTTGTCCGACATTGGCAGGCAGACCCGCTGGCAAAGCGGCCCCAGAGTTTTGAGCGCTCAAAGACACCCCCCCGCCTTGAAGCTTCGCGTCGGCTTCGGGCACTATTTTGTACAGGCCATTGACCTCCACCACACTAAAGGACTGCAAGCGCAAGGCCGCCAAAAAGAGGTTCCACGCTTGTGCGCTGCTCAAGGGCTTGTCGGTGTTGAGACTGAGGGTGCCTTTGACTTTGGGGTCAACCACGATGGATTTGTCCATCAAGCTGCCAAGCGTTCGTGCAACGGCCTCAATGTCTGCGTTGACAAAATTCAGACTCAAACCTTGGGCGGATTTTTGGATGCCTGTGCTCAAGACAGGGTCTGTGGGCGCATTGTTTTTGGAGTTGGCTGGCACGGAGCTCAAGGGGTATTGAGCGGGTAAGGGCGATGCAATTGGTGCTTGAGCAAGCAATTGTGCAGGCGAATTTCCAGCGACAGCGCCAGTGATGCCCACGCTTGGAGCGGAAGGGTTGGCAACCGGGCCTGGGTTTTGAGCGACTGCGTAAAGGGTCAAACTCCCTAGCATGGCGACAGCAAACTTGACAATAATCATAAAAAATCCAAACATGATGCAACGCTGATCGTCACTTATAAAAGCTCAAGCCCGATTGCAGCAGACTTGATTAATCAATTCTTAATTGGGCCTGATGCCCACTTCTTTGTCCTAAAACATTCAATAAATTCGACAGTGTGTCCTCATCCGAGGGCGCTGTCTCGGCCAGGCCTTCAAAATGCAAACGTCCTTGCCCCCATTGCCCTTTGCCTGACAAGCGCAGACGGCTGTTGGCCTGCGAGCTTAACTCAATTTGAGGGCTGCTTTGTGAATTCAGGATCACACTGTAAGAGCCCAGGGGCTTGACCGTTGAGAGCCTAGAGGATAACTGATCTATTTTCAGTTCCAACGTCCCTCTGGGTGAGACAAGGTTTTTTTGCAACAAGACTTGAAAATTGTGGTTTTCTAGAGTCAGAAGTCCTTTGGGTTGCAGGGTGTTCCAAGGCGCCCCCAAGCCTTCTAGCCAATGGGCGGGCAATTTAATTTGACCCCTTTGAGGGGTGACGAGCAGGCCCAGGCCCTCGGGCTTGATGGTGATAAGCAAAGGGTGTTCTAAGCAGCAAGGCGCTTGCAGCTCAAGCGCCAGTGTGAAAACCCCATATTCATTGGGCTCAAGCTCGTTCGATGCGGCTGAAAAAGACAGGGCCCAAGGCTTAACTTGCCAATGAAGTCGACTAGGCAGTCCCAAGGCAAGTTGGCTGTTGGGCCCAGCGGACAAGGCCAGTTGTGCAGATCCTCTCCAAAGCGTTCCTTCGGGATGCTGCAAAAGGACTTGTTGGTGGCTCAAGAAACCAATGGCTTTAGAGAGCCAAAAAGCCGGAGCCAAAGTTAAAAGTGCGATCAGGGCACCAGCCAAGCCCCCCAGCAATGCCAAGAGCACGGGTCGTTGGAGTGGCAAGGACATAAAGGGTGAGGAAATAGAGAAAAAAAGGGCGTTGACTTAGTGAGGAAGTCCAACCACCAAACGTCCTTGCCAAAGCACGCTGTCTTTGCCGCTTTGGCTTGTATTGGAGGTGCGTGTCAAATCGGCTTGAACAATGGTGCTTTGAGCGCTTTCACGAACATCCGATAACCAACGGGAAAGCACAGGGGCCGAAACGGATGTAAAGGCAATTTGAACCGTGTTCTCGCTCAAAGTCATTTGAGCTTGGGGCAGATGGCTTTTGGTGATTTTTTCCATTGCCTTGCTGGCTTCTTGTGTGCTGATGCGTGTTTGAGTGCGAATGACTTGTGCTTGGGTTTGCAAAAGCTTCATCTCTTGCAACTGCAGCTCGAGTTGACTGATTGAATCAGAGGGCGAAAACCAAATGTGTTGGGCTGGAAGCCACAAGAGTTGCCAAAAAATCCAAAAAACCAGCAGAACAGCAATGGATTTGAGGCCCCATTGCTCACGCGGATTTAAGAGCGAATACTTCTTGATCGCTAGACCGATCAAGTCGCTTTGGGTGTTGGGTTGGGGGGAGCTTTTTTTCAAGGCTTCATGCTCCAGCGCAAACGGGTTTGGTTGCCTTCACTCAAGACCTCATAGCCTTGGTCTTTGAGCTCCACGGGCATTTGAAGCGCGTCCTTGGACGTGCCAGGCGCTTGGGCCTTCCACACCACGGTGAGTTCGTTGGCTTGAAAGCGCAGGGTTTGAACTTGTTGAAGCTCTAGGTTTGGGTTTGTGTTGCTGAGTTTGGCCCAACTGCTCAAAAGTTGTACAAATTCCCCACGGCTGGGTGTTGCCGTTTTTTGCTCAAGCGCTTGCAGTGAGCGACGCATTTGTACCAAGGGGTCGACCACCACTTGAACGTCTGTAAAGGTGGTTTTGAGTATTTGAGAGAGTTGCTCCTTTTGGACTTGAAGGCTTCTTTGCTCTTTCCAGGACCAAGCATTGAGTGCAAGGACATTGATGCTCAAAAGGAGCACAAGTCCCAGGCGAGCAATTCGCCACTCCCTTTGGTTTAAAAACTGTCCCCATGCTTTGCTTAAGACTTTGAGCAGGCGTTTGGTTGACCCTTGTCCCCAATCCCCTCTTGCAAAATCCCAAGTGCTTTGGCTTGCCAGCAAGAGGCGTTGAGCGCGGGTCTGTAGCTCGGTGCTTCCTTGAAACAAAGCGTTCATTTGATCTGAAACGCTGGGTTCAAAATGAACTTTAAAAGGCTTGTTCAAGGAGGTCGTTAAAGAGGAAAGCGCCTGCTTGGGAAACCCCATCACGCCAGCGCTGTGGGTCAGCACAAACTCTAAACCCAATGGGCCGTCCATGGCGTACACATCAACAGCGCTCAAGGAGGGTTCAAATTCTGGCACCAATCGGTGCAGCGTGATGGCGTGCTCTTCAAAAGCGCCAAGGACCTCTTTCAGCCACGCCTTGCTGCAACATGCCACCCAGAGTTGTGAGTGAGAAGTCTCCGATGTGCTGTCCCGTGCCTTGTTCAGCAAAGGGTCTTTGGAAAGGGCGGGCCCAATCAATTTGCCACTGATCCAATGCAACTGAGTCAAGTCATCAAGGAGTTGTTCTTCAAGTAAGCCCTCTAGGAGTTGGTGGGCTTTGTTTTTGTGTGCGGCGTTATTGAGAAAGGTGCCTTGTTCAGACAAAAGAAGTTTTTCTCCCCCTTGAGGCACTTCAATCAAATGCCATGACACTTGTTGCCAAGGCAAGACCCCGACCACCTCGTCTTCTCCTTGAGGCAACAAGGCAAGAGGGGTTTGAAGGCTTTGCGTGATGAGCGTAAGAGAAGACGCTTGCACATAGAAAACCTCAGACTTGGGCGCATGGGGCAATGACAAAACTAGCATAGTGGCCTATTATAGGTCTCCTTAGGGTGGCGAAATTCATTCGAAACTTGCGCTCTTTAAGGTGTTTTGACGTCTAAAAAACGAAGCGCCGCGCCTCTGTCTCGCCAGACAATTTGAACGCTTGAATTGTCTCTTAAAAGAAGGGATTTTTCGGTGATGGTTGTTTGACCCATTCGCAATTGACCTCTGACCTCAAAGAGAGGAGAGCTCAGTTGAAGTGTGCCCTCGTTGATGGAGATGGGTTTACTTTGCGAGCTCAACGCTTGTTTGAATTGCTCCATGGTCTGCCAAGGTTTATTTTCCCGTGCTTTGACCAATCTCTGAGCATCTGCAAAGTCAAGACCAGCGAGTTGGGCGTAGACAACCTCTGCGCTGGCCGTGTTTAAATTCACGGCGCTCGAGAATGGGACCCAAGTGGCATGAGGCAGCAGCAGGCGTATGCTGGATTCAGACAGTCCTAGCCAAGAGAGTTGTTCAAAGCGTTGTGGCATCAATGCGCTGCTGCTGTTCATGCCAGATGCGTTGCTCGATGAAAGGGGATTGTCACTTTTTCGATTGGCGCTTGCGAATTGAGAGATGGCTTTCAGTTGCGCGTTCACCGCTTCAAGTTCATTCATGGGCAACTGCAAGACTTGAAAGAGGCGGGTGAAACTCATCAAGACCCCTTGAGCGTTGCTGGTGGTTCCTGTCGAGGTGTTGGCGTTGCTGAGCGTCAAAGTGGAGCCAGAATTTAAGGCCGTGGTGTTGGCGGGGTTTGAGTTGGTGGCGGATGCATTGGAGGCTAAAAATAAATTGTAAAAATTCAGTTTTGATTGCACATCGGTGATTTGGCCCGATAAAAAGACTTGCTCAGTGAGAGTTTCGTCTTGTGTGTTGTCGCTGGCGGTTTGTCCGCTCGCATTGTTTTGAGCACGTATAAAGCTCGATAGTTTGGCCTCTTGCAATGGAACGGCCCAAGGCTCTACCAGGGTGTCGGTGGAGCTTGATCGGGCATCTTCACGCAAGATCACACGGGACCAGTCCAGCGCACCGCTTAAAAGCCACAAGGCTTGATTTCTTTGTCTGAGGGAAGATTCCACTTCAAAGCGGTTGGATTGCACCCATAGCGCGCTGCTGGCCAAGAGCGTCACCACCAAGACGGTGACCATGGCTGCGATCAAAGCCATGCCGCTTTGAGGCAATCCAGGCGAAGGAGACGTCTTGTCTCTGGGCTTTAAGTGGATTGCTTTACCGAACATTGGAAAAGTTGGGGCGCACCCAATCCATGGTCAGTGTTGGGTCTGCGGCTTGCATCGATTGGCTTCCTGCGTTGGAGGTCAATCGCCCCAATCTGGTTAGTCCACCAGGCTGGAGTTTTAAGCGAATGCCATCGGGCGCATTCAATGCATTGGCTTGAGCAATGGGGACTGCGCTGCTTGAGGCAATGCTTGAAATGGCGTTCAAGCTTGGGCTTGAGTTGCTTGGCGCCACTAAGGTGGGCGTGCTCACCACATCTGCACTGGACAAGGCGTTGGTCCAAGCGTTCAATCGGTAATAGAAAATTTGCCAATTTTGGATGGGGAACAACAAAGTCTCACGGGCTTTGGTTTCTTGCGTAGCATTTTTGCCCCAGCTCGCAGCTGTTTGCCAATTGAGATTGAGCTCAGAGAGGGTTTTAAAGTTGGGAGACTGCCATCTGATCCAATAAGTTCCAGGTGCGTAATTCGTTGCACCCCGTTCCATCAAGTCTTCGCCCGAGACCGCTCTTGCCGTCCATGCCACAACCCACAGTCCTGGGTCGCCTTGTGCGTCCCAGGGGGCGCTGCTGGTTCGTACCATTTTGAGTGTTTGGCCGTCCCAGTCGATGCCAGGCATTTGATTTTGATCGTTCGCATGGACAGCGTTGTCAAGATCGGTTTGCCATTGCGCCAACGCCGTTTGTACGACAGACAGATCGGCCACACTGGAGAGACTTTGTTCTCGCACTTTGATCATGGCGTCAATCGATTGCCAACTCATGAGGGCCATCATCGACATGATCCAAAGGGTCAACAGCACTTCGACCAAGGTAAAGCCAAGCGCTTTGGTAGACCCAGCAGATGATGCAACAAGGTTAGCTGGGTGCAAATGCGTCTGTATTTGGGTATGCGTATACGTGTGACTATGAGAGTACATGAGCATGTGCTTGGGGCTAAAGGGCATCACAAAAGACCCAAGACAGTGCTGACACTTAAAACGGGTGTGCCGAGCTCAAAGGCTTGAATGTCCACACGTCTAAAACTTGGATTGGGTGTGGTGTTGATGAGCGCTTTGAGGGTGATGTTTTGAGAAGCTTGTTGGCACACGGTGACTTGCTCGCCCACGCCAGGCAGTTGCTTGCTGAGTCGAATGGCGACCAAATAGTTGTCAATGCACAACTGCGCCATCAGCGTGCTCTTTTGCCGTTCAGCGCTTTGCATGAGGGTGCTTGAGGCTTTGACGCCGGTGATCAAAGTCAAGGCCACAATGAACAGAGCTACCAACACTTCAATCAAAGTAAAGCCACTAGCCCTTAAATCGGAGCGCTTCAAAGAATGTGCGGGCGTGTTCATCGTTTGAGCGCGCCTTCAGCGCAAAATGGCAAAAGGCTCAAGGCCATTTGTGCCAATTTTAATGCGAATCGAACTTGCGTTTTGCATGCCAAGTTCAATGCTTTGTGGGCTCAAAATTGGTTCTGGTCCAAGCACCAAAGTCTGGTTGCTGGAGGTCACTTGGGTGCTGCTTAGCAGCCAAGGAATGCCCTCTTTGGGCAGGCTCGTTGGGCCGTTGACTAAAAAAGTGTAGCTTCGCGGGCTTGCCACCCACTGAATTCGCTGGCCTTGAACGCTGGCTTGAATGCGAGCGACCTCTAGCCAATAAATAAGCCGTTGAGCTTCGCGCTCGAGCGCTTGGTCTGGAGATTGCCTGAGAGACAATGCCACCCCAGCGGATCCCAGCGCCATGATGAGCAAAACGATCAAGAGTTCAAGCAAGGTAAAGCCTAGGCTAGATATAGACCGGGTCTTTGAACGAGCTTGGGCCCTCTTCATGGACCGGGGCACTTATTGCCAACTGCCTATGTCAGCGTTTTTGCCCTCGCCACCACTTTGTCCATCTGCGCCCAGCGACATCACATCTACCTCACCCTTGATGCCAGGGACCAGGTATTGATAAGAACGGCCCCAAGGGTCATTGGGCAACTTGTCGATATAGGGCTTCCAGTTCAAGGGTATAGCGCCAACGCTTGGTTTGACCACCAAGGCTTGCAGTCCTTGGTCTGCGCCGGGGAAGCGTTGATTGTCCAATTTATAAAGTTTGAGCGCTTGAGAGATATTGTTGATGTCGGTTTTAGCGGCAGTGACCCGGGCATCATCTGCGCGGTCAATGACGCTTGGAACGATGAGGGCCGCCAAAACACCAATGATCACCAACACCACCATCAGCTCAATCAGCGTAAAGCCATGCTGATGAGAACGCGCACGATTTTTGGGTCTCTTCTTTTGTGGTGCACTTGAGACGGAAGGCTTGGGTGTCGTGTGCAGGGAAGTCATAGAGTTGTTTAAAAAAAAAGAGGTTTGAAAATAGGGTGCTGATCAATTGGGGTCTCAAACAGACTCGTTCAGCCAGGTACGTTTAGCCGCAGGAATTTGGACAAGATGCACAGAGCAAAGTTCAAGCAAAGGAGGAGCCCATTGATTACAGATTATCCTACCAATTCAAAGCCTTGTGAATCCTTCAGGTGCTGATGCTTGGCACAGTTCGGTACAGGTCGGTAAAGGTCGGTACAGGGGTGAGCGAGGCGAAGATGTGTCAAATTTCTCAAAACCATTTGCAGGACTTTAAAGAAGGGCGTCTAAAATACGGGCTTAAAGCTTTTTTGGCCGCACTTCTTTCATCAATCTCTTTATTCATGCCCTACGTCAAAATTGATCAGCCCATGCCCAAAAGCGTCCTTTGGGTCTTTACCTTTTGTGTGTGGGCATGGGTTTGTTATATGTCGGTGTATTGGACTTTTAAGTGGATGGACAGCTCCGCGAGCGAGGTTCCGACGCTTAGCGTGCCGCGAGTCTCCGAGCAACTGCAAGCCATCAAGTTAAGCGATCTTGCGCTGGCCTTGGGGCAACCTACAGCGCCAGAGAATGGGGCGCTCAGTGCAAAGCAACTTCAAGCACAAGAGCTGAGTTTGTTAACTTCCAGGGTGCGCTTGATGGGGGTGGTGTATGCCCAATCTGTGCGTGTTTTTGGGCGTCAGAGCAACGATCAAAAGGCGCAACAAGGAGCGGCGCTTTTAAGTCTTGACCAGCAAGCGGCCATGCCCTACAAAGTGGGTGACGAAGTGGAGCCCGGTTTGTACCTGATCACCATTGAGCCCAAGGGCGTAAAGCTTGGCAGCAGCCCCACGGGTCCGGTGACCTTGAGCGTTGAGTTGCCTGCCTTAAATGGCATTTAAGCCCTCGGTGGCGGCTTATTTTTTCAAGAACAATTGATAAACAGGGTTTTGGGTTTCTTCGATGTAGGGGTAGCCCAGAACTTTTAAAAATGTTTTAAAGGGCTTGTCATCGGTTTTAGGCACTTGCAGGCCCACCAAAATGCGGCCGTAGTCAGCGCCTTGGTTTCTGTAGTGAAAGAGGCTGATGTTCCAGTTGGGCTGCATGGTGCTTAAAAACTTCATCAAGGCGCCAGGTCGTTCAGGGAAAATAAAGCGCAGCAGTCGTTCGTCTTGGGCCTGCGCACTGGCGCCCCCCACCATATGCCGAATATGCTCCTTGGCCAAGTCGTCATGGGTGAGGTCCAAAGACTTGAAGCCATGTTGGTTTAAGTGGCGCGCAATTTTTTGGCTCTCCAAGGCTTTGGTGGTGGTGAGTCCGACAAACACATGGGCCACGGCGCTGTCATTCATGCGGTAATTGAACTCGGTGACTTGTCTGGCCGAGGCGCTTGAGCCAAAGGCGGGCAAGGAGCCCAAGAGGTGACAAAACTCTTTGAAACTTCCCCTCTCCTCTGGAATGGTCACGGCAAACAAGGCCTCGCGGTTTTCGCCGACCTCTGCGCGCTCAGCAACAAACCGCAGTCGGTCAAAATTCATGTTGGCACCGCACAAAATGGCGGCCAAGGTGTGGCCCTTGATTTTGTGAAGGGCGCAGTACTTTTTGATGGCTGCAACGGCCAAAGCGCCTGCGGGCTCAACGATGCTGCGCGTGTCAATGAAAATATCTTTGATGGCCGCACACACCTCATCCGTGTCAACGGTCATGAACTCATCTACCAAATTGCGGCTCACGCGAAAGGTCTCTTGGCCCACGAGTTTGACGGCGGTGCCATCAGAAAAAAGACCCACATCACTCAAATTCACTCGCTGGCCGGCCTCAATCGATTGCATCATGGCATTGGAGTCGTTCATTTGAACGCCAATGACACGAACGTCTGGGCGAACGGCCTTGAAATAGTTGGCCACCCCAGAGATCAGACCGCCTCCTCCAATGGCCACAAAAATCGCATCCAAGCGGCCAGGGCACTGCCTTAAGATTTCCATCCCAATGGTGCCTTGGCCAGCAATCACATCGGGGTCGTCAAAGGGGTGCACAAAGGTCAGGCCTTTTTTCTTTTCCAGCTCCATGGCGAAGTCATGGGCCTCCGAATAGCTCTCGCCGTGAAGCACCACCTCTGCACCCAGGGCTTTGACGGCATTTACTTTGAGCTCAGGGGTGGTGATGGGCATGACAATGACCGCTTTGGATCCAAGTGTTTTGGCTCCAAGGGCCACCCCTTGTGCATGGTTGCCCGCTGAGGCACAAATCACGCCCTTTTTAAGCTGAGAAGCACTCAGGTGAGCCATTTTGTTGTAAGCCCCTCTGAGCTTAAAACTGAAAACCGCTTGTTGGTCTTCTCGTTTGAGTAAAACTTGGTTGCCCAAGCGTTCGCTCAAGCTTTTGGCAGGTGTCAACTCAGACTCGTGTGCCACGTCATAGACCTTGGCATTTAAAATTCTTTTTAGATACTCTCCAGGGCTTAGGTCGCCTGTCTTCAATGAAGATGCTTTGCGTGGCGCGCTGGCGCGCTTGCCTGATTTTGTAGTGCTCATTCCAGTGATTTTAGTGGCCTTGGCCCGGTGTTCTGTTCCTTTAAAAGCAGACCGTCAACCGAAGGGTGTCACTTCGGTGCGAAAATACGTCAAATTGAAGCTTTCAAGCAGGGCCGCTCAAAAAAAAACCCCGAACCCATGAGGTTCGGGGATAAATCCACCTGTAGAAGGTGGAGGAGACAATCGTTGCCAGACAAAAATGTGTCAAAAAGGTATCGGCTTGTTTGAAATATAGCAACGATTGTGTTGCGTCGCAACATAAATTTTGTAAAACCCTGATTGAAAGGTGGATGAGATGGAATGCACAGTGAGTTGGACGGGTCAGTCGGGTGCACAGTCCTCAATGGGCTTTTTGGCCGAGACGGGCAGTGGGCATGCGTTCATGATGGATGGCGCACCTGATGCGGACAAGCCGCAAAATGGGGGCAAGAACCTGGCGCCTAGGCCCATGGAGACGGTCCTTGCCGGCACCGGCGGGTGCACAGCTTACGACGTGGTGCTCATCTTAAAGCGTGGCCGCCATCGCGTCACGGCTTGCAGCGTCAAGTTGCAAAGCACAAGGGCAGAGCTTGACCCCAAAGTGTTCACCAAAATTCACATGCACTTTGCGCTCAAGGGCCATCAATTGAGCTCAAGTGCGGTCGAGCGCGCGATTGCGATGAGCCATGAAAAATATTGCTCAGCCAGCATCATGCTTGCGAAAACCGCTGAGATCACAACCAGTTTTGAGATCCTTGATGAAGACGTGAGCGCTTGATCCCAGCCCAAGTCGGTTTCAAGCGGTATCAAGTGGTGGCGAGGGGAGAAAGGCACCTTTGAGGCCGTGATTGGGCACCTTGAGCGGGCGAGGACTAAATTCGATAGGAAAGCGTCGTCATCACCTTGGCGCTCAGTTTCATGAAGAGTTTAAAGGGCGCTGGCAAGTCCACGCCGCCGGCTTTCATGGCTTCTCGCGAATGCTTTGCCTCATCCAGGGCCATTTGCTCAACGATCGCTCTGGACGCGGTGTCTGTGAGTGGGAGGCTTTTGAGGTGAGACACGAGATGGGCCTCGACTTGTTTCTCTGTTTCCATCACAAAGCCCAAACTTACCGCATCTTTGCCAATTTTTCCAACCGCAAATCCAAGGGCAAAGGCACCAGCGTACCAAAGGGGGTTCAAGTAACTGGGGCGGCTACCCAACTCTTTGAGTCGATCGTGTGTCCAAGACAAGTGATCGTTTTCTTCGATACGGGCTTGATCGAATTGGGCAATCAACTTTGGGTTGTGGGTGGCCAAGGCCTGAGCGCTGTAAAGTGCTTGGGCGCACACCTCACCCACATGGTTTACTCGCATGAGGGCGGCAGAGCGTTTTTTTTCTTCTGCACTCAATGGGATTTGGAGTTGATTTTGGCCTAGGCCAGGGTTTGGGCGAGAGGCATGTTGTTGTGCAAAAACGGTGCGCAAGGCATCGTCAAGGCCGATGAGAAAGTGATCAATGTGAAAGCTCATGAGGGAGATGTTTTTGTGTGTATGCAGCTTGATGGAAATTAGGGTTTCTACTGTAAGTAGCTTAACTTATACGCTAGGCCCATCTTGGTCTTTTTAGGGCTTAAAAGGCTTGAAGTGTTGTCCTTCGGCAACGTAATACCCCTTCATCCCTCGAAATGCTTTGCGTGCAAGCTCACTCTCTGGTGCAATAAGCACAACTTCCCAATAAAGGGGGTTGGCTGAGGCTTCGGAAGATGACATTTTTTGTTTGAAAAAGTCGCTTTCAGCTCTTTTATAAACCTTGGAGAACCTTGACATGAAAAAAACACTCGTTGCTTTGGCATCGTTAGCAGCTTTGGGCACATCGTTTGCTCAAATGACCATTTATGGTAATTTGGACCAAACCGTTGTAAATTCTTCGCAAGGTGGCAAAACAGCCACTTTCACAAAATCAAACAGTAACGCCAGTTCTTATTGGG
>CANJNC010000015.1 GCA_947475685.1 Comamonadaceae bacterium | reverse complement strand
CGCCAAGGTTTGAGCCAAAGGCCTACTCAATGGCCTTCACCATGTCTTCAACCACTTTTTTAGCATCCCCAAAAACCATCATGGTCTTGTCCATGTAAAAGAGCTCGTTGTCCAAACCGGCATAACCCGCCGCCATCGATCGCTTATTGACAATGACTGTTTTGGCTTTGTAGGCCTCCAAAATGGGCATGCCATAAATTGGACTGCCTTTGACCATGGCAGCTGGGTTGACCACGTCATTGGCACCCAAAATAATCGCCACATCGACTTGACCAAACTCTCCATTGATGTCTTCCATTTCAAACACCTGGTCATAAGGCACCTCAGCCTCTGCGAGCAACACATTCATGTGCCCAGGCATCCTACCGGCCACAGGATGGATGGCATATTTCACCGTGATCCCTTTTTCAGTGAGCTTGGCAGCCATCTCTTTGACTGCGTGCTGCGCACGCGCAACCGCCAAACCGTAACCCGGGACGATCACCACACTCTCAGCATTGCCCAAGACAAAGGCCGCATCATCGGCACTGCCGCTCTTTACACTGCGCTGAACTTGTCCAGATGCATCCTGTGTAACGCTCTCGCCCCCAAAGCCGCCCAAGATCACGTTAAAGAAAGAGCGGTTCATGGCCTTGCACATGATGTAACTCAAAATCGCACCAGAGCTTCCAACCAAGGACCCCGCAATAATGAGCATGGCATTGTTCAAGGAAAAACCAATCCCAGCTGCCGCCCAGCCAGAATAGCTGTTGAGCATCGAAACCACCACCGGCATATCCGCGCCACCAATCGGGATGATGATGAGCACCCCCAAAATAAACGCCACTGCCAACATCGCTAGAAATAAAGCCCACTCGCCTTGAACCATAAACACCAAACCAAGTCCGATACAAGACAAGCCCAACACCAAATTTAAAAAATGCTGTCCAGTAAAACTAACTGGCGCTCCTTGGAACAGCCTGAACTTGTACTTGCCCGATAACTTTCCAAACGCAATCACTGAGCCACTGAACGTAATCGCCCCAATCGCACCACCCAAGAAAAGCTCCAATCGATTCCCCATGGGAATGGGGTCTCCTATTTGATGAACGATTTGAAAGGCTTGAGGTTCGGCCACCGCAGCGATGGCAATGAACACCGCAGCCAGCCCGATCATGCTGTGCATAAAAGCCACCAACTCTGGCATTTTTGTCATCTCCACTCGGCGCGCCATGACCGTGCCCGCCGCCCCCCCGATGACCAAGGCCAAGACAACATGGCCAAGCCCTGTCCACGCCCCTGTTGACCCATTGCTCAATGGCGAGCCCATGGACGTAAGCTCCGAGGGTTGAGCCAATTTGTAGATCAATGCAGCGGTTGTAAACACCGCCAAAGCCATGCCCAACATGCCGAAAAGATTGCCCCGAATAGAGGTCGTTGGGTGACTCAGTCCTTTCAGAGCCTGGATAAAACAAATGCTGGCGACCAAATACAAAAGCGTCACTAGATTCATACTCATTTGTGATCTCCCAAAGAAGCACTGACTTTCTTGTCTTTTTTCTTGAACATCTCAAGCATTCTTCGAGTGACCAAAAATCCGCCAAACACATTCACCGCCGCCAATGCAACGGCCAAGATGCCCATGGTTTGACCCAAAACCGTTTGTGTGAGTGCTGCAGCGAGCATTGCACCCACAATGATGATGGCCGACACCGCGTTTGTCACAGCCATCAAAGGGGTGTGCAAGGCAGGGGTGACCGTCCACACAACGTGATATCCGACATAAATTGCCAAAACAAAAATAATTAAATTCAGCACTGTTGGAGAGACCATATCCATTTTTATTTCCTCTTTATTGTTCCATTCTGCGTCATCAAGCAGGCGTTGACTATGTCGTCGTCCTCAGGGAGAACAAAAAGTCCCGCCTGTGGTGAGATCAACTTGACAAAATCCAATACATTTCTTGCATACAGAGCACTTGCATCTGCAGCCACGAGTGCTGGCAAATTGGTCTCCCCCACAATGGTGACTCCATGCACTTCAATGATTTGATCGGCTTGAGTCAATGGACAATTGCCCCCTTGCGCCGCAGCCAAGTCAACAATCACACTGCCCGCCTTCATGGACATCACCATCTCTTGGCTGACCAGTACGGGTGCCGCTCTTCCTGGAATCAAGGCCGTGGTGATCACGATATCGGCCAAAGCGACTCGCTTGGCGACCTCAAGCTTTTGCCGCTCCAACCAGGAGGCTGGCATTGGCTTGGCATAGCCCCCAACACCTTCTGCCGCCTCTTTCTCTTCTTGGGTTTCATACGGCACATCAATGAACTTGGCCCCCAAAGACTCCACTTGCTCTTTGACACTGGGCCTGACATCCGAGCATTCAATCACCGCGCCCAATCGCTTCGCGGTTGCAATGGCCTGTAAGCCCGCAACCCCTACGCCCAAAATGACAACTCTCGCCGCTTTCACTGTCCCGGCGGCCGTCATGAGCATGGGGAAAAATCGTTGGTACTTGTCTGCAGCCATCATGACCGCCTTGTAGCCAGCAATATTGGCCTGAGAGGACAACACATCCATGCTTTGTGCCCGCGTCGTTCTTGGAGCCGCCTCGAGCGCAAATGCACATAGCTTTGCATGGGCCAAGCGCTGTAAACCCTCGGCATCAAAGGGATTGAGCATGCCCACCAACACGGCGCCCTCTTTCATGAGGCTTGTTTCTTGTGCGCTTGGAATTCGCACTTTGAGGACCAACTCTTGTGAAAACGCGCCCATGGCGTCGGTCATCAAAGCGCCAGCCAAGCGATAGGCCTCATCCGTGATGCTCGCCTTCAATCCCGCTCCCGATTGAATGTGCACCAAATGACCTTGGGCAATGTACTTCTTCACGGTCTCAGGCGTGACAGAAACCCTCGTCTCGCCAGGAAACGACTCAAGTGGAACACCAATGTTCATGAATAAACTCCAAGAATGCTGCGTCTGGGACTCGGCTTTCAAGGCCACACTCTGCCCTAGCCTTCAACGCCGCCTGACGTGTTTTTCGAATTAGCGTCTCTTTGAAAAACCCTAATGCCTTGTCCGATTCTAAAGACATTTTCACCATTCTTATAGCCGCCTTACACCCCAGCTTTTATATTGTTGCGGTTTTTTCAAGCCCACAGCGCTTATTTTCAAGATGACTTCAAGGCTACACTGATGTTTGTGTTTTCTCACCGCCACCTCTTTATGAAGCAAATCACCCCCCAAACCCCTCCAACACGTTGGAAGCCCAGCGTCACCGTTGCAGCCATTATTGAAAAAGAAGGCAAGTTTTTGCTGATTGAGGAGCACACCCCAGAAGGACTGCGGCTGAACAACCCAGCCGGACACCTCGACCCGGGGGAGTCTCCCATCCAAGCTTGTGCAAGAGAAGCGCTTGAGGAAAGCGCCCATGACTTTCAACCCACTGGGCTCATTGGCATGTACCTGAGCCGATTTCAAAGAACCGACTCGGTGAGCTCAAGCGTAGAGGACGTGACTTACCTGCGATTTGCTTTTTCTGGCGAACTGGGTGCTTTTCATCCCCTTCAGCCTTTGGACAAAGGCATTGTCAGAACGCTTTGGCTCAGTCCAGATGAGATTCGTGCAAGCGTGCATCTGCACAGAAGCCCTTTGCTGCTTCAATGCATGAAGGACTACTTGCAAGGCCAACGCTATGGGCTTGAGATGATTTACACAGACCCAAGCGTTTATCTGTGAGAGAACTGTCCTTTAAAGCCTTTTTCCTTGTCTGCTTTTGCGTGATGGCGCGCAATCAAATTGCGCACGCCAACCCATTCTAAAAAGGTTCATAATACGAACCTTGATGGAAATCAACCCCTTTCTTTTTTCGAGGTATTTTGTGGATCAAATAATTCTAAAATTCGGTAGCGGGCAGTCCGTTGAACGCGTCGAAGATGCACACCTGCTGATCGGTGCGGGTCAATTTGCTGACGATATTGAACACGCCTCTCAGCTGCACTTGGCCTTTGTTCGCTCCTCTCAGGCCCATGCGCTCATTGAGTCGATTGACACGCGTGCTGCGCAAAACATGCCCGGCGTCAAATGGGTGCTCACTGGCGCAATGCTTGAAGAAGCCGGTGTTAAACCCATGGCCAAA
This sequence comes from Comamonadaceae bacterium, assembly GCA_947475685.1. GTDB lineage: Bacteria > Pseudomonadota > Gammaproteobacteria > Burkholderiales > Burkholderiaceae_C > Limnohabitans. The sequence continues at coordinate 66,801 of CANJNC010000015.1, read as the reverse complement.
CCCGTGAACTTTAAAAGAGCCGATGGCTCTCCCATTGCATCCGCCACAAGGCCCATCTTGGCAACGCATCAGGTTCGCTTTGTGGGTGAAATCATTGCGGCAGTGGTTGCTGATTCGCTCTTCAATGCAAAAAATGCTGCTGAAGCGGTGATGGTTTCTTACAAACAGTTGGCCTGTGCCGTCACCCTCCAAGACGCGCTGAGTCCACAGGCGCCACGGCTTGCTGATGTGCCAGACAATATCGTGGCCGAAACTCGCTACGGCGACAGCGAAAAGACCGCGCAGGTCTTTGCACATGCTGCACATGTGGTTGAACTCAAAATTGATCACCAACGTTTGATCGCCCTCACCCTTGAGCCCAGGAGTGTTCAAGCTCACACGCAAGAGGGCCGACTGGTCGTTCGCATGAGCTCACAAATGCCCACGGCTGTGCGCGCTGCAGTTTCAGATTTATTTGCCATCCCTGTCGATCAGATCCGCGTGGTCGTTGGTGACGTGGGTGGCGGTTTTGGCATGAAAACCGGCGCCTACCCCGAAGACCTTGCGGTGGCCTATTGCGCCCACCGCCTGCAAATGCCTGTCAAGTGGCAGTCTGAGCGTGGGGAAGACTTCTTGGCCAGCTCACACGGGCGAGACATCGAGAGCCACTGCGCCATGGCGCTGGACAAAGACGGTAAAATTTTGGCCCTCAAAGTGCACAATTTGGCCAATGTGGGTGCCTACCCTGGCATGACTGGTGTTGCCATTCAGCTTTTAATTGGACCTTGGGTTCAAAGCAGCGTGTATGACATTGGGTTGATTGATTTTTACTTTAAAGCGGTGATGACCAATACCGCACCCACTGGGGCTTATCGCGGAGCGGGTCGCCCTGAAGCGATCTTTAACATCGAGCGCCTCATGGATGAGGCTGCACGCGTGACTGGCATTGACCGCATTGAACTGCGCCGAAGAAACTTCGTCCAACCCGAACAAATGCCCTATAAAAACCCCATGGGACAAACCTATGACACAGGACATTTCGAAGCCATCATGGATCAGGCTTTGTCTCAAGCAGACTGGAGCGGTTTTCAAATGCGGGAGGCTGCCTCCAAAGCCCGGGGCCTTTGGCGTGGACTGGGCGTGTCTACGTTTTTAGAGTGGACGGGCGGCAATGCTTTGGAGGAAAAGGTCAACGTTCGAATCCTTTCTGACGGCGTGATTGAAGTCTTCTCCGCAGTCAATGCGATGGGACAAGGCATTGCCACCACCTTGGCGCAATTGGTGGTGGATGTTTTTGGGGTAGACATGTCCAAAGTCAGGGTTGTTCTTGGCGACACCGACCGCGGCAACGGGTTTGGCTCTGTCGGTTCTCGTTCACTTTTTACGGGTGGCTCGGCCGTCTCTGTCGGCGCGAAGCAAGCCCTTGAACAAGCCAAGTCCTTGGCCGCCAAGTCCCTTGAAAGCTTGGTTGATGATTTGGTCTACGAGAGCGGCCTCTTTAAGATCAAAGGCACCGATGTGTCCATCACTTTAGCGGCCTTGGCCAGCAAGGAGCCTCATGGACGAATTGAGTTGGACTCCACAACGGTGGCGAGTGGCCCAACATGGCCCAACGGATGCCATATTTCTGAGGTTGAAATTGACCCCCAAACTGGCGTGGTCCATCTTGCGAAATACTCCTCGATGAACGATGTCGGGCGCGTTGTCAATCCTTTGATTGTGCGCGGACAACTCGATGGTGGTGCGGTTCAGGGTATAGGTCAAGCGCTGTGTGAGCAAGTCGTCTATGACCGTGAGACGGGTCAACCTTTGACAGGCAGTTTGATGGACTATGCCATCCCACATGCAGACATCATGCCCGAGTTCTTTTTGACCAACATGGATCAGAGCATTCCTTGCAAAAACAATGTCTTGGGCGTCAAAGGCGTGGGCGAACTTGGCACCATTGGCGCCACACCCTCCGTGGTCAATGCAGTCGCTGATGCATTGGCTAGAAATGGCTTCAAACATAAAGCCCCAGGGATCCAAATGCCCATCACACCGGCCAAATTGTGGGCTTATCTAAATACGCCTTAAATCTTTCCTTGCACACCCTTTGAGGGGCCCATCTCAAAGGGTGTGACGGCCCCTCAAAACTTGAGACCTCAAAATGCCATCAGAGAACTTGCACTTGGATCTGAAGGCTTTTGGGGTGCGCAAAAAAAAGGCGCCGCCGTGTCAGCTGACTTTATTCAAGTGCGAACTCAACAAGCCCGTGATTTCAAACATCGTTACCTTGTCTTTGCCAAAAACAGCCTTTAACTTGTCATCGCAAAGAATGGCTCTCTTGTCCTTCGCGTCCTGAAGGGCTGCCAATTTGATGTAATCCCACACTTTCTTGACCGCTTGGGTACGAGCCACCAAGTCCTCGCCAATGACCTGTGCCAATGCTTGGCTGGGCATCAAATTGGAAGTCACTTTTCTTGGAGCTGCGCTGGTTTTTCGGGTTGGCGCCTTGGCGGTTTTGGTGCCGACTTTTTTGGCCACTGGCGTTTTTTTGGCGCCCTTTTTAGCGAACGCAGCTGTTTTTCTTGCCGGGTATTTGCTCGCACGCTCTTCAAACTGAAACGACACCTTTTGCGCCTCCGCGTCCCAGGCCAAAAAGGCCTTGAACGCGCGCCTTGTTCTCATGGATACAAATTTATCCAACAAATCGGTCTTGCCCGTTTGAAGCAGTTTTTGTATTTGTTCCAACTCTATGGGTTGTTGGAGAACCATTTTTCCCGTTTTAAACTTGCAGGTGCTGCTAGCTTGCTCCAATGTGGGCACCGCTTTTTCACAGACGTATTGAGCTCCGAGCTCAAACACTCTTGCCCCACAAGCCGGGCAAAGACCCAATGGCGAGAGGGCAGAGAAATCATGGAGCTCTCCACTTTCTTCGCTCTTGTCGTCTCCAAAATCAAATTCAAGCTTCCAGTTGTCCTCTTCTTCATTGAATTTAAGCACCATCTCAGCAGCAAAAGGCCAGCCCGCTTTGGACCTGAAGCCATCCAGGGGGCCGATTTTTTTATTGACCAAGAACGACTCGACTTCTGCAAGCTCAAACGCCCTGCCAGCGGGGGTCTTGCCAAAGGAAAACCCGCAACCAGCGCTTTGGCCATCCGAGCCTTGGCAGGTGTAGCGGCGATAATTCTCTTTGACCTGACCACTGCACTTAGGGCACGGCGTTGAAAGCGTTGCATAGTCCCCTGGCACCGTGTCTCGATCGTATTCTTTGGCCTTTTTAACGATGTGCTCGGTCATTTGAGCAATTTCTTGCATGAAAGACTCACGGCTTAGCTTGCCGTGCTCAATCAAAGACAGTTTGTGCTCCCACTCACCCGTGAGCTCAGGCTTACTTAACTCCTCGATGCCCAAACCTCTGAGCAGCGTCATCAACTGAAACGCTTTGGCCATGGGTATCAACTCTTTGGCGTCTCGGATCATGTATTTTTCGTTCAACAGGCCCTCGATGATCGCCGCCCTTGTGGCAGGCGTGCCCAAACCCTTTTCCTGCATGGCCTCTTTGAACTCATCGTCCTCAACCAACTTGCCAGCACCCTCCATGGCACCCAATAAAGTGGCTTCTGTGTACCTTGCAGGCGGTCTGGTTTTTAAAGGTTTGGGCTGCGCTTGGACCACCAAAGCCTGCTCTGCAGCATTGACTTTGACCAAGGTTTTGTCGGTGTCGTCCTCTTCAGTGGCCTCTTTGCCGTAAATGGTCATCCAACCTGGATTGACCATCACCTTGCCATCCGTTTTGAAATGATGGGGTTTCCCTTTTGAGCTCACTTTCGTGATTCGCGTGGTGACTAAAAATTCAGCAGATGGGAAAAAGATCGCCATGAAGCGCTTGACCACCAAGTCATAAATCTTTTGCTCTGCTTCCGACAATCCCTTGGGCTCTTCTAGGGTGGGAATAATTGCGAAGTGATCACTTACTTTCGAATTATCAAATACGCGCTTTGATGGTTTAACGTAATTATTTTTCAAAGCCATTTGTGCAAATGGCGACAAGTGCTTCATCGAACTTTCTGCCAACATGCCAAATGTTTGTTTGACGGTCGGCAAATAATCTTCCGGCAAATGCTTGGAGTCGGTTCTTGGGTAGGTCAGTGCTTTGTGACGCTCATACAAACTTTGGGCCAGTGAGAGGGTCGTCTTGGCTGAGTATCCAAAGCGGCCGTTGGCCTCTTTTTGCAAGGACGTCAAATCAAAGAGGGCGGGAGCGGCTTGAGTGGTGGGTTTACTCACATCTGTCACCAACCCAGATTGTTCAAGCACCGCCTGTGCAACATCTCTCGCCTCTTGTTCAGACCAAACCCGGTTGTCTTTCTTCTCGGCGTCGTTTTCGTCTCTTTTATGAGCAGGGTTGATCCATTTCGCCGTGTATTGACCCGCTTGAACTTCAAAGTTGGCGTGAATTTCCCAAAAGTCTCGGCTCACGAATTTACGAATCTGCTCCTCGCGCTCGACCACCACCGAGAGCGTTGGGGTTTGTACCCGCCCAACGGTGGTCAAGAAGAAACCTCCGTCCCTGGAATTGAAGGCCGTAAAAGCACGCGTTCCATTGATGCCAACCAACCAATCTGCCTCTGAACGGCTTCTCGCGGCATCGGCCAAGCCCTGCATTTGTTGCTCAGAGCGCAGGTTATCAAAGCCATCGCGAATCGCTTGAGGCGTCATTGACTGCAACCAAAGTCGTTTCACCGGCTTTTTTGCATCTTTTTTGGTCGTGGCAAATTGCTCAATCAGTCGAAAGATCAACTCTCCTTCACGCCCAGCATCACACGCATTGACCAAACTGGCGATGTCCTTGCGCTTGACGAGTTTAACGACGGCACTCAGCCTTGCTTTGGTTCGATCTACTGGCTTGAGATCAAAATGGGGGGGAATCACAGGCAAATGCGCAAAACTCCACTTGCCTCGCTTGACTTCAAACTCCTCAGGCGCCTTAATTTCAAGCAAATGCCCCACCGCAGACGTCACCACGAATGCATCTGACTCAAAATAATCATCGAATTTTTCAAACTTCCCCTTGGGCGTCGTTAAAGCACGCACAATATCTTGTGCAACCGAGGGTTTTTCAGCAATGACCAGTGTTTTACTCATTCAATTGGATTCCTTCATGCACCGCATTGTGCCGTTTTTTTCAGCGATTACGCCCAAAGCCTCTAAAATTGTCTAGCCGTACAAGTTCTTATTTAACAACAATACCATCTTTTTTGAATTGAGTCCTCCAGTTGTCTACCCCTTTTAAACCCAAAAAATCCACTCCCCGCATCCAAGTCAGGCGTTCCGGCGTGCATGGCAAGGGCGTTTTTGCTTTGGTCAATATCCCTAAACATGAAGTCATCATTGAGTACAAGGGGGAGCTCATTACTTGGCAGCAAGCACAAGATCGCCATCCTCACAACCCCTTGGAGCCCAACCATACATTTTATTTCCACATCAATGAGGACCACGTGATCGATGGCGGCGTCAAGGGCAACAGCGCGCGTTGGATCAATCATTCATGCAAGCCCAACTGCGAAGCCGATGAGATTGGAGAGCATGTCTTCATCAAAGCCATCAAGAACATCCAAGCAGGCGATGAGCTCAATTATGATTACGGTCTGATGATCGATGAACGCTACACCCCTAAGCTCAAGGCCGAATACCCTTGTTGGTGTGGCTCAAAAAAATGCAGGGGAACTTTATTGGCCCCCAAACGTTCAAAAAAATAAGCCCCTATCGCCAAAAACCCAGTCCTTTTTTCTTTGCCCCTTGTAGAGTAGACTCATAAACACCATGCTACGCTTTAAATTGCGTCTCTTGCTCACCCAAGTTTAAATGTTGCTGACCGCTCTGCAACTTCAAAGCTGCTTGTCCCAAAACCTGTCTGCCCTTGCCCTGCCATGGGAAGTGGAGGTCTTTGATCGCATTGACTCAACGTCATCAGAGTTGATGCGGCAAGCCAAGCTCAGAGCCCTTGCTCCAAAAGTCTTGGTCTCCCTTGAGCAAACACACGGCAGAGGACGGGGCGGCAAAGCTTGGTTTTCAAATCAAAACGACTCGCTTACTTTTTCAATAGGCCTTCCCCTCAAGCCCCTTAGCTGGCTTGGGCTTTCTTTGTGCGTTGGAATTGATCTGGCACACAGTCTAGATCCAGACCAAGGCCTAGACCTCAAACTGAAGTGGCCCAACGATGTTTGGGTTTACAAAGCGGATCGGTTCCACAAATTGGCGGGAATATTGATTGAAACCATCAATCCCAATCCAGACAGCCCTTTCTCAACATCCCAAGCGCGCTATTGCGTCATTGGCGTTGGAGTGAATTTCAATACGCCTGACTTACAAACGCATTCCTTGCAAATAAGCCCCATGGGTCTTTCTGACTTGGGGTCAGGCTTGAGTCGACAAGAGCTGATCACTCAAATGGTAAGCAAACTCACAACCACCCTTAAGCTTTTCGAGCGCGAAGGCTTTCTTGGTTTTAAGACCAAGTTTGACCAATTGGACTGCCTCAAAGGTCGCGAAATACACTTAAGCGACGGCACCACGGGGCAGTGTTTAGGGGTCAACCATCAAGGTGAGCTGCTCGTCCTACAAAACGGGGACATTCGCACCATCGTCAGCATGGACGTGAGCGTTCGCCCCCGCAATCCACTGCAGTAACGTTTACTCGGCTTTGATCTGCGCAATTTTAAACACCACCCTGACTCGCAAACCTTTGAGCCTAGGCGCATTGATGTTGGCTTGCATAGACGGATTTATTAAAGATTTTGGCAAATCGTTTTGCGCGTCTTCAAGATACACCAGCGCTTGGTGTTGATCTGCAATCTCTTTGACAATGGACAGACCCAGACCCGAGCCATCCACTTCATTGCCAAGTCCAAGGCTTCTATAAAAGGGCTGAAACACCAACTCTTTTTCTGCCTCGGAGACACCAGGACCGGAGTCCTCTATGACAAAACTTAAAAGGCGATTCTTGTAATCCCGATGGATACCCAAGTTGATCACGCCTGGATGGCTGGCTTTTGAGGGCGTGTAGTTGATGGCATTTTCCAACAAGTTTCGGATCATCTCTTTAAGCAAGATCGGATTGCCCTCGACACTTGCAGGTTTATGCGGACTGTCATCGTTTTCATAGCCAAGATCGATGTATTTCTTCGATGCCATGGGCCAAGTTTCTTGCAACACCTCCTCCACCAATGCACCCAAATCACAAACGACCTTTGCCATCGATTGCGCGCCCACCTCTGCTCGAGCCAGGGACAGCAATTGATTGACCATGCGAGTGGCACGCACACTTGATAATCCAATCAATTTAAGCGTGTGCTTGATTTCCGTATTTGAGAGGTTTTCCGTTTGCGCCAGTTCTGCCTGCATTCGAAGGCCCGCCAGAGGGGTTTTCAACTGATGCGCGGCATCTGCTAAAAACCTTTTTTTGGTCTCAATGGAGCTTTTGAGCCTGGCGAGCAATTCATTGATCGAAGCCACCAATGGCATGACTTCTATAGGCATGATGCGATCATCAACTGGGTTTAAATCATCTGGTTTTCTTTTTCTGATGTGCTCCTCTAAGCGACGCAAAGGCTGAAGCCCTCTTGCCAGCGCAATCCAAAGGACCAAAATTGCCAGCGGCAAGAGTGCCAATTGAGGCAACATCACGCCCTTGACAATCTCTTGTGCGAGAACACTTCTTTTTTCGATCGACTCTGCAACTTGCAATAAAACAAGCGTATTGAAGGCTTGGTTGTCTTCGCTCAAAACACCCGGTTCTTGTTGCAACTTGACCCATCGGTGGGCAACTCTTATTTTCTGATCTTTGTATTGCTCATCCCTGAAGAGGATTTCTGACTTTACAAAAGCGTCCTCCTCTTGTGGCAAGGGCAAAGCCTCGCCCGCCATCAGATTTCCTGAATAAGATCGAGCCTGAATGTAGATCTGATTGACCCCATCTGCTTTGTTCAGTAGGTCTGCGGCACCATCAAGGCGGTGAACAACCGCTTTGCTTGGGTCTGCCAGCATCCTCTCTAATGTCAGCATGTACCGCTCTAAGCCACGGTCATAAGGCTTATTTGCAACCCCTATTGCGACCAACCACGTCAGGGCCAAACTGATCGGCCACAATAGCAAAAGCGGTATGAGCATCCAATCCAAGATGCCACCAAACAAGGAGAGTTGTTCGCGCTGAAAAATTTTCACAAATGACCACTTGTTGCTGACTTAGATGAACTCAGATCTCAAGCTTTCGCGAGATGACCTGATCGGACAACTGCTAGTTGGCAATTTTTTCTAGGCAATAGCCCAGGCCTCGAACCGTCACGATTCGGATGGGATCTTTCTCGATCTTTTTTCGCAAGCGATGAATATAGACCTCGATGGCATTGTTGCTCACCTCTTCACCCCACTCACACAAACGCTCAACCAGTTGATCTTTGCTCACCAATCGACCCGTTCTTTGTAAAAGAACCTCCAATAAACCCAACTCCCTCGCAGACAGATCGATCATCTTGCCGTCAATGGTCGCCACGCGACCAGCCTGGTCATAGATCATGGGGCCGTGTTTAATGAGCGCACTGTTTGCGCCCATTCCTCTTCGAATCAAGGCTCTGACCCTGGCCTCCATTTCTTGCAAAGAAAATGGTTTGGCCATGTAGTCATCAGCCCCATAATCCAAGCCCTTCACGCGCTCTTCAATGGCATCTGCAGCCGTCAAAATAAGAACGGGGCAAGAACTGCCCCTCGATCTCAAACGCTTTAAGACCTCTAAGCCATGAAGCTTTGGCAAACCCAGGTCAAGAATCAATAAGTCAAACTCATCTGTGCTGATGAGTGCTGCATCGGCTTCGCTGCCGCTGCCCACATGATCAACCACAGCACCCGATGAACGCAAGCTGCGCAACAATCCATCCGCTAAAACTTGGTCATCTTCTGCAATTAAAATTCGCACAACGAGGACCTCCAATGATTTAAATGAACCTCATTTTAGAACCCATTGAGCTTATTGCGCTGAGAATCCGCATAAACCTCCAATCCCAAAGTGATCACTGTCGCAACTTCAAGCCCCACTTCAAGCTTGAACTCTTGCTCGGCTTGTGTGACCGCCAACTCAAAGGCTCTGAGCCATGAAATACCTAACTCGGTGAATCGAATTTTCTTGGCCCTTTGATCCCCTGCATCGCGCTCTTTGAATACCAAGCCCCAAGCCTCACATTGTTCAACCAATTCCGCCATGGCTTGTTTGCTCATACCCGCGCTGAATGCGAGTTGCGTCAATTGCGCACCCTCAAGCGGTAAATGCCTTGTCATGTGAATGTGTGCTGCACTGACTTGTCCTCGACTGGCCAAATTTGACAAGGCCAACGGCACCCTCACATCGTGAGACATCAAGTCATAGACCCGCTCATCAAACCTGCGCATCGACTGACCCAATAACCGGCCTAAATGGTTTTGTCTCCAATCGGGAAAACTAATTCGTTTGGAAGCCTGTTTTTTCATAAACTCGACTATATCATTTAGTCAAGTAAACTGACTAAATTTTCTATTTACAAGACAAGACACTTCAGATAAATTACTGGTTAAGCATCCAGTTGATTCAGAGTGCTTCAGTTTTCTAATTTCTAACTCACTGATTTTTAAGGATATTTTATGGACGCACCAGTTAAAGGTCTTGCACCAAATACAGAAAAAAACAAAGCACTTCAAGCTGCACTTGCTCAAATTGAGAAGCAATTCGGCAAAGGCACCATCATGCGATTGGGTGAAGGTGAGGTCATTGAAGACATCCAAGTGGTTTCAACAGGATCTTTGGGCTTGGACATCGCCTTGGGGGTTGGCGGTCTGCCAAGAGGACGCGTCATTGAGATTTATGGCCCAGAGTCATCCGGCAAAACAACCCTCACGCTGCAAGTGATTGCAGAGATGCAAAAACAAAATGGAACGTGCGCCTTTGTGGATGCTGAGCATGCATTGGATATTCAATATGCCCAAAAATTGGGCGTGAATTTACAAGACTTGTTGATCTCTCAACCAGATACCGGGGAGCAAGCGCTTGAGATTGTGGACAGTTTGGTGCGCTCGGGTGCGGTTGATCTGATTGTGATCGACTCTGTCGCGGCTCTCACGCCCAAGGCCGAGCTTGAGGGCGACATGGGCGACTCCTTGCCTGGCTTGCAAGCCAGGCTCATGAGCCAAGCCCTCAGAAAGCTCACTGCCACCATCAAAAAAACCAATTGCATGGTTATTTTCATTAACCAAATTCGCATGAAAATTGGTGTGATGTTTGGCTCACCCGAAACCACAACGGGCGGAAATGCCTTGAAATTTTATGCCTCCGTTCGTCTAGATATCCGCAGAACAGGCACGATCAAAAAGGGCGAAGAAGCCATTGGCAACGAAACCAAAGTCAAAGTCGTTAAAAACAAAGTGGCCCCGCCCTTTAAAACCGCTGAGTTTGACATCTTGTTTGGCGAAGGCATCTCTCGCCACGGCGAGGTCATTGACCTCGGTGTAACGGCCCGCGTCATTGATAAATCTGGCGCATGGTATGCCTACAATGGCGAAAAGATAGGCCAAGGACGCGACAATTCTCGTGAATTCTTGCGTGAAAACCCAGCCCTTGCACATGAAATCGAAAACAAAGTGCGTGAGTCCCTTGGCATCCGTGCAGCCGCGCCTTCACTCACCACCCCAACAAACGTTGGCGCTACAAAAGAGGAGTAACTCGTCACCCTCGCTCTCCTCCTCCTTGCAACATGACAAGACCGTACTTCTGCCACACACACTTACACCAACACTTTCGTCTTATTCACACGCCAACTCACACAGCAATCCACTTGCCGTGAGTTGGCCCTCATGATTGCCCACCATGTTCAATCGCCAAAATAGAAATTTCCCACTTTTGAGCCTGAAATCACGCGCCCTAAGAGCGTTGTCACAAAGAGAGTACTCTAGACAAGAATTGCTCCAAAAACTCACCCCCTATGAAACCCAAGAGGGCGAACTTGAGCACGTTCTCAATGAATTAGAGCTGAAGGATTTTTTAAATGAAAAACGCCATGCTCAATCGATCGCACTTCGCAAGGAGTCCAAACTCGGTGTGCGAAGAATTCACGCAGAGATGAAACAAAAAGGGGTGCCCACGGATGTGGCTGAAAGCGTCTTGGAAGAATTAAAAACGACCGAACTTGCTCGAGCCACAGCGCTATGGCTCAAAAAATTTGGCGCGCTCCCCCTTAATCAAAAAGAAGCCGATCAACAAATGCGGTTCATGATGACACGCGGTTTTTCGAGCAGCCTTCTGAAAAAAATTTATGCCCTACTCAAAGAAGAGGCCCCCGCTGAGACGCGAGAAGGATAACTTCCTACTAGGGCTTTAAGGACGCCAGCCCAAGCATCAAGTGCACGTTTTGCACCGCTGCACCACTCGCACCTTTTCCTAAATTATCAAGCCTGGCCATCAAAACCAGGTGGCCTTTTTCTATATTTTCGAAAACAGCAATCTCTAAGCGATTGGTGCCGTTCAAAGCGGTCGCGTCAAAATGAAGTTCAGCTTCTTTGGGCAAGACACTCACAAAACTATTGCGAACGGATTGGTAATGACGGATATACGTTTGTCGTATTTTCTCTGCGTTCACGCCCTGGGACAGTTGCTCCAAGTGAAGCGGCAATTGAACCACCATGCCTTGTTTAAAGTTGCCAACCGAGGGCACAAACAATGGCCGCTTGTGCAGCCCCGCGTACTTCATAATTTCTGGAACATGCTTGTGCTCTAGGCCCAGAGCATAATAGTCCATCAAAGGCGCTTGGCCCGCTTCATACGCCTCAATCATGGCCTTGCCGCCACCTGAATAACCACTCACACTGGGCAAGCTCAATGGCAAATCTAGGGGCAAAAGCCCCGCGTTCATAAGCGGGCGCAACAGCGCAATTGCGCCCGTTGCATAGCATCCCGGATTGGCAACTTTTTGAGCTTGGCGAATCAAATCCTCTTGAGTTGCATCAAGCTCAGGAAACCCATACACCCAATCTGGGTGTGTGCGATGCGCTGTGGACGCATCAATCAGCTTCGGGTTTTTACCCTGAATTTCAGCCATCAAAGCAACCGATTGCCTCGCTGCATCATCGTGCAAACACAAAACCACCAAATCTGCACTCGCCATGATCGCCAATTTGGCTTGGGGGTCTTTGCGCTCAGAAGGTGCAATCGACAAAAGCTCCAAGCCCTCAATCGCCTGAAGCTGGCTTTTGATCTGTAGCCCAGTTGTACCGGCCTCTCCGTCGATGAAAATTTTGTGCATGAATAAGTCTACAATAGGCGTGGGTTAACTTGATAGTTGAAACAATTGTAAGCAAAAGGGAAGACTAATGCATCCGAACATGATACATTTCGAGGCGGTAAAGTATAGATCCATTTATTGACCCACTTTTATTCATTTGCGGCCCTTTTGGCTCTATTTTCCCCTTCCGATTTAAGAGAACAACATGAAAATTCACGAATACCAAGGCAAAGAAATTTTGCGTCAGTTTGGTGTGCCCGTTCCCAGAGGAATTCCAGCCTTCACGGTCCAAGAGGCTGTTGAGGCCGCCCAAAAACTTGGCGGGCCTGTCTGGGTCGTCAAGGCACAAATTCATGCAGGTGGTCGCGGCAAGGGTGGTGGCGTTAAGTTAGCGCGCTCCATCGATGAAGTCAAGAAATTGGCCAGCGAAATTTTGGGGATGCAACTGATCACACACCAAACTGGCCCACTTGGCCAAAAGGTGCGTCGACTCCTCATCGAAGAAGGCGCGGACATCCAAAAGGAGTACTACGTCTCCGTCGTGACCGATCGCGCCTCGCAAAAAGTAGCTCTTATGGCGTCCTCCGAAGGCGGCATGGACATTGAGGAAGTTGCCCACGCCACTCCTGAAAAAATCATCAAGGTCTTTGTGGACCCCCTGACAGGTCTGCAAGACGAGCAAGCTCAAGAGCTGTCCCGAGGTATTGGCGTACCCCCAGCTTCACAAGCCGAGGCCGTTCAAGTGATGAAAGGCTTGTACAAAGCGTATATGGAGACTGATTGCTCATTGGCAGAGATCAATCCCTTGATCCTTGAAGGCAATGGGCACATCAAGGCATTGGATGCAAAATTCAATTTTGATCCAAACGCATTGTTTAGACATCCCGAAATTGTTGCCTATCGCGATCTCGACGAAGAAGACTCTGCCGAAATTGAAGCAAGCAAGTTTGACCTGGCCTACATCAGCTTAGATGGCAATATCGGTTGCTTGGTCAACGGAGCCGGCTTGGCGATGGCAACCATGGATACGATCAAGCTTTTTGGTGCAGAACCCGCCAACTTCCTCGATGTAGGTGGTGGCGCAACGCCTGAAAAAGTTACAGAAGCATTCAAAATCATGCTTAAAAACCCCAAAGTCAAGGCGATTTTGGTCAACATATTTGGCGGCATCATGCGCTGCGACACCATTGCAACTGGGGTGATTTCGGCATGCAAGGCCGTCAACCTGAGTGTCCCCTTGGTTGTTCGCATGAAAGGCACCAATGAAGAGCTGGGTAAAAAAATGCTGGCCGAGTCTGGTCTGCCCATCATCAGCGCCGACACCATGGCTGAAGCGGCTCAAAAAGTCGTTGCCGCATTGAAATAAGCCTCAAGGATTTCAACATGTCTATTTATATCAATAAAAACACCAAAGTCATTACCCAAGGCATTACCGGCAAAACTGGTCAATTCCATACTGAAAAGTGCCAAGAATACGCCAATGGCAAAGAATGCTTTGTCGCTGGCGTCAATCCTAAAAAAGCCGGAGAAAAGATCTTTGGCATTCCAATTTATGGCTCTGTGAAAGAAGCGGCCTCTGAAACCGGTGCGACCGTGTCTGTCATTTACGTCCCCCCGGCCGGGGCTGCCGCTGCCATTTGGGAAGCCATCGAAGCCGACTTGGACTTGGCCATTTGTATCACCGAAGGTATCCCCGTGAGAGACATGCTGGAAGTCAGAAATAAAATGAAAGCCAAGGAGGCTGCAGGCGGCAAGAAAACGCTGCTGCTAGGGCCCAATTGCCCAGGCCTTATCACACCCGACGAAATTAAAATCGGCATCATGCCAGGCCACATTCATAGAAAAGGTCGCATTGGCGTGGTGTCTCGCTCTGGCACATTGACCTACGAAGCCGTTGCCCAATTAACTGAAATTGGCCTAGGTCAATCCAGCGCCGTGGGCATTGGAGGAGACCCGATCAATGGCTTAAAGCACATCGAGGTCATGAAAGCCTTCAATGACGATCCTGATACCGATGCGGTCATCATGATTGGGGAAATTGGTGGGCCAGATGAGGCTGAGGCTGCTCGTTGGTGCAAAGCGCACATGAAAAAACCCATTGTCGGTTTTATTGCCGGGGTCACCGCTCCTGCAGGCAAGCGCATGGGTCACGCAGGAGCCCTCATTTCAGGAGGCGAAGACACCGCTGACGCAAAACTCGACATCATGGAAGCATGCGGCTTCAAAGTGACTCGCAACCCTTCAGAAATGGCTAAGCTTCTCAAAGCCTTGCTTTAAACCTCTCGGACTGGCTTGAGCATTTAATATTTCGCGCTAGATTTCAATCTGGCCTTTTTGTGCTCGACTAGAATTCATCAACTTAACTCAATAGCAGTCATTTCTATGGAATTTTTACAAACCGCCGACTTTTGGATCGGCTTGTTCAATATCATTTTGATCAATATCCTTTTATCGGGCGACAATGCTGTGGTCATCGCACTTGCAGCCAGAAACTTACCCCCTAGAGAGAAAAAGTTGGCCATCTTCTATGGCTCTGGTGCTGCAGTGGTGTTGAGAATTGTGCTCACGGTCGTTGCGGCAAAATTGCTTGAGCTGCCCTTTTTACAAATCATTGGTGGCGTTTTGCTTTTATGGATTGGTGTTCAATTGTTGGCCGAGGACGATGACGGCGAGGAAGGTGAAGCCAAGGAACACTCCAATTTGCGCTCGGCGATCATCACCATTTTGATTGCCGATTTGGTCATGAGCCTAGACAATGTCATTGGCGTTGCCGCCGCAGCCAAAGGCTCTATGATTTTATTGGTTCTTGGACTTGCAATCAGCATTCCACTGATTGTCTTTAGCAGCAGTTTAATGATGACATTGATGGCTAGATTTCCATTGATCATCACTCTCGGTGCAGCCCTGATCGGCTGGGTCAGTGGAGAGGCGGCCATTCACGATAGTGCCATCCGTGATTGGGTGGCTGAGACACCTATTTTGAGTTATGCGGTGCCCGCTTTGTGCGCTGTGTTTGTTGTCGTGGTTGGCAAATATTTACAAAGCAAATCCTCTTCGGATAATCAGCCCGTCTCAGACAATCCCTAAGTTTTTCTCTTGGTTTAAAAGCCCTTGATTCACTTTATCAAGGGCTTTTTTGATGATGCGCTGATTGTGATACTGCTTTGAAACTGCCCGAGCGGCCACCGTGTTTTTCCAACAAAGACACCCGTGTCATCACCATTCCGCGATCAATGGCCTTGCACATGTCGTAGACCGTTAAAAGCGCAACCTGTACCGCGGTCAAAGCCTCCATTTCAACCCCTGTTGACCCGACCGTTTCCGCTTGAACTTGGCATCTTAGGCCTTGCTCGTGATCACTCTCAATCGTACTCCAATCCAAAGTGACTCTTGTTAAAAAGAGGGGGTGACACAACGGTATGAGATCGCTTGTTTTTTTCGCACCCTGTATGCCTGCGATCCTGGCCACACCTAAAACGTCTCCTTTTTTCGCACCCCCTTGTTTGATCAAGTCCAAGGTTTTTCGATCCATCAAAATACTGCCTTGTGCCACAGCTATACGGTGGGTCACTGGTTTTTCAGATACATCCACCATATGCGCATCGCCTTTGGCGTCAAAATGGGTAAAGTCCATTTCATCTCCACTTATAGAGTTAATATTCGTTGATTGCTGTTTATACCTAGAACTCGTATCATAGTCAATTGAAAGCAACTTCACCGCCGAGCTGGTCGCTGAGTTAAAAAATGACACTCTACCCATTGTTTCAAAAACTAAAGATTTGTGTTTGCTTACTTGGTTTAAGCATTTTTTTAGTTCATCCCCAAACCTCTGGTCCATTGCGAAAGGACACACGCCTGCCAAGTTTGGGGGATGGCTCTGAGATGGCTCTTGGGGAGGAAAGACACATTGGTGAGTCTGTGATGCGGGAAATTTTTAAAGATCCTGATTACATCGAAGACTACATATTGTTGGATTATTTACTCTCGCTTTGGCAACCCTTGATCGAGGCATCCAAACTTAGGGGCGACTTATCGCCTGAGATGGAGCAACGCTTTGCTTGGCAAGGCTTTTTGGTGAAGGATCCCAGCATCAATGCTTTTGCATTGCCTGGTGGATACATGGGCGTTCATCTAGGACTGATTTCTGCCGTTTCAAACCGCGATGAGCTTGCCTCTGTCCTTGCTCATGAATTAAGTCATATGACGCAAAGGCACATCCCCAGACTTTTCGCTCAACAAGCCCAGCAAACACCTCTGATGCTGGGCGCCATGATCCTTGGCATTATCGCGGCTGGCAAAAACCCCAATGCAGCCAGCGCTCTCATGGTAGGCGGTCAAGCCGCAGCGACACAGAGCCAACTCAATTTTTCTCGTGACATGGAACGCGAAGCAGATAGAGTTGGGTTTGGCGTGATGCTTCAAGCTGGTTACGATGGCAGTGGCTTTGTAAGTATGTTTCAAAAACTTCAACAAGCATCTAGACTCAACGACAATGGCTCATACCCCTACTTGAGAAGTCATCCGCTGACGACTGAACGTATCGCTGACATGGCATCTAGACAAATTGGTTCTTTTGAAGGAGTGCAAGCCCAAAACTCCCTGCCCAGCAATTGGGTCCATCTGATGATGAGTTCCAGAGCTAAAGTTTTAACCAAAACCAACTCCGACTCCTATCAACTCAACATCGATTTAGCCCATAAAGCACTTACCAACCCCAAAGAAACTGTGTCTAATCAAATTGCCTTGCTTTATGCGGGGGTTTTGTCGTCACTGAAAATATCCAACTTCAACCAAGCAAGGCGTTTTTTATCAAGCTTAGACGCACTCTCCGCTCAAGGAAAAACACCAGAACTGTCTTTACAAATATCTTTGCTTAAAGCACAGTTTTTTTTCTTAGACAACCAACCAATAATTGCACTAGAAATTCTTGATGCACTGCCAAAATCAAGATCAGTTACATTCATGCTTTGTGAAAATCAACTCAAACTCAGCTCCAAAGAGGCCCAGCAAACTTGTACCATGTCACTCAGAGATTGGTTGAGCAAACACCCCAGAGACATCCATGCTTGGGAATTGTTATCCAATGCTCAGTATCAAAGTCAAGATCTTTTAAGCTCTATTCGATCAATGGCTGAGGCCTATGCACTGAAATTAGACTATGCACCGGCGATTGATCGACTTTATGCAGCTCAGACACTATCAAAAGAAATAGCCAAAAAAACTGGCCTCTCAAAGTCACAAGAAATGGAATCGTCAATTATTGATTCACGACTTCGAACTTTATTGGCCTTGCGTCGAGAACAGTCGCTCCAACGCTGAGTCGATAAAAACACTCAATAAACTGTATATCAAAGACCCCAACAAAGCATGTCCAAAACTTTGCACTTGAAAACCATCCAACATTGCAGATGCCATCCAAAATAAAAAGGCGTTGATCACAAATAAAAACAACCCTAAAGTTAGCAACGTTACTGGAAGAGTCAACACCACAAACACAGGCCTGACTATTAAATTCAAGCACCCAATGACCAGCGTCGCAATCATCGCAGACTCGAAACCATTGATTGTTATTCCTGCATCTATGTACGACAGGCTCATGAGTGCAAAAGCACTTAAAAACCACTTGAAAAGTGTTTTCATGTTGTGAGAATTACCGGATTTTTTTAGCGACTGTTGGATTTTGTTTTATAAATTCCAGCTTTGTCCAGACTTGTTTACACACTATATCGCGTTTAATGTACTTTTAAGGATTAATACGTTTATCATACCCATCCTATGTCTTCTATACACATCACCGATATTGAAGCAGCCATCAATTATTGGCGGGCCAAAGAACCCTCAAAAGATGGCATCACACTCTCCCCAGCCTTGCGATCTCTTGCACACGTTTATGCACTGATGGTTCATTTTCACGAAGAAGATGTATCCATTGACGGCTTTCCAACGCAAGCAATGAATGCTTGGATGCAGTGGTACGAAAGTGTTGCAGACACGCCTTGCATTGCTATTTGTTCCACGAGCCAAGGAGACGAGATTTGCAAGGGCTGCGGTCGAACTTTTCAAGAAGTTCAGGACTGGACAAAAATGAGCCCCACTCAAAAACGCCACACATGGCGAAGGATCACCATGGAGCATTCAGCCTGGAGGTTCAATCGTTATAGCGAAAGGGCTTCGCTAAAAGAGATCCAAACGGATGCGTCAAACTCACAAATCTTGCCCATTTAATTAATGACCAAGTCGTTTTGCAAGTGTGCCTGCTAGGCCAATATAAGTCTCAGGCCTCAAGGCCAAAAGGCGCGCCTTTTCATGAGAAGGTATATCCAATGTTTCAATCAAACTTTTTAAATCATCTTGCGTGACGGACCGCCCCCTGGTCAATTCTTTAAGGCGTTCATATGCCCCACTGACGCCATATCTTCTCATAACCGTTTGAATAGGTTCAGCCAAAACCTCCCAAGCTGCATCCAAGTCTTGGCTCAGCTTGGCTTGATTAATTTCAAGTTTTAACAATCCAGCAGTCAAGGCTTGATAAGCCATAATCGAATAACCAAAAGCAACACCCACGTTGCGAATGACGGTGCTGTCGGTCAAATCTCTTTGAAAACGGCTAATTGGAAGCTTCTCGCTCATGTGCCTGAGCATAGCATTTGCCATGCCAAGATTGCCTTCAGCATTTTCAAAATCTATTGGATTGACTTTATGGGGCATGGTGGACGAACCAATTTCACCCTCTTTTAAGCGTTGCTTAAAATAACCTAAAGAGATGTAGCCCCAAATATCTCTACACCAGTCAATCAAAATCACATTCAGTCTTGAAACAGCATCAAAAAATTCAGCCATGTAGTCATGTGACTCTATTTGAGTGCTGTAAGCTTGGAAACACAGCCCTAGACCAAAATGATTATCTAGCGAAGAACCTTCCCTATAAACAGGTCTCTCAATTACATCCTTGGCAACTTTTTCCCAATCGATATCTGGATATGCAGCCAACTGTGCATTGTAATTGCCCACAGCTCCGTTCATCTTGGCCATCAAAGGGATTGAAGCTAGGCGAGCTCTTGCATTTTTCAAACGCACTACAAAATTTGCAATTTCTTTCCCCACAGTCGTAGGTGTTGCAGTTTGTCCATGGGTTCGTGAAAGCATTGGCACGTCTGCATAATCTTGAGATAACACCCGCATAGTTTCAATGACCTTATCCATCAAAGGCAACAATGCTTCATCTCTAGCCGCTTGAATTTGTAAAGCATGGCTGGTGTTATTGATGTCTTCACTGGTCATGGAAAAATGAACCATTTCTCCAATATTTTCCAATTCTTGTTTGACGGAAACAGTTAAATGTTTGGCTTTGAATTGCGCTTTGATCCAATATTCAACAGCCTTGACATCGTGATTGGTTGTTTTTTCAATTTCTTTGACTTCAAGCGCATTTTCATGTGAGAAGTTTTTAAACAAACCAATTAAATAAGCACTGCATTCGCTAGAAAGTGCAGGAGACTCCTTTAATCCAAGCCGACTTAATGCGATGAGCCAAGTGATTTCAACCTGAATACGACGATGTATATAGCCCATTTCCGACATAATGGGTCTCAAAGCAGACATTTTAGATGCGTAGCGACCATCCAAAGGCGATAATGCAAGCAAAGGTGAACTGTTCATATTCCTATTTTAAGCCCCATGCTTGGCATCTCATTAGGTGCAGAATTGAATTTATATAAACAAACTATATATATCTCTTTCATACTTTAACCCGTCGCTCTCACACAACACACCTTTAAGGCCATGCCTTAAAATCATCTTCTATTCTTAAGCTTTCAAACATGAAACTCATTGGTGCAATAACAAGCCCTTACGTGCGTAAAGTTCGCATCGTCATGGCAGAAAAAAAACTTGACTATCAACTCGTGCTTGAAGAGGTTTGGTCAAACACCACCCATATTTCACAATTCAACCCTCTTGGCAAAGTCCCTTGCTTAATCATGGAAGGCGGGGAAGCACTTTTTGACTCTAGAGTCATCGTTGAATACTTGGATACCCTCTCACCCGTCGGCAAATTGATTCCCAGCAGCGGTAGAGAAAGAGCTGAAGTTAAAACTTGGGAAGCCTTATCCGATGGCGTTTTGGATGCCAGTATTTTGGCTCGGCTCGAACAAACTTGGGCGGGTCGAAGTGAACATGAGCGATCCAAAGCTTGGATAGACCGTCAAATGGCAAAAGTTAAAACTAGCCTATCAGCCATGGAGAAAGGCTTGAATGAAAAGCCTTTTTGTTGTGGCATTCACCTAAGCTTGGCCGATATCGCCGTGGGTTGCAGTTTAGGTTACTTAGATTTTCGTTTCCCCAGTTTCAATTGGCGTGACTCCCACACTGAACTCAACCGCCTTTTTGAAAAAATAAAAACTCGGCCCTCCTTTATTGAAACTGAACCGCATTCATAAAGCCGCTCCTATTTTTTTCTTGAGCCAGCGAATAAGTAAACCAATCATCGGGATTTTTTCGTACACCTCCTCTGCTGCGTCCCAATAATCTCTGTGCAGTTTGACTCTCCAATGCCCGAGGTCATCAGACGCCCAAACGATATGGCTCGCTCCATGAATTACCATCTGCCCTTTTTTAGGCCATTGTTTTAATGCGTAATAAAACTCCCAGCTTAAAAAAGTCTGCTCCCCTTGCGTCACAACTTCTTTGACCTTAAAAGATGGTGTATCAAGGGATTGAAACATATGTTCAAACAACTGGATAATTTTTTGAATCCCCAATACTTCATTAAAAGGGTCTTTAAATGTTGCTTGAGTTGAATAAAAGTTTCTTAGATCAGATAAATTTTCAATGGATATATTCTCATAAAAAAGAATCAATTGCTTTACTTGTAATTCTAATGCGTTCATGGTCAGTTGGAAGATGTGCGTTGTTCGGTCGCTTTTTTAACCAATTTGAAGTAGAGGCTATATGGCAGTAGCTTTAGAAATTTGAGTACTCTTGTAAATCTTTTTGGATAATGAATTTCGAAATCCCCCTTGCCCCATCCCTTGACCATTTCTTTCGCAGCCTCTGCAGCTGAAATCAATGCAGGCATGTGAAACTTGTTTTGATCAGTTAAAGGAGTTTGAACAAAACCTGGGTTGATTAAGCTCACGCCAATCCCATGCTCATGGAGATCCAAATACAAGGATTCACTCAAATTGATCAAAGCCGCTTTGGTAGGGCCATAGGCTAAACTTTTAGGTAAGCCTTGGTAACCTGCAACACTGGAAATGATACCAATGTGGCCAAATCCTTGATTCATCATTGGCATCAATACACATGACAAAACACGGCATAAACCCAAATAATTGATGTCGTTGTGCTTGATCATTTCGTCCAAATTAAAATCAATCGCGCTTTGCTCTAAATAATGACCAGCACAGTAGATCACCACATCTATACCTTGGTGATCTTTCACGCGGGTAAAAGCTTTTTCTATGCTGTCGTTATTCATGACATCGACTTCAACAGCAATGCTTGATTTGTACCCACTTGCAAAAGCATTTAAGGCTTCAATTTTCCTTGCCGAAACTGCCACATTGGCACCTAATTTGGCCAATTCAATAGCACAAGCCATACCTATACCACTTGAAGCGCCGATGAGCCAAACGCTTTTATTTCTCCAGTCGACTATAGGTAAGTTAAGAGGTTTCATAGATGCATCACTTTACAGCAGGTGGCCCCTTGGTAAATGAAAGGGTAACTTCACCTAAATAAATACCCCATTTTGACATGCGCGCTTTGTTCAACATGACTTTCTCGTCGATCTGATACATCCAATCTTCAAATTCGACTTCCCAGGTATTACTGTCAACGGGCAGGGAAAGTTTATATTTCCACTGCAGTGCGTTACCGCTGCTTTTACCATTCGCAAATCCAATCACGTCTTGTGCTGTACCTTGATATGAGCCAGACCCTAAATCTTTTAATTTCCATATTCTTTGTTGTTGAGTACCATCGGAGTATAGGAATTTCTCATCTAAAACACCGTCATCTCCGTTCCAAGTACATTCCATCACAACCGTGAACCTCTTAACTACCTCCCCATTTCTATCGGTAAATATGCCCCATGCCTTGACTTCTCCATTAAAGAACTCTTTCAAGTTCAATTGTGGTTTTTCTTTTTGATAGGTCATTACGTTTGGACTTGAACAAGCCTGTAGGCTCAAAATCAATACAAATATTGATGTATACCCGACCACATGGACTAAATTAAATTTCTTAGTTAAATATGAAATGACTTTATTCATCAACTTGCTCCTTGGTAATTGACTTGTCTTTAAATTGAACGCTTTCTCGAATCCAATTTTTATTTAAGAAATTCAACTTCTAATGACCAGTCTTACTAAGAGTAATAAAGTCTTCTGGCAAAGTTGGAAGTGGGTGATATTTTGCACCTTTTATCCACAAAAAAAGTGCTTGGAGGTGAATTTTCAATATGACACCAACGGTCATGAACGGATAGCGCAAAAGAGCCTTTCTTTTGCTTGTTTTTGATATAGGCTCTAAGGTGCCACTCATGCTGGTTTTGAGTAACAATCCTTGATCATCATAATAATCGATCCTAACCACCGTCTTTAAGCCCTGAAGGCTTGTCTGCTTTTCGTTTCGACTTAGCATAAAACGGAATCGATATTCTCCTTTTGTTTGTATAAAAGGAGAAACATGAAATACTTTCTCTGCACAATATTCTTGGCCAAATTTAGGAGATTCAATCAAATAACAATGTCTTTGACCAAAAGTATTATTCACCTCCACCAATACAATTTTGAGTTCCCTGTTTTTACTGTACCCATACCAAAAACTAACGGGCTTAAATGCGTAACCCCATACTCTTGGAAAGCACTGGAGCCAAATTTCGCCATCTACACCAGATATTTCATTTTCTTCTAAAACTTTTTCAAACCAAGCCAAGGAGCTTTGATCTTTCTTAGCAGTTGGATCACCGTGATCTTCATCATAAAACGACAAACCAGACATTTTGTTAATGGACAGATATGGATTTATCGTCTTCACCATTTGACGCATGGGTAGGTAAATGAAATACCCAGGATAGTTAAATTTATGAAGTTTTGGTCTGCACCGCTCATGCCTAACCTGGCCAAAACCAATATATCCTTGTTCGCTCAATCATGCTCTCCAAGTCCCAAGTCTTTCATGATTGCGTTGGCTGCTAATTTACCAGCTTGCATTCCGTCTTCATGAAATCCATTGCCCATCCAGGCTCCTGCGAACCAAGTTTTATTTTCACCATTTATATTAGCCATCTGCTCTTGCGCTTTTACTGCACGATGATCCAATACTGGATGAGCATATTTGATACGTTTCAATATCTTGCTCTCATCAATGTGACGACGTTGATTCAATGTAACGAATACATTTTTCTTAAAGGGTAAAGGTTGAAGTTTATTAATCCAATAATGCAAACAGACCCCTTCACGTGAAGAATTGTTTGATGCCTTTAAATTTTCAAAATTCCAAGCTGCCCAAGCAATTTTTTTACTGGGCATGATTGATTCATCCGTATGCAAAATTGCGATATTTTCCTGTGTTTTTATATCCCCTAAAATCGCTCGCTCATTGTCCGTTGGACCGCTCAACATTCGTAACGCTTCTGGAGCATGGGTAGCCAAAACAACAGCATCAAACTCATCAAAACGATTTTCTGTATACACGCGAACTTTATCAACGGCGTCTATTTTCAATCTTTCTATTTTTTGAACTTCAATAGACAATCTTTTGTCAATTATTTGATCTGTGATTTTCTTGACGTAGTTCTTTGAACCACCTTTCACCGTAAACCACTGTGGTCTGTTTGTGACTTGCAGCAGCCCATGATTGTGACAAAAGCGCGCCAAACTAATTGCCGGATAATCAAGCATTGTTTGTGGCTCACAGCTCCAAATACATCCTAACATTGGCAATAAATAGCCTTCTTGAAAAAATTGATCAAACTTGTTTTTTAGCAAAAAATCTTTCAATTTCATGCCATCACTTTCAATTTGAACTACCTTTGAAGTGTTTTCTACATAATTCGTTGTCAGCTCATTGAATCTGACTATTTCTTTTAAAAGCATCCAGAACTTGATGCTAAATAAGTTCTTCCTTTGAGCGAAAACCGAGTTTAAATTGGAACCGCTCCACTCAAGTTTTCTACTTAACCAACTAACATGAGCTTGAACTGAAAACGACATGTCTGAAGGAAATGTCTGAACATTCATCTCTCTAAATAGTTCTATCAACCCAGGATAAGTTCTTTCATTGAAGACCAAGAATCCTGTGTCAACACCGTGTGCTTCAATTGAATTTTGGGTTGTCTCTAATTCAATGTCTACTGTATTTGCGTGTCCACCGAAATAGCTTTCTTTTTCGTAAAGCGTGACATCTACCTTGTTACGAAGAAAGTATGCAGCTGATAGGCCTGAAATACCCGAACCAATAATGGCGACCTTTTTAACTAATGCGCTCATTTTCTTGATTATTTTTGATACTTGTCGTTTAAGCTTAGCTCAACCTCTTTCACAAATGATTTATCTTGGGGTCCAGTCATGCTGCCGAAACTTTTAATTTTTTGACCGTCTCTTGAAATTAGATATTTATAGAAATTCCATTTAGGCGTTGTTTTAGTTACCGTCGCCAATTCTTTAAATAGCTTTGAAGCTGATTCACCCTTTACAGCGGTTTTTGTAAACATTGGAAATTTCACACCAAATGTATTTTCACAAAAGTCAGCAATCTGCTGATTATTCTCTGGCTCTTGGGCAAAATCATTAGAAGGAAAACCTAAAACAACCAGACCTTCATTTTTATACTTCTCATACAATGCTTCTAGCCCTTTGTATTGAGGTGTAAAGCCACAAAAACTTGCAGTATTGACAACCAAAACCACTTTTCCACTGTATTGGCATAAGTTTTGAGGTTTTTCGTCTTGTAACCTTAATACATTTTGATTCAAAATAGATGGACAGTTCGAGATTGGCACACCTTCAGTTGACCCAGCTGCATTGGACTTCGTTTGGGCATGTCCAATTTGATTCACAAGCATTTGACACGAAAGGATCAAAATAATGGGTAGTGTTTTATTGATCATGAGCTTTAAAAGTTTGGCAACAGTCTTTTACTGTTCGTTTATGGAATTGACCTTTTGTCAGTTTAAATGACGGTCCTTTTGGAACAAGTTAAAGTGCTTAAAATATCCCCTTTATCACAGGCTTATACATATTAATACAGATATACATGACCAAGACTAATTTTTACAAGAAAATTTTGGATCCTAGCGATTTGACAATCCAGTTAACGCAAATCAAATCTTTAGGTTCCATTGTTTTTACAAATGGTGTATTTGATGTCATTCACCGTGGACACGTGACTTACCTAGATTTAGCCAGTCAACTCGGAAAGGTCCTTGTTGTCGCACTTAATACAGATTCCTCGGCCCGCTTACTTGGCAAAGGTGTAGACCGACCTCTCAATACCCTGACTGACAGAATTCAAGTGATTGCTGCCCTAGAGAGTGTTTCCTATGTGACCTGGTTTGATGAACATACCCCACTTGAAATCATCAAACTTATTCGCCCAGACATACTTGTCAAAGGCGGTGACTATGACATGGGTATTTTGCCAGAAACTCATTTTGTAAAATCCTATGGCGGAGATGCTCAAACCATCAATTTCTTGGATGGATATTCAACCACTGGCCTTATTCAAAAAATATTAAAAAATAAACTTCCTCAGCTGTAAACAGTTTACCAATAAGCATCAAAGAAACATAACCAAAGTTTTTTTATTTTTTCAGTCGTTTCTTTGAGGGATTCCTCACTTATTTCGAAGATTTTCTCTTCTAGCCTTGCAGCGTGTTGTCGTTTCCTTAATTGTCGATACGCATTCGCTGCCTCATAGCCTACAGTTGCGGGAATCAACCCTTTATTTTCGGCCAATTTCAGTAGCCCAATATTCCCAATATTTTCGATCAAGTCTTCGCATTGATGAGCGTTAGCTAAAATTAAATATTGAACAACAAATTCCACATCAACCATTCCTCCAGGACTATATTTCCCGTTAAAAATACCAGGCTTATATTTTTGAGAGAACCAGAGCTTTTTTCTCATTTCAAAAACTTCGACAAGAAGTTTTGATGGCGTTCTGCTTTTTGACAAAACATCATGTCTTATTTTTTCAAATCGCTCCTTCAATGAACTTGTACCTACACAAAACCGGGCTCTTGTTAAAGCTTGATGCTCCCAAGTCCATGCACTGTTTTGATCCAATTGTCTTTGATATCTCTCGAAAGATTCAAATGAGCTGACCAAAAGTCCTGCACTTCCATTGGGACGCAGTGCATTATCGATTTCGTATAAATCTCCATCAGATGTTTTTACTGTGATCCAAGAGATTAAACGTCTTGCCAACAAGGGTATTTGATCTGCAAATTGAATCTCGTTTTCATCGTAAAGGAGAACCAAATCCAAATCACTTCCATATCCCAACTCTTTGCTTCCAAATTTACCATATCCAATGATTGCCAAAGGTGGGTTCTGTAATTCTTTGGATACTGGTTGCTCAATATTTATTCGCTCCCATAGCCAATCGACACATACACTGAGTACACCTTGCGCCAATGCAGATAAATCGTCTGAGACTTCCTCAATTGAAAGTTGACCGTTTAAATCTGCAGCAAGAATTTTAAATAAGCAAGCGTGATGTTCTCTTCGCAACATCCTTAGCAATTGCTCTTCGTCCTCTTTGTCAACATTTAAATTTAGAGAAGATCGTCGCTTATTTAATAGTTCGACAAAGTCTTTACTTTCAAGTCTCTTTAACACTCCATCGTCGTGTACCATTTGCTCCACAACGCTTGGGTAATACTTCAAATAACGCCTACACCAAGAAGAGGCTCCCATCAAATGCGCAATATCAATTTGAACTTTAGGGTGTTCACTTTGAAGGGCCAAATAATTATCTCTTTTAAAGATGACATCAACCCAATCAAACCAATAATTTACCTCTAAAGATGTGACTTTTTTTTCACGAAGCCACTCGCAATGTTTTTTAATTAGTTTAATTAACCATTTCTTTTTATTTAATTTAAGATGACTAATTTCTTTTTTTTCAATATCGATTAAACCATTTTTTGAATCAGGATCCTGCAAGTGATTCGACCATTTTTCATATAATGTCGAGATGTTTGAGATCAGCTCTTTTGTTTCGTCGAGCTGGTTTTTGGATGACGTTTTTATTTCCTCAATCAACTCTTTTCCAGTTTTTATGAATTCATCTTCTTTTCCTGATTCATTGGAGTCTATGTTATCAATTTCTTTTTTTTGATCGCCTTTATTAAGTAGCAAATCAAATTCAGCTTGTACGTAATTGCAAATTTCTAAAAAAGACTTTTCAAACTGCTGTAAATCTTCAAACCCCATAGTGCTAGCTATCCACTCTAAATCTTTCCCTCCATGAGGCAGTCTATGTGTTTGTTGATCATCTAGGTATTGAACTCTATGCTCTATCGTTCTTAAATACCTGTATGCTATTTCCCATTGATCACATTGATTTTTCGTCAATACCTTATATTTTTCTAAATACTTAAAGGATTCAAACGTTGATCTTGTACGTAATTCAGGCCTTGTACCGGCATGAATAACTTGTAACAACTGAACGCCAAATTCTATTTCCCGTATTCCTCCTCGACCTAATTTGACATCCCGAAGATTTGAAGTGATCTCGGCTTGTTTTTGAATTTTTGCGTGTATTTCTCTTAATGACTCCATCAATTGAAAGTCAGCATATTGTCTATACACAAACGAATCGATGATGGAGTAAATCTTTTTATCAAAGTTATCTATTAAGTCTGACTTGTCTAAACCTAGTATTCTTGCTTTTAACCATGCAAATCTTTCCCAGGCTCTTGCTGTTGTTTGAAAATAACGCTCTAAAGCGGTAAAAGGTAGAACAGTTGCACTTGCCTTGCCATATGGTCGAAGTTCCAAGTCAATCCTGAAAACGAACCCATGCTCAGTTACTTCTGATATTATTTTTTGCATGGCCATCGACCATTTCAAGTAATACTCTTGGTTAGAAATGCTCTTTTGCTGACCTGTGCCCTCCTCTATTTTTGTTTGACCATCAGACTCATAGACGTAAACTAAATCCACATCACTTGATACATTTAACTCTTTTGCTCCTAACTTACCCATTGCCATGATCACAATTTGACAAACAGAACCATCATCCTTTGTAGGTACACCATATAATTTCTTGAGTTGCACATTGGCACAATCACTTGCTTTTAGCAAAGTGAACTCTGCCAAATATGATATTTGAACCATCACCTCCTCAAGGGTCAAATCGTATTCACAATCCAAAACAAGCAGTTTTTGAAGAACCAATTGCCTGAGTATTCTCAAGCAAACATCAGTTTCATAGGTCGCTTGAAGTTTTTCTAGGATTTTTTCATGGTCAAAAAGGCTAATGTGACTGCCTTGTATGCTTAATCTTTCTTTTTCATACCTGAGTTGTATTCGTTTAAAAAAACGAGACTCCATCGATAAATTTAATTTCTTTTTTACAGAATTAGAATATGGTGTTAATTTTGCTTCGAACCCTGTAATAATTGTATTCATTGCATTTTTCCTTGCATTTGATTCCAATGCTTAAATTTCCAAGTTTTAAAATACCATTAAACCAACGTGTTTTAAATGCACTCTGGATTTTTTCGAGCTTATTCTTTTGGTTATCTATCGCTTTTTGGTCCGTTCTTTTATGTTTTGGACTTGCTCTTCACTTTCTGATTGTTCCAAATATCGATAGTTTTAGATCGGACATTGAACAATCTCTTTCTGTAAAAATTGGCACGCAACTTAAAATTGGTCAAATTAGAGCAATTTCGAATAGCCTATTTCCAAGCTTTGAAATTTTAGACATTACTACTTTCAACGACTTGGGTGCCCCAATGCTGCATATTAATCGTGCTTGGGGGTCTTTGTCTACTCAGTCGATCCTGCGACAAACACTGGACAAACTGTATATTGATCAAAGTAACCTTTATATCAAAAGAAAATTAGATGGGACTTTTGAGTTTGCAGGTGTTGCGATTCAGGATAACAACACCCTTGATCTTGCCGATCGGTTTTTTTCAATCCGAGATATTTCAATTACCAATACTCAAGTTACTTGGATTGATGAAAGGTTCAAAGCCACTCCACTGCAAGTTAATGACGTCAGTTTGCTCATTGAAAATGGACTAAAAGATCACAAGTTTCGATTAGACGCTACCCCACCAGACTTGGTCTCAGATCGAATCAGTTTTCGTGCTCAATTTAGCCAACCGCTCTTAAGTCTTCATCCCGGACAGTGGAAACAATGGACAGGGCAGTCTTACTTTCAATCCGAGCGTTTTGACTTGGCTCAAGTTTTGTCCCTTTTTAATTTTAAAGATTTTTTTCAAATTTCTCATGGCGCCGGCTGGTTACGCGCTTGGTTTGATTTACATAACGGTCAAGTGTCCAATCAACTTTTTGATTTTCAATTCAAAAATATACTAACCCCATTTTTTAATTCAACCTCTCCATTGAATATTTCTTCACTTTCAGGAAGACTTAAAACAGCCCCTTGGTTAACAGGTCAGGAATGGTCAACAGAAAACCTTTCCATATCTATTCAAGGTCAAAATGATCCCTGGGATTTTTCAAATTATCGACTTGCACTATCTGACTTGAGTGACCCATTTGGCCCTCAAAGCCAGGGAGAAGTGGACATTCGCAATGCTCATTTAGAACATTTATCAAAATTCTTAAAAAATTTCACTCCCTTGAGTCAACTCAATGAGACATTATCGACTTTGAATATCAAGGGAAAAGTTGAAAAGCTACATGGTGTTTGGGGGGATTCATCTCTTCAAGATCAAACCCACATCTTAGGCGCTGCCATTCCCAAGTGGCTTGAGAGGTCCAACCGACTTCTGAATCCATTCTCTTCTCAAAACAAAAAGGATTCAGCGATTTCATCCCTCAATCCAGCCCAAAAACATCGGGCTGACCATCTTTTCCAGCATATCAAGAATTTTCATTTTGACGGTGTCGTTTCAAATCTTGAAAGATCCATTGCTTTACCTGCACTTAATGTCAACGAACCAAGTCCGTCTAATACACAGCATTACTCGACATTTAAATCTCCCACTTCATCCAACCAAATAACATCTTCAGACTACTTTTCTAACATTCCACACTTTAAAGGACTAAAGGGAAGCTTTTCTTTTTCACAATCTTCTGGTTCGACCAATCTGGAAATTAATGATGGATATTTTGAGCTCATTGGTGCCTTGGAGCAACCTTTAATTGATGTGCGTAAATTTGCCACGAATATTGAATGGACCTTTTTGGAAAACGAACTGAATTTAAAAGTAAACAACGCCACTTTGGAGAATTTAAATGGTGCGATGACCTTCGGTTTTAAATGGCGTCATCCTCAACTCAGTCACTTAAGCTATAGCAACTTAGGCTCAATAGATTTGAGCTCCAAAATTATCAGGCTTGAGGCAAATACTTTATACAAATACCTTCCCCTAAGTGTCAATTCAAGTGTTCGTAATTATCTCAAAGAGTCTATCGGTTCTGGTCTGATAGACAAAGGCACGATTAGGATTAAAGGACCTTTGGAGTCAATCCCTTACAAGAATCCATCACAAGGTGATTTTAATATTTCTGCACGTTTAAATCATATCTTTCTTAATTATGTACCTAAGACTTTTTTCAAATCCCCCACCTTTTCTCTTATCGATTTGCCGCCCTTTACCGACCTTCAAGGAGAATTCACCATCAAAGGAAAAACACTTGGTATCACTAGCCCTATTTCTTCAATAGGTTTTGATCTCAACTCTGTTCAATTGACTAAATTAGAAGCCAAAATTTCTGACCTTTTCGATCCTTTGCTTGAAATCTCTGGTGAATCAAAAGGTATTTTATCTAACTACTTGTACATTTTTAATCATTCCTCATTGAGCCCAAGACTAGGTTACCCAATTTCGCAAGCCAAAGCCAAGGGCAATGCCGAATTGAAACTCAAGTTAAGTTTACCGCTTTTACAAATCGACAAATCTAAAGTATCAGGCTCTTTGAATTTCTTAAATAACGATCTTTTCTTTTCTTCAGATATTCCTCCTTTAAGTAAAACACGTGGAGTCCTAGATTTCACTGAATCAACAATGAACTTCCAAAATGTTCAAACTTTTCTTTTAGGTGGAGATACAAAAATTGAAGGGGTCTTTAATTCTTCCTCCCCGACTCAAGATAACGGCTTACTGATTAAGGCCTTAGGCACCATTACCGCTGAGGGCTTGGAACAAACCTGTGCCATTGATTGGGCGACAAAACTGGGCGCACTCTCTAAAGGGCAAACCAACTATTCTGCTTTGATTTCCATCAAAAAATCTGGCATTCCTGAGTTATCCATCTCGTCCAACCTGAAAGGATTGAGTCTGCTTGGACCCAATCCATTTAATAAAGGCGCAGATGCCTACCTGCCTTTTAATTTTGATAACACTGTTATCAAGGATCTGAACAATAATCACTTTCTTGAGCGAGTCTCCCTTCGCTTGGGCGAACAAGTCACCATGGGGTTATTCAAAGACACGGGTCCAACTCAATCACATATTTTGAGTGGTTCTATGCTGATTGCACCAAACGCTGCATCCATGGCTAGTCAATTATTACCTTCCACCCTTTTAACATCTTCGCAAGCTTCAAGCAATGGTTGGACTGTAAGCGCTGCCTTACCTGACTTGCGACTTGATGAATGGCAATCCTCTGTCAATAAACTTTTTTTCAATAACAAGGCTTCTTCATGCTCAAATCCTTTTAGTGAATCCTCATCACCGAACAAGACCGCGTCACAAAATCAACCCCAGCTTTATAAATTTAACTTACCCACCACGCTTAAGCTCCAATCTGACAAGATCAATACTCAGGGACGTGATTTTCACGGGGTCACTGTTTTAGCCAGCCGAGAGGGTAATAATTGGCTTGCCAACGTTCAATCTAAAGAAGCCAGTGGCAATATCAAATTTTTATTAGACACAGAACCTAAATCTAGACGAATCAGTGCAAAGCTTAATCAATTTAACATCACTCCCATTAAAAATAAAATCAATGATCCACTCATGAGTGACGAAGAGCCTTTTTTCCCTTGGTTTGACGTAGTAATCGATGATCTTCAAATTAAAGACCGAAGCTTAGGTCATGTCGAATTTGAAGCCCACAATCAATTGTCACCCAAAGGGGATCGTTTCTGGCTTTTAAACAATGTTCAATTGACAAACGCTGACACCGCCCTGAAAGCGTCCGCTCAGTGGACTCCTTTGCGTGAATCCAACTCGATAGGTACTCAATCCAAAATTGATCTAACGCTTGATATCTTCAATTCTGGTCGATTGCTTACCCGACTTGGTACTCCTGGAGTTGTTAGAGACGGCAAGGGCACCTTAAATGGCCAACTGACTTGGAAAGGATCCTTGATCAATCCCGACTTTGAATCCTTAAACGGTTATTTCAGCCTTGATGTTGAAAAGGGTCAATTTCTTAAAACAGATCCCGGGGCTTCTCGACTTCTTGGCGTTCTTAATTTACAGGCTCTCCCTCGGAGATTGACGTTGGATTTTCGTGACCTCTTTGGCGAAGGTTTTGCTTTTGACCAGTTCAAAGGAGATATTGCCGTCAAGGACGGTACAGCAACGACTCAAAACCTGGTCATGAAAGGTGTTTCTGGAACGGTCAAGCTTGATGGATCTGCCAATATTGGTGCTGAAACTCAGGACATGCGCGTTGTCGTTGTTCCTGAAATAAATGCCGGCACAGCCTCACTTTTATACAGCACGGTCAACCCGCTTGTCGGCCTCACAAGCTTCATTGCACAATACGTGATCAGACAACCTTTGATCCAAGCGAACACCCGAACCTTTCGTATCAGTGGAAGTTGGAGTGATCCCAATGTCACCAAAATTGAAACACCCGTTGAGGAGCTGAAATGATCCAATCATCTCTCTTTGATTGAGGGCAGATCTGTTTTTTTTACTCTCTGCTTGTTTGATCACTTTTACCGGTTTAGGCCCCTGTCACCGACTCAAGTCCGAGCTTTTTTAATTTTCTATACGTTTATTTATCATTTGATTTCTCGGCCTGTTTCTTTTCGCCTTTTTGCCTACCGTGAAACATTGTCCACCATACAATTAAAATTAAAATCGATCCTGCTAGCAAGGCCTCTATTAAAATATACAACATGATTTTTCCTGAGATGTTTAAAACTTTTGGTTTGTTTTTTATTTTATGCGCATTGCCGTCTTGTTCGAATTATAAAAATCTTTCATCCAATGAATCCGTTTCGTCAAAGCCTATACCTGCATCTACAACTTTAAATTCCTCTGATTCCAAACTTTCACATACCAAGCCTTTAGATCTCACCTATCCGACTCTTGATTTTTCTTCTAAAAGTCGCTTTCAACCCATCCCTTGGAATAACTTGCCCGGTTTTAATGAAACATCAACGTCAATCCTATGGTCTGCCCTCCTTGATAATTGTGAGAAACCCCATCCTATTTGGACTTCCTCATGCTCACAAATGCGCCCCTTGTCTTTAGCTGATGATCAAGAACAGCGCATTTGGATCTTGGGCCACCTGCAAGCTTTTAGTGTAGAGGGCGCAGACGGGGAAGATACAGGTTTATTGACAAGCTACTACGAGCCCGTTTTTAAAGCCTCCTTCACCCAACGCGATTCATTCAACTATCCTATCTATTCCCCACCTCCTAGCTTACTTTCTTCAAAGAAATTAGGCCAACCCTGGTTCAATCGAAAAGAAATCGAAACATCTCCAACCCTACAAAAGGAACTACAAAACCAAGTCATTGCATGGCTTCAAGATCCACTTGACGTCATGATTTTGCATGTTCAAGGGTCCGCTCGACTTCAGATTGAAAACGCAACTTCTCAGACGATTGAATATAGAGTAGGTTTTGCAGCTTCCAATGATTTACCCTATCAAAGCATGGCCAAATGGATCATCGAACAAGGACTTGGAAAAGACACCTCCTGGCCCGGCATCAAAAGCGCCTTGCTTAAATATCCAGACAAAGAAAAAGAAGCTTTTTGGAGCAATCCGAGATACATCTTCTTTGCCCTTTCACCTTTAAACGACACTTCCCTTGGCCCCAAAGGATCTTGGGGCAAACCCCTCAAACCCAAACTTTCAGTCGCAGTTGATCCGAAAAGCATTCCTTTAGGGCTTCCTTTATGGCTTTTAAGCGAGGGAAGCGCTAGATTTCAACAAATTGCCCTGAGTGAGGACACTGGAAATGCGATCAATGGGTCGATTCGGGTGGATTATTTTGCAGGAACGGGGCCCTTGGCAGGCGAATTTGCCAACAAAATTAAACAAAACTTGAAACTTTGGGTTTTTTTACCCCGGAAAAGCTTTCCATAGCCCTTAGGAACACTTCCGAATTGTTTTAATTTTCTAGTCTACTCAAGCATACAATCTATGATTTTGAGATTCTTCGTTCCTTTCTCGCTTTTTAGAGTCAATCCATTGGTTGTTTGACGACGAAGCACTCTCAAACTGTTCTTGAATTTTTTGTCATATTAGGAGACCACCTTGTTTATTTCATCAGCTTACGCACAATCCGCACCCGCTGCATCAAGCGCGACTGATCTGTCATCTTCTTTGACCGGCATGCTGCCCTTGCTTTTAATGTTTGTGGTCTTGTATTTTGTAATGATTCGCCCTCAAATGAAGCGCCAAAAAGAACACAAAACAATGATCGAAGCTTTAGACAGGGGCGACGAAGTCAGTACAGCGGGTGGCTTTGTGGGTCGAATTACTTCGCTTGAGGACAACTATGTCAAACTGGAGGTCTCTAAAGGGGTAGAGATTCAATTGCAACGCTCAGCCATTTCTCAAGTCTTACCCAAAGGCACGCTCAAGTCCATTTGATTTTTTCAGATTTTTCTTTGCATCATCGATTTGAATTTGAAGACTCTGACTTGATCTGTTTTTACCCAACGGAACACCCATGAATCGTTACTCAATTTGGAAGTACTTGACCATCGTCTGCGCGTTGCTGATAGGTGGCCTCTACACCCTGCCAAACTTTTTTGGTGAATCCCCGGCCGTCCAAATATCCAGCGCCAAGTCTGGACAAAAACTCCCAGCTGACATACAGACTCAAGTCGAAACCATTTTAAAAAGCGCCTCTATAGTGCCAACGGCCAGTACATTTGAGCCAGGCAACTTTAAAATTCGACTCAATTCCAATGATGAACAACTCAAGGCAAAAGATGCCTTGCAATTGGCATTAAACCCCAACTCCGGCAATCAAAGTTTCGTCATCGCTTTGAATTTAGTTTCAAGATCTCCAGGATGGCTTTCTCTTTTTCATGCCTCTCCCATGTACCTGGGCTTGGACTTGAGGGGTGGCGTTCACTTCATGCTTCAAGTCGATATGCAAGCCGCTTTGACCAAGAAAGCAGAGTCCATTGCTGGCGACCTTAGATCACAATTAAGGGAGAAAAGTCTTCGCCACTCGGGTATCAACCGAGTTGATCAAAGCATCGATATTCTCTTTCGGGATACGACCACACTGATCGCTGCAAAGGCTTTGATTCAAGACCAATGGCCTGACATCAATACGACTGAAAAAGCTCAAGGCAGCGAACTCGTATTGACTTTGAATCTCAACCCAGATGCTGCAAGAAAAGTACAGCAACAAGCTTTAAAACAAAACATCACCACGCTTCACAACCGCATCAATGAGCTCGGTGTTGCCGAACCCGTCATTCAGCAACAGGGCTTAGATCGAATTGTTGTTCAACTCCCAGGTGTACAAGATACTGCCAAAGCCAAGGACATCTTAGGCCGAACTGCCACGCTCGAGATCCGATTGGTCGATGACTCTAGCGAAGCTCGCTCGGCTGAGCTCAGCACATCCTCCATCGTACCTTTTGGCGATGAGCGTTTCTTAGAAAGAACGGGGCAAGCGGTTGTTGTTAAAAAGCAAGTTTTACTCACAGGTGAAAATCTGACAGATGCACAACCTGGATTTGACAGTCAAACCCAAGAGGCCGCTGTTCACCTCACCCTTGATGCAAAGGGAGCACGTATATTCCGTGATGTCACACGCGAAAACGTTGGCAAAAGAATGGCCATTTTGCTGTTCGAAAAGGGCAAGGGCGAGGTTGTCACCGCGCCTGTCATCCGGTCCGAAATTGGTGGTGGCCGCGTTCAAATTTCCGGACGCATGAATACAGTTGAAGCCAATGATGTTGCACTTTTGCTCAGAGCGGGCTCACTGGCCGCGCCCATGGAGATCATTGAGGAGAGAACCATTGGCCCCAGTCTTGGCGCAGAAAACATTGAAAAGGGCTTTAACAGTGTGACATGGGGATTTGTGGGCGTGGCGGCTTTCATGATTTTTTATTACATGTTGTTTGGATTTTTCTCAAGTGTTGCGTTGGGTGTGAATTTACTCTTATTGGTTGCTCTCTTGTCCATGTTGCAAGCAACGTTGACCTTGCCAGGCATGGCCGCCATGGCTTTGGTTCTTGGCATGGCCATTGATGCCAATGTTTTGATCAATGAGCGTGTCCGAGAAGAGTTGCGTTTAGGCATCTCGCCACAAGCAGCGATACACGCTGGATACGACAGAGCCTGGGCCACGATATTGGACTCCAACGTCACCACACTGATTGCCGGCTTAGCACTCCTCGCCTTTGGGTCTGGCCCAGTGAGAGGCTTTGCCGTTGTTCATTGCCTGGGTATCTTAACCAGCATGTTCTCCTCCGTGTTTTTCTCTAGAGGACTGGTGAATTTTTGGTATGGTCGCCAAAAAAGACTTCAAACCGTCTCAATTGGTACAGTTTGGCGCCCTGAGCTCAGTGACCCCAAGCTTCACTCCGATCAATAATCAACAGGTTTGCAAACATGGAATTTTTTAAAATCAGCAAAGATATCCCTTTTATGCGCCATGCATTGGCGTTCAATTTGATCTCTTTGCTCACCTTCCTTTTGGCTGTGTTTTTCCTTTTTAGCAAAGGACTGAATTTATCGGTTGAATTTACCGGTGGCACCTTGATGGAGGTGAGTTACCCTCACCCTGTTGATATCAATCAAGCGAGAAGCAAAATTGAAGCCCTGGGCTTAAAAGATGTACAGGTGCAAAATTTTGGCACATCTCGTGACATTCTCATTCGTTTGCCAGCCAGCAAGGGGGGCAGTGCTGCCCGTCAAAACGAGCTCGTTATTGAAGCCCTTCGTCAAGCAGATGCAGCAGCAGAGCTTCGAAGGACCGAATTCGTTGGCCCTCAGGTGGGTGATGAGTTAGCCATTGACGGCCTAAAAGCCTTGGCCTTCGTTGTCGTGGGTATCATGCTCTACTTGGCCATTCGTTTTGAATGGAAATTTTCCATCGCTGCCATTGTGGCCAACTTGCATGACGTCATCATCATCTTGGGCTTCTTTGCTTTTTTCCAGTGGGAGTTCTCTCTTCCAGTTCTGGCTGCTGTTTTGGCTGTTTTAGGTTATTCAGTCAACGAATCGGTCGTTATTTTTGATCGAATTCGTGAAAATTTTCGACGCTACCGCAAAATGAACACAACCGAAATCATCGACAACGCCATCACGTCAACCATGAGCAGAACCATCATCACCCATGGCTGCACCCAACTCATGGTCTTGTCCATGCTTTTATTTGGGGGACCTACTCTGCACTACTTTGCCTTGGCACTGACCATTGGCATTCTTTTTGGTATTTATTCTTCTGTCTTTGTTGCTGCAGCCATTGCAATGTGGTTAGGCATCCAAAGAGAAGACCTGATGAAACCAGGTAAAAACGATACAAACCCAGACGACCCCAATTCTGGTGCTGTCGTTTAAGACGGGTTGGCCTTTTAATCAGTGTGCGACGCGGTCAGTATCGTCGCACAACTCATCTAAGATCAAAGCGTCTGGCTCTAAGCCCACACTCCAATAGACCATTAAAACAATAATTTTCAAATCGTCAATGCTCACAGGCCTACCTGGTACAGCCATGGCGCGATCAACCACGATCTCTCGCATATGGGGCGGCAGCACTTGAGCTGACTCTAAAAAGCTTACAAAGCCCAAACTGTCTGCGCCTAAGTGATCTTGTTCTGCAATGGAGTAGACCCGCAAACTGTTGCTTGATTGTGCTTGCGAAATGCTACCCTGCGGGGGTTGGTGTTGATTGATATCGATCAATTCAGTTCGAGAAGAAGCCAAGCTCAAACCGGCAAGCCATTGAAGGGCTTGCTCAATTTCATCCGGATCAAACCCTACTGCATTTAACTTTCTGCCCAGGTGTCCAAGCTCTGGGCAGGCATCTCCGCGCCAGTAATTTTCATAGACATATACGAGTACTTCAAACATGTTCTCAATATACCTCTTTTATTGATCCCAAACACTTTTTAGA
Source organism: Comamonadaceae bacterium (assembly GCA_947475685.1). Classification (GTDB taxonomy): domain Bacteria; phylum Pseudomonadota; class Gammaproteobacteria; order Burkholderiales; family Burkholderiaceae_C; genus Limnohabitans. Next base: position 28,044 of record CANJNC010000015.1, on the reverse strand, counting down.
ATTTATCCCCATTCATATTGGGACGACTCTATTTTGCACCATTTTTTTCAAATTTTGAATTTTTTTCAAAAACCGAGGACAATATGCAGATGGCTCTTTTAACCATACTTTCTTACCCAGATCCACGACTCCAAACGGTCGCACGACCGATCACTCGCATTGAAGAGCATCACCATCTCCTGATTCGAGATATGTTTGAGACCATGTACGAATCCAAAGGCATTGGGCTGGCAGCAACGCAAGTCAATCACCACGAAAGATTGATTGTGATGGACGTCTCAGAAGACGCGTCTAAACCCATGATTTTGATCAACCCCCGGATCATTTGGTCCAGCTCTGAGCGAGTCATGGCCGAAGAGGGATGCCTTTCTGTGCCAGGTTTCTATGATGGCGTTGAGCGTGCAAAAGAAATTAACGTAGAGTTTTTAAACGAGAGGGGCGACATCAACACCCTTCAAGCTCAAGACCTCTTGGCCATTTGCATTCAACATGAAATAGACCACCTTGAAGGCAAGGTGTTTGTTGAGTATTTGTCTTTTTTAAAGCGCAATCGAATTAAAACCAAGCTCCTCAAAGCCCAAAGAGAACAAGAGCGCGCATGACCATGCGCCTCATTTTTGCGGGTACGCCTGAATTTGCCAAAATCGCGCTAGAGCGCCTTTATGAGGCAGGACATGAAATCGCTTTGGTTCTCACCCAGCCCGATCGCCCAGCCGGCAGGGGCCTTCAATTACAAGCCTCTAGCGTCAAGGCCTTCGCATTAAAGAAATCCTTGCCCCTATTGCAAGTCAACAGCCTCAAATTGGATGGGAAATTCCCCGATCACGCGAGGCAGGCCCAGGAAATGATTTCCCTGGCCAATGCCGATTTGATGATTGTTGCCGCTTACGGGCTGATCCTTCCGCGCTGGACCCTGAAAGCCACACGTCTTGGCTGCTTAAACATTCACGCCTCTTTGTTGCCCCTATGGCGAGGCGCGGCACCCATTCATAGGTCGATCATGGCGGGTGACACACAAACCGGTATTTGCATTATGCAAATGGATGAAGGTCTTGACACTGGAGATGTGCTGCTTTGTGAAAGCATGTCCATTGACCCCCTTGACACGACCGCTCTCTTACATGATCGGCTGGCAAACCTGGGTGCACAACTGATCACAAAGGCACTGCTCCAACTTCAATGCCTCACGCCCATGGCCCAAGACCCTCTTCTAGCAACTTATGCACATAAGATCAGCAAAGAAGAATCGCACATTGACTGGAACAAATCTGCTCTTTGCATACAGCGTCAAGTCCTTGGCCTTAATCCCACTCCGGGAGCCAAGACCTTGTTAAACCGTGAAACTTATAAAGTCTGGCATGCCCATGCCATTTCACACCCGTCCAATCCCTTGGCCCAAAATCACCCTAGGGGGTACATCGTGCATGTTTCGCAAGATGGGATTGATGTTCAATGTTTTGATGGCGTTTTAAGAATCACTCAACTTCAAAGAGCCGGCCATAAAAAAATGCCCCTGTCTGAACTTCTCAAAGGCCAAGCCCTGGAAGTCGGCTCATGTTTTTCTTAAAACACAATTTTACAAATCCGTCCTTTGTGCAAGGCGCGCTAGAGCTGTTGCCGGCCTGTTTTGGCATTTTTACCTGGGGCATGATGACGGGTGTGGCCATGATCCACTCAGGCTTGAACTACCCCGAGTCCCTGATGATGACGTTTTGTGTTTTTGCTGGAAGTTCACAATTGGCCGTCTTGCCGCTTTTGGCCGCTCGAGCTCCAATTTGGGTGATCTTGGCAACCGCCTTTTGTGTGAACCTCAGGTTTGTGGTCTTTAGCGCCCACCTCAGAAATTATCTCAAGACCTATCCGCGTGGGTACCGTGTCATGTGTGCTTACTTCACGGCCGATCTGAGCTACATCCAATTCATCAAGCGTTTTCCACATCCTGCACGATCCATAGATCAAAAAGCCATCGACGAACAAACGGCTTATCTCGCTGGAAGCAACGCATTGAATTGGTTCAGTTGGATGTTAGGCAGCATGATGGGCCTCTTTTTAACCCACTTCATACCCATTGACTGGGGTTTGGGGTTTGCTGGCTTTTTGGCCCTTTTGGGCATCGCCATGACACTTGTAAGCTCTCACCTTAGGCTACTCGCAGCGGTCTTGTCGGGCATGCTTGCTGTTTATTTCGTTGATCTTCCTTTGAAATTGAATACGATGCTTGCCATTTTGATTTCTATTGCCGTATGTGATCAGTTTGAGCTTTATGCCGCTCGCCAACTCAAGCCCAAGAACTGAAGATGGATCTCTACCATTTCTTATCCCTTCTTGGCATGACCCTTGTCACCATTCTTGCGCGCGCATTTTTCTTGTTTGCCAACGATAACTTTAAGCTTCCCCTTTGGCTTGACCGGGCACTGGTTTTTGCGCCAATTGCAGCCTTATCCGCCATCATTGCGCCAGAGGTTTTTGTGATTGAGGGTTCCCTCATCTCTAGCCTTTGGAGCTCAAAACTGATTGCGTGCAGTTGCTGCTTGTTTTATTATTTTCTTAAAAGGTCCAACCCACCCTCTGTTTTAGAAACTATTTTGTTGGGTCTTGCCGTCTATTTGCCACTGCACCTGTATTTCAATATTTAAATGATTCCCGTGATATCAGGGAACACCCTTGTTGATAGGCATCTGTTTTTCTCACTTTGAACAAGGTTAAAATATTTTTTGTGGCTCACCTCTGAGCTTTGCCCGACCACCTCTGCCCCTTTTCAAATCTTTTTCTCCTTGTTGTACCGCCATATGAAATTCCTTCGCTTTACTGAACTGTGTCAACAAGGGCTTGTGAAAGATCAACGTGTTTTTATCCGTGCCGATTTAAATGTCCCGCAAGATGACAAGGGAGACATCACGGATGACACCCGCATTCGCGCTTCGCTGCCTTGCATTCAATTGGCCTTGGACTCAGGTGCCGCTGTGATGGTCACCAGTCACTTGGGTCGACCCCAAGAGGGTGTTTGGAGCCAAAGCGACTCGCTTTCTCCCGTGGCCAAACGATTGAGTGAACTTCTTCATCGCCCGATTCCATTGTTAAAGGATTGGGTTGGTGGCGTGAGTTTAAAAGCTGGAGAGTGTGTTTTGCTTGAAAACTGCCGCTTCAATCATGGCGAAAAGGCAAACGACCCGGTGCTATCCCAAAAAATGGCCCACCTTTGCGATATTTATGTGCACGATGCTTTTGGTACAGCTCACCGGGCAGAATGCAGCACCTATGGCATTGCCGAATACGTACGCACGGCTTGTGCAGGCCCCTTGCTCACAGCAGAAATTGAAGCGATTTCCAAAGCATTTACCTTGCCCCAAAGACCTTTGGCTGCAATCGTTGCAGGCTCAAAAGTCTCTACAAAACTGACCATCCTCAAGTCCCTCTCTTCTAAGGTTGATCAATTAATCGTTGGCGGGGGCATTGCAAACACCTTCATGCTTGCAAGTGGATTGCCTATTGGAAAAAGTTTGTGTGAGCCAGACTTGGTGGATGACGCCAAACGCGTCATTCAAGCCATGAGAGAGCGTGGCGCTGAGGTACCTATCCCTAGCGATGTGGTCGTTGCAACGACCTTCTCTGCACAGGCCAAGGCCATCGTCAAAAACTCCAAAGAGGTCAAAAGCGATGAGCTCATCTTAGACATTGGCCCTGAAAGTACCGCCCACTTGGCAAGTCAACTTTTAAAAGCTGGCACGATTGTTTGGAATGGCCCTTTGGGTGTCTTTGAATTCGAGGCCTTTTCTCATGGTACTCAAGGAGTCGCACAAGCCATCGCGAGATCCAACGCCTTTAGCCTTGCGGGTGGTGGTGACACCCTAGCAGCTATTGCCAAATACGGCCTGACCGACCAAATTGACTATATCTCAACTGGGGGAGGTGCCTTTTTAGAAGTCTTGGAAGGCAAAACGCTTCCGGCCTTTGAAATACTATCTAAACGCGCCTTGCCTCATTGAACGCTGCAAGCTTTTCCTAGCCCAGGTCTTGGCTCAAGATTGAGTACCCGCGAGTCTAGAGCCTAGGCCCATTTGTTCAAGGACCGAACGCGATTAGGCTGGCAAAGGTGCGGGTGTAGACGTTGCGTGTCCTTTGTAATCCGTCCAACACCTTTGTGTAAAGTCATACAACTTACAACTTTTGGCGGTTTCAAAATACCATTTCCAAGAAAAGGGCTGAACAATGATTCGATCAGGCAACATCGTCTCCAGCTTGGATTGGGCAGCCTTTAGCTTGTACAAAGGAATGCTCATGTCCACATGATGGGCCGTGTGTTCCATGATGTGATGCATCAAAGCTCCAATCTTAAATGGGAACGTCAAATGGACTGTCGTTGAGACAAAAGGCTGGGCCTTGGACCACGCTGCTCGCTCCTCGTGCCAAGAGACTTTGACATGTGTGTGGTGCACATACACCACAAAACCAATCATTGCACACCAAAAAAGAAACGGGATTAAAACAAAAAATAAACCCAAAAACCACATCGATTGTTGCGTGGCTTCAGCGAGTCCATACAAAGCACCCAGCCAGACCAATCCAAAAGCACTCACCAACAAGCTGTCTTTGACAAATATCGTGCGTCTGGTGGGCATATTCTCCTTGTTGGGAAAGATCATTTTGTTCCACCAAATTTCTATCATGTAATACAAACCTGGCGCCCAACCACTTCGATAAGCTCGGTCAAGAAGTTTTTTGAATACGCCCAAGGATTGGAATTCATCTTTGGTCAATGGCGCCCACACGAAATCGAATCCCTTTAAATTGGTGTATCCATGATGAACCACATTGTGTCCAATATCCCAAAGACTGTAAGGCGTGAGAGAGGGTAAAAATGCAATGCGCCCAATCCACTTGTTCAAGCTGCGATGTGGCGTCAAGCTTTGGTGACACGCATCGTGCCCAATGATAAAGAGCCGCCCGATGGTAAATCCCGCGCCAATGGCACAGACCAATTTGGCCCACCAAGCTTGGAATGCGACGGTTCCGGCCAAGAAAAGCCCCCAAACGCACAAGTCCAGCATCAATAAAAAGATCGCCGATAGGGTTGTGCTCTCTGACAAAGGGACAAGCCACTCGCGGATGACTTTGCGGTGAGGCATGGGCTGATCTACTGGAATTGGAGTTTCTATGGTTTTCATCGATAAAGAGGTCATGTCTGCTTGGGGCCCCTTGTCTTTTGGCATGAATTTCACGCACCAATGACATGCCCGCAAAAGCATCAAATTACGTACAAATGTTCTTTTTTGAAATGCAAAAATTTATCTAAACTTTTATTTCACACACGATTATCCTCTTTACGAACAAATTCCCAAAATGTCTTTGTCAAAATCTCTTTGTACAAAAAGGCTTTTCAGTTTTTATTGTAGTACTTTTATACTATGCTTGTCGCATTTAGGTTTTATGGCTGATTAAATCCCTGTTTTCATTCTTGCTCTTTTTATAAGCACCTTTAAGAAGGGACTCTTTATTTTTTGGATTTGATCGGTTTTAATTTTTCAGTTCACTGACTTTTATTTTGTTGAAAATATGGGGACAAAGCGCTCTGAGCTCCTTTGAGCTGTCTGGCTTTCATGGGACAATCTGTGGTATGTCTATATCTAAAAACTCTCTGCTTCGCGCGACCAAAATCGTTGCGACTTTAGGCCCTGCATCAAACACGCCGCAAATGCTTGAGGCCATGTTCAAAGCTGGCGTGAATGTGGCTCGCTTGAACTTTTCTCACGGGAGTGCCCAAGACCATATCGATCGAGCGGCCATGGTCAGACAAGCCGCAACCAAAGCCGGTGTTGAAGTCGCCATCATGGCCGACCTACAAGGGCCCAAGATTCGCGTGGGTAAGTTTGAGCAAGGCCGTGTTCTGCTAGAGAACTCCAAGCCTTTCATCTTGGATGCATCTCGCCAGTCCTTGGGGGACGTCAATGGTGTGGGTCTTGATTACAAAGAGTTGCCCCGAGACGTCAAACCCGCAGACATCTTGCTTCTCAATGATGGCTTGATTGTCTTAGAGGTGACCCAAGTCAAGGGTGAACAGGTTCATACCAAAGTGATCGTTGGCGGCGAGTTGTCCAACAACAAAGGCATCAATAAAAAAGGTGGGGGTCTAACTGCACCAGCCTTGACAGCCAAAGACATGGATGACATCAAAACGGCGATGAGTTTTCAAGCAGACTACTTGGCCGTCAGTTTCCCGAAAAACTCCACCGACATGGAGCTTGCCAGACAACTTGCAAATGTTGCTGCTGCGCCTTTCAAGCACAAACCTGGGTTGATTGCAAAAATAGAAAGAGCAGAAGCCATCCCACACTTAGAAGAAATTTTGAAATCCAGTGATGGCATCATGGTCGCTCGCGGAGATTTGGCCGTTGAGGTGGGCAACGCCGCCGTGCCCGCACTTCAAAAGCATATGATCCGCCTTGCACGCGCTCACGACAAAATTGTGATCACTGCAACCCAGATGATGGAGAGCATGATCACAAATCCCGTACCCACACGCGCAGAAGTCAGTGATGTGGCCAATGCCGTCTTGGATGGCACCGATGCGGTGATGCTGAGCGCTGAAACGGCTGCGGGAAAATACCCCTTAGAAACAGTCACTGAGATGGCTCAAATTTGCCTCGCTGCTGAGTCTGCAGAACAAGTTGAATTGGACGCCGACTTTTCTGGAAAAACATTCCACCGCATTGACCAAACCATTGCCATGGGGGCTCTTTTTACAGCCCACCATTTGGGCGCCAAAGCCTTGGTGGCCTTAACCGACTCGGGATCAACTCCCCTTTGGATGAGCCGCCACCGAATACAACTTCCCATCTACGCTTTGACGAGCAAATTAAGCACGCAACGCAAAATGGCGCTGTATAGAAATGTCACGCCATTGCTCATGGATACCAGCGCCGATCGCGATACGGCTCTTAACCAAGCAGAAGGGCATCTCAAGTCTAAACACATCGTGAGCGCTGGCGACGTGTATGCGATCACCTGTGGTGAACCCATGGGCTCTCCTGGTGGAACCAATATGCTTAAAATTTGCCAAGTAAGCTGAATTTTCTCAGTTTAAAATCTTCAATTTACCCTCTTCGTCTAGGAAATCAATATGGCCATCGTATCCATGCGTGAACTTCTCGACCATGCCGCCGAAAACGGCTATGGCTTGCCCGCCTTCAATGTCAACAACCTCGAGCAAGTTCAAGCCATCATGGAAGCAGCAGATGAAACAGGTTCTCCCGTGATCATGCAAGCGAGTGCGGGTGCTCGAAAATATGCGGGTGAGATTTTTCTAAAAAAACTCATTCAAGCAGCCATTGAGTCCTACCCCCATATTCCGGTGGTGATGCACCAAGATCACGGGCAAAGTCCCGCGGTCTGTCAAGGTGCCATTGATCTTGGTTTTTCTTCGGTCATGATGGATGGCAGCTTGATGGAAGATGGCAAAACCATCGCCTCTTACGAGTACAACTTAGAGGTTACAAAAAAAGTGGTCCAAATGGCCCACAAGCTAGGCATCACCGTTGAAGGCGAGTTAGGCTGCCTGGGCTCTTTAGAGACACTCAAAGGAGACCAAGAGGATGGCCATGGCTCAGAAGATGTTTTAACGCGTGAGCAATTGCTGACCGACCCCGAACAAGCGGCGGACTTTGTCAGAAAGACTCAATTGGATGCACTGGCAATTGCAATTGGCACGAGCCATGGTGCCTATAAATTCTCACGCATGCCTACGGGGGATATCTTGGCCATCGATCGCATCAAACAAATTCACGCTCGCATTCCAAATACCCATTTGGTCATGCATGGCAGCTCTAGCGTTCCTCAAGACCTGTTGAGCAAGATTCGCGAATTTGGCGGTGAGATGAAAGAAACCTATGGCGTTCCTGTTTCCGAAATTCAACACGCCATCAAATTTGGCGTTCGCAAAATCAATATCGACACCGACATTCGCTTGGCCATGACGGCTGCTGTTCGTGAATTTTTGGCCAAAAACCCAGGCAAGTTCGATCCCCGCGAGTTTTTAAAGCCAGCCAAACTTGCTGCAAAAGCCATCTGCAAGGAGCGCTATGTTCAGTTCGGCTGTGAAGGACAGGGATCCAAAATCAAAGGCGAGTCCCTTTTATTTGTTGCAGCCAAATACAACAGTGGGCACTTGTCCCAGGTGGTCGCATAAGGAAGTTTTTTTCTTTGGTTTCAATTTAGAGCTCTAGATTTTCTAGAGCTCTTTTTTGTTTTTTCAGTCTTTTACGCAATCGATCTCTCCGTTTTTTTGATCTCTCTGGAGCTTGGCCACCATGCAATCCCTTTTTTCTTCAAACCTCCAATCCTTGCCACTCTTGGCACGAGGCAAGGTTCGGGACAACTATGCAGTTGGTGAAGACAACATATTAATGCTCGCCTCTGACCGAATTTCTGCATTTGATGTCATCATGGGCGAGCCCATTGATGGCAAAGGCATTTTGCTGACACAAATGGCGCTCTTTTGGTTTGACAAGCTATCGGATCTTTGTCCCAACCACCTCACCGGCGAGGCGCCCGAGTCGGTCGTCAGAGTCGATGAGCGTGATCAAGTCTCACAACGCTCCATGTTGGTTAAGCGCTTAAAGCCTCTCCCCATTGAGGCGGTTGTACGAGGGTATCTTGCTGGAAGTGCTTGGACCGAATACAAAACCCAACAAACCGCTTGTGGCATTGCACTGCCCAAAGGCCTGCATCATGCCAGTGAGCTCCATCAACCCATCTTCACACCCGCCACCAAAGCCGCTGTTGGAGAGCACGACGAAAACATCAGCTTTGAGCAAACCATCTCTTTGATTGGTTCGTCCTTGGCCCATCAAATTCGCGATCTAAGCATTGCGCTTTATTCCAAGGCCAGGCTCATTGCCCTTGAAAAGGGCATCATCATTGCAGACACCAAATTCGAATTTGGTTTAAACGACCAAAATGAAGTCGTTTTAATGGATGAAATCCTCACACCTGACTCTTCCAGGTATTGGCCTCTTGAGACCTACCAAGTTGGCACAAACCCGCCAAGCTATGACAAGCAGTACCTCAGAGACTGGCTAGAGAGCACACACATCCATGGTGCCCCTTGGAATAAAAAAGCCCCCGCTCCCCGTTTGCCAAGGACGGTCATTGAGCAAACAGCGCAAAAATATCAAGACGTTTGGGCGCTGTTTAAACCCGATTAATTCAAGGCCATGCTTAGTTTTCTTCTGTATTTGGAGATCAACTCTGCCTGCGGATCATCGACTTGAGGCACATGCCCCGCTAGCTCTATTGCGCCTTCTGCTTTAGGTGCTTGTGCATTGCTCTTGGTGGTTTTAGCAGGCGTCATCAACTCCAAAATGGAAACGAAAAGTTTTCTGGCGACTTGATCTGACCACAGCTTGTCTCGCATCACAATTTCAAGCAACTCGTCCATCGCTTGAGTCAACGCACCGCTGGCCACCAAACAACGCGCTTTTGCCAGTCGAGTCTCAAAATCACGCTTGTTGAGTGCAAGATGCTCATCAAACTGCTCCATGCGCCAGCTTGCTTTTTCGCTCGTCTGCATAAACTTTAAGCACTCCAGCCAGTGATGCAAAGCATCAAACCTCAATTGCAAAGGAATTTGGGTCAAGGATGGCGCCAAAATCATTTCCGCTGTTTGTAATTCACCTAATTTGATCAACAGTTTGGCATAATCATAGCGGGTGTCTTCACTCGCTGGGTTCATGGCCAAGGCCTCTTGCAACTTGACCAAAGCCTGCTCGTCGTTGCCCTCTTGCAAGAGTTCTTGCGCTTCTTGCGCGTCTTCTTGTGCAATCAACTCATCAATTGAGGGCAAATGTTTGTCTAAAAACTCCTTGAGTTTGCCCTCTGGCAAGGCACCCATGAAGCCGTCTACTGGACGCCCCTCTTTCACTAAAATACAAGTAGGTATGCTTTTGATCCCAAATGCACCCGCCAATTGTTGCTCATCATCAGAGTTTATTTTTACAAGTTTGAATCGCCCTTGGTAATCCTCCTCTAATTTCTCCAACATGGGGCCTATGGTTTTACAAGGGCCACACCAAGGCGCCCAAAAGTCCAACAAAACAGGCGTTTGCATCGACGACGCCATCACTTCTTGTTCAAAATTTTCTACCGTAACATCCATCATTTCCATCTACTCCTAGCAAAACCTTAAAATACAAGCTAATTGTCACATTTATTAGGCCAAAAAAATGACTCAACCCCTTATTGCAGTCGTCATGGGCTCCCAATCTGATTGGGAAACCATGCAACATGCCGCCCGTATATTGCAAGAATTTGATATTTCATTCGATGCGAGCGTTTTATCCGCTCATCGAATGCCAGACCAAATGTTCAGCTTTGCTGAACAGGCCAAATCTCGTGGCTACAAGGCTATTATCGCCGGTGCAGGCGGTGCCGCACATTTGCCCGGAATGTTAGCCGCTAAAACAACGCTGCCCGTTTTGGGCGTGCCGGTCGCAAGCAAACATCTCAACGGTGTCGACTCCCTGCACAGTATCGTGCAAATGCCCAAAGGTATTCCTGTGGCGACATTCGCCATTGGCATTGCTGGCGCGGCCAATGCTGCACTTTTTGCCGTCTCCATGTTGGCCATCACAGACAAAACACTTGAGGAAAAACTGATGCTTTACCGTCAACAACAAACTGCTGCTGCTCAAAACTCTAAACTTGAACTCTAAAAGCCCTCACCGATTGCATGACTTTCCCCGATCCTCTTTTGTCACAACTTCTTTTTTAAACCGCTCTATGAACGACGCAATCCGTCCACTTGATTATTTAGCCCCTCCTGCATGCATTGGTATTTTAGGCGCTGGTCAACTGGGACGCATGTTGGTGCACACCGCTCAAAAAATGGGCTATCAAACCGTGGTTTTAGACCCCGACTCCAACGCTCCTGCGGCTCATTTGAGCCATGAGTTTCTTCAGTTTGCCTATGATGATCCTCAAGGTATCGATCTCTTGGCTCAAAGAGCCTCTCGCGTGACCACAGAGTTTGAAAATGTCCCGGCACACACCTTAGAAAGTTTAAGCTTAAAAGTACCCGTTCGACCCAGCGCATATGCCGTCTCCGTTGCACAAGACCGCGCGATTGAAAAGAACATGATTCGTGCGTGCGATCTCCAGACCGCTCCTTATCACATCATCGGCCAAGCTTGCGACATCTTGAAAACCCCACTGGAGCTGTTTCCTGGTATTTTAAAAACCGCTCGCTTGGGCTATGACGGCAAAGGGCAAGTTCTCGTGCACGATATGGCCGAGTTGCACTCGGCCTACGCCTCTTTAAATGCGTCCTCCAATCCTACGGCCTCTGATGAAAGCATCCCTTGTGTCTTTGAAAAGAAACTCCCCCTTTTGGCCGAGTTCTCTGTCATCGTTGCCAGAAACGAGCGCAATGACATGGTCAACCTGCCCATTCAATGCAATCAGCATATCAATGGGATTTTGCATCTTTGCACGGTTTTTAATCACGCTTTAGATGCTGAACTTGAAAATGAACTCATCCAAGCCGCGCATAAAATTGCGCAAACTCTTTCCTATGTGGGTGTGCTTTGTGTGGAGTTTTTCATCGTGGATGAATCCCCTTCTTCACTCCCTTCTTCCCGCACGCCAAAGACGCCCTCTTGGGTGGTCAATGAAATAGCACCTCGACCACACAACAGCGGTCATCACAGCCTGGACTCGTGTGATGTTTCACAGTTTGAGCTTCAACTTCGAACGCTTTGTGGACTTCCCCTTGTCACTCCAAGGCAGCACAGCCCTTGTGTGATGCTCAATTTGCTGGGCGACCTTTGGTTCAAAGAGGATGGCACAGGGCCCATTGAGCCGGCCTGGGAGAAGGTTTTGGCCCACTCAGGTACACATCTGCATTTGTACGGCAAAACGCAAGCCCGAAAGGGCCGAAAAATGGGGCACCTCAACATCACGGCAGCGCATCCCAAAGAGGCCTTGATGATCCTTGACAAATGCCTTCATATTTTAGACTTGCCCCCGATCAAAAGCGCTTTTTTGTCGATGTCCACCCATCATGATCATTGAGCACCCCTCTAGAGCAGATCTCCTGCAAGCCGCCCAGTCTCTAAAGGCGGGCAAGCTGGTCGCTTTTCCAACCGAAACTGTCTATGGCTTGGGCGCCGATGCAGAAAATGACCATGCGGTTGAGCTTGTTTTTAAAAAGAAAGGGCGGCCCAACGATCATCCTTTGATTGTTCACATCGCCGACATGCACACCGCCGAGCACTTTGCTTGCAATATTCCTCCTTTTGCCAACGTATTGATGAAGCAGTTCTGGCCGGGTGCATTGACACTCATTTTGCAAAGGCAGCCTGGCATTGCCAACGCCTCCAGTGGACATCAAAGCACGATTGGTTTAAGAATACCCTCCCACCCCATGGCCTTGGAGCTGCTTGGAATTGCAAAAAATTTAGGCGTTCTTGGCATCGCTGCGCCCAGTGCCAATCGCTTTGGTCGCGTGAGCCCCACTCAAGCGGTTCACGTTGCCGAGGAACTTGGAGAAGGCTTGCTGATTTTGAACGGAGGCGCTTCACACATCGGGATTGAATCCACGATCATCGACTGCTCCAGAGGACAACCCATCTTGCTTCGCCCTGGGCAGTTAAGCTCCGAATCATTGGAGCAAGTGTTGCATCAATCCATTGCGCAGGAATTGATCGATGAAACCCCCGAGAACTCTTCACCCAAGGCGCTTAAAGCCATCACACCCAAAGTCTCTGGGCGTTTATTGGCACACTATGCACCCCAAGCCAAGGTGTTGCTGCTGGATTGCCAAGCGCTCGAGCAGCGCTTGTCCTCTTACATGCCGCAACCCAGGGCATTCATTGGTGTGTGGAGCGCAAGCTCACTTGTCCTTGACTCAAAGACATTTTTATACCAAGCCATGCCCCAAAGGGCGGAGGTCTGCGCCCAAGTTCTTTTCTCAACCCTGAGGGCTTTTGACAAAGCGGGCGTTCAGGAAATATGGATCGAACAGCCCCCCTTTGCGCCAGACTGGTTAGGCGTCAATGATCGACTCAAAAGAGCCTCTCATGCCCAATAATTCTGATTTTTATGTCCTCTCACCTCCATAAGCCCGAAGTCCCAGTAAACTACAAGCTCTTACTGGAGTGAACAGATGATCAAGAAGATGTCCAAATGGACCATGCAAGTCGTCGCCTTGACCACAATGGGCCTGCTTTGCCTTCTCGCGGGCTGTGGCTCAAGCTCCAAATACGATGAGTTCTTTCCCAATCGCATTGTCTCCATTGGAGATTTTTTAAGCTATCAAGGCACACCAGTCAACGCTTTCAATGACAAGTTGACGGTCAATGACATGACGGTCAACAATTGGGTAACACAACTTGCAACCAGCTACAACATTGCTTTTGACCCCAGTTCAACGGCGTTTGCAACCCCGAAGGCCACAGTGGCTGATCTGCCCAAGCAGCTGAGCGGTTTTGTGCCCAAGCCTGGAGACATGCTCGTCATCAATGCGGGCATGAACGATATTTTGAACCACACTCAAGCCGTTTTGAATAAAACGGAAACGCCCGACCAAGCGATCTCTTTGTTGGGTGCACTTGGCACGACGTATCAACTTTTTGCCAGGGACCAACTTAAAAATTTTGCACATATTTTGATATTGAATGCCTATGATCTCAAGGGCAGTCCTTTTGCACAAAAAAATGCCGCTCGATTTGCGGCGGCTTGGCCCAATTATGCAGGCGGATTGTCTCAATTCATTCAAGATGAAACACGAAACTTCAACAACAAAATCATCTCAAATGCTGGCACTTACGTCTCCGGTCAAGGGGTTCGATTGTTTGATGCAGAAGTCCTTTATTTGAGTGCTGACTTTCAAGGCTATGGCATCACAACGGCTGGACTCACTTTGGCCGCGTGTCCTGTGGTCATGGCTGGCATCAATTGCACCGCCAAAAGTGCGGACCCCAATTACAACACCTACCTCTATGCCGATGATATCAACGTCACGCCCGTGGCACAGCGCTTACTTGGTGCCTACACCTATACATTTTTAAGAAGTGCCAAAGGCTGGTAATGTCTGCTGCGAAATTCACCTGTTCGCTACCCATTGAATCAAGCCCTCCAAAACAGCAGCCCCCTCCCTTGCTTTGGGATCGTTCAAGATGGCCACCAAAATATACCGCTTTTGTTGTCTGCCTTGAACAAATCCAGCGATCGCATTCACATCTCTTAAGCTACCCGTCTTTAAATGAGCGAGTGCAGTGCTTTGACTTTTCTTTAAGGTCCCGTCCATGCCCGTGATGGGCAAAGATGAGATCAATTCAGGCATATAAGGTGACTGCCAAGCGTAGCTCAACAAATCCACCAAACCTTGTGCGCTGAGTTGATCATCTCGACTTAAACCCGAACCCTGATCGATTTGCAAGGGCGTTGGAGATATTTTTTCGCGCCACCACTTTTGAACAATCTCTCTGGAGGCCGCCTCGCTCACACCGCTAGGCGTTCCCATGCTTAAGCTCAAAAAAAGATGCTGCGCCATGACGTTATTGGAGAATTTATTCATGTCTCTGACTATATCTCCCAAGGGCTGAGAGTTTTCGCTCCATAGCAGCGTTGCCTTTGCTGGCAACACCCCCAATTTGAAGGACCCCGCAATCTCGCCTCCTAAACTCTGCCAAATTCCAGCGAGCGCTCTTTGAGTAAATTCTTTAGGTCTTGAAAAGGCCAAAGGCCAAATTTTCATGCCGCAAGACTTTGCAAAAGTGCCATTGAATTTAATGAGCAAGGATTGCGAAAAATCTGCCTTCAACTCCTGCCTGTAATCTACACAGTTTGAATGGGTCAAAGGAACTTGCTTTGAATACGCCAAGCCGTCCATTCGTGGCTCAATGTCGATGTGCGCCACGCCGCTCAATGGATCTGGCGTGATGCTGACCAACAAAGCGTTGAAGTTGATCAACAGCGCATCGGCAAAAACGTTGTAGGGGCGAAGGGGTTCACCATCAAATTTACCCGGATCTTTTTCAGGTGCATCAAACAAACTCTTATCGATCAGGACGTCGCCTTGTATTTTCTGAATACCCAAGGATCTCAATTTCTGCATAACATGCGTCGCATTTTCCACCGTCAGTTTGGGATCTAAACCACCACGCAATATGACATCACCCTCCAATACGCCAGAAGGTTTGATTGGCCCCGTGATAAAGACATTGGTTTTCCACGTGTAGTTTGGCCCGAGCAAATCCAGTGCAGCCTGCGTGGTGACCAACTTCATGAGTGAGGCCGGTATTCTTGGTAGGGAGGCCAAATGGCTTATTTCAACCTCTTCTTGAGCGTTCGGCTGAAAGCTTGCACGATTGGGGACCTCTTTCACCATCACACTCAAAGAGTTGGGCGAGAGATCTGCTTTTTGCAATAAATTAACAATCTGCGCTGGCAAAGACCCTGCCACGCTCACTCTTTGAGACGAGCCCAAAGGTGTTTGCCTCACAACGGGCTCTTTTGCCCAAACCGCGGGTATCAACAGCAAAGCCATCAACACCCCAGACCTGAGATTCTTGGCAAACTGGCGCATAACCAGTATTTTTATAGCGTCTTTTGAGTTCATTTTTTGACTTTGCCCAAGAAAGTTCGACCTGTCAAGACGCTCGTCCATTAAGTCGGCCCGGGGCCATACCGGCTTTTGGCTGCGACAGGCCCATAATTCAAAGCGCCATGGGGGATAATAAAGCCATGAAATTTTTAGCCATTGAGTGCAGCAGCGATACCTTGTCATTGGCCGCGTCCAACAACTTGAATACTTGGTCCTTCGAATGTACAGCAGGCGCGCGTACTTCAAGTGTTTTGATCCCCGAATGCTTAATCGGCATGGCTGAGTTGGATTTGAACTTTAAACAACTAGATGCCATTGTCTATGGCAAAGGGCCCGGCTCCTTCACTGGGTTGCGCACCGCATGCTCTGTGGCCCAAGGCTTTTCTTTTGGACATGGCGTTCCTACACTCGGATTTGACTCTTTGCTTGTCTTGGCTCAATCTGCTCTCCAAGCCAGGCCCCAATTTTCACATGTGCTTTCTATTTTGGATGCTCGAATGGGACAAATTTATGTGGGTGCATATGAAAAAATCCATCCACGCTGGCGAGTCAACCTAGCACCTTGCTTGCTTGATCCTCGCGCCATGCGGTTGCCCAAAGCTTGGACTGAACCCCATTCAAACATGTCCGTCTTGGTCGCTTGCAATTCATTCAACATTTTTCAAGATGATATTGAGCAGCTGCTTTGCACCCAATCTGTCAAATATGAACTCATTCAGATGAGCCCTCGAGCAGATGCGCTCATTGCGCTTGCTAAAGCTCATTGTGCAGACACGGGCTTTTCGTTGGAGCTGCAAACCTGCACGAGCTTGCCAACGCCACTCTATTTGCGCGACAGAGTAGCGCAAACCACGCTTGAACGATCCCAGACGCGAGAATCAAACCTTACTCTTCGGCCTTAATTGCATGCCCAACGCATTCCCCCTCTCCTAGGATCGGCGCCAACATGCTTGAATACCCGATAGAGCCTCTTCACTTTGTGCACTTGAGTGAACTCGAACTTGATGAGTTGTTGCTCATTGAGCAATCGGTTTACTCAAAACCCTGGACGCGCGGTAATTTTTTAGATGCAATCAAAAGCAACAACTGGTGTCACCTTTTGATGAACGGCACCACATTGACTGGCTATTTTGTTGCTATGATGGGATTCCAAGAGGTGCATCTTTTGAATTTTACGGTGGCCAAGCCGTTCCAAAGCAAAGGCTACGCACTGCATATGTTAGAGAGTTTGGCACTGATGTCCAAAACGGTGAGTGCTCAATGGATCTGGCTTGAGGTTCGCGTGAGCAATGAGCGCGCCTTTAAAATTTATGAAACTTTTGGTTTTAAAAAAGTAGGCGAGAGAAAAAACTACTACCCTTTGTCAAGCCATCAACGTGAAGACGCGATCATTATGAGCTATCGGTTATAACTTTTCATGAAGCTGCAACTCACCCCGCGAAAGAAATCCATCTTAAATGAGATGGGAATCTCACTTTATTACAAAAAAACTATCCCCCCTCAGGTGTCTCAGGTACCGGCTATTCGCCCTCGCCCATTGACAAGCTCCTCGACGCCTGCGCACCCAGCTCCAAACAAGACCCCCATTGGTGCAGGTTTGCCAAACCCCACGCTGATCTCTCAGGTCGCCAAAATGAACTGGGTGGAAATCGAGGTGCATCTTCAAACTTGCCGTGCATGCGATTTAGGACACAACGCCCCCCTGAGATACATTGAGGCCTTTAAAGTTGAAAACAGCAACACCGAAAAAAGATCTAAGATTGACTGGCTGATCATATCCGACTCACCCAAAAGAGCCCTGGATGGCTCGGTCGTCGCGTTTTCAGAAAATAGCCTTGCCTTGTTCAATGCGATATTAAAGCACCTTCTCTTTGCCAGCCCTTCCTTGCCCGACAGAAAAACACCTGCGTTGAATTATCTCATTACCCATACGGTCAAGTGTCTTAGCCCAAAGCTTGAAGCACCTGCTGATGTTGCAACGCAAACGTGTTTGATCCATTTAAAACAACAAATTAAACTGCTTGAGCCTCAACTCCTTTTGGTCATGGGGCAAGCAGCAGCAAATGCGCTTACGCAGGACACCCCCTTAAAAAATGAACCCCTGGGTAAATTGCGTTCAAAACTTCATCAATTTGAAGACACCCCTATGATCGTCACCTACTCACCCGAACAAATGATGCGCTCAGGGGAGATCAAATCGAATGCTTGGACAGATTTATGCTGGGCTCATTCATTGATTCATTGATTCTTCACCCCCTATTTTTTTCACATTCATTATGAAATTTCTCGATCAGCTTTTAAGATCCAACACGCAAAACCAATCCCTCTTGTGTGTCGGGCTTGATCCAGAACCCAATCGGTTTCCTTTAAAGTGGCGCGGCCAATCTGACAAGATTTTTGATTTTTGCGCTGAAATCATCAACGCCACGGCCGATTTGGTCATGGCATACAAGCCACAGATTGCTTACTTCTCCTCTCACAGAGCCGAGCTTCAACTTGAGAGACTCATTCGCCATATTCGCGATGTGGCCCCATCCGTGCCGATTATTTTGGATGCCAAGCGGGGCGACATCGGTAGCACTGCACAGCAGTACGCCATCGAAGCGTTTGAGCGCTACGGTGCGGATGCGCTGACCCTTTCACCTTTCATGGGCTTTGACTCGATTGCGCCGTATTTAAAATACCACGACAAGGGCGCTTTTCTTTTATGTCGCACGTCTAACCCCGGTGGCGATGATCTTCAAAATCAGCGTCTTTCAACTATGGAGAACAACCCGCATTTGTATGAACACATTGCCAGTTTGGCCAACGGCCCATGGAATACAAATGGCCAACTTGGCCTTGTCGTGGGAGCAACCTATCCCAACGAAATTGAGCGCGTTAGACAAAAAGCACCGACCTTGCCTCTCTTAATTCCCGGCATTGGCGCACAAGGTGGTGACGCGATTGCAACGGTCAAGGCGGCCAAGAGCACAGAGCGTGCACGCGTGATTGTGACCTCTTCACGCGCAATTATTTATGCCTCTGATCAAGATGATTTTGCCAACGCGTCTCGACAAGAAGCTTTGAAAACCAGAGCCCTTTTACAAAGTTCATGAACCCTTATTTTGGGTGTCTCTGTTTCCTATTCGTCTTTGATTCGTTTTCTAAGCCAACAGTTTTTTTAAATAATGCCCTGTAAAGCTTTGTTCATTTTGGGACAGTTGCTCAGGCGTGCCGCAGCCCAATACTTGACCGCCTTGGTCGCCCCCTTCTGGGCCCATGTCAATCAGCCAGTCTGCCGTTTTGATCACGTCTAAATTGTGCTCAATGATCACAATGGTATTGCCCGCATCTCTCAGGCGGTGAAGGACTTTTAACAACAACTCAATGTCTGCGAAATGCAAGCCCGTGGTTGGCTCATCCAAGATATAAAGCGTTCGACCGGTGTCTCTTTTGGACAGCTCCAAGGCCAACTTGACGCGTTGCGCCTCACCACCTGACAAAGTGGTCGCAGATTGCCCAAGCTTGATGTAACTCAAGCCCACATCCATCAAGGTTTGTAACTTTCGCGCAATACTGGGCACCGCTTGCAAGCACTCCATCGCAGACTCTACCGTCAACTCCAATATTTGTGCAATGTTTTTACCTTTATAGGTGACCTCCAAGGTCTCACGGTTGTAGCGTTTACCGAAACACACATCGCAAGGCACGTAAATATCTGGTAAAAAATGCATCTCCACCTTAACGACTCCATCGCCTTGGCATGCTTCACATCGTCCGCCCTCCACGTTGAAAGAGAATCGCCCTGGCCCATAGCCACGCTCTTTGGCCATCGGCATTTCAGCCAGCAGCTCGCGAATGGGTGTCAACATCCCTGTATACGTTGCAGGATTGCTTCGCGGTGTTCTTCCAATGGGAGACTGGTCAACGTTGATCACCTTATCGAAATGCTCCAAACCCGCGATTTCCTCATGCGGTGAAGGCTCTTCGTGAGAGCGGTACAAGTGCTGTGCGGCGGCCAGGTACAAGGTGTCATTGACCAATGTCGATTTTCCCGATCCAGATACGCCAGTGACACAGGTCATGAGACCCACCGGAATATGAACGTCAATCGAGCGCAAATTGTTCCCGCAAGCACCCTTAATGAACAAAGACATTCCCATGGAATGGGCACTCTGGCTAGGTGTTGGGGTCGTGTGTTTGAAGTGTAGGCTTTGCTCTATGGTCTCTTTGCTTGAGCCAAGCTTTGAAAATGGGTGCGGCTGAGTATCTAAAATCGAAGCAACAGGCACACTTTTGTATCCCCTGGTGCTTGAAATCTCTAATTTTGTTTGTATGCGTTTTTTGGTGTCTGATGCGTTGCTCTTTTTGAGCTGATCATGGGTCTTGACCTCTTGGGTCAACCAGGGGCTTCGGATCTTTGGAACTTCGATCTTCAGGGCTCCACTTAAGTAACGCCCGGTCAGAGATTGAGGATTGCGCTCCACTTCACTTGGCCGACCTTGCGCAATCACACGCCCGCCATGAACGCCTGCGCCTGGGCCCATGTCTACACAATAATCCGCCGCTCTAATCATGTCTTCATCATGCTCAACCACCAAGACGGAGTTGCCAATGTCTCTCAAATGCTTAAGCGTCTCGATCAAGCGTTCATTGTCTCTTTGATGCAAGCCAATGCTTGGCTCATCTAGGACGTACATGACCCCCGTTAAACCAGAACCTATTTGGGAGGCCAATCTGATGCGCTGAGCCTCACCACCAGAAAGGGTCTCCGCACTTCTTGCCAGGCTTAAGTAATTGAGGCCCACATCGTTTAAGAATTTCAATCGCGATTGAATCTCCTTGATCACCTTTGAAGCGATGTCAGCTTTGGCGCCTTTTAGGCTCAAACTTATAAAATATTTCAAACACTCACCTAGGGTCAAATGACTCACTTCATGCAAGCCCTTTGCACCTGACCCCTCGCCAAGGCGAACATGCAAAGCCTCTAGCTTTAATCTCGCTCCCGCGCATACATTGCAAGAGCGTGTGCTCCTATAGCGGCCCAAGTCCTCCCGAACCAAGGCAGATTCCGATTCTTGATAGCGCCTTTTCATGTTCACCAAGATGCCTTCAAACGCGTGCTTTTTGCTTGTTTTGCGCGTTGGTTTTCCAGCGGCATCAATCACATAATTGAACTTGATCTCTTCCGTGCCCGAGCCATTTAAAATAATTTGTTGAGTTGCAAGAGGTATTGACTCAAATGGCGTATCAATTTCAAACTGGTAATGCTTTGATAGGCTCTCAAGCATAGAGAAAAAGTAAGCGTTCCGCCTATCCCAACCCTTGATCGCTCCACTGGCCAAGCTCAAGCTTGGAAAGGCCACCACACGGTTGGGATCGAAAAACTCCTCTTGACCCAAACCCTCGCAGGCCTCGCACGCTCCAGCCGGGGAGTTGAATGAAAAAAGCTTTGGCTCCAATTCGCCCATTGAGAAGTGACAAACAGGACAGGCAAATTTGGCGTTAAAGCTCCTCTCCTCTAACGTATCTAAGTTCAAAACAATCGCCTTGCCTGACGCAACCATCAAGGCGGTCTCAAAACTTTCAGCCAAACGTTGAGACGCATCCTCACGTACTTTAAGACGATCGATCACGACATCCAGGTCATGTTTCTCGGTTTTTTTGAAACTCGGTAAGTCTGTCGCCTCGAGCACCTCTTTACCAACTCTAAAGCGCACAAAGCCTTTTTGTTGCAATGCAAGAAGTTGATCGGCAAATTCACCCTTTTTTTCTCTGGCGATGGGCGCCAAAACCATGATCCTTGTTTCTGCTGGAAATGACATGACGGTATCGACCATTTGCGACACCGTCTGAGCTTGCAATGGCAGGGTGTGCTCTGGACAATGCGGCGTACCAGCACGGGCAAATAAAAGCCTCAAATAATCATGTATCTCCGTGACCGTGCCTACCGTTGAACGAGGATTGTGGCTGGTCGCCTTTTGCTCTATCGAAATCGCGGGCGATAAGCCCTCGATCAAGTCCACATCGGGCTTGTCCATGCGCTGTAAGAATTGCCTGGCATACGCTGACAAACTTTCAACATATCTCCTTTGCCCTTCGGCGTAGAGTGTGTCAAAGGCCAAGCTGGACTTGCCCGAACCCGATAAACCCGTGATCACCACCAATTGATTTCTAGGCAAATCTAAATCAATGTTTTTTAAGTTGTGTGTTCTCGCTCCCCTGATACTGATAAGACCATGAGGCGTATTCTTTTGATCGATCACATGGCCTAAATATGGGCCTTCAATGGATGCATTCACGGTAGGATTTGTCCCTTAAATTAACCGTACATGATAACTTTTTTCCTCCATTTGCGCCAACCCAAAAAAACTTATCTCTCTGCCTTTACTGTTTTTCCCCCGCATTTTCCACCCATGACTTGCAAACACCTGCTGGCAATTTGACCTGGAAAACCCATTGTTTTATCTAATTTGAGTCTTAACCTCTCTCAAACCATGCTTGTTTGGGAGACAATCTGTCCTTTACCCTCTCATCCTTTGTCTGAGTGCCCTTCCAGTGCAAGATCTACCAAACACGACACTTTCCGATCCTCACCGCATGACCCAAGATGAAAAACGTGCCAGTTTTTCTCTTGCCTGCATTTACGGACTCCGAATGCTTGGACTTTTCATGGTTCTACCGGTCTTTGCCATCGAAGCCAAAAGCTACATCGGCGGCAACGATGAGGTGGCCATTGGTTTCGCCATTGGTCTGTATGGGCTGGTTCAAGCTGCGCTGCAAATTCCATTTGGGCTGGCCGCAGATCGTCTAGGACGCAAAAAAATCATTGTGTTGGGTCTCTTGCTTTTGGCGCTAGGCAGTTGGCTTGCGGCCATCGCCACCTCTGTTCATGGCTTGGCCCTTGGCCGCGCCATTCAAGGGGGAGGTGCAATTTCAGCCGCGGTCAGCGCATTGCTTGCTGACCAAACTCGTGCAGAAGTCAGGACCAAAGGCATGGCTCTCATTGGTGCAAGCATCGGTCTGATGTTTGCCGTTTCATTGGTAGTTGGTCCTTTTTTAAGTCGCTGGGGTGGTTTGCCCTTTATTTTTGAAGTCACTCTCGCCTTGTCTTTGATTGGCGTTGCAGTGGTTGTATTTTGGACGCCCCAAGAGCAGTTCCATCTCTCCACCACGCCACCAATTCCTTTTTCTCAATTAAAAAGCTTGGTTTTTACCGCCGACTTACTCAAGCTTTATTTTGGGGTTTTTGTTTTATATGGGGTGCAACTTGCAACTTGGATGGCCGTCCCGCCCTTGCTCGTTGGCGCAGGCGTTGTCAAAGACGATCATGGCTGGGTTTACTTGCCAGCCGTCTTGTTGTCATTTGTTGTCATGGGTTTAACGCTCTTTCCACTTGAACGAAAGGGGCTGCTTCGACCTTTATTTTTAAGTTCAATTTTTTTGGTTTTCTTGGTTCAATTGGGTTTTATGTTTGAAACTCTCCATGCTCCAAATATTTGGTTTTTAGAAATCCTTTTGTTTTGTTTCTTTTGTGGCTTCAATATCTTAGAGGCCAGTCAACCCAGTTTGGCCTCGAAAATTGCACCTTTGCAAGCACGTGGCTCTACGCTTGGGATTTACAATACACTTCAATCCTTGGGTATTTTTACGGGCGCAGCAGCAGGTGGCTGGGTCGCCAAACTCATCGGCCCAGAGGGCCTCTTTGCTTCAGCCAGCGCGCTCTTGCTGCTTTGGATTTTTGTCTCCTGGCGAATGAATTACTCCCCCAAGGCCGAATAAAAGCGAGGTAAAGGCTTCTTCAACGCCGCCTGGAACTTGCGCGCTTGCTTGGGGGCCTTTCGCTTACCACCTCTTTTCGCCTTTCGCCAAGGTGACTCCTCTTTAGAGGAAAGAGAGCGTGGTTCTCTAAAGTCACGGTCAATCTCAAAACCTGTCGAACTCAGTGTCTTTTAGCCATTAGGCGTTTCATTG
Organism: Comamonadaceae bacterium; assembly: GCA_947475685.1. GTDB lineage: Bacteria > Pseudomonadota > Gammaproteobacteria > Burkholderiales > Burkholderiaceae_C > Limnohabitans. The sequence goes on along the minus strand of CANJNC010000015.1, from coordinate 4,490 downwards.
ACCTTGCATTGCAACTTGATAAATCTTCATTTTTCAGGGGTTTTTTAGATGTCAGATGGATCTTTTTCAAGCTATGCTTTATTCTTCATAGTACTTTTGTAATAACCATGCGTTCATTGTATTTTGTCAAAATCCATTTTGTTAAGTTGCAAACTTAGAAGTTCATAGCGAATTGAGCCGATCAAGTCATGATCGCCAGAATATACTGGTGATATCATCAATCTTTTATGCTTTCAACACGATGGTAGATTGCATATGAGTTGTTTTATTTTTTATTGAAAGTTTTTAATATGGCATCTGTCAATAAAGTGATCTTGATGGGAAACTGTGGTCGCGACCCTGAGGTTCGTTATCTCCCATCTGGGCAAGCTGTTGCGAACGTGAGCATAGCGACCTCAACTCGACGTAAAAATCGCGAGACTGGGGACATGGTAGAAGATACGCAATGGCACAGAATTACTTTTTATGACCGCCTTGCTGAAATTGCTGGTGAATACGTCAAAAAAGGACGCCCTATTTATGTAGAAGGTCGCTTGAAATATGGGAAATACACCGACCAAGCTGGTATTGAAAAAAACACCGTTGACATCATTGCCACGGAGTTGCAACTTCTAGGCGGTCGCGATGGCTCGAGTTCTAGCGAAGATTCTGGTGGCGGCTATTCGCCTCAAAATGCACCCAGCAAGCAAGCACCTAAAACTGCGGCTCCATCTGCTGCTCAGGCGCCCAAAACAAACTTTGATGACATGGACGATGATATTCCTTTTTAAGTGTTCGCATCTCGAATCGTGTCCTTGCTAGAGGCCGACTTTTTATTTTTTTATTTTTAGATTTTTATCCTTCATGAGCTCCATCAAAGACGCAATGAGTTGCTTTACCACGGGCGTGACCATCGTGACCACGCACTTCGAGAGCCAAGACTGGGCCATGACCTGCAACTCCTTTAATACAGTTTCAATGGACCCTGCTTTGGTTCTTTGGAGCGTCGCTAAAGTCGCCTTATCCAATCGCGCATTTACAAAAGCCAATGGGTTTTTAGTCAATGTGCTCAGTCTTGAGCAAAAAAATTTGGCCATGAAATTTTCAATAGGCTCTCAAGCTGACCGCTTTAGAGATGAACCCATAGAACGAATGAGCAGTCACAGAGCTAAATTGCCCCAATCCTTGGCTTGGTTTGACTGTGAGATTGAACAAATTGTCAGCGCTGGAGATCACGACATCCTCATTGGACATGTTTTGGATTTTGGTGTCACGCCTGGGGTTGGCCTTGCTTTGTCTAAGCGTCAATTTGGCTATATTGAGACTGCAAGTGCTTAAAGCCTACTTAGACCCAGAGCCTTGCAGCTCAATGACATTTCAATGCTCGTAGACTCACCTGGCTCGAGCATTTGTGCCAAGGCCTTGTGGTTCATGACATCCATTGGAAGATCAAGCACTTTTAAACTCAATGATGCGCCATCGCTTGTAAGGCTCGCTTGAACTGTTTTCAAGTTTGAAACAAGGTTCAAGCCATCATGCTTTGTTCTCAGCTCCAATTGGCCATCCCAACCGCCAAAATACTGTGCATGAGTGAGCTCGTTGCATTCAATGTTAAATACTTGCGCGTTTTTTTCTTCTCTGTCTGACAAATCCACCTTGGTCAAAGGATTTGAGGTCTTGGTGGTCCGTGCATATTGATTTCTTGCCTTAATGTTGAGTTGCTGGCCACGCTCAATTGGAAAACTCATTGCCCAACCCAAACCCACTGGGGATGGGACCTTGGACTGATTGGTTATTGAAAGTGTTAGAACAAGCCTGTCATCACGCAGTCGGATCACTTGCGAAGCGTCAAAAAACCACGGCCAGTTCTTTTCTGCCCTGTGCTCTAAACTTAGCATCACAAAATCAGATTGTTGTTCTAAGGTTTGCCATTGGTTTTTCCATCCAAGACCCCAATCTGAATGCTCGTCATTGACGATGCTGTTTAATAGCGGATGTCCCGTTCCGTGCCAGATCAACTCTTTGAGCGTAGCATGATGCACGCAAGGTATCAAAGCAAGAAGCCCAATGCTCTTCTTTTCTGGGTATGGGCCTGCCACTTGCCCACCAAGGATGTCTCGTCCTCGGTATTTCAACTCGGTGATTTCAGCGCCTTGATCACCATCAATTGCACAACTTAAAGAGTTGCTATTTAAAGTGATCCTCTTCATTCGCCGCCTCCGTTTAGCCATTTTTTTAAATCGACTCTCTTTTAAGTCTAGTTTGCCATACTTATTTTCAATCACAAGGAGGGTGTCTTTACCTGACCCCCTTTTTCGCATTAAACACGAGGGCTTTTATTTTAAATGCCACTTTATGATTACAGCCAAGTCTAATCTTTTCATTGAGCATAAAAAAACCCACCAAGTTTTTTATGCTTGGTGGGTTAAAAGTTCTTTGAAGAACTAGACATGAAACTAGACCATTTGAATTGTTTTTCCCTTTAATGCTTTAAATCTTTTAATTAATCAACGGTTGTATGCTGACTCACCGTGTGAAGTGATGTCCAGACCCTCACGCTCTTCTTCTTCAGTTACACGAAGTCCAAGAAGCAAATCAACCACTTTGTAAGCAATCACAGACACAACGCCAGACCAAACGATGGTCGTGATGACGGCTTGTAATTGAATCCAAACTTGTCCAGAAATTGAATACTCGGGTGCAACCGCATTGGCTACATAGTCATAAATACCTGTACCGCCCAAAGAGGGTGAAGCAAAGACACCCGTTAACAATGCGCCCAACACACCGCCAACACCATGCACACCAAAAACGTCCAATGAGTCGTCTGCACCCAAAAGGCTCTTCAAACCGCTCACACCCCAAAGGCAGAACAAACCGGCAGCAAATCCAATGACGATTGCACCCAGTGGTCCAACAAAACCGCAAGCCGGTGTAATTGCAACCAAACCTGCAACTGCGCCAGACGCTGCACCCAACATCGAAGACTTGCCTTTGCCCAAAGCCTCACCCATGATCCAGCTTAGAGTTGCTGCAGCCGTGGCGACCAAGGTGTTGATGAACGCAAGGGCTGTCACGCCGTTGGCTTCCAAGTTGGATCCTGCATTGAAACCAAACCAACCCACCCACAACATCGAAGCACCGATCATGGTCAAAGTCAAGCTGTGTGGGGCCATGGATTCTTTTCCGTAACCCGTTCTTTTGCCAATCATGTATGCGCCCACCAAACCTGCAACTGCAGCATTGATGTGAACGACCGTTCCTCCAGCAAAGTCAAGTGCACCTTTGGCCCATAACCATCCTGCCGCTTCGGTGACTTTTTCCAAGCTAGCAGCATCTGTGATTGCGTCAGGACCGTCCCAATACCAAACCATGTGCGCGACAGGTAAGTAGCTAAACGTAAACCAAAGTGCGCAAAACAACAACACGGCTGAAAACTTCACGCGCTCTGCAAACGATCCCACAATCAATGCACAGGTGATCGCTGCAAATGTGGCTTGGAAACCGGCAAATGTGTACTCAGGAATCACAACGCCCTTGCTAAATGTTGCCGCCACGGAGTCTGGTGTAATACCAAGGAAGAACAACTTGTCCATTGAACCAAAGAAGGGGTTGCCTGCCGTGAATGCAAGGGTATACCCATAAAGTAGCCACAGTACATAGATCAAAGCGGTCACTACAAAAACCTGCATCAAAATTGAGAGCATGTTTTTACTGCGTACCAAACCGCCATAAAAGAGTGCCAAACCAGGGATGGTCATCATGATGACCAAGGCCGTGGCCACGGTCATCCATGCGGTATCGCCCTTGTTGGGAACGGGAACAGGTGCAGCAACTGGCGCTGCATCGGCCGCGGCACTGGCAGCTGCGGGAGCAGCGGGCGCAGGAGCGGGTGCGGTATCGGCCAAAACGGCCGCAGAACCCAAGAGCAAACTCAAACCGAGTGCCAGGGATGCGAACAGATTTTTCATGATTTCTTCTTTCTTTAAATGGGTGCTTAAAGCGCTTCTTGACCAGTTTCTCCGGTTCGAATACGAACCACCTGTTCAAGATCGTAAACAAAGATCTTGCCGTCGCCGATTTTCCCGGTTCTTGCAGAGCCTTCTATGGCTTCAATGGATCTCTCGAGTAGCTCGGTTGCAACCGCAACTTCAATTTTGACCTTTGGTAAAAAATCAACCACATATTCAGCTCCACGATACAGCTCGGTATGGCCTTTTTGACGACCAAACCCTTTTACCTCTGTGACGGTAATGCCCTGAACACCAATCGCTGAAAGGGCCTCACGGACCTCATCGAGTTTGAATGGTTTGATGATGGCGGTTATCAATTTCATGTGATGTCCTTTGTCGTAATCAAAAATTCTTTTTCACACCCAACACCAAGGCCGAGCCACTGAGCTCTTTTGCACCTGAACCAGGTAAGGTGTAGTTGCCATAACGTGTTTTGTAATCGGTCCCAAGCAACGTCGCACTCAACACCGTGCCCTCCATGTCTTTGTTCACTGAGAT
>CANJNC010000014.1 GCA_947475685.1 Comamonadaceae bacterium | reverse complement strand
TAAGTGACTCAGCGCAACAAACTTTGCACGTATCGAGTAAAACGCAACTTCTTTATGACCAGGCCACCATTTATATCAATGCTGAGAGCGTGGGTGCGACAGGCCTAGAAGGAGAGATTTTGAAAAAGTTGGCCAATCAAAGGTTCCTTTTGCCTAGGGATTTAAAAAAGTTGGCACAAAAATCTCCCAAGCGCTTGAAATTGATCTTGAATTTGTTGGGTGAATGGCTAGAGAACGGTTGGGTGCACCTGGGGCAAGAGTGATCTTGGGTTTGGGGACTCTGCGAGCGACAAACCCCTCATTTTGATAAATTGTAAAGCCGCATGAATAATCCTTTATAATCCTTCCCTGAGTTCATTGGTACAGTTTAGTATTGGTGACTCCGTCACAGTTTATTGTGACAATTTCTGGAAATTGTTAACTCTACCCCTCAAAGGATATCTGACATGAAAAAAATACTTCTATTGGCAACACTGTTGGCCGCCGCTTTAGTTGCTTGTGGCAAAAAAGAAGCTCCTCCCGCTGCTCCTGCTCCTGCTCCTGCAGAGGCACCTGCTGCTGCACCTGCCGCCGCACCTGCTGCTGACGCTGCACCTGCTGCTGCACCTGCTGCTGCACCTGCCGCTGCACCTGCTGCTGCCGATAAGAAGTAATCCTTCTGGCTGATGCGAAAGCCACCCTCGGGTGGCTTTTTTTGCGTCTGCAGAAGTCTAAATGCGAGAAAGCTTTTGTCGGCTAGTCACGCTTAATCGACCGTGATCCAGTCTGTGCCTTTTTGGGGGTCGGCCACAATCAGATGGGGGCCTTGATGTTCAAGGACTTCTAGCAATGCGTTGGTTGCCAATTCAGGAGTATTGTTTTTTTCACTTAAATGGGCCGCAACCACGGTTTTTAAACCCGTGTTCATCACGGCGCGAAGCAATTGGGCCGAGGCTTTGTTGGACAAGTGACCCAAGGGGCCAGAGATGCGAGCCTTTAAAAAAGAGGGGTACTTTGAGAGTCTAAGCATGTGCTCATCGTGGTTGCACTCCAAGATCAAGGCATGACAGTTTTGAAGCGCACGAACCACATGAGAGCTTACATGACCCAAATCGGTTACAAGACCGAGTTTCATTTCTCCATCGCTCAAACTCAATTGCAAGGGTTCTCTTGCATCGTGGGGTACGGTGAATGGGCAGAGTTGAAGGTGGCCAATTTGGATGACTTCACTGTCACTGGCACATTGGATTTGTTCTTTTCGTAAACCCCATGAGTGCACTTGGATGGCCAATTGGGTGCCTTGGCTGGTAAAAATAGGTCGACCCGTTTTAAGTCCAAATTGTTTGGCATGCCCCACATGGTCAGCGTGTTCATGCGTCACAAACAAAGCTTGAATGTCCTCTAAATCCAACCCCATTGGGGAGAGCTGAGTTCTGAGTTCCGTCATGGACAGGCCGCAGTCGACCAGCACTCTAGAGGTGTTTTCACCCTGAGACGACTCCACCAAGGTGGCGTTCCCAGCGCTGCCACTGCCAAGGCTTTTAAATCTCAGCACAAGGGTTTACCAAGCATCAAATGAGCTAGAAGTGTGGTCACAAAGAGTTTTGATGTTTACTTCAATTCCTCAATCAGCAGTTGAGCAATTTTGGCTGCAACATTGGAGACATCTGCTTGTCCAGAGGTATTTTGAATCACAATGAAGGTTTGTGTCTCGCTGCTTGCTTCTAGTTTTAATCGGTAGCGTTGAGGTCCCTCTTCTTTTGCAGAGCTAGAGAACAAACGCGAGAAAAAGCCAGTTTCTTTGGCCTCATTGCTTCGGTCCACAAAGCGCACATAGTAAAGTCCTGCTTTGCGATCTCGATCTTCAACGGTAAAGCCCGAGCGATCCAAAGCCAGTCCTACGCGCCGCCAAGCGGAGTCAAATCCTTCTTGGTAAATAATTCTAGAGAATTTGTCTTGGCTGTCCAAAGTGGCTTTGGATGCGGCCAAGCCAGTCTGGGCCTTGCTTGTCTCTGCCACTTGAGTCTCTGGGGCCCCCAATCTCAGCATCAAACGCTTTATCAATTCATTTTCAAGTTCAGGGTCTGAAGCCCTTGATTTAAAACCGCTGAGCGGGTTGCTCACGGTTGGCCCCACATCTTCAATAGAGCGGTGAGCGATGAAGATCTCGACTTGTTGGTTATTGACCGCCTCAAAGCGCGTGATGAACTTGTCTTTGATGCCTGTGGAGATGAAGCTTCCTAAAAAACGCGAAAGCGTCCTGCCAAAAAGGTCTTGAGAAGCATTGGCTTTGTTTTCTGCCCAGTCGGTCTCAAGCAGGCCCAACTTGTCATCTTCTTTGACAAAGACAAATCCATTGTCCAACCAAAATTGTTTGACTGCTGGCCATACATCTTCTGGCGCGCGTTGAACAAGAAGCCAGCGCTGGTTGCCTAAGCGAGAAAGCGTAATGTCATTGATCTTGGTCGCGCCAATGGTGGGCGTCGTGTTGGTCGTTGTGTTCAGGCCCAAAGCATTTGCGCTGACTTGCTCACCGGGAATGCGATAACGGGTGTCTCTGCTCAGTTGGGTCAAATCTGGCGGAATATCCAGCGTCACAGCTTGCACGACTGATTGCGATTTGTAATTGACTTTGTCGTTGTTGAAAACGCTTGTGCAAGAGGACAGGAGTGTTGCAAAGACGGCAAGGGCAAGCCAATGGGCAATGTGTTTTTGTGGCGTTCGATGGAATGAATGTATCACTGAGTAAGTCCTAATAGATCTCAAAGTAGAGCGCTTGCACGAAGTGCAGCTTCAAGGGTTGTTTCATATGAGCTGGCAAGTGGCGTCATAGGCAGTCTGAGGGTGGGGCCACACAAGCCCATCTTTGCCATGGCCCATTTAACGGGAATGGGGTTGGCTTCTATGAAAAGGTGTTTATGCACGGGCATCAATTTGAATTGAATTTCCATGGCTTTTTTGACATCCCCTTTGAGCGCGGCCATGCACAGCTCATGCATCAGTTTGGGTGCAATGTTGGCAGTCACGCTCACGTTGCCTTGTCCGCCACACAGCATCAAGGCCACGGCTGTTGGGTCATCCCCTGAAAAAATGGCAAAGCTTGCAGGTGTTTCCCGAATCAGCCACTGTGCGCGCTCAATATTGCCTGTGGCCTCTTTGATGCCCACAATGCCAGGGACTTGAGTGAGTCGCAAAACCGTATCGTGCTGCATATCAGCCACGGTTCTGCCAGGCACGTTGTACAAGACCATGGGCAAATCCTCGGCCTCAGCGATGGCTTTGAAGTGCTGGAATTGACCCTCTTGCGTGGGCTTGTTGTAGTAGGGCACGACTTGAAGCTGACAATCCGCTCCCACTTGCTTGGCAAATTTAGCCAAAGCGATGGCTTCTTGGGTCGAGTTCGCGCCGCACCCGGCCATGATGGGGACTCTTTTGTTGGCCTGCTCCACGCTCACACGAATGATCTCGCGGTGCTCCTCAACGCTCACGGTGGGAGACTCACCAGTGGTTCCCACAACGCCAATGCAGTCAGTGCCTTCGTGGATGTGCCAGTCAATGAGTTTTCTAAGCGTTGTGTAGTCTACGCTCATGTCGGGATTCAAAGGAGTGACCAAAGCCACAATGCTGCCTGTGATGGGTGCCATAGAAGTTTTAAAATAGTCAGGTGTTAAGAAGTGCATTCTAACGAGCCAATCGCTAGATGTGTAAGTGTGCCAGAAAGAGTTGGCTTTTGAGCAGCGATTCTTTGAACATAACGACGCGGCTCAGACAACAAGCCTTCTTCGAAGCCCAAAACTTTGAAGGACTCAAAAACTTCAAGCAGTTCCCCGCTTTTGAGTAAAAAGTCGGCCCTAGAGGGTTTGCCGTAAGCTTGGTGCCCTTCGCAAAAGGTTTCGTAAATCACAACACCTCCTTCTTTGACACACTCTAAAAGATTTGGCCAAAGAGATCGCCAAAGGTAATTGGTCACAACCAGCGCATCAAAGCGTTGATCGGCCAAAGGCCATGGCGCGTTTTCCAAGTCCGCACACAATGTGGTGATGCCCATGGATTGGAGCCTCTCAAGGGCAAGCGGATCTTTGTCGAGCGCCAACACGTCCATTTTTAAACTCGAGAACCACATGGCATGTCGCCCGGACCCACAGGCCAAGTCCAAAACACGGCTGTTCTCAGACAGAACATGGGACCATTTTTTCACCCAATCAGAGACGGTGAGGGTTTGATGCACTGAAAAGTGGGTGTTCAAAGCGGTCATGGGTATAAAAAGCCAGCGATTTCATTGTTTAAAATCACATTATCGCCCAGTGATGCTCATGGATAATGAGCTTTGACGCAAAAGCGCTGATAAGGGGCGTTGGTGCCCCGTCCTTGCTAAAATACTGTTTTTTCATACAGATCTCTCGAGAACCTGTCTACAATCTATCCATGGCAATAAAGCAAACTCCCGAATATTCTGAAAGTTCCATCCGCGTTTTAAAGGGCCTTGAGCCCGTAAAACAGCGTCCTGGCATGTACACCCGAACCGATAACCCCTTGCACATTGTGCAAGAGGTATTGGACAACTCTGCCGATGAGGCCTTGGCGGGACACGGTAAAAAAATCAAAGTGACCCTGCATCCTGACGCCAGCGTCAGCATTGAGGACGACGGTCGGGGCATCCCTTTTGGCATGCACCCCGAGGAAAAGGCGCCAGTCATTGAGTTGGTATTTACCAGACTCCATGCGGGGGGAAAGTTTGACAAGGGCTCGGGCGGTGCTTATAGCTTCTCTGGTGGGCTGCACGGTGTGGGTGTGAGCGTGACCAATGCCTTGTCCAAAAGAATGGAGGTCACGTCCTACAGGGACGGTAAAGTTGCCAATTTGGTTTTTCAAGGTGGAGATGTGATTGAATCCTTGAAGGTTAGGGCCGCAAATAAAGAGGATCGCAAATCAGGCACTTTGGTGAGGGTTTGGCCAGATCAAAAGTATTTTGAAAGCGGTGCCTTGCCTTTGAGCGAACTCATGCATTTGCTCAGGAGCAAAGCGGTTTTGATGCCCGGTGTGACGGTGACGTTGTTCAACGAAAAGAGCAAGGAAGAACAAACTTGGGTCTACAAAGGGGGCTTGAAAGACTACCTGGGTCAGTCCTTGCATGCAGACCCAGTCATACCGATGTTTGAAGCTGAAGGCTTTGCTGACAGCTCGCATGAAAGTTTTGCTGAAGGTGAGGGTGCCGCTTGGTGCGTGGCTTTTACTGAAGATGGCCAAGCCTTGCGAGAAAGCTATGTGAACTTGATCCCTACAAGTGCTGGGGGAACGCATGAAAGCGGTCTGCGTGAAGGGCTTTTTCAAGCGGTTAAAAGTTTCATAGATCTTCATGCTTTGCTCCCCAAGGGGGTTAAATTGTTGCCTGAAGACGTCTTTGCTCGGGCCAACTACGTGCTCAGCGCCAAGGTCTTGGACCCACAGTTTCAGGGACAAATCAAAGAGCGTTTGAATTCCAGAGATGCGGTGCGATTGGTGTCTGGTTTTGTCAAGCCGGCTCTTGAGTTGTGGCTCAATGAGCACGTTGAGTATGGAAGGAAATTGGCTGAATTGGCCATCAAGGCCGCTCAATTTCGCCAGCGGGCGGGTCAAAAGGTTGAAAAAAGAAAAGGCTCCGGCGTGGCGGTCTTGCCCGGCAAATTGACCGATTGTGAAAGCAAGGACCTGGCACACAACGAAGTGTTTTTGGTTGAGGGTGACAGTGCGGGGGGAAGCGCAAAGATGGGGCGAGACAAAGAGTCTCAAGCCATCTTGCCACTCAGGGGCAAGGTTCTCAACACGTGGGAGGTCGAGCGTGACCGGCTTTTTGCCAACAATGAAATTCATGACATTGCGGTGGCCATTGGCGTTGACCCGCACGGCCCAGACGATCAGGTTGATCTGAGTGGACTGAGGTACGGCAAGATCTGCATTTTGAGCGATGCCGACGTGGACGGCTCGCACATTCAAGTCTTGTTGTTGACGTTGTTCTTTAGACATTTCCCTAAACTCATTGAAAGCGGCAATGTGTTCATTGCCCGCCCGCCTTTGTTTAGAGTGGATGCACCCGCTAGGGGTAAGAAGCCAGCCACCAAAATTTACACGCTTGATGAAGGGGAGTTGACGGCAGTTTTGGACAAACTTAGAAAGGACGGTGTGCGCGAAGGTGCATGGTCAATCAGTCGATTCAAAGGTTTGGGTGAGATGAACGCGGAGCAATTGTGGGAGACCACTTTGAATCCAGATACCAGGCGTTTGTTGCCGGTTCAGTTGGGGGACTTGGATTTTCTTCAGACGCAGTCGTTGATGACTCAATTGATGGGCAAAGGCGAAGCGCAGGCAAGACGAGAGTTGATGGAGTTGCATGGCGACGCCATTGAGGTAGATATTTAATATGAGTGAACACAACGTGGATACCAATTTGTTGCCCTCTAAAGATGAGGAGCCTGGGCTTGGGGCCTATGCAAGACAGGCCTATCTAGAATACGCTTTGTCTGTGGTCAAGGGCCGGGCTTTGCCCGATATTTGTGATGGACAAAAACCCGTGCAACGCCGCATCATGTACTCCATGGCTCGCATGGGACTTGGATTTGGAGGTGCCAACGGTGCGGTGGGTGCAAGACCGGTTAAAAGTGCGCGTGTGGTCGGTGATGTGTTGGGGCGATTTCATCCCCATGGAGACCAAGCGGCCTATGATGCCTTGGTTCGCATGGCGCAAGATTTTTCTCAGCGTTATCCTTTGATTGATGGGCAAGGCAACTTTGGCTCTCGTGATGGCGATGGTGCAGCCGCCATGCGCTACACAGAAGCACGCTTGTCTAGAATTACCAGTCTTTTGCTTGATGAGCTCGATGAAGGCACCATTGATTTTCAGGCCAATTACGATGGCTCTACACAAGAGCCACAACAATTGCCAGCGCGCTTGCCTTTTGCGATTTTGAATGGTGCGAGTGGAATAGCCGTAGGCTTGGCCACAGAAATTCCCTCTCACAACTTGAGCGAAGTTGCAGAGGCTTGCATTGCCCTGATCAAAAATCCCAAACTCAGTGATCTTGAGTTGGCCGCTATTGTGCCTGGACCGGATTACCCAGGCGGTGGTCAAATCATCAGCAGTGCTCAAGAAATTGCCGATGCCTACCGTACCGGTCGGGGGTCTTTGAAAGTCAGGGCACGCTGGGTCATAGAAGATTTGGCAAGAGGTCAGTGGCAAATTGTGGTCAACACCTTGCCCCCTGGTGTGAGCTCTCAAAAAGTTCTTGAAGAAATTGAAGAGCTGACCAACCCCAAAGTCAAGGCGGGTAAAAAAACCTTAACCCCTGAGCAAACTGCGCTCAAAGCCTCTGTCTTGAGTGTCTTAGATGGTGTGCGAGATGAGTCTTCAAAGGATGCGGCTGTTCGTTTGGTGTTTGAACCCAAGACCCGAGCCATTGAGCAGCAAGAGTTGATTCAAGTCTTGTTGGCCCATACAAGTCTTGAGAGTTCCTCTTCAATCAATTTGACGGCCATTGGCATTGACGGTAAACCCGTTCAAAAGTCTTTGCGGCAGATGTTCAATGAATGGATCGAATTTAGACAAATCACCGTTCAACGCAGATCAAATTTCAGGTTGCAAAAAGTCTTGGATCGCATCCATATTTTGGAAGGTCGACAACTCGTTCTTTTGAATATCGATGAAGTCATTGCAATCATTCGACAAAGTGATGAGCCCAAACAAGCGTTGATTGATCGTTTCCGTTTAAGTGACCGCCAAGCAGAAGATATTTTAGAAATTCGATTGAGGCAATTGGCTCGACTCGAAGCGATCAAAATCGAACAAGAGTTAAAGAGTTTGGGTGAAGAGAGAAAGAAGCTTGAAGAGATTTTGTCCAGCCCCGCAGTTCAAAGGCGTTTGATGATGAAAGAGATTGAGGCCGATGCCAAGATCTTTGGAGACGAAAGAAGAACATTGATTCAAGCTGATAAGAGATCCAATGTCGAGGTCAAAGTGGTCGATGAACCCGTCACCGTGGTCATCTCTGACAAAGGCTGGGTGCGGGCGAGATCTGGCCATGGGCATGACCGAGCTGGGTTTACTTTCAAAGCCGGAGACTCTTTGTACGACACCTTTGAATGCCGAACAGTGGACACTGTCCTTTGCTTTGGCAGCAATGGTCGTGTCTACTCGGTGCCCGTTACCCAACTGCCAGGTGCTCGGGGAGATGGTCAACCTTTGACGACCTTGGTTGAGCTTGAAAGTGCAACCCAGTTGGTCCACTACGTGGTGGGGCCACCGACTGCGATGTATCTGTTGAGTAACTCAGGCGGCTATGGCTTCATGGCCACGATCGAGTCGATGGTCTCAAGAAACAGAAGTGGAAAATCGTTTTTAAGTCTGAGCGATCAAGAGCGCGTGCTTCGCCCCTCTTTGGTCGATGCGGCTTCTCAAAACAACACACTGGCCGTTGCAAAATCGGTTGCATGTGTCTCAATGGGCGGACGCATCTTGAGTTTTGATATTTCTGAGATGAAGATCATGGAAAAGGGTGGCCGCGGTTTGATGTTGATGGATTTGGATAAAAAGGATGCCTTGGCCGGTGCGGCCGCTTACGTGAGAAGTATTTTGATCAAAGGTACGGGTCGAGGCGATAAAGAGCGAGAAGAGACGCTTGAAATTCGCTCTTTGAACAATGCCAAGGCCACACGCGCAAAAAAAGGCAAAACCACAGAGCTGGGCTTTAAGCCCAATGACGTTCGTCGGGTGGAATAGGTCTTTAATTCATCGCCTCTTTGAGGGGGATGAATTGAAGTGTTTTCTTGGCAAGGAAAGAACAAGGGGCTTGCCGCTCAAGCGATCAATGAACTTTATTTTCTGAGATGTCCATGATCAATCTAGACAACAAGTACATTCGTGGAACGATTGAGCTGATCAAGATGTATTCATCGTCATTTGAATGAGCGCCGAACCCTTGCACCCCCATGCTTTCAATGACAGGGTTTTCAGTGTTGAGTGCTGCAAAAGCGGCGTCGGTTCCGCCACCGGCTGCAACTGTTCCTAAGACCAAATCTTTGGAGATTTCAGCGTATATCTTTTTGGCATGTTGAGCCATTTTGAGAGATGGTGCACTGGTGACCAAAGGCGGGCGGCGACGCTCAAAGGTGACATCAACTTTGGTGTCGGTGATGAGTTGTTTTTTGACGCGCTCAAGCACTCTTTTTTCGATGACATCAAAGCCCTCCTTTGTCATGAATCGCACATCAGCGCTAGCAAAGGCCACAGATGGAATGACGTTGCGGTTCGTACCTGCTGAGGCCAAGGTCCAGTTCATCTTGATCCCTTCTTTTGGATCGCTTAAGTCGCGCATTTGTTGAATTTGAAAAGATAACTCTTCCAGGGCATTTCTACCAAGCTCGGGTGCAGAGCCTGCATGAGAGGCTTTGCCGGTAATGCTCAAGTTCACCGCTCCAATACCAGCCGTGGTGAGTGCCACGCGATCGGATTTGACCTGCGAGGCTTCACAAGAAAATGTGGCATCGTGTTCTGCGCCAAGTTTAGAGAAATAGGATCTGGACGCCGGCGAGCTGATTTCTTCGTCACCATTGATCAATACAGTGATCTTTTCATACCCTTGAAAGTTGGTCTTTTTCAAGATTTCGAGGGTGTGCAATATCAAAGCAATCCCTTGTTTGTCATCCGATATGCCAAGTCCATAAGCACGATCGTCATCGATCCTAAAGGGTTGCTTAGCGAGCATGCCCTTTAAATACACTGTATCCATGTGTGCGATTAAAAGTATTTTTTTACTTCCAGTGCCTTTGAATTGTGCCTTGACCATTCGTCCTGGGCGATCTGGCGTATCGTACATTTTGTACAAGCCTTCACCCGGTTCAATAAATTCTACTTGTCCACCTAAGTTTCGGAGTTTTTCAAAAATAAGTGCTGAAATTTGATCCAAACCTTCCCTGTCTCGACTGCCCGATTCAATGGAGACGAGTCCTTTGAGGGTTTCTAAATAGGGTGTTTTCTCTTTCTCTATGAAGGACAACAAGGCTGTGTTGGGCTCAGAAAAAACGCATTGAGCATAGAGCAGGAACAAAAGACACAATCGCATTTTCATTTTCATCTCGCACCTCGGTTTGATTTGTTGATTGATGAGACTCTTTTCAGCTCTCCAATTCGACGATCATTTCGATCTCAACACACGCACCCATTGGCAGTTGAACCACGCCAAAGGCTGAGCGTGCATGCAGGCCTTTGGCTTGAAAGACCTCGGCCAACAATTCACTGCAGCCATTGGTCACCAGATGCTGCTGAGTGAATTGCGCCGTAGAGTTGACCAAACTTGTGACTTTGACAATTTTTTTCACCGCTTCCAGATCTTTGCCCAAACTTTGGCAAGCGGCTTGTAAGGTGCCCATGAGATCAATGGCCACGGATTTCGCTGCTGCTTGTCCCTCCTGGGTGTTCATGGTGAGCCCCAGTTGCCCAACCCATGCTGCGCCTTCTTTTTTGGCAATGTGCCCACTGAGGTACACCATGGAGCCGCTCACGCAATAGGGTTGATAGGCTGCCGCTGGCTTGGCAATGGGGGGCAAGGTGATCTGGAGTCGCTCCAGGGTCGAGTAAATGCTGCTCATGATCATTGCGCCTTGAAAAAAGTGATGGGAGTGTCAATAAAAGTCTATGAAATCATTCTAAACTGTTCAAAATGATCCTTGCAAGCGTGCAAAATTAAAGTTTTTACAGCTTGGTGCCGAAACTAAAGGAATGCGTCATAGGTGTTTGTTTTTGTGGGAGAGCGAGCTGTTCTCAGTGTAAATACCTAAGTCATTGTCATTGTTGTTTACCCTTGATGTGTCTTGATGAAACAAATCGGTTCCTTGTTTGATGTCCATCTGAGCCTACTTTTAAGTAGGCCACTTGCACTTGTTTTGTGCCTTTCTTGCCTGTGCTTTGTGGGCACTTCTCATGCGGAGTGGGCCGAGATCGACAAGGATGAGGACGTGACGCACTTGTGGGACAAAGAAGCGGTCAAGTCGGTGCATGTGAGTCGCTACGTTTGGACGCTGAGCGACTATGCCAAGGCAGGTAAAACCTACAAGGGCGACACCTTTCAGTCTGAGATGGTGCGTTGGCGCTTGTATTGCAAAAATGACACCTTTGTCAGATTGTCTGCCAGTTACTTTGATAAACCTTTAGGAAAAGGCAAAGAGGTGATGTCGTCGGATGAGCAGGAATGGAAAACCAAAGAGTTCCCTATTCGACCCAATACCTATTTGGCCATTCTTAAAAAACAAGTCTGTCAAGGCGAGTCGTAAGTTTTAGGTTGCGGTTTCATTGACTTTTTTCATGATGTGGTTAAGCGCTTGCTCGACTTGATCGATCAAGATCAAACACAAATCCCCGGGCTTTAAGTTGTTCATGGCTTGATCGATGGCCAAGAATTCGCCATAAATCTCTTGCACTTTTTCCGTCTTGCTGGCGCCTTGTAGCCCCTCTCTTAAAAGGGCGAGAACCTCTCCATCGACTCGACCGCGTTGACAAGCATCTTGGTACAAAATCACTTCATCAAACACGTTGCCAATGATACGGGTTTGCTCTTTGATATCTTCATCTCTCCTGTCTCCTGCTCCACTGATCACTACACTTCTGCGCTTGGCGGGCAAGTTGGTGACCGCTTGAACAAGTGCTTTGATGGCATCAGGGTTGTGACCGTAATCGGCAATGACGGTTGAGCCTTTGTAATCAAACACATTAAAGCGCCCAGGCACCGCAGTTGGGTCGCTCACGAAGGAAGAAAGTCCTTTGCAGATGATTTCCCAAGGAATGCCCACAGCCCATGCAGCCGCAATGGAGGCCATGGCGTTTTCGATCTGAAAATTCAAAATCCCACGTCGAGTCAAAGGGATATCAACCATGGGGATGCGAACTTGCATGCTGCTTTGAATGGCGACAATTTGATCGTCCTCTACAAACACCACACGCTTGCCTTGTGCGCGGTGGGTTGCGATCACTGGGTGGTGAGCATCCAAAGCAAAATAAGTGACTTGTCCAGGGCATGTGGAGGCCATTGCAGCCACATAGGGGTCTGCAGCGTTCAGTACGGCCATGCCAGTGGGGGAGACGTTTTGGACAATCATTCGTTTTAAAACGGCCAAGTCCTCAACGGTGGTGATGTAGTTCAGACCCAAATGGTCCCCCATGCCAATGTTGGTGACCACTGCCACCTGGCAACGATCAAAGCCCAAGCCTTCTCTGAGCATGCCGCCTCTGGCTGTTTCGAAAACCGCTGCATCCACATCAGGGTGCATCAACACGTTTCTCGCAGATCGCGGGCCCGAGCAATCACCATCGTCAATTTGTCGACCATTGACATACACGCCATCGGTGTTGGTCATGCCAACTCTCAAGCCCTGCGCCCTTAGCAAGTGGGCACACAATCTCACCGTGGTCGTTTTGCCATTGGTTCCAGTCACGGCAATCACGGGAATGCGTCCATCTTCTCCAACGGGATACAGTCGCGACACAATCGCCTCGCCCACATCGCGACCTTTGCCGTAAGAGGGGTTCAAGTGCATCCTAAGGCCTGGTGCTGCATTGACCTCAACCACGCCGCCTTGCTGCTCTTCAAGGGGACGAAGGACTGTCTCGCACACGACGTCTACGCCACAAACATCTAGTCCCACCATTTGGGCCGCTTCAATCGCTCTTGATGCGACCTCTGGGTGCACGTCATCGGTCACGTCCGTGGCACTTCCTCCTGTGGAGAGGTTGGCATTGTTTCTGAGGATGACGCGGACTCCCTTGTCTGGAATGCTGTCGGCTTGGAGCCCTTGCTCTTTGAGTCGAGCAATGGCGACCTCATCAAAACTAATTTTCGTCAAAGACGTGGCATGACCATCGCCTCTTTTGGGGTCTGCATTGACTTGATCGACCAAGGCTTTGACGGTGTGAATGCCATCTCCCGTGACAAAGGGAGGCTCTCTCCTGGCTGCTGCAACCAACTTGTCACCCACCACCAAAAGTCTGTAATCGTTGCCAGGTAAATAACGCTCAACCATGATGTAGTCTTTAAAGCGCTTGGCATTTTGAAAGGCTGCAAACACCTCTTCTTTGGTGTTGATGTTGACGGTCACGCCTTTGCCTTGGTTGCCATCTTGAGGCTTGATCACCACAGGAAACCCAATGTCTTGGGCTGCGACCCATGCGTCCTCTTCATCCTCCACAGGTCGACCGTGAGGCACAGGTACGCCAGCGGCAAAGAGGAGTTTTTTGGTCAGCTCTTTGTCTTGCGCAATCGACTCTGCAATGGCGGAAGTCGCGTCGATTTCAGCTGCTTGAATTCTTTTTTGCTTAGAGCCCCAACCAAATTGCACCAAACTGCCCTGGGTCAAGCGGCGATAGGGGATGCCTCGGTTGAGTGCTGCATCCACGATGGAGCCTGTAGAGGGGCCAAGGCGAATATCTTCATCCAAATCTCTGAGACTTTTAATCGCAGTGTCAAGATCAAAGGGCTGGTCATTGAGCGCACATGCGCATAATTTTTGTGCAAATTCCAAAGCCATGACGCCCACTTCTTCTTCGGTGTATTCAACCACCACTTGGTACACCAAGTCTTCTGAGGTGGGTGTGGTTCTGGAGAAGGTGACCGGGCAGCCTGCCACAGATTGAAGGTGAAGGGTGGCGATTTCCAGCGCGTGCGGGACGCCCATTTTTGCGCCCCGTTCGGTGGGCCTTAAGGCGCCCATGCCAGGAAAGAGGTTGCGCAGTCTTTGTTCGAAATGGGGGATCAGGCCCAAGTCATCTTGATGCTCATCGCATTTCACCAAGGCCTCGATGGCCGTGTGTCGAGTCCAAAGATTGGGCCCTCTAAGAGCTCTGATTCGTGAAACATTCATGAGGCAATGGTCCTGATGTCAAGGGGAGGAGAGATGGAGTTTTTTTGACCAAAATTTTTCAAGCCGGCTCGTATCAACAGTGGCGCAATGTCCAGCGCCCAACCACAAGCAACGCCCGCAAGCAAAGTGGAGAGGTTAAAGCCATCTTGTTTGATCCGCATGGCAATGGGAGGAAAGTCCAAATGAAATAACAGCGTCTCTTGACCTCCCCTGGCCAAGACCACATGCCCATCTCGGTAATACACATTTCTTCTGCCCTCGGCCCGGTGCGTTTTCATCACGTCATTGTCTGGGTCGGTGGAATAAAAGATCACGTCTCCATCGCTGTATTGAGCCAAGTCGACCACAAAAGGATCTTCGGCGTTCAACACACTCACGCCATTGGTGAGCACCAGGTCGATTTGAGTGCGCATGACGCTTTTGAATTTTTCGTCTGAAGAAATATCATGGTCTCTCAAGTCCCAGGCCTCTCGCTTCATATCGGTCACCACCCCCACAAGGCAACGATCGTAGGGCAGGCCGTCTTGACAGATGTGCCAAGGGGAGGTCTGAAACACCGCCGCTTGCAAGGTGCGGTTGATGAGCAAGCGCTCACCCATAGAGAAGTCTCTGGCATCTGTGGACACCACCTTGCGTTGGTCCATGTACAAACCTTCATCACAGGCCAATCCAACTCTTTTGCCAGAGAGATGCAAGAACCAAGCAACCAAGTGAGAGAGCAAAGTGGTCTGAACCGATCCCAGGATGCCCACGATAGGAATACGCCCGTTTTCGTTGTTGGTAAAAAGGTGGTCGATGATTGCGCGCCCCACGGGTCTAGCCTGTCCGTGCAATGGTTTGAGGTGCATCAACAGGCCTGGGCCCGCATTGACCTCAACGATGGCTGCATCTTGCTCATTCAAGGGCTTGGAGATGTCTTGGGCCACCAAATCGATGCCGGCGATGTCAAGCCCAACGACTCTGGCTGCCAGACAAATGGTTGCAGCAACCTCTGGGTGTACCAAATCGGTGACGTCGTTGTTCATGTTGCCATTGCGTTGAACGATGATCGATACGCCTTGCTCTGGCACACTCTTGGCGTTAAAGCCCTGGCTCTCAATTTGAAGCACCGCTTGGGGGTGATCCTTGAGCCTCACGGAATTGAGTGGAAAATCCTCCGTGGGCCCTCGTCTGGGGTCGGAGTTGATTTGAAGCTCAATCAATTCTTCGACGGTATGCTTGCCGTCTCCTAAAATATAGGCGGTCTCACCCTTTGCAGCTGCAACCACTTTGTCCCCCACCACCAGCAAGCGATGTTCATCCCCTTGGACGTAGCGCTCAACCAAGACTTCGGTACCATACCGACTGGCAATTTCAAAGGCGGCTCGGATGTTGGCTTCATTTTTAAGGCTCAAAGACACGCCTCGACCGCGGTTGGAGTCGCTGGGCTTGACCACGACAGGCAGTCCGATCTCTTGGGAAGCTCTCCAAGCATCGTCAGCGTTGTTGACCACTTGTCCTTGGGGCACAGGAATGCCACATTGCTTGAGCAACTGTTTGGTGAGGTCTTTGTCACTGGAGATGTTTTCAGAAATGGCCGACGTGCGATCCGTCTCCGCCGTCCAAATTCGGCGCTGTTTGTCGCCGTAGCCCAGTTGAACAAGATTGCCCTCGGTCAAACGAATAGAGGGGATTTTTCTGTCATTGGCCGCCTCGACAATGCAACCCGTGCTTGGGCCTAGACAGTATTCGTCAACTGTGTCCTTTAAATCATTGAGATGGGCTTGCAGGTCAAATGGGGTGTCATTGATGGCAGCCATGACCAATTCCTTGGCCAGCAAGAGACTTTGTTCTCCAACTTTTTCTTGTACAGCGTAGATGATGACTTTATACACCCCTCGCGTGGTGGTTTCGCGAGCTTTGCCAAAGCCAGTTTCTAAGCCAGACAGAGTCTGCAGTTCAAGTGCGACATGTTCCATCACATGTCCTGCCCAGGTGCCGTCTTTTAATCGCATTAAAAAACCGCCTCGCTCGCCGATGCCACACCTGTGTTCGATCAGGCCAGGCAACCAAGTGGTTAATCTGTCGTAAAAACCGGGAATTAAATTGGATGGAAAGTCCTCCAAGACCCCAATGTCAACCCAAGCCTCAATGACGGAGCGATAGGTCCAGATGTTGGGACCTCTGAGGTAACGCATGCGAAGAATTTGGATGTCTGGATGTGACATGGTGTTGGTTTTTGGGTCTAAGGAAGTGGGAAGTATAAAAAGTTTCGCTTTTTTGAGAATTTAAGTCAAAAATGGGTCGTCCAAGCGAGGCCTTCAATCGTTATACAAAACATGAATATTATGACGTTAATTGTGACTCGCTTTTGTGCTTTTCTTCTAAAGTGCATCAATATAGGATTTATCTGCTTGACCACGAAGTTACAATCTGTGCAAACGCTACACGCCATTGTAAGAAAGGTTTCATTGACATCGGTTTTTCTGACTTTCTTCTTATTGCGTCCCAAGAAAAACATTTTTCAAAAAGTGTCACTTGGATTGGATTCATTTACAAAACTCCCAAATTGACATGACACGTGTTTCCCAAGTAGAGATCCCCCAAAGCTGGCAAGCTTTGGTGCTTTCAAGCCTGTCTCCCAATGAAAACGTTTTAGCTGTCTTGGAGGTTGACTTGGACAGGCGACTTTGTTTCACCAGGGGGTTGTTGGTTGCGACCAATGAGAGGCTACTTTCTTGGTCCATGCCTGAAAGTGCTCATGGGGAGCCATCCGGCCTGTCCCAGTCAGTTGAGCCTCTTTTGGACACGATGCCCCTTGAACTCCAGGCCCGATTGAGTCACCTTGACTTTGCCGGAGTAGGTACATTGGAGTTGGTCAACAGCCAAAAACAGCTTGCCAAATGGCGCTTTACCTTGGCCAACAATGTCAAAGCCGTGGCCTTGCAAATGGCTTGGAATCGCAATCTTGAGCGGCATATGCTTGCGCCAAACGATTCTCACGCGTTTGAGACGGGCAAACTTGGTGGCATTGGGAAAATCAACCCCTTGTCCGAGCACGATGAGCAGTTCAACCATTTGTTGGGTGGGGTTGAGGCGCCACATGCCGCCTCAGCCTCATTGGGTGAAGTGGACGAAGCCCCGGCCTCAACTTGGGGGCTCTTTAGATTGTGGCGTTTTGCCAAGCCTTATAAAACTCGCTTGTTGGTGGGGTTTTTGTTGACCCTCGCCTCCACTGCGGCGACCCTGGTGCCGCCCTATTTGACCATGCCCTTGATGGACAAAGTCCTCATCCCCTTTCAAAACGGCAAAGCCATCGAGATGGAGCAAGTGGCAAGTTATTTGGTGGGCTTGTTGGTTGCTGCACTTTTGGCCTGGTCCTTGGGGTGGCTTAAAACCTACATCTTGGCGCTGGTGTCTGAGCGAATTGGGGCTGATTTGAGGACGAGTGCCTATGACCATCTGATGAAGCTCTCGCTTGAGTATTTTGGCGGCAGAAGAACGGGTGACTTGATGACGCGAATTGGGGGAGAAACAGACCGCATTTGTGTCTTTTTGTCCTTGCATCTGTTGGACTTTGCGACTGACTTTTTGATGATCGTGATGACTGCGATCATTCTTTTTACGATCGATCCTTATTTGGCCATGGTGACACTTTTGCCCTTGCCCTTTATTTATTGGTTGATTCATGTGGTTCGCGATCGTTTGAGACTTGGGTTTGAAAAAATCGATCGCGTGTGGTCAGAGCTTACGAATGTTTTGGCCGACACCATCCCAGGCATCCGGGTGGTCAAGGCTTTTGCCCAGGAAGGTCGAGAGAGCGCTCGCTTTAAGGAAGCCAATAAGCACAATTTGGCGGTCAATGACCGCATCAACTTTCTTTGGTCTTTGTTCTCTCCCACAGTCACGCTCATGACCGAGGTGGGTTTGCTCATTGTTTGGGCTTTTGGTATTTGGCAGGTTGCACAGCATCAAGTGACCGTGGGTGTGTTGACCGCTTTTTTGGCCTACATTGGACGCTTTTACACGCGTTTAGATTCCATGAGCCGCATTGTCTCTCACACGCAAAAGGCGGCGGCTGGGACGAAAAGAATTTTTGAGATCTTGGACCACGTCTCCAGCGTGCCTGAGCCACTCGATCCAGTGAAAGTACAAAGCATTGAGGGTGAAATTAAACTCACCCATGCAGCCTTTCGGTATGGAAATCGTTTGGTGATCAAAGACTTGAGTTTGACCATCAAGCCTGGTGAAATGATTGGCTTGGTAGGGCAAAGTGGATCGGGTAAGAGCACGTTGGTCAATTTGATTTGTCGCTTTTATGATTTGAGTGATGGCACGGTAGAGCTCGATGGCGTGGATATTCGACGCTTCATGTTGTCCGACTACAGGGCGCATATTGGTTTGGTTTTACAAGAGCCGTTTTTGTTTTTTGGCACCATCGCTGACAACATCTCTTACGGTCGCAGCGATGCGTCTCGCACAGAGATCATTGCGGCCGCGAGAGCGGCTCACGCGCATGAGTTCATTCTTCGATTGCCTCAAGGCTATGACTCCTTGGTGGGTGAACGCGGGCAGGGCCTCTCAGGAGGTGAGAGGCAGCGAATCTCTATCGCGCGAGCATTGTTGATCAATCCTAAAATTTTGATCATGGACGAGGCCACTTCTTCCGTTGACACAGAGACCGAGCAAGAGATTCAAAAGGCATTGGACAACTTGGTCAAAGGCCGAACCACCATCGCCATTGCACATCGACTCTCCACACTCAAACGCGCCGACCGATTGGTGGTGATGGAGCAAGGTGAAAAAGTGGAAGAGGGCAGTCACGATGACTTGATGGCCAAGCAAGGGGCTTATTGGAGGCTGTACCAAGCCCAAGCGCATCAAGCTGAACTTGGCCTGCCACTTGCCCTTGAAAAGAGTGCTTATGATCAAGGGTTGATTTAAATGAGTGACGCACCTGCAATGAACAAGCAACTTCAAGCCAATGACTTGCCCGGTTTGGATTTTAAATTGTGGCCTGACGCCTTTGGTATTTGGCATTTAAAGCTTGGAGATCAAACGCACGAGCATGTGATCGCGGTCAGGGCCTTCCCAATTGCTGCACCGATGGAGGGCGTCTCCATTTTGAGCCGAGACGGCAAAGAGTTGCTGTGGTTGGAGAGCTTGATGCACGTGCCGCATGAGGCCCAGCAACACATTGAACAATGCTTGCAAAATCGAGAGTTCATGCCTGAGATCACTAAGCTAGATGCCGTCAACTCCTTTGTCACGCCCAGCCGTTGGTCTGTACAAACAACAAGGGGTCCAACGGAGTTGCTGTTAAAGGGCGAGGAGGACATCAAGCGACTCAACGCCAATACCTTGATTGTCTCGGATGCTTATGGGGTGCAGTTTTTGATCAAAGACTTCTCGTCTTTAGATCGCCAAAGTCGAAAATTCATGGATCGTTTTCTATGAGACTAGACTTTAATTTAGGAAGGTATGGAGTCCAGGGTGGGGCAGCTTTTTGATTGAGGAGGGTTTGCTTACAAACGCTTTGACCCCAATACTTTCATTGAGTTCGTTGGGGAAAATGTACTTGCCCTTTGTGATTACAAGATCGACTTTGCGAATGTCCTCTATGTTTTGCGTGGGGTCGCCATCGATCAAGATCATGTCAGCCAGTTTGCCGCTGCGAAGGGTGCCTAATTCTTGATCAACGCCAGCAATTTTTGCGGCATCGAAGCTTGCCACTTTCAAGGCCTGTGATGGGGTCAAGCCAGCTTGTACATAAAGAGACAGCTCGCTGTGCAAGGAGAAGCCAGGGAGCGCATCTGTGCCCGCCACAATGGGTACACCACTGCGGTAGAGCAAGCCGGTAAATTCAATCATTTTGAGGTAGGATTTGCGATAGACTTGCGCTGTGGCTTCGTCAGCAATGAGCATGGAGCCTACTTTAAAGCTCCTTTGGATGTCTGGAGGCATGTGTGGCGCAATGCTTTCGTAGGCTTTGGACATTTCACCGTCTTGTTGTTGGATGAATTCAAACGCCGTCAAGGTCGGATCCACAACCACTTTTTTTTCAACAAGCAAGTGGATAAAATCTTGCACCTCCTTGGATTCAAAGTCCAAGTCTGCCACTTTTTGTGCCGGTAAATAAAACCGATCTAGGGTTCGAGTGTCGGTTTGCGGTGTGACCAAAAAGGTCAAAAGCAATTGATTGATGTGATTGATCTCATTAAAACCTTGCTCCACCGCCTCTTGGGCCGTCATGAAGGCGGGAACATGCCCGCCCACGCTCAAGCCCAATTGGTGAGCATAAGCTGTGGTGTCTTGAACGATCTCTTTGGGAAATGAATTGTAGAGTTTGATGTGCCTGTAGCCGTTGCTCTTGTACCAATCGACGGCTTTCTGCGCTTGTTCAAGCGTCTCAATCAAGATGCCATCATTTGAGGCGTAATCGCTTTTGCCCTCAATGAATCCAGCCGCAATGATTCGCGGTGAGATGAGGTCACCCGAATTGACCTCGCTGATCATGGTCTGCAGTTCACGGTTGGAGTTGCCCATGTCGCGAACAGAGGTGACGCCGGTGGCCATGCTGAACGAGGCTGACCATCGGTTGATGTGGGTGTGCATGTCAAATAGGCCGGGCAAAAGCACGCGCTCTTTGGCATCAATTTCAAAACTCGCTTGAAGTGGAGTGACCCCTTTGGGGTAGATGCCCAAAATGTAGTCTTTGTTGAAGTAGATGTTGCTCGGTTCGCTGATGGTTGCCGTGTCGCTTTGAAATATTTTGGCATTTTTAATCATCACAATGCCCTCAATGTTTCTTTGAAGGGTTTGAGCCCTTATTTTAAGAATTTTCTTTTCCGCATCGTTTTGCTTTTGATTGAGTTCGGTCAAGTATTCTTGCCAGCCCTCTTGAATCATCAGTGAGTATCCAGGCAAGATGACGGCAAATAACCTTGGCTGAGGGCCTGTGGTTACCCAAAGAAATTGCGGGCTCAATCCCAATCCAGTTTGCATCAACAGATCCACATTTTTGCGATGCCTGCCCTTTTTTAAGCTGACTTTTGCAAGGGTCTCCACCTTCAGTCTTCCCGAAGGCAGCAAAGGCAAGGTGTTGGTGCTTCTCTTTTTTAAGGCTTCAATGAGCAAGGCGTTCAAACCCCAAGATGAATTCATGGGGATATAGACTTGCCCAGGGACGAAGGCTTGAGAGCCGCTTTCTGCTTCGGAGTGCCAATTGGCCAAGCCATTTTTAACCTGAAACTGCTCTTTGATGTTTGAACCCATTTCAGAGGTGCCTTTGATACTGAAGGCTTTAAATCCCCCCAAGGAATCGAGCTGAAAGACTTCTTGGTAGGTGGGTCCACGCCCGTTCTCTTTGAAGTCAAAAGAGGTGTGAACGGTTGAAGGATTTTTTCTTTCAATGATTTGATAGCCCGCTTGAACACCGTTTTCCATCAAAATAATGTATTTGATTGTCTCAAATGCAAATGCATGCATGGCACAACAAGCGCCAATGATCGTGAGCAAGAATGACCAACGCACCTTCAAAGTGAATCCCAGGTCAAAGAGATGTGGTTGGATTTTTCAAGCGCTTGGATATCCTCCACCGTATCCACATCGCTGGCAAAGTGAGCGTTATCGGTCAAGAAGCGATGAACACGGGATGGGTGCTCGCCTCTCCATTGTCTGCATCCGTACGATTGGCCTTGTTCTAAGATTTCTTGGCACACTACACTGGAGATGATGACCGGGTTACCTGGCCCCGTATCAAGCAGTGGAAAGATCATCTCCGTGTGGCTTGGACGCTGCTTGAATTGAAACAGCAATTGCTCTAAATCCATGGCCTCAATCAAAGGCTGATCGGCCAAGGCCATGATGATGCCCTCGTGTTTTTGCCGCAAGGCTTTGAGTCCCATGCGTTGTGAGGAAATTTGACCTTCATCTGGATTGGGGTTGAGCACACAGTGGGCTTTGTCTTGAGGGATGAAGGGCTCAATTTCTTGGTGGTAATGGCCAAGAACCACGATCAACTCATCCACCCCCACTTGCACCAAGCATTCGATGAGCCGCTCAATCAAGGGTGTGCCATTCAAGCGCAAAAGGCATTTGGGCTTGAAGCCCATTCTGGAGCCTGAGCCTGCCGCCATGAGCACAGCAGCAAGGCTCATGTGCTCAATGAGCGTTGTGAAATTACACCATTGAATCTTCTCGCATACAAGATCATGTTTGCACCCTCAATACTCAGTTAAAAAAAGTTTTTAACTTTTCAGCCCATCCCTTTTCGTTGGGAGAATGCTTCATGCCCCCTTTTTTCAAGGACTCATCAAGCTCTTTGAGCAGCTTGCGTTGATGCTCGGTAAGCTTCACGGGGGTCTCGACCGTGATGTGGCAATACAAGTCGCCTTGAAAGCTTGAACGAATGCCCTTGATGCCTTTGCCCCTGAGTCTGAACTGCTTTCCAGTCTGTGTGCCCTCTGGGATATCGATGGCGGCTTCTCCCTGCAAGGTGGGCACTTGAATCTCGCCACCCAATGCAGCCGTCGTAAAGCCGATAGGCACTGCACAATGCAAATCATCCCCATCTCTTTCAAAGATGTCATGCTTGTGAATTCTGATCTCGATATAGAGGTCCCCAGCAGGACCTCCATTGGCGCCAGGTTCGCCGTTGCCGGTGGAGCGAATGCGCATGCCTGAGTCGATGCCAGACGGTATTTTGATTTCCAAGGTTTTTTGACTTTGGATTTTGCCCTGACCGCGACATGGGCTGCAGGGGTCGGCAATGACCTTGCCCGCTCCGCGACAATGGGGACATGTTTGTTGAACACTGAAAAAGCCCTGTCGCATCTGTACCGCACCGGAGCCACCACAGGTGCCACAATTTTTTGCAGATGTGCCTGGCTTGGCGCCCGAGCCGTGACAGGTATCGCAACTCTCCCAACTTGGGACTTGGATTTGAGACTCTTTGCCCGAAGCCGCTTCCTCTAGCGTGATCTCCATGGCATAGTTAAGATCATTGCCACGGTAGACTTGTCGCCCACCTTGTTGTCTTCTGGCTTGACCGAAAATATCTCCAAAAATGTCGCCAAATGAATCCGCAAAGCCAGCACCAGCACCTGCACCTGCGCGCATATTGGGGTCGACACCTGCAAACCCAAATTGGTCATATGCCGAGCGCTTCTCCGCGTCAGAAAGCATTTCATAGGCTTCCTTGACCTCTTTGAATTTGACCTCGGCCTCCTTGTCCCCATCGTTTCGATCGGGATGGAATTTCATCGCCAACTTGCGATATGCCTTTTTGATTTCCTCTTCGCTGGCGCTCTTGGAGATGCCCAGGACTTCATAAAAATCTCTTTTTGCCATGATGTACAGCTATCCTTGTTGAACAACAAAGCCGCGCAGGCCTCAAAAGAGAGGTCACAGCGCGGCAAATGTATCGGTTAGAGCGTGTTTTGACTTAACCTTTTTTAACTTCCTTGACCTCGGCATCGACCACGTTGTCATCTGCCGGTTTGGCGGCTTGTTGAGCGCTCTCTGGGCCGCTTGCATGAGGCGCAC
This sequence comes from Comamonadaceae bacterium, assembly GCA_947475685.1. GTDB lineage: Bacteria > Pseudomonadota > Gammaproteobacteria > Burkholderiales > Burkholderiaceae_C > Limnohabitans. The sequence continues at coordinate 51,238 of CANJNC010000014.1, read as the reverse complement.
CTCCTGCGCCCGCAGCGGCTTGCTGCTCGGCATAGGCTTTCTCACCAAGCTTTTGACTGACCGTCATCAAGGCTTGCGTTTTGTTATCGATGCTTGTCTTGTCCTCAGTTTTGAGGGCTTCTTCCAACTCTTTGAGGGCCGCTTCAATCGCAGATTTTTCGCTTGCATCGATTTTAGCGCCATGCTCAGCCAAGCTCTTTTGAACCGAGTGAAGCGCTGCATCACCTTGGTTTTTGGCTTGCACAATTTCAAGTTTCTTTTTGTCCTCAGTTGCATTGAGCTCGGCATCTTTGACCATCTTTTGAATTTCGTCTTCAGACAAACCGGAGTTGGCTTTGATGGTGATTTTGTTTTCTTTGCCCGTGCCTTTGTCTTTTGCGCCAACATGCAAAATGCCGTTGGCATCGATGTCAAAGGACACTTCGATTTGTGGCGTGCCCCTGGAGGACGGAGGGATGCCCTCAAGGTTGAATTCGCCAAGCATTTTGTTGACATTGGCAATCTCACGCTCGCCTTGAAAGACCTTGATGGTCACAGCAGGTTGGTTATCCTCGGCTGTGGAGAAGGTTTGAGCAAACTTGGTCGGAATGGTTGTGTTTTTGGTGATCATCTTCGTCATCACACCGCCCAAAGTCTCAATGCCCAAGGACAAAGGCGTCACATCCAACAAAAGAACGTCGGTTCTGTCCCCAGACAGCACCTGACCTTGGATGGCCGCACCCACGGCCACGGCTTCATCGGGGTTGACGTCTTTGCGTGGCTCTTTGCCAAAGAACTCTTTGACCTTTTCTTGCACCTTTGGCATGCGGGTCATGCCACCCACCAAAATCACATCGTCAATTTGATCAACGCTTACACCCGCATCCTTGATCGCCATGCGGCAAGGGGCAATGGTGCGCTCGATCAACTCATCGACCAAGGACTCGAGTTTTGCCCGATTGAGTTTGATGCTCAGGTGCTTGGGGCCAGTGGCATCGGCTGTGATGTAGGGTAAGTTCACATCAGTCGCTGCAGATGAAGACAACTCAATTTTGGCTTTTTCGGCCGCTTCTTTTAAGCGCTGAAGTGCCAAAACATCTTTGCCTAGGTCAACGCCTTGTTCTTTTTTGAATTCCGAGATGATGAAGTCAATGATGCGTTGGTCAAAGTCTTCACCGCCTAGGAAAGTGTCTCCATTGGTGGAGAGGACTTCAAATTGTTTCTCTCCATCCACGTCGGCTATCTCAATGATGGAGACGTCAAATGTACCGCCTCCTAAGTCATAAACAGCAATTTTTCTGTCGCCTTTCTCCGTTTTATCTAATCCAAACGCCAACGCGGCGGCCGTTGGTTCATTGATAATGCGTTTGACTTCAAGGCCAGCAATTCTGCCCGCGTCTTTGGTGGCTTGCCGTTGAGCGTCATTGAAGTAGGCCGGAACCGTGATCACGGCCTCGGTGACCGCCTCGCCGAGATAGTCTTCAGCGGTCTTTTTCATTTTCCTTAAGACCTCAGCACTCACCTGGGGAGGTGCAAGCTTGTTGCCACGCACCTCGACCCACGCATCGCCATTGTCGGCCTTGGCGATGGTGTAGGGCATCAAGTTGATGTCTTTTTGAACTTCTTTTTCTTCAAACTTGCGCCCGATCAGGCGTTTGACAGCATAAAGTGTGTTGCGCGGATTGGTCACTGCTTGGCGTTTGGCAGAAGCACCCACTAAGATTTCACCATCTTCTTGATAGGCAATGATGGAGGGCGTCGTTCTAGCGCCTTCGGAGTTCTCGATCACTTTGGTGGTGTTGCCCTCCATGATGGCCACGCATGAGTTGGTGGTTCCTAAGTCGATGCCGATGATTTTGCCCATTTTGATGCTCCGTTTGCCGTTGATCGATTTGATTCAGCGATTGATATGAAAGTTGTTGATGTAGATATGTGGGTGAACCACCCAAAATCAAGGTGTGGGGTTCGATTTTTTTGCCTGGTCTCTTAAGCGGCAGTGACGGTGACCAAGGCAGGACGCAATATACGCTCGGAGATCAAATAGCCCTTTTGCAAGACGCTGACCACGGTGTTGGGGTCTTGTTGTGCGGGCACGACGCTGATGGCTTGGTGGTGATGGGGATCGAATTTGGTGCCTGCTGCAGGCTCGATGGCGATGACTTTGTTTCGTTCAAGGGCACTTTTAAGTTGCCTGAGTGTGGCCTCTGCACCTTCTTTGATTTGCTCTGGCGTGGCTTCCTTGATCAGTAAGCCCGCTTCAAGGCTATCGAGCACGGGCAGCAAACCCTCGGCGAAGGATTCGATGGCAAATCTCCTGGCTTTGCTCACCTCTTCGTCGGCTCTTTTTCGAGCGTTGAGCACCTCAGCCTGGCCTCGAAGGTACTGGTCTTGTAAGTCGCTCACCTTTGCTTGGAGCACGGCCACATCGGCCAGCGCTGAGGCCAAAGTCTCGGCAGCATCCAATGGGGCATCTGAATGGGGTTGGGCGTTGTCTTGAGAGAGCGCATCGTGCGCAGGGGACTCAGCGTTGGGGTCTTGGGGGGTCATGGATGGGTTTTGGGGTTGGGTCGGATCAGACATGGTTCAAAAATGCAGAGAAAAAACTGATGTTTTTCTAAGCTTGGGGTCAATACACCAATTTCAAGGGCTTGAACCTAGGTTTTTTGGCTTGAAACAGGCTTTTTTGATCCCAAAATGCGGTTTTCTTAGAAAAAAACCGACCTTTCGGTCGGTTGCTCAATGGATCGATGGACGAGCTCAGTGAGTGCCCCATACCTCTTGAGCGGTTTCGATGACCAGTCTAAGTTTATTTCTTTGAGCTTCCACAGCAATGTTGTTGCCGTGGACAGTGCTGGAAAAACCGCATTGGGGCGACAAGGCCAATTGCTCGATCGGCGCGTATTTAGCGGCCTCTTCAATGCGACGTTTGATGCTGTCTTTGGACTCCATTTCACCAAATTTTGTCGTGATCAGACCCAAAACGACGATTTTGCCCTTAGGCAAGAAGCGCAAGGGTTTGAAGTCCCCGCTTCTGTCGTCATCGTACTCAAGAAAGTAGGCATCCAAATTCATTTCTGAGAGCAAGGCCTCAGCGACGGGTTCGTAGTTGCCGGCCGCTGCGTGAGTGCTTTTGAAATTGCCTCGGCACAAGTGCATGGCCAAGGTCATGCCTTCAGGCTTGAGGGCAACCACTTTGTTCACGAAGGCAGCGTAGCGGTGTGGCAGTTCATTGGGGTCGTCACCTCTTAGACGAGCAGCTTCGCGCATTTTTTCATCGCAAAGATAGGCCAAGTTGGTGTCATCCATTTGGACATAGGTGCAGCCAGCTTGTGCCAATGCATGTAACTCGTCACCGTATGCTTTGGCCACATCGTCATAAAACTCGGGATCTAGCTCTGGATAGGCTTGCTTGTTGATGGCGGCGCGTCCCCCCCTGAAGTGCAACATGGTTGGAGAGGGAATGGTCACTTTGGGCGTGAAGCCTTTGGAGACATTCTCTTTCAAGAAGATGAAGTCATTCAATTGGATGTTCTTTTTGTGCGTGACTTTGTCGATGACTTTGATCACCGGGGGGGCCAGCTCTTCGCTGCCATCGGGTTTTTTAATGGTCACTGGAATATCGGTCTTAACGCCACCGAGTTGCTCTAAGAAGTCGATGTGAAAATAAGTTCTTCTAAATTCCCCATCGGTAATGCTTTTAAGCCCCACGCTTTGTTGGAACTCAATGATTTCTTTGATCGCTTTGTCCTCAACCACTCTCAAGGCCTCGGGTGTGATCTCGCCTTTTGCTTTTTGTGCCCTAGCTTCCAACAGGTAAGCGGGACGTAAAAAACTCCCGACGTGGTCAAAGCGAGCGGGCAAAATTTGATCTAAAGCGAGAGACATATCAACTCCAAAAAAAGGGGGCCTGGAACTCAATCCATTCAAAGCGGCAAAAAACGAAAGCAATTCACATTATATAGGTAGACAAAGTCCGAACGATTTTGTGGAAGTTTGCTTCGGACAACTTGGATGAGGGGCGGGTGTGTTGAGTAAGCCGTCACTGGTGCTTAACCAAGCGTTTTGTTGGATCTTCATATTCAGGGACACCGCGCGGAGCTTCAAAAAGCGAAAGAGGAAACCCTGTTTTGCAAAACCGATGTGACAATCTCTTGCAAACCATGGAAAAATAGCTAAGAAGAGAGCTTGCAGACTTTGCACCCCGCTCCTCTTGGCTCAAGATGTTTTCATGGGGCACGGGGCCGTTTGAGTAGACGGCGCATGGAAAAAAGTAGAAATCATCAAATTGGCGTTTGTGTTTCTAAACTTTGTGGGACAATAATTCTTGAAAATGCTTTTAGTCGCAATAAAATTTATGTAAATTAGAACATCAAGGAAGACAAATGAACAAAAGAATTGCCGTTAAAACCATCGCGCTTACCACGCTCCTTTGTTTTGGAGGCGCATTGCAGGCCTCAGAGACTTTCAAAATAGGCATGATTTTACCCATGACCGGTCCGTTTGCTTCCACGGGGATACAAATCGTCGCTGCTGCGAAGTTGTACATGGCTCAAAATGGCGATACGGTGGCGGGCAGAAAAATTGAATTGATTCTCAAAGACGATACCTCCGCTCCCGATGTCACCAAGCGACTTGCCCAGGAGCTCGTTGTCAATGACAAGGTGAGTGTCTTGGCCGGATTTGGACTCACACCTTTGGCCCTGGCAGCAGCACCCATCGCCACTCAAGCAAAAGTGCCTGAAGTGGTCATGGCCGCAGCAACCTCCAGCATCACGCAGGCCTCACCCTATATCATTCGCACAAGCTTTACCCTGCCTCAGGCTGCGGTGGCCATGGGTGACTGGGCGGCAAAGAACGGCATTAAAAAAGCAGTGACGCTGGTCAGTGATTTTGCGCCTGGAATCGATGCGGAAAAGTATTTCAAAGATCGCATGCTCTTTAACGGCGCGCAGGTACTTGATACCCTTCGAGTGCCCATGAGAAATCCAGATTTTGCGCCATTTTTACAAAAGGTTAGAGACTTAAAGCCAGATGCGCTGTATGTCTTTGTCCCCTCTGGAGCTGGCACGGCTTTGATGAAGCAGTTCACCGAAAGAGGTTTGGACAAGGCGGGCATCAAATTGATTGGTACCGGGGACGTGACAGATGATGATTTATTGAACTCCATAGGCGATGTGGCCTTGGGGGCCGTGACCACACACCACTATTCAGCTTCACACAAGTCTGACGTGAATCAAAAGTTTGTGGTCGCATTTGAAAAAGCCAACAACAACTTGCGACCTAATTTTATGGCTGTAGGTGGGTACGACGGCATGCGTGTCATTTATGAGGCCTTGAGGGCCACCAAAGGAAACTCCAACGGAGATCAATTGTTAGCGGCCATGAAGGGGCAAATTTTCGAGAGCCCACGCGGGCCGATGTTTATCGATGCTCAAACGAGAGATGTGGTGCACAACATCTACATTCGAAGAGTGGAAAAGGTCAACGGACAGCTCTACAACATGGAGTTTGATGCCATCAAAGACGTGAAAGATCCAGGTAAAAATAATTAAATCAAATTTATAAAATATGCTGTCGCTTTTGAGATTTCCATCTGAGGCCAACGGCTCATGCGTCTATTGATCCGTGTAGACATGAACCCCCTGATATGAAGCACGCCCACCCATTATGCTGACCCTTCTTTTTGACGGTGTGGCCTATGGCATGCTACTCTTTGTGTTGGCCGTTGGGCTGTCCATTACGTTGGGTTTGATGAATTTTATCAACTTGGCTCATGGAGCGTTTGCCATGTTGGGTGGCTACTCGATGGTGATTTTATTCAAGCATTTGAGCATCCCATTTTTACTGTGTTTGCCGCTTGTATTTGTCGTAGTTGCCTTGGCAGGGGCGCTCTTAGAGCGCTTGTTGTACCGTCAACTCTATCAAAGGCCACACCTCGATCAAGTTTTATTTTCTATTGGCTTGGCCTTCATGTCGGTGGCTGCGGTTGATTATTTGATGGGTTCCTCTCAGCAAAATTTGGTCTTGCCTGAGTGGCTTCAAGGCCGGGGCGAGTGGGGCGAGGGCGCTTGGAGTTTTGGTTTTGGTTACTACAGGTTGTTTATCATTGGCGTGTGCACACTGCTGACTCTTGTGCTTCAATTGATTCTTTCAAAAACTCGGTTTGGTTCGCAATTGCGTGCCTCCGTGGATGATCCGACTGTGGCGGCAGGTCTTGGAATCCCAGTCAATCGAGTGTTTTTATTGACCTTTGCCGTTGGGTCGGGTTTGGCTGGTTTAGGGGGCGCTTTGGGTGCAGAGATTTTATCCATTGAGCCTTTGTTTCCTTTGAAGTACATGATTTACTTTTTAATCGTGGTTGCCGTTGGGGGCACCTCATCGATCACGGGGCCACTCTTGGCGGCTGTTTTTTTAGGTGTGGCCGATGTCTTTGGTAAATACTACATTCCTAAATTGGGGGGGTTTGTGGTGTATGTGTTGATGATCGCCATTCTTCTTTGGAGGCCTCAAGGCTTATTTTCTAGAGGTGGCAAATCATGAGCGCACCCATGTGTATTACAGACGTTTTGTCACGACACAAAACCAAGTGGTGGGAGTGGATGGGTGTTTTGGCGGCATTGGGCACGCCAATTGTCTTTTCATCCCATGCCATGATGGTCAATGAAATTGCGGTGACGGCTTTGTTTGCTGTGGCGCTTGATTTGATTTTGGGTTATTCCGGTATTGTTTCTTTGGGGCATGCGGCTTTTTTTGGCTGGGGAGCCTATAGCGCTGGCTTGTTTGCCAAGCACGTTCACAATGATCCATTGATGGGTTTGTTGTTTTCTGTGATCTCTTCGGGCTTCATCGGCCTTGCTTGCAGTTTTACGGTCTTGAGAGGCAGTGATCTGACTCGGTTGATGGTGACCCTTGGCGTCTCGCTCATTGGTTTTGAATTGGCCAATCGATTAAGTGATTTGACCGGTGGCGCCGATGGCCTGCAAGGGGTTTTGATGGGCCCCGTATTGGGGGTGTTTGAATTTGATTTAAGTGGTCAAGTCGCTTGTACTTACTCTGTTGGGATTGTGTTCTTGGTCATGATTTTATTGCGTCGATTGGTGCATTCACCTTTTGGTGCGTCGCTCATGGCCATTCGCGATAACCGACTTCGTGCTATGGCTGTTGGCTTGTCTGTTTCAAAAAGTTTGGTGGTGATTTATTGCATCTCTGCTGCTGTGGCTGGTTTATCAGGGGCGTTGCTTGCCCAAACCACGGCTTTTGCATCCTTGGATGTGTTCTCGTTTGAGCGCTCAGCAGACGTGATGCTGATGCTGGTCATTGGCGGAGTGGGATGGCTTTATGGTGGTGTGCTTGGCGCCATTGTTTTTAAATTGATTCAAGACCAACTCTCTTCTTTGACGCCACAGTATTGGATGTTTTGGATTGGGTTGCTTTTGGTGGTTTTGGTGTTGGTCGGTCGTGAGCGCTTGTTAAATCCCTTTAAAGGATGGAGGTCACGATGAAACCATATGGCACACCTCCAATGAATCAGCCCAAAACTGTTTTGAGTGCGCGTGCGCTTTGTAAAAATTTTGGTGGCATCGTCGCCACCCAAAGTGTCGATTTGGATATTTTTGAAGGCGATAGGCATGCTTTGATTGGTCCCAATGGTGCCGGAAAGACGACCTTGATTAACCTTTTGACGGGCGTGCTCACGCCAAGCTCAGGGAAAATTGATCTTTTGGGAGATGACATCTCTAACTTGGCGCCTCATTTGCGAGTTAAAAAAGGTTTGGTCAGAACCTTTCAAATCAACCAATTGTTTCTGACCATGTCGCCATTTGAGACATTGACATTTGTGGTCTCACAAAAGAGAGGACTGACCACTCAATGGTGGGCAAGGCTGGGTCAAGACAAAGACGTGCTTGAGCGGGTGCAGCAACTTTTAGAGCAATTTCATTTGACCGATGTTTGCCATCAAACTTCTAGGTTTTTGAGCTATGGTAAACAAAGATTGCTTGAAATTGCGGTTGCTTTGGCTTGTGAGCCCAAAGTGCTGTTGCTCGATGAGCCCGTGGCTGGTGTGCCTGCAGGCGAGCGGGAAGAATTGCTTGCAACCGTGAATCAACTGCCCTCAGACGTATCTATTTTATTGATTGAGCACGACATGGATTTGGTATTTAGTTTTGCCAAGCAAATGACAGTGTTGGTCAATGGGGCTGTTTTATGCTCTGGTGAACCCCGTGACATTGCCAAAGATGATCGGGTCAAGCAAGTCTATTTAGGCCACCGCGCTGTACATGGGGTACCCAATGAGTGAGCTTTTTGAGGTCACAGGATTGACGGCCGGTTATGCTGAGGCTCAGATCATCTCGAACATTGACTTTGTCATCAAAGAGGGTGAAACTTTGGCGCTCTTAGGTCGCAATGGGGTGGGTAAAACCACACTCATCAACACTTTGATTGGCGTGACCAAAAGGCATGCGGGTCAAATTAAGTTGGGCGGTGTACACATTGAGCAGTGGACGCCTTATGAGCGCGTTAGAAAGTTGACTGAAGGTGGAATTGGTTGGGTGCCGCAAGAGAGAAATATCTTCAAGTCCTTGAGCGTTCATGAGAATTTAACGGCCGTTGAGCGAATCGTTCAAAGTCCACATGTGTGGAATACGGACAGGGTCTACCAGCTTTTCCCAAGACTCTTGGAGAGGCAGGGCAATTTGGGCAGTCAACTCTCAGGCGGTGAGCAGCAAATGCTGGCCGTTGCCCGGGCATTGATGGTCAATCCAAGAGTTCTCCTTCTCGATGAACCACTTGAAGGCTTGGCGCCTATCATTGTGGAGGAGTTGCTCACGGCTTTAAAGACGATCACTCGCCGCGAAGGTATTTCTGCAATCATTGTCGAACAACACCCTCAGTTGATCCTTTCTATTTCAGATCATGCTTTGGTTTTAGAGCGCGGTCAGGTGGTTTTACAAGAGCGCGCTGAAGTTCTCTTGAGTCAACCTGCCCTTTTAGAAAAACTTTTAGGCGTTCAGTGAAAAAAATTGGTTGCAGTTGCAGTTTTTACATTTAAAAATCATTTCAAAGTCTTGGTTTTGACGGACGAGCAAAGAAATTTGGCCATGCCTGATGTTCCAACAGACAAGGAGTTGGGTTATAACAACTGGGTGGCATCCTCTTGGAATGGATTGGCAGTGCCTGTAAAAACGCCAAAGGCCATGGTGCAGCGCTTCAACAAAGAGATCAATAACGCTCTTTACGATCCGCAAACAGAGAAAAAATTTTCAAGAGCTCCATATCAATCCCAAAGTATCGACCCCAGCGTTGGCGCAAGAATGGCATTTATCGGAAATTAAAATTTGCGGCAAAGTCATCGAAAAAGCAGCAATTGCTAAACAATAATTGAATCAATAGGACATACATCAGATGGAAGATTTCTCAAAGTGGCGAATTGGTGTCATCGGTTTTGGTGAAGTGGGCAAGACGTTTGCAAAAGGATGGAGAGATCAAGTCAACCCTCACTCAGGCATGAAGGTTTGGGATTTGAAATTGTCCGCAGACTTTGACAACGCCAAGGCACACCAAGAGGAACTTGCTAAAGCCAAAGATATGGGTGTTTTGAGTGCCAACAATTGTGCCGCTTTGGTCGATGGTGTTAATTTGATTGTCTCTTGTGTCACCGCCTCCAACACCTTGGCTGTGGCCAAAGAAGTGAGTCAAACCATCAAGCCTGGACAGTTTTTTATTGATCTCAATTCTGCATCCCCTGGCACCAAACAAGCCTGCGCGGCTTTGATCGATGCGAAAGGGGCCTTTTATGTGGAGGCTGGTGTGATGACATCCGTGCCGCCTTATGGCATCAAGGTGCCTATGCTCTTGGGTGGTGTGAAGGCCGAGTTCTTGGCGGGCGTCATTCAATCCTATGGTGGAGATGCAAAGGCCGTCTCTGAAAAATTGGGTGTGGCCAGTGCCATCAAGATGTGCAGAAGTATCATGATCAAGGGGCTTGAGGCCTTGGTCATTGAGAGTTACACAACAGCAAGACATTATGGCGTTGAACAAGCCATGTTGGCGACTCTCGCGGAGACCATGCCTGGCATTGACTGGGTTGAGCAAGGGGCCTATCTCTTTAGTCGAGTTGTACAGCATGGCAAAAGACGGGCCGAGGAGATGCGCGAATCGGCTGTAACGGTTGCTGAAACAGGGGCCAGTCCTTTCATGGCTCAAGCCATTGCTGAAAAACAAGACTGGATCTCTCAATTGGCTATGCAAGGCGTCTTTTCTGGCATTGACGGCCAATCTGCGTGGCAGGCGTATGCAGATGCTTTGATCTCCCATTTGGATAAGCCTTTAAAGTAGGTTGCCTTAAGATCAAGGTTTTGGCCTGCTTAGAATGCTTTGTTGAAAAGAGATTTCTCCCCCCTTTTTTCTCTAGATCACCTCACATCTCACAATTTATTGTTTTAAGGCTTCTTGGATGACTTTTTGAGTCAGTTCCAAGGCGACACGTTGTGTGCCTGTGCTAGGCCTTTTGGATGACCATACAAGCATCAATTGTGACAGCAGCTGGGGTCTTTGGATGCGGTGGGTGGTGAAGACCTCAGGGTCTGGAAATTGATTGAGGGTGTAGGTGGGTAAGACAGCAAAGCCCAGCCCTTCTTTGACCAACTCTAAAATTGCGTTGATGCCATCGATTTCTAAGGCAATGTGTGGTCGCACATTGAGTTTTTGCATCTCCACTTCAATCAACAATCTGAATGCATTGGGCCTGCTTGGTAAGATCAAGGGCAGCTCACTCAATTCTTTCAATGAGATATTGGGTTTGAGCAACGCTTGGGATTTTTTACTGATTCTTTTGCTGCTTGCAATCAAGATCAGTGCATCTTCGTGCAATTGCTGCATGTCCAGGTCTTGGGATGGGGCTGGGTTGTACAACACAGCCATATCGATGCGTGCGACTCTAAGGTTTTCATACATGAGTGCCGAGAAGCCCTCCGTGAGCGACAACTTGGCTTGAGGCAGGGCATTTTTAAATGCCAGAGTCAAGGGCACGGTGATGAGTCTGGACAAGCTTGGGGGCAATCCAATGGAGATGGGTCCGGCCAATGCGCCGCTCGTGCCACTTAATTCTTCCTTGGCCAGCGCAACTTGATACAAAATGCCCCTAGCGTGTTCGAGCATCAACAAGCCCGACTCGGTTGGTGTGACTCCTCTGCCGTTGCGAATCAAAAGACTTTGATGCAACTCCACTTCAAGTTGCCTAATTTGTCGGCTCAACATGGGTTGAGCCACTCCCATGCTGAGCGCTGCTTGAGTGAAACTGCCCATTTCGGCAACTCTGACAAAGGACTCGATTTGTTTTAAATCCATGGTTGTTTAAATTTTTTTAAACCTTGGGTGCGTTCAAAGGGTTCAAAGATTTGTTGGATCTAGTTGGAATTTGTATATTTTATCTTATGTTATGCATTATTGTTATAACAGATAGTGGCTTGAATGTTGATTTTTTCGACCCGAGTGGGGCGTTTTAAAGTCTGTTTATCTCTAAAATCACGACAAGTCATAAAAGAGGCTGATGGTAACTTTTTGTGCATCAAAATAGAGTGTTTTCTAGCATTTCGTCTCTAGACCCAGGGGCTCAATAACGGCCCTTGAGGGCCAGGAGTCGCACATCTTTTTCCAATTTACCAAGCAGCATCGCTCGCATGCAAAAGATCAATCATTTTTTTGAGCAAAGGATAAACAATGAGCGCGACCAACCCCTTGATCATTGATGTGCACGGCCACTACACAACGGCACCTAAAGCGTTGGAGGAGTGGAGAAATAAACAAATTGCGGGCATCAAAGACCCCGCCATGATGCCCAAAGTTGCGGATCTGAAAATCAGTGACGATGAATTGCGCGAGACGATTGAGACGAATCAACTGAAGTTGATGAAGCAGCGTGGCAGTGACATCACCATTTTCAGCCCCCGTGCCAGTTTCATGGCGCATCACATTGGGGACTTGCAAGTCTCTTCAACTTGGGCTGCGATTTGCAATGAATTGTGTTTTCGCGTGGCGCAATTGTTTCCAGATCACTTCATGGGAGCCGCCATGCTGCCACAATCGCCTGGCGTGGACCCCAAAACTTCAATCGCTGAGATCGACAAATGTGTCAAGCAATATGGTTTTGTCGGTATCAACTTGAATCCCGATCCATCAGGCGGGCATTGGACCTCACCTCCTTTATCGGACAAACACTGGTATCCCATTTATGAAAAGATGGTGGAGTACGATATCCCAGCCATGGTTCATGTATCGACAAGCTGCAATGCTTGCTTTCATACAACTGGCGCACACTATTTGAATGCGGATACAACTGCTTTTATGCAGTGTTTGACATCAGATTTATTCAAAGATTTTCCTACACTTCGTTTCTTGATTCCTCATGGAGGCGGAGCAGTTCCCTACCATTGGGGCCGCTTTAGGGGGTTGGCTCAAGAGCTGAAGAAACCTCTTTTGTCTGAACATTTGATGAACAATATTTATTTCGACACCTGCGTTTATCATCAACCAGGCATTGATCTTTTAACCAAGGTCATTCCAGTGAAAAACATCTTGTTTGCCAGTGAAATGATTGGTGCGGTTCGAGGGATTGATCCAGAAACTGGGCACTATTTTGACGACACCAAGCGCTACATTGAATCAACTCCGCACCTCAATGCGCAAGAGCGCTATATGGTGTATGAGGGCAATGCCAGAAAAGTGTTCCCCAAAATGGATGCGGCATTGAAAGCCAAACATATTTAACTCGATGCTCAACTGATTTTAAAAAGGAATTGATCATGTCGATGAACACCATGGGCTGCGTAAAGCGCAGCATCACAAGAGCTGACGCGAGTCAAGTCAAGCGTTTGGAGCATTTTGGGGTGGCCACTGTGCACGAGGCCATGGGACGAGTGGGGTTGATGCAGCCATACATGCGGCCCATTTATTCGGGCTGCAGGATTGCTGGTACAGCGCTGACTGTATTGGTACACCCTGGAGACAATTGGATGCTGCACGTGGCTGCTGAGCAAATCCAGCCTGGTGACATCGTGGTCGTGGCGCTGAGTGCAGACAATTGTGACGGTTTCTTTGGAGATCTATTGGCAACGTCCTTCAAGGCCAGAGGCGCAAAGGGCTTGATCATTGATGCCGGCGTAAGGGATGTCAAAGAGTTGACCGAAATGGGCTTTCCTGTCTGGAGCAAGGGCATCAGCGCCAAAGGAACCATCAAAGCAACACTTGGCTCAGTGAATTTTCCAGTTGTTTGTGCAGGTGCCATTGTCAATCCTGGCGATGTGATCTTGGCCGATGAGGATGGCGTGGTCGTGGTGCCGGCGCACATTGCCGCTCAGGCTGCCGATGCCGCTCAAGCGCGTGAGGACAACGAAGGCGCAAAAAGAGAAAAATTGGCTGCAGGCATCTTGGGCTTGGACATGTACAAGATGCGTGAGCCCTTAGAGAAGGCTGGATTGAAGTACATCGATTGATGTGTTTTTATTTAAAGTCTTGACCCATTTTTTTAAAGATGTGACACAAGCCGCCATGGCAAAACGCTCAATTAAAAGTGACCCTTGCATTTAAAGCGCGAGCCGCTTTGATAAGCGTATTGGACCCACTCAGAATTCAACCCGATTAATGACGCAAGGATCTTCAAAGAGGAAATTCAAATGACTGACTTTACTAAAACACCCGGTTGGCTTGATTGGTATCAAGGCCCTTCAAAACCACAATTTAAACTTCCAGTCGGTGCAATTGACTCGCACTGCCATGTGTTTGGACCTTCGGATGTATTTCCCTATTCACCAGAGCGAAAGTACACGCCCTGTGATGCCAGCAAAGCGCAATTGTTTGCCCTTAGAGATCATTTGGGTTTTGCCAAGAACATCGTTGTTCAAGCCACTTGCCATGGTGCAGACAACAGGGCGCTTGTGGATGCGCTGACGCACTCTGATGGCAAGGCCAGGGGAGTTGCAACGGTCAAGAGAGACGTGAGCGATGCAGAGATTCAAAGACTCCATGATGCAGGCGTGCGTGGTGTGAGATTCAATTTTGTAAAGCGTTTGGTTGACTTTACGCCCAAAGATGAATTGATGGAAATTGCTGGGCGCATTGCCAAATGGGGTTGGCATGTGGTCATCTACTTTGAAGCAGTCGATTTACCCGAGTTGTGGGATTTCTTTACGGCCTTGCCCACAACAGTTGTTGTGGATCACATGGGTCGACCCGATGTCAGCAAGCCAGTTGACGGACCAGAGTTTGAGTTGTTCATTAAATTCATGACTGAGCATCAAAATGTATGGAGCAAGGTCACTTGTCCAGAAAGACTCACCCTGACAGGGCCTGCAGCCCTCAACGGTGAGCGAAATGCGTATCGCGACGTCGTCCCATTTGCCAAGCGTTTGGTGGAGACATTTCCCGATAGAGTGATTTGGGGAACAGACTGGCCTCATCCCAATTTAAAAGATCACATGCCTGATGATGGTTTGTTGGTGGACTTCATTCCCTTGATCGCTTCGACAGCGGCGCTTCAGCAGCGCTTGTTGGTGGACAATCCGAGTCGCTTGTATTGGCCAGAGGAGTCTAAAAATGGCGCTTGATAAACCCTACCTTGACGTCCCAGGGACGACCATTTTTGATGCCGAGCAGTCCAGAAAAGGCTATTGGCTCAATCAATTTTGCATGACGCTCATGAAGGCTGAGAATCGCGAGAGATTCAAATCCAATGAGCGCGTCTATTTAGACGAATGGCAGATGACGGAAGCGCAAAAACAAGCTGTTCTTGACCGTGATCTCAATCGATGTATTTCTTTAGGGGGAAACATTTATTTTCTGGCCAAAATTGGTGCAACCGACGGCAAAAGTTTTCAGCAAATGGCTGGTAGCATGACGGGTATGACTGAAGAGGAATATCGCAATATGATGATTTCTGGTGGTCGCTCAGTCAATGGCAATCGCGTTGTGGGTGAGGATGGAGATGCGCAAGCACATCGACAACCTCAAGGCCAACATCATCAAAAAGGGAGTGTTTAATATGGCGAAGATTACGGCAAGCGTATTTACCTCACACGTGCCAGCGATTGGTGCTGCCTTGGACATGGGCAAATCTCATGAGCCGTATTGGCAGCCCCTTTTTAAAGGGTATGAGTTCTCCAAGCAATGGATGAAAGACAATCAACCAGATGTCATCTTTTTGGTCTACAACGACCACGCGACAGCATTTAGCTTAGAGATGATTCCGACCTTTGCCATTGGGTGTGCGGCCCAATTCATGCCAGCGGATGAAGGCTGGGGGCCTAGACCGGTTCCCAAAGTCTATGGTCATCCAGAGCTGGCCTCCCATATTGCCCACTCGGTGATTCAGCAAGATTTTGACCTCACCATTGTCAATAAAATGGATGTCGATCACGGCTTGACTGTGCCCTTGTCCTTGATGTGTGGACAAGTCAGTGAGTGGCCATGCCCTGTCATTCCCTTTGCAGTGAATGTGGTTCAATATCCCATCCCAAGCGGAAACAGGTGCTTTAATCTTGGGCGAGCCATTGGCAAAGCGATCAATAGTTTTGATCAACCCCTTAATGTGCAAATCTGGGGAACCGGTGGCATGAGTCATCAACTTCAAGGTCCTCGTGCCGGTTTGATCAACAAGGAATTTGACGCCAGATTTTTAGACTTATTGATCAATGACCCTAAGAGTGCTGCAGCGATTGATCACATGGAGTATGTTCGCGAAGCAGGCAGTGAAGGCATTGAGTTGGTCATGTGGTTGATCGCAAGAGGGGCTATGTCAGATGTAGAGGGTGGTGGTGCTGCAGAGCTGGTACATCGCTTTTATCACGTCCCCGCTTCCAACACGGCTGTAGGGCATGCCATTCTCAAGAACAATTGACCCGTTCATTTTTCAATATCAGTTAAAAAGGAAAACTACATGAAAACAATTAAGGTTGCGCTGGCGGGTGCTGGTGCATTTGGCAACAAGCACCTTGACGGTATCAAGAAAATTGATGGCGTTGAAGTCATTTCTCTGGTGGGACGCACGCTGGATAAGACCCAAGAGATTGCCAAGCAATACGGCATTGCACACGTCACGACCAATTTGGCCGATAGCTTGGCCATTGCGGATGTGGATGCGGTGATTTTGTGTACGCCTACTCAAATGCATGCACAGCAAACGATTCAATGCCTTCAAGCAGGCAAGCACGTTGAAGTTGAGATTCCAATGGCAGACCGCCTTGATGATGCCAAAGCAATTGTTGCTTTGCAAAAATCAACAGGCCTGGTGGCCATGGCGGGTCATACAAGGCGCTACAACCCCAGCCATCAATGGATCCATAAAAAAATCAAAGCGGGTGAATTTAACATTCAACAAATGGACGTTCAAACGTATTTTTTCAGAAGAACCAACATGAATGCTTTAGGTCAACCCAGAAGTTGGACGGATCATTTGTTGTGGCACCATGCTGCGCATACGGTTGATTTGTTTGCTTATCAATGCGGCAGTCCAGTCGTCAAAGCCAATGCCCTTCAAGGTCCAATTCATTCTGCTTTGGGTATTTCTATGGACATGAGCGTTCAGTTGAAAGCGGCCAATGGTGCAATCTGCACCTTGTCTTTGTCGTTTAACAACGATGGGCCGCTAGGAACTTGGTTCAGATACATTGGGGACAAGGGAACTTATTTGGCCAAGTACGATGATTTGTACAATGGCAAAGAAGAGCCCATCGATGTCTCTAAGGTCGATGTAAGCATGAATGGAATTGAAATTCAAGATCGTGAATTTTTTGCTGCCATCAGGGAAGGCCGACAACCCAACTCAAGCGTTGAGAATGTATTGGCCTGTTACCAAGTGCTTCATGATTTAGAGCAGCAAATGCACAATTGACCATCTAATTTTTATAAGAGTAACGCCCAAATGTCTAAACGCTCGATAGGTCCATTTCAAGTTCACCCCATAGGATTGGGGTGCATGAATCTCAGCCACGCCTATGGCACCCCGCCTACAGCGCAAGCTGCTACCTTGGTGGTTCATCGAGCGCTTGACCTTGGGGTTGATTTATTTGATACGGCCGCTCTTTACGGGTTTGGCGCCAATGAGACTTTGTTGGGTCCGCTCTTAAAATCGCATCGCTCTGAGATCACTTTGTGCTCAAAGGGTGGTATGGCTGGCGTGCAGTTTCCAGATGGTTTGAAAAGGGTCATTGATGGAAGGCCTGAGGCGATTAAGAAAAATTGCGAAGACAGTTTGACGCGTTTGAAAACAGACGTCATCGATCTGTACTATTTACATCGTTGGGACAAAAAAGTGCCCATCGAAGACAGTGTGGGTGCGCTTGTAGATTTGATCACTCAAGGCAAGGTGAGGGCCATTGGTTTGAGTGAGATGTCCTCACAGACGATTAAAAAAGCACACCAAGTACACCCTATTTCAGCTGTCCAGACCGAGTATTCTTTATGGAGTCGCAACCCTGAGATCGCCGTCTTGAGGACTTGTGAAGAATTGAACATTGCCTTTGTGGCGTTCAGTCCTGTTGCAAGGGGGTTTTTGTGTTCAATTGGCTTGGACGTTACGCAATTTGATGCCAAAGACATTCGTCGAGCGATGCCCAGGTTTGAGCCGGAGAATTTCAAGAAGAATCAAGCCTTGCTGCCAGAATACTTAAATATTGCCAAAGAGTTGGGGTATTCCCCTGCCCAGTTGGCCCTCTCGTGGTTGTTGACCAAAGAGCCCAAACTCATTGCCATTCCTGGGACTCAAAACGCCGATCACTTGGCCGACAATTGGGGTGCAATTGGCTTGACTTTGAGTGCGGATGTGATGAAGCGCTTGGAGGGTTTGATCAATCAAAAGACCGTTGCTGGTGAACGCTATAACGCACAAAATTCTGTTGAAGTTGATACCGAGAACTTTGCAACTTAAGGAGCTTGAATCAAGTGCTCAAACCTTTTGGATTCGGTGGTGCTGGTCTTGAGGTGTTGCAGCTGGCAACGCCAAGGATGGCATAGAGGAAGCAAAAGCTCACGGCCGAAGATAAAAGAGCGGCCAATCCCAAGTAAAAACTCCAAGCCGCTGAAACCCCGGTTAAATTCAAGGCGATCAAAATGCTGCCTGCCAGAATTCTAAGAGCACGATCAGCTTGCGAAAGGTTGGTTTTCATTTAAGTGACTCTAAAGATTTGATGCAAGGTTGCTTCTAAACCCTATTTGAAGTTTGATAGGGGTGTAGGAGTTACAGTGCTAACCCTAGTTGAGGGGGAATTTTTGGAAATTTTATTGGTTTGTTTTTGTCGGTCTAAAAGTCTATTTAATTTCCCGTACGCTTTGCATGCTTTTTTTGAGTCAAGGCAGTGAAATGCTCTCACGCTGATGCTCTTTAACAAATGACTGAAGAAATCAAATATGCATTTGTGTCGTGTCATTGAAGTCCAAGCCCTCTTGCCTTAATTGCTTTGTTTGCAAGGGATTAATCTATTGCTTAAAGTACAAAATAGACCAATAATGACACATCATTAAAAATGCAAAACACATTGTTGTGTTGCTTACGTGTCGATGCCATACTTTCTTGTACATCCGTTTTTATTTTTTCTTGTTGCAGTATGTTCATGTGGATTAAAGCTTGCGTATGCAGCTGAAATTTATCCCAATAAACCCATCACTTTGATTGTCCCAACCGCGCCAGGCGGGCCGGTTGATATGACAGCAAGGATTGTGGCCGCTGAGCTATCGAAAATTTTAGACCAACGCGTGGTCATTATCAATAAGCCTGGCGCTTCGCAAAAAATTGGCATTGAGACCTTGCTGCGCTCTCCCAAGGACGGCTATACTTTCGCGGCGTGCTCGGCTGCATCAATGACCATCAGTCCTGCCATTGATAAAAACATTGGATACGACCCCCTTAAAGATTTTGTCATGTTAGCCAACGGTATTGAAAATAACCGTGTTCTTGTGATCAATCCTGCAACACCCGCAAAGACCTTGCTCGAATTGATTGCGTATGCCAAAGCCAATCCAGGTAAGCTCACCTATGGCAGTGGAGGCAATGGAACGACGTTGCATTTCTCCACCGCCTCTTTATTGAACGTGCTTGGTTTGAATGTGCTGCATGTCCCCTATAAATCCAGTGGACCAGCACTGATGGGGGTCTTGTCTGGTGAGGTCAATTTGCTCATGCCTGATGTTGGGGATGTTTTAAATCACATCAACAATGGCTCATTGATTGCTCTTGGAATCACAGGTGCTTTAAGGAACGATAGGTTGCCAACGCTTGCGACGATGAAGGAGAGTGGTATTCATGAGCTTAAAAATTGGACTTATTCTTCTTGGATTGGTTTCGTAGCCGCTGAGGGTGTTCCTGTGGAGGTGGTCAATAAACTTCAAGGCGCGCTTCAAAGCGCTTTGAGACATCCAAAGACCAAGGAGGCGTTTGAGGCTGTTGGCTTTGCTGTTTTGGCCTCAAGTGGTGAGCAGTTTCAATCTCGCGTGCGAGAGGAGTATGAATTGAATTTGAAACTGCTCTCAAGTGGGCGAGTGTTGAAGTAGGTCATTGTTGAGATCATTGGGTTTAATAGGGACTTGTCAAGAGTCTGAAGGTGTGTCATGTCTGAGAACGAAAAAATAAAACCGTCCCATAATTTTCAAGCGCATCTTGCTGACTTGGATAAAAGGGGTTTGCTGGTCACCATTGATCAGCCCATCAATAAAGACACGGAGATGCAACCATTGGTTCGCTGGCAATTTGTTGGTGGATTGCCCGAAGAGCAAAGAAAAGCCTTTTTATTCACCAACGTGATTGACTCCAAAGGCAAGCGCTACGACATGCCTGTTTCAATTGGTGCATTTGCTTCATCTGCCGATATTTATGCCATAGGCATGGGCCAAGAGGTCGATAACATTGGGAAAGCTTGGATGCAAGCCATCAAAAATCCCATTCCACCCATCCTCATCGATCAAGCGCCGTGCCAAGAGGTCGTGATAAAAGGGGATGAGTTGAAAAAGCCCGGTGGCGGTCTTGCTCTTTTGCCAGTTCCGATTTCGACCCCAGGCTTTGATGCTGCCCCCTATCTAACAGCCACTTTGTGCATTTCGAAAGATCCCGACAGTGGTGTTCAAAATATGGGTACCTATAGGGCTGCTCTCAAAGCCTCGGATCGATTGGTGGTGCGAATGGTGGCCAGGGTCGGCGGTGCAGGCGGTTGGGTGCACTGGCTTAAATACAGGGAGAGAAAAGAGCTGATGCCCATGGCCATCGTGATTGGTTCTTCTCCAATTGTGTTCTTTACGGGCCCGCAAAAGTTGGCTATCGATTTAGATGAAATTGCGGTCGCGGGTGCTTTGGCGGGCGAGCCCATTCGCATGGTCAAGTGTGTCAGTGTTGATTTACAAGTACCCGCAGACAGTGAAATTGTCATTGAAGGGTTGATCGATCCATCGACCTTGGAGCCTGAGGCTCCATTTGGCGAGAGCAATGGATACGTCGCCTTGGAGGCGTTCAATATGCCCATGCAAGTCACGGCCATCACCCACCGCAAAAAGGCTGTCTTTACGGCCATCATCAGCCAAGTCACGCCTAGCGAGTCAAGTGTGGTCAAGCGAGTTGCGTATGAGCCTATCTTTTTATCGCATTTGCGAGATGAGATGTCGATCAAGTGCCTCAAGCGTGTGGTCATGCACGAGCCGCTTTCAAATTTGCGGCCCGTTATTTTCTTGCAGTTTGAAAGAGGGGCCAATAAAACAGAAGTGTGGCGTGGTTTGCATGGCGCCTCTACACTGCGGCCAGAGTGTGGAAAAATTGTGGTGGCCGTCAGTGAAGACATTGATCCTCAAAGTACAGATGCTGTGTTTTGGTCGATGGCCTATAGAATGACACCCATGACCGATGTGCAATTGCTCCCCTACCGCAGGGGCGTTCAAGGCTCTCAATACGGACCTAAAAAAGAAGAGTCTTCGTTGTTGATCGATGCAACACAAAAACATGATTTGGCTCCCTTGGCTTTGCCTGCAAAGCCCTATATGGAGCGAGCAAAGGCGTTATGGGATGAGTTGGGACTTCCCCCCTTGGTCATGAAACAGCCCTGGCATGGCTATACCTTGGGAGATTGGAATGACACTTGGGAGAAATTTGCCCAACGTGCAGTTGCAGGCGACTGGCAGGCCAATGGTTTAGAGACCCTTTTGCGTCGTCGAGAGGATTTAAGTCCCGAGACGCCTACCTCCCGTGTTGAAAAATTTTAATTGATGACCTTATGAAACCCGCACCTTTTACTTACCATGATCCCCGCTCTAAGAGTGAGGTGTTGGATTTAATTTCAACACTTGAAAACACGAAGTTATTGGCAGGAGGACAGTCTCTCATGCCCATGTTGAACTTTCGCTTCCTCATGCCGGATCATTTGATCGATTTAAATCAAGTCAAAGACTTGGATTTCATTCGTTTTTCTGGCAATCAACTGAACATTGGCGCCATGACGCGTCAAAGAAGCCTCGAGTTCTCCAAAGACATTTCCCAACAGTGCCCCATTTTGACCAAGGCTTTGTCATTCGTTGGTCACCGCCAAACCAGGAATCGAGGAACATTGGGGGGCTCACTTTGTCATTTCGATCCCAGTGCGGAACTGGTCAATATTTCTTCTTTGTTGAACGCCAAGCTCAAAATCGTCTCAAAATCTGGGGCTCGAGATGTCGCCATGGAGGATTTTGGTCAAGGTTATCTAACCACTCAAATCCAAGACGGTGAGTTGTTGTCGGATATCACCTTTGAAGTGCCCACTGCAAAACATGGCTTTGCATTTGATGAGTTTGCCCGCAGGCACGGCGACTATGCGATCGTTGCCTGTTCGGCTTTGATTTTGTTAGGCAGCCATGGAGCGATTGCACAAGCGGCTTTCTCCATTTCTGGAATGACCCATCGACCCTTGCGTTTAAGGGATTTGGAGGCTTCATTGATAGGCGAGATGCCCACGCAGTCGGTATTGAAGGCCTTTGCGGCAAACGTCTCCAAGCTCGATGCCATGGAGGATTCCTATGTCAATTCAACCTATCGCAAACATTTGGCCAAAATCATGTCATACAGGGTGTTGAAAGCCGCTTGTTCTAGCGCTCAGGAGAAAAACCATGGCTGATACAAGAGAAATAACGATCACCGTCAATGGGCTAGCGTATTCAAGGTCCATTGAAACTCGCACAACATTGGTTGATTTTTTAAGGCAAGAATGCGCACTCACGGGCACTCATGTGGGTTGCGAGCACGGTGCCTGTGGAGCTTGCACCGTTTTGGTTGATGGTCTTAGCGCCAGATCGTGTTTGATGCTGGGTGTTCAATGTCATCTATCACAGGTGCAAACTGTAGAAGGCTTGGCCACTGATGGCATTTTAAATGTCTTGCAGCAAGCCTTTCAAGACCATCATGCGTTGCAATGCGGATTTTGTACCTCTGGCATTTTGATGACCATGACAGAGTTTTTGCTTGATCACCCCAATCCAAGCGAGTTGGAGGTGAGGGAGATCTTGTCTGGCAATGTGTGTCGTTGTACTGGTTATTTGCCCATTGTTGCGGCCGTCATGGACGCGGCACAAAAAATACGTGAGAACCCAAAATGAAAACACCATGGTTTGGTCAATCCTTTAAAAGAAAAGAGGATCCTGCTTTTCTCAAGGGCGAGGGTCGGTATGTGGACGATATACAAATGCCGGGCATGCTCCATGCAGCCTTTGCCAGAAGTGCGCATGCGCATGCAAAGATCATCTCAATCGATAAGTCTCATGCGCTGGCTGTACCTGGCGTGCATGCGGTTTTAACCTATGCTGATTTACCAGATCAAGTCAAAGCGCAGACTTTGCCCTTGTTGGTGCCTCATCCATCCATCAAGGTGACCAAATTGCCTTACACCTTGGTCAAGGATGAGGCTTGCTATGTGGGTGAGCCAATTGCGTGTGTGATTGCGGACAATCGCTACATTGCAGAAGACGCGGCTCAATTGATAGAAATTGAATACGAGCCTTTGCCCGTGGCCAATGATTGTTTTCAAGCAATGGATGAACATTCTCCCAAAGCCCATCTAGGCATGACGAGCAATGTGGCTGCATACTTTGAGGTGAAATCAGGCGATACAGACAAGGCCTTCACAAATCCCAAGCATGTGTTCAAGGAAAAACTCTTTCAACACAGAGGAGGACCGTTCTTTATGGAGTGCCGAGGTGCGGTCGCTCAGTATGAAAAATCAGGTGACAGCTACACCCTGTACGTTTCCTCACAGGGCTCTCACCGCATCAAGCGCTGCATGCTCGAACTCTTTGACATTGGAGACAGTCAATTAAGAGTGATTGCCCCTGATGTGGGCGGTGGTTTTGGTCCAAAGGGATCTTTTTATCCTGAATACGCCAACGTCTCGATCGCTTCGAAAATGCTTGGCAAGCCAGTCAAATGGATTGAAGACAGGAGGGAGAATTTTTTAACCACCCATCAAGAACGTGATCAATATTGGGATGTTGAAATTGCAGTTGACGGCGATGCCAAAATCCTTGGCGTTCGCGGCCAACTCGTTCACGACAACGGTGCCTATGTGCCTTGGGGCATCGTGGTGCCATGGATCAGTGCAACCACAGTACCAGGACCTTATGTTATACCAGCGTTTAAGTTGGATGTGTATTCCATGTACACCAATAAGATTCAAGTTACTTCCGTTCGAGGAGCTGGTCGCCCTCAGGCGGTCGTGGCCATGGAGCGCTTGATGGATCGTGTGGCCAATGAGTTGCAGTTGGACCCGGCTGAGGTCAGAAGAAGAAACTTCATACAGCCCGAACAAATGCCTTACAACGTGGGGATCATCTTCAGGGACGGTCGTCCAGTGACCTATGACAGTGGTGACTACCCAGCCTGTCAGCAAGCGGCCTTGGACCAAGCCGACTATGAGGGTTTTGCGAAACGTCAACTACAAGCTCGAGCAAACGGGCGTTACTTGGGTATTGGCATTGCCAATGGCGTTGAGGCCACAGGGCTGGGTCCCTATGAGGGCGCGACGGTTAAAATTTCTACCACTGGGAAAATCACCGTTTATACCAGTGCAGTTCCTCAAGGGCAGTCGCATAAAACGACATTGGCACAAATCGCTGCCGATCAACTCAATGCCAACCCCTCAGACATTACTGTGGTGACGGGTGACACCGCCAATTTGGGTCTAGGTGTAGGTACTTTTGCTGCAAGAACGGCTGTCAATGCGGGTTCATCGGTCCATATGGCTGCAATCGAAGTCGTCCAAAAAATCAAAGCTTACGCTGCAGTGATTTTATCGAAAAGTCCAGAGGAGCTTGAGATTGAAAACGATCTGGTGTTTGACAAAGCCAACCCAAGTATCTGCTGCACATTGAAGGACATAGCGGTGAAGTCTGTAGGCATGCCTGGCTTTGCAATGCCCAACGGCATGCAACCTGGTTTGGAGCACACAGCTTACTTTATGCCTGATCGCTCCACCTACTCCAATGCCACTATTGTGGCTGAGGTGGAGGTGGACGTGGGAACAGGGATGGTGAATATTCACCGACTGTGTATCGCCCACGACTGTGGAAAAGTGATCAATCCAATGGTGGTCAATGGACAAATCATTGGGGGTGCAGCCCATGGCATTGGCAATGCGTTGCTAGAAGAGATGGTGTTTGATGAAAATGCACAACCCGTCTCCACCAATTTCGGTGAATACTTGATGCCTTTGTCAACGAACATGCCGGTGATTGATCTGGTTCATCTTGAAACGCCCTCGCCCTTGAATCCATTGGGCGTCAAAGGAGCGGGCGAGAGTGGTACCATTCCAGCCATCGCGGCGATCATTGGCGCTGTAGAAAATGCCCTCAAGCCATTTGATGTGAAAATTTCACAAGCACCCATCAGTCCACAAAAAATCATTGAATTGCTAGGACCCCATTTGGTGTCCATCACTGAGTGACGGACGTGTGCAAGGGTCTGTCGCCCAAAGTCATCAAGAATAAACATGTTTAGATGGGAATAAAATGTCCGATTTCGAATTCAAAGTCACCCAAAAAGGCACTGTCGCGCACATCGATTTAAGTCGGCCCAATGAGGGCAATGCGTTGACGAGAGGCATGATGTTTCAATTGGCTCAGGCGTTGAGAGCCTCTGCTCAAGACCCCTTGATTCACTTGGTGGTGATCGAATCGAGTGGGGACTACTTTTGCAAAGGGCGAGACGGCAAAGGTGAATCCAGAGCGGGCATGACACCTTATGAGATCAGAGTGAACATGATGGGTGCAGTGCTGGACGTTTACAAAGCGATCTCGGATGTGCCCGTTCCGGTGGTCGCGAAGGTTCACGCTGATGCGGTTGGCTTTGGCAGTGCAATGGCGGTGGCTTGCGATTTGACGCTGGCTTCCTCACAGGTGAAGTTTTCATTTCCTGAAATTGAGCATGACATACCTCCTACCATGGCCATGTGTGCTGCGCTTGGAAAAATTCCAGCCAAAGCCCTGTCGTATTTGATCTATTCAGCAGAATCTGTGGATGCTCTTGAAGCCAAGCAACTGGGTATGGCCAGCAAAGTGTATGCACAAGCCTCCTTTGAGGTGGAGGTCAACGCATTCATTGAAAAACTCTCCTCTAAGCCAAGATTGGTGTTGGAGACCATCAAAAAATACCAAGAAAAAGCCACCCATGCATCCCCCGACATGGCGCTTGAATATGCGGGCACATTGCTCGCTTTGGTAAGGTCTTGAGTCGCAAGCCTTGGATGAAACTGAAAGATATATGCAATTAAAAAATCAATTTACGGTTCCCCTGGCACCTGCTGATGCTTGGATTTTTTTAATGAATATTCAGGAGATCGCCCCTTGTTTCCCAGGAGTTGAGTTGACAGAGTTTGTGGATGCAAACAATCAAAAGGGTCGCATCAAAGTAAAGCTAGGTCCTGTCTCGATGGTTTTTGCGGGCACCTTGCAATTCAAAATGAAAGACGAGCAAAATCTGAGTGCAGACGTTTCAACCCAATGGCGGGAAGAAAAGGGTCGTGGCAGTGCTCAATCCGATATCAAGTTTCAGCTCCTTGCTTGTGATCAAGGTACTCAAGTTCAAATTCAAAGCGACGTTCAATTGGCTGGACAAGTCGCTCAATATGGGCGTGGGGTGGGGATGATTTCAGAGATTGCTGAGCAGTTGATTTCTCAATTTGCCAGAAACTTGGAGCAAAAGTCAAAAGACTTTAAGCCGTCCAAGCCCTCCTTTGGCATTGCGCCATCGGATCGAGTTTCAACCTCTCAAGAGACTACTCACCCGACACGCAATCCATCAAATGAAATCTCGGCTTTTTCCTTGCTTTGGAGAGTTTTGCGTGCCAGGTTAAAGGCTTTGTTCAACAGGTCTTGAAAGGCTTCTTTGGGGGCAGGCCCGTGCATATGTCTAGAGTGAGAGAGTCTCACTGATCGTTGAAATTTAAATTTCGATCTCTCATGATCTTTTTGAACATGTAGACATCAGATTTCATCTGTTCAGACAACTCTTCAGGCGTGCCTAGACCAGGCATATTGCCCATGGACAAAATGACTGAACGCACCCGCTCTTCTTTCAAAGCCTCAGACAACGCTTTGCTCAAAATTTGAACGACCTGCTCGGGCGTGCCCGCGGGTGCCATGATCCCGTTCCAGCCGTTGTAGGTGAATCCAGGAACGCTGGTTTTGGCCAGTGAAGGCAAGGTGGGCATGGGCGCCCAAGTGTCTTTGTTGGTCGTGGCTAGGCCCACCACGAGCTTGCTGTCCATGAAGGGTTTGGCTCCTGCCATGAACATCAGTTGAACACGTCCGGCAGCAATTTCAGTGGCGGCCAAGGCCTCGCCTCTAAAGGGAATGTGTTGCATGTCAATGTCGGTGGCCACGGCAAACATCTCACCCACCAAGTGTTGGCTTGATCCTATGCCAATGCTGCCAAATGACAATTTACCTGGATTGGCTTTGGCGTATTTGATCAATTCGTCCACGCTTTTGATACCCAATGCGGGCGCGATGACCAAGGTTTGCGTGGCATTGCAGATTTTACCAATTGGCTTAAATCCATTCATGACATCAAAGCTGTTGAGTGGACGCGTGGCAAGGCTTGCTGTGTTTGCTGCACTTGGAACCACCAGCGTATAGCCATCTGCTGCGGAACTGGCGACTCGGTTCAATCCAATGCTGCCTGTGGCACCGGTGATGTTTTCAATGGTGATGGATTGCCCAAGCAGGGTTTGCATGGCTAGGGCCACCGCACGCATGCACGTGTCGCTTGGGCCCCCACTGGCTGTTGGCACAATGACTTTGATGGGCTTTGTGGGAAAGCTCTGGGCTTGCAAGCCAGGCAGTGTCATCACAAGGAAAAGGGTTACAAGATGCTTGAGGGTCATTGAGTGTCCCATGAGTGGACTCCTGAGTTTTTTTAATTTATTTAAAATTGACATCGGTATAGCCAACTTAAGGGCTTCAAGGGTAAAAAAAGTCGGATCGCAACTTGGAGTTACAGATCCGACCCTATTTCAAGATGAGCTTAAAGCGATGCTTTAAAGCGTATCAATAAAACTCCTGAGCTTATCACTGCGACTTGGGTGCTTGAGTTTTCTCAAGGCCTTGGCTTCAATTTGCCGGATGCGCTCACGGGTCACATCGAACTGTTTGCCCACCTCTTCCAAGGTGTGGTCGGTGCTCATCTCAATGCCAAATCGCATGCGAAGGACCTTGGCCTCGCGTGGGGTGAGCCCGTCCAAGATGTCTTTCACGACATCTCTCAAGCCTGCCTGCATGGCTGCCTCAATAGGCGCTGTATTGGCGGAGTCTTCAATGAAGTCACCCAAATGAGAGTCGTCATCGTCTCCGATGGGTGTTTCCATGGAGATCGGCTCCTTGGCAATCTTCATGATCTTTCTGATCTTGTCCTCAGGAATTTCCATTTTTTCAGCCAAGATGCTCGCATCGGGCTCGAAGCCAAACTCCTGTAAATGTTGTCGACTGATGCGGTTCATCTTGTTGATGGTCTCGATCATGTGAACTGGAATTCGAATCGTTCTGGCCTGGTCTGCTATGGAGCGGGTGATGGCTTGTCGAATCCACCAAGTGGCGTAAGTTGAGAATTTGTAGCCTCGACGGTATTCAAACTTATCGACCGCTTTCATCAAACCGATGTTGCCCTCTTGAATCAAATCCAAGAATTGAAGGCCACGGTTGGTGTATTTCTTTGCAATTGAAATCACCAAGCGCAAGTTGGCCTCAATCATTTCTTTCTTTGCATTTCTTGAAGCCGCTTCTCCCTCATTCATCCGCTTATTGATGTCTTTGAGCTCGCCCAAGGGCACCACCACTCGGGTCTGTAAATCAATTAAATTTTGTTGCAGTTCTTGAATGGGTGGAATATTTCTACTGATGGTGGTGGACCAATTCTTGCCTGAGTTGGCTTGTTTGACCACCCAGGAGAGGTTAAGGAGATTTGGCGGGAAGTCTTTGACAAAAACGTCTTGAGGCATGCCGCACTTGTCCACGATGATGCGTCTGAGTTGGCGTTCTTTTTTGCGCACATCTTCCACTTGCGCTCTGACCATTTCGCATAACTTCTCGATCGTTTTGGCGGTAAAACGAATCGTCATGAGTTCCAGGCTCAAGGCCTTTTGTGCCTTTTGGTAGGCAGGCGTACCGTAGCCCTCTTTGTCATACACTTTATGAACGGCATCAAACAACTTGGCGATCAAATCAAATCGACCCAGGGCCTCTTTCTTTAATTCTTCGAGTTTTTTGGTGAGCGCTTTGGAGCCACCTTTGCCATCATCGTCATCGGCTTCATCGAACTCATCGAAATCTTCTTCGGCCACGTAGTCATCTGCCTCATCGGTATTGCTAAAGCCGTCAACCACGCTAGAGATCACGACCTTGCCTTCACGAATGTCCTCTGCCATTCGCAAGATTTCAGCAATGGTTGCAGGAGAGGCGGAAATGGCCTCCATCATGGCCATCAAGCCTCCTTCAATGCGCTTGGCGATCTCAATTTCACCTTCGCGTGTCAAGAGCTCGACCGTGCCCATTTCTCTCATGTACATACGCACTGGGTCAGTGGTTCGCCCAAATTCGCTGTCCACTGTGGAGAGTGCTGCCTCGGCTTCTTCCTCGGCCTCCTCTTCGGTGGCAGGTGCAACGCCCGTGTTGTTGATCAGCAAAGTCTCCGCATCAGGCGTTTGCTCGTAGACGGCAATGGCCATGTCGTTGAGCATGGTGATCACCACTTCCATGGTTTCTGCATCCACCAGTTTGTCGGGCAAATGGTCAGAGATCTCACCATGCGTGAGGTAGCCCCTGGTTTTACCAAGTTTGATCAAGGTTTTAAGGCGTTGGCGACGCTTTGCAATGTCCTCTTCAGACAAAACGGTTTCATCTAAGCCGAACTCTTTCATCAAAGCACGCTCTTTGGCTTTGCTGATTTTCATCCTCAGCGGTTTGACCTTTTCAGTGGAGGCGTTGGTGTTTTCTTCAGCAAACTCGGCCTCCATGTCGATCAATTCTTCTTCCTCGACGATAGGAGGCTTGCCCTTGGCTTGTGAATTTGTTTTGGATTTTTGCGGGGTTTCTTTGGCTTTGACGACTTTGAGCGGAGCAGGGGAGGCTTTTGCTGCTGCCTTGGCTTTGTTTGCTACAGGTGTTGGCGCTGCGCCCTTTTTGGCAACAGCTGCAGGTTTGGTTAAAACTTTAGGCGCAGCCTTGGGGGCAGGCTTCTTTGCGCTGGTGGGCACCTTGCTGGCTCCTTTAGGCAGCGGTTTGGATGCGGGCTTAGAGGCGACTTTTAGAGCGGGCTTTGCAACAACTTTTGCGGCGGGTTTTGCCGCGACTTTGACTGCGACTTTGACTGCGGGTTTGACTGCGGGTTTTGCAGCAGCTTTGGCCTGAGGTTTAATGTTTTTTGAAGTGGAAGGTTTGGAGGTGGACACTGATGCTTTCGGAGGTGCTTTTTTCTGAGCAGAATGTGAAACCGTTTTACTTGCGGCTTTGATGGACTTTTTAGGAGTTGCTTTGCCACTGGCTTTTGCGATGGGCTTAGGCGTTACTTTTTTGGCAACGGACTTGGAGGCCAAGGGTTTTTTGGGTGCGGCTTTGGATGCGGGCTTTTTGGTCGACATTTTCAATCCTTGACAGAAAGAAAGTGACTCCTCATCAATCACAGAGGAGAGACTTTGAAGGGTTTGCAGTTAGGGGATGCTCAAAAGCAAGTTGTTTGGGCGAACATTTGGAATGCAGTCCTTGCGATAGGTGGCGGGAGATGACGTCAATGAGTCAAGATTTGCCGGCTCGGAGGTGTTGCTGTCGCACTTGCGTTAATGGATTATACCAAAGGGGTCGATTTAAGTAAAGCAAATCGGGCACTTAGGCTTTTAAATTGTTTATAAATTTGAGGGTCTGCACCCACCAAAGGTGCCATTTGAGTGAGCTTTTCTGAAATATCGGCTTTCTCCAGCTCAAACAGGATATTTTTCAACTCCCCATTGCCTTCCTCGGCCTCTAAAGGTGTATTTTCAACCAAGGCACTTAACCATTGTGACCACTCTTGTGGTGGGGTTAACTCTTTGAGCTGTGGCCAACTCAAAACGCCTAACTCATTGAGTTGAAGGTCAAGCCATGTGAATGCAAGTCCGTGAGGCGCGGGTAGGCGGCACAGGATGTTTTGTTGCTCGGAGCTGATCGCAGGCCATTGAGACATGTGTTGAAACAAAATTTGTATACCTCGATCTTGACGGCTCATGGGCGCTTGTCGGATGGGTGCACGCCTAGGGCTTGAATCTGCTCGGTCTTTCGTCATCCAAGGCGCTTGCTTGGATTTTTTGTGGTTAAAAGGGCTGATGTTGGTGGAGTTGGAGCGAGGGGTGAGGCTGTCGGACCAAAGTTGTTTGAGTTCAAAATGACCAATGTGGACCAAATCTGCTATTTCATTCAACAGTTGAGTTTGTAAAACACCTTGAGGCAAGGCGCTCCACAAAGGAAGGGCTTGAGCGGCCAACAAAGATCGTCCTTCTGCTGTTGACAAATCGCACCCACTCCTCGCAATGTCCAATAAAAATTGACTCAAGGGTGTTGAACTCGAGACAAGTCTTGAAAACGCATCCACACCCATTTCTCGGATGTAACTGTCTGGATCGTGTTCGGGGGGCAGAAACAAGAACTTCAAACTTCTTGTGTCTTTGGCAAAGGGCAAAGAGACTTCCAGTGCTTTTTTGGCCGCACGCCTGCCCGCTTGATCGCCATCGAAGCTAAAGACGATGGTGTCGGTGAAACGAAATAGTTTTGTGATGTGGTCCGGCGTGCAAGCTGTGCCAAGCGTTGCGACAGCATTGGGCACGCCCAATTGCGCCAATGCGACCACATCCATATAGCCCTCTGTCACGATCGCATGGCCCTTTTCTTTGAGGTGTTGTCGAGCTTCAAAGAGACCATAAAGCTCCT
Source organism: Comamonadaceae bacterium (assembly GCA_947475685.1). Lineage (GTDB taxonomy): Bacteria > Pseudomonadota > Gammaproteobacteria > Burkholderiales > Burkholderiaceae_C > Limnohabitans. Next base: position 19,819 of record CANJNC010000014.1, on the reverse strand, counting down.
TGCCCTTCGAAAACACGGGCGTTTCGGGAGAGTTTAAATATTTGGGCGTGCCGTTGCCCATGACACGGCCACCAAAGCCGATGCATTCGCCTTTGATGTTTCGAATGGGAAATATGATTCGATCTCTAAAACGATCGTAGCGCTTTTCTTGCGCTGGATCCTCTTTGTTCTCTATCACCAAGCCAGCCTCAACAAGGTCGGCCGAGCTGTAATGCTCAAATACATGAGCCAAACCCGTCCATTCATCGAGCGCGTACCCCAGTCCAAAGAGTTTGGCAACTTCACCCGACAAGCCCCTTTGTTTGAGGTAGTTGATCGCTTTGGTGGAGTCTTTGAGATTTTTTTTATAGCTCAAGCTTGCAGTTTCTAGCAAGTCCACGATGGAGAGTTGTTTTTTTTGATTCTCCAAGGCCTTGACTCTGTCTTCAGGGGAGAAGTCTGTTTCAGGCACCACCAAGCCATAACTTTGTGCCAAATCTTTGACCGCTTCTACAAAATGCATGCCCGCATGCTCCATTAGAAATCCGACGGCGTTTCCAGTTTTACCGCAACCAAAACAATGAAAGAACTGTTTGGTGGGGCTGACAGAAAAGGAGGGGGACTTTTCGCTGTGAAAGGGACATAAGCCTACAAAATTGGCGCCACCTTTTTTCAGTTGAACGTGTTTACCCACCACGTCGACAATGTCCACGCGGGCTAACAGGTCTTGAATAAAGGTTTGAGGGATGGACATTGATAAAAAGCTCAACAGGTATTTTAGAGGTCTAAAAATGCTTATTTTGTGATTCGAATGGCCCCAAGCGACATGAAACGCACTAAAATCATTTGTAAATCTTTCGTATGCATTCAACAGGTCTATTAAACACCAAGTTGATGAAATTTGTGAAGGCAATGGTGGATTTTTTCCTTTTCTTTTTGCTTGTGACATAAGGCGTTTTCATGTTTTTGTTTTGTGTGTCAGTGCTTCGAGATCGGTGTGTTTTTTTGGCATGCTGTTTTTTGAGTTTGGTGCTGGTCTCTTGCTCTAGCACCCAGGTGCCTCTTGGCGTCAATGGCAAACCCAGTCTGCCTGGCTCCATGCAAGAGGAGCCCGAGAAAAGAGATGCTTTAACGCCCAAGCGGCCTATAAAACTAGGCCTGGCCTTGGGCGGTGGTGCGGCCAGGGGATTTGCGCATGTCGGTGTGTTGCAGGTGCTTGAAGAGGCGGGTATTCAGCCACAGTTGGTGGTTGGAACCTCTGCGGGCAGTGTCGTGGCCGCTTTTTACACCAGTGGAAAAAACGCTTCACAGTTGCTTAAATTGTCAGAAAGCATGGACGAGTCTGCTTTGACCGATTGGACAGTCCCCTTGATTTCTAGGGGCATGATGAGGGGAGATGCCTTGGCCAAATACATGACGCAAAATTTAGACATCAAAAAGATCGAGGAGATGAAAATTCCATTGGGTGTGGTCGCAACCGACTTGCATTCTGGAGAGTCCATCTTGTTCCAACGAGGCGATGCAGCCACCGCCGTTAGAGCCTCTAGTGCTGTACCTGCTGTGTTTCAGCCTGTACAAATTGGAGGCAAAGAATATGTCGATGGAGGTTTGGTGGCCCCTGTGCCTGTGAGGTTTGCAAAACAAATGGGCGCAGACATTGTGCTTGCAGTGGATATTTCAACGCCCCTAGAGGCCAACAAAGCCGATGGCATGTTGCAAATCTTATTGCAAACCTTCAGCATCATGGGCAAGAGCATCAGTGATTTTGAGCTCAAGGAGGCCGACTTGGTGGTCAAACCTGCACTCAGTGGGATTGGCTCGGCAGCGTTTAGCGAAAGAAAACGCTCGATTGAGGCAGGCCGTGTGGCGATGACGAAGGCACTGCCCCAGTTGAAAATCTTGTTGCAAAAACAGTTGCCCTAAAAAAAACAGACTGCACCAAGGCAGTCTGTTTCATGGGGCGCGCGCGTTAACGCAAAGGTGCCTGCGGCACCTACCGCTTAAGCAGCTGTGCGTTTTTTAGTCGCTTTCGTGGCAGACGTGGCCGAGCTCACTGCGGCTTGAATATTGGCCTCTGCAGTTTCAGTCACCTGTTTGATGGCCTTTTGAGCCGTATCGATCGCGTTTTGGCTGGCAGTCATTGCGTTTTTGAACATGGCCACAGCCGCCTCTGTGCCTTGGGGTGCGTTTTTAGTTGCACCGTCCATCATGGACATGAAAGCTTGTTGGGTTTCTTGAGTTTTACTTTCGATAGATTTTGACAACTCTGAGCTTGTGCTCGTCGCGATCTCATAAACATGGCGGCTGTAAGCAGCGCTTTTTTCAGCAATCGGCTGATAAAAGGACGACTGAAGAGCCACGATTTCTGCTGGGTCTTTGATAGAAATCATGGACTGAACGTGGTGAACGTTTTCGCTGAAAGCAGCTTTGGCAGCAGCCAAATTGAGCTCCACCAACTTCTCTACGCCAGAAAAAGCGGTTTCAGTGAAGCCAAAAAAAACATTCAAGTTATTTTTTTGAGCAGATGTGATTTGTTCGACAGTTAACATGGTGAACTCCTTGAGGTAATGAAAAGTAAATAGGCAATGAAACTTGGCAACTCAGAATTTTAATAAATGATGCGTTGCAACATAGATGAAGTATAGGGGCGAGAAAATAAATTTCAAGGCATTATTGTTGCAATGCACCATATTAGAGTGGACCCTCTAATAAAATGGGAAACTGTTTGGTTTGGGCGTTTTGCCTGGTGCTGTGACACAATACACAGCCACAGGCATGGCGTGAATGCTAGTTAAGTCATTGTTTTTATTGGTTTACTTCTTTGAAGATCTTTTTTGCAGGGACTCAATTGCAAACCTTGCCTTTGGGTCATCGTTTCCCAATGAGCAAGTACGAGCTCTTAAAGACGAGGGTGAGCCAAGAGATGGGTTTCATTGATCTGATCGAGTCAACGCCTGTCTCGCAGGGTGAATTGGCCTTGGTGCATTTACCCCGTTACATCGAGCAAGTCTTTGCCGGAACCGTGCCTGCGCAGATTCAAAAAGCGATTGGGTTTCCTTGGTCATTGGGGATGGTCGAGCGCGCCAGGTGCTCTACGGGTGCGACCATTCAAGCCGCCAGGCAAGCCCTCATGGAGGGGATCAGTGCCAATTTGGCTGGCGGCACCCATCACGCTTGTGCAGACCAAGGGGGAGGCTTTTGTGTGTTCAACGATGTGGCCGTTGCCACAAGAGTCATTCAAGTTGAGCACCACAGAGTCAGCTCAAAGCCTTTCAGGGTGGCCATCATTGATTTGGATGTGCACCAAGGCAATGGCAGTGCGAGAATTTTTGCCAAAGACAGCACCGTCTTTACCTTGTCGCTGCATGGGGCCAAGAATTTTCCTTTTGAAAAGGAGAAAAGTGACCTGGACGTGGAGCTGGCCGATGGTACGCAAGACGAGGACTACTTAGGGGCTTTGGCGCACTCTCTTGACGTGCTTGAGTCGCGCTTTGAGCCCAATTTTGTATTCTATTTGGCGGGTGCCGATCCCTACAAAGGCGATCGACTGGGCCGCTTGTCGTTGAGCGTGAATGGTTTAAGATCCAGAGACGAGTCGGTTTTTCAATGGGCAAGAGAGCGAGGCTTGCCTTTGGCGTTCGTGATGGCTGGAGGCTACGGCCATGATATGCAAGAAACCGCCCAAATTCAAATGAATACGTTCGCCTTGGGCTACGCATCTTGGCTTCTTTGGCAAAGGCAAGACGCACTTTGATGAACCTGGTTGGCCGTCTTAAACATTGAACAAAATGAACAGATCTGATTCCCAAGACACTGCAAATTTGCGCAGTTTTTATCCTTTTTGCATTCCGATCACCACGCGCTGGATGGACAACGATGTGTATGGTCACGTCAACAACGTCATCTATTACGCTTGGATGGATACGATTGTGAATCAATGGTTGCTAGAAAATGAGTTGCTCAAGAGTGCTAAAAATCCGCTCGTCGGTTTGGTCGTTCACTCGCAGTGCAATTACTTCTCTCCCATCGCTTATCCCCAGGCTGTGGTTGCCGGGCTCAAGGTTGTGCAAGTCGGTAAGACCAGCGTGCATTACGACATAGGGATCTTTCAAGGCGAGAAAGAGCACCCCAGCGCCCAGGGTAAATTTGTACACGTGTATGTAGAACCCGTGAGCCTTCGACCCCATGCATTGAGCGAAGCGTTCAAGCACGCACTAGAAACACTCCGATGAATGCACGCAAAAATTTACTGGACGAACTCATTTGCTCCAGACACTCTGTGAGAGCTTACTTGGATAAACCTGTGCCAAGATCGTGCCTCACTGAGGTGCTTGACGTGGCTGCCAGGGCGCCCTCGGGGTCCAACATGCAGCCCTGGAAGGTCTATGTCCTTCAGGGAGAATTGAAACGAATTTTGGTGCAAAAGGTATGCGCATTGCATGATGAGTTGTTTTTGAATCCGCAAAAAGCGCAGCTCTACAAGCCCCATTACGCGTATTACCCAAAGGAGTGGGTGTCGCCCTTTCTTGAGCGAAGAAGAGAAAACGGTTGGGGACTTTACTCTCTCTTAGGGATTGAAAGAGGCGAGAAAGAAAAAATGCATCAACAGCACCGCAAAAACTTTGAGTTTTTTGGAGCGCCGGTGGGTCTTTTTTTTACCGCGCACCGCTCCCTTGAGGGGGGAGCTTTGATTGATTATGGGATGTTTTTACAAAACTTGATGCTGGCCGCCAAGGGCCGCGGGCTTGGTACCTGTCCCCAAGCGGCATGGAATTCGTTTTCTGAGGTTATCATGTCGCATATTGGTGCGAGTGAACATGAAAAACTGATCTGTGGCATGAGCCTTGGTTGGCCAGATAACGCCCAGTTGATCAACTCTTTTGGCACGCCTCGTTTGAGTGCTGATGCTTTTACGACTTGGTTAGATGACGAGACAATCGATGGATAACCCAACTGGTGCGAGTCGGGTTCTAAAAACTAAGAACATTCATTGCGTTTGAAACACCCATGATCATTACCAGTCTATTAGATACTGATTTGTACAAGTTCACCATGATGCAAGCTGTCTTGCATCAGTTTCCTGGTGCCAATGTCGAGTATCGATTCAAATGCAGAAATCCCGGCATCAAATTGGCCCATCTGGCTCAAGAGATACGAGATGAAATCAAGCACTTGTGCACGATTGACTTTCTTGAAGATGAACTTCAATGGCTCAGGGGTTTGAGGTTCATCAAGAGTGATTTTGTCGATTTTTTGGGTTTGTTTCGTTTGAATGAAAAATACATCACCGTCACCCCGTTGGACCACGGGGAATTGGAGATCGTGATCAATGGGCCATGGCTTCACACCATTTTGTTTGAAATTCCTGTCTTGGCCATTGTCAATGAAGTGGCCTTCAAGAGCTTGTACCCCAAGCCTGAATTCAAAAGAGGTCGAGCATTGTTGCAAGAAAAGATCGAGTTGCTCAAAGGGCCCAATTTATCAGACCTAAAGATCGCAGACTATGGGACAAGACGGCGATTCTCTAAAGATTGGCAGTTGGAAATTTTAAAGACCTTGAGCCGTGACTTAGGTTCTGGAGCGAAGGGGCAATTGGCTGGGACGTCCAATGTCTTTTTCGCGAAACAATTGAACTTGACCCCTTTGGGCACCATGGCCCACGAGTACCTTCAAGCCTGCCAAGCTTTGGGCCCTCGGTTAAGAGACAGCCAAGTATTTGGCTTTGAGTCTTGGGCCAGAGAGTACCGAGGCGACTTGGGCATTGCGTTGTCGGACGTCTACGGCATCGAGCCCTTTTTAAGGGACTTTGATCTTTATTTTTGCAAACTTTTTGATGGTGCTAGGCACGACAGTGGCGATCCGTTTGCTTGGGGCGAACGCATGATTGCCCATTACAAGAAAAATCGCGTGGATCCAAAAACAAAGATACTGATTTTCAGCGACGGCTTGACCGTGCCCAAAACCATTGAACTTTATCACCAGTTCAAAGGCCGCTGTCAATTGGCTTTTGGCATTGGCACCAATTTAACCAATGATTTGGGTTACGAGCCCTTGCAAATCGTGATCAAGATGGTTCATTGCAATGGGCAACCTGTGGCCAAACTGTCCGACACACCTTCCAAGAACATGTGTACCGATGAAAAATACTTGGCCTACTTGCGGCAAGTCTTTGAAATTGAGTCGCCTTTGCAATGATCTTTTTCCCATGCACAAAGTCCAATGGGCCAGGCTTGAAGAATGAAGCCTTCTTTGCGGGCCGAGTGTGACCATGCTGTGGCTCATCGCAACATTCTTTTTACTCATCTACATGGCCATCGTGTTGGAGGAGTGGTTGCAATGGGACCGAACCCTTTTGGCTTTGGGCGGGGCCGTATTGCTTTGGGGCTTGTACGCAAGCACCCAGCCGACGCTTTCAGAAGCACTCAAGACGCTTGTACATTCGGCTGAAAAAACCTCGCAAATTGTTCTCTTTTTGTTGGCCGTGATGATCTTGGTTGAATGGATCCGTGAGAACGGCGGGTTTGTTCTTTTGCAAAAATGGCTCTTGCACGACAGTGCTCTTCAAGAGTTGTGGCGCATCACTTGGGTGACCTTCTTTTTGAGTGCAGTGATTGATAACATGACCTCCACTCTGGTCATGTTGGCGATCATCAAGGCGCGACACCTGGAGCGGGATCGGCAATGGACCTTGGTGAGCATGGTTGTTTTGGCCTCCAACGCGGGCGGCGCATGGTCTCCCATTGGTGACGTGACGACCACGATGCTTTGGATTGCCGGCATGGTCACGCCCTTGGGTTTGATCCAAGGGGGCTTTGCTGCAGCCGTGCTCAATTGCCTTTTGCCCCTTTTACTTTGCACGCGACTTTTCATGGGTTCACGCGCCTCACAGATGAGATCTCCCTTGCCAACATCTGACTCAAGCTTAACGGGACCTGGAGGATTTGAACATCTCGTCTTGTCCATGGGCTTGGTTTTGATGCTCATGATCCCAGTGCTTGCGCATCTGACGAACTGGCCTCCCGCAATGGTGGCGGTGTTGTGTTTGCTTGCCCTGGCCTGTGTCGTGGATCCTTGGTTGTCAAAGGCCAAGTCGCGAGAAACACCCAAAGTAGCAGCAAAGTCTCACACTCGCCTCATCAGCGCTTTTTTTAAAATTGACTGGCCCTCGATTGTTTTCATTCTGGGCATTTTGCTGTGCATGGACTTGCTGCACGAAGCAGGTGTTTTGGCACACTTGTCAAAATTCATGCACGACTATCTTGGCCAAGAGTTCAATCAAATCTTTGCCCTAGGCCTATTGAGTGCTTTTTTGGATAACATCCCCTTGGTGAGCGCAAGCATGAACATGTTCAGTCTAAGTGTTTACCCTTTGGATCACGGCTTGTGGCTCTTGCTGGCTTACTGCGCGGGCACTGGGGGCTCATTGCTTATATTGGGCTCTGCTGCTGGCATTGTTGCCATGGGTCAAGAGGGTTTAAAATTCGCATGGTATTTGAGAAACTTCACTTTCAAAGCCTTGGTGGGCTATGTGGGAGGCACTGGTGTCTTTTGGCTCATGCGTTAAGCTCCCATCCACCCCTTTCAAGGGGTCCTCAGTCGACCCCGATCCTTCAAGCCGAGCGCCATCATGATTAATCCATTAAAGCATCCACTGTGAACACAAAGCCCAAAATTTATATTCCCAGGCCGAATTTCCCCCAGGTGATTGAGAGACTGCAATCGCATTTTGAGGTCATTCACAATCAAGCCGATGAAGTGGTCTTGCATGAGCACTACGTGGCCAAAGCTGCCCAAAGCGATGGCATGCTCACCACCGGCTCGGACTTGATCAATGAGGCGCTTTTAAAGGCCTGTGGGAGTTTAAAAATATGTGCCAATATGGCCGTTGGTTTCAACAACTTCGATCTTGAGGGCATGACCCGTGCGGGCGTGCTTGCGACCAACACGCCAGATGTGCTCACGCAAACGACCGCGGATTTTGGCTTCGCTCTACTGATGGCTTGTGCTCGTCGAATGGTGGAGAGCGAGCACTTTTTGCGCGATCAACAGTGGAAGCAGTGGCGGTTTGATTTATTGGCGGGTCATGACGTGCATGGCTCGACACTGGGGATCATTGGCATGGGCAGAATTGGGCAAGCTGTGGCCAAGCGTGCGTCAAAGGGTTTTGACATGAAAGTGATTTACCACAACCGCACGCAACTGCCCGCGGCAACTGAAAGCGCTCTCGAAGCCACTTGGGTCGAATTGGCTGATCTTTTGGCGCAATCGGATCACGTGATGTTGGTGCTCCCTTACAGCGCGCAGTCACATCACATGATTGGAGCGCGTGAGTTGGCAATGATGAAGCCGGGGGCCCATCTGATCAATATTGCCAGAGGCGGCTTGATTGATGAAGATGCCCTGGTAGACGCTTTGCAAAGCGGGCATTTGGGTGGTTTTGCATTGGATGTGTTTGAAGGCGAGCCCAAGATCAATCCTAGACTCTTGACTTTGAAAAGGGTGGTCCTCACCCCACACATTGCAAGCTCGACCATTCAAACCCGTTTGAAGATGTCAAATTTAGCGGCCGATAATTTGATTGAATTCTTTGCTCACCGAAAGGCCATCACCCCTTTGAATCCGCAGGTGCTTGAGCCTTGAATGCCCCAAGCCATGGTTGATTTCACCTCGTATGTCTTGCCCATTGCAACGGCAGTGATGCTGCTGTATTTGATTTTGAGATCTTCCCAAGCACCCAAAGATCAATCCCTCGTGAATCAATTAAAGGCTCTTGAAGAAAAAATTGAAAAACTCGAACGCGATGTCCGTTTTGAAGTCAATGAGTCTTCTCGCTTGTCCAGGCAAGAGTTGACGCAAAACTTCAGCCTTTTTCAAAGCGGTCAAACCGAACAGTTGAGTGTTTTGCAAAAGGGCTTGAGTGATTCTTTGCACACGCAAATTCACTCACTGAGCCAAAGCAACTCGCAACGCATGTTAGAGGTGCGCTCCACCTTGGATCATCAACTCCAACAGCTCCAACTCAACAACGCAGCCAAGCTCGATGAGATGAGAAAGACTGTTGATGAGAAATTACAATCGACCTTGGAGCTCAGGCTCTCAGAGAGTTTTAAACAAGTCGCAGACCGCCTTGATCAAGTGCACCAAGGCTTGGGGCATATGCAAACCTTGGCCAAGGGAGTGGGAGACCTACAAAGGGTTTTGACCAATGTGAAGTCTCGGGGTATTTTTGGTGAGGCCCAACTCGAGTCCTTGCTCGAGCAAGTCTTGACCCAAGAGCAGTATGCCAAACAAGTAGAGACTCGACCGAGAAGCAACCAACGCGTGGACTTTGCCATCAAATTTCCCGGTCGTGGAGAAGCCTCGGAGACGGTATGGTTGCCCATTGATGCCAAGTTTCCTCGAGATGATTACGAAAGACTCCTTGACGCAAGAGACCAAGCAGATGCAGTTGCGGCCGAGCTCGCCAGCAAAGCGTTGGAGACTCGAATCAAAGCCGAGGCCAAAAGCATTTCCGAGAACTATTTGGCCCCGCCCTTCACCACCGATTTTGCAATTCTCTTTTTGCCAGTTGAAGGCCTGTATGCAGAAGTGCTTCGCCTGCCAGGTTTGATGGACACGCTGCAGCGTGAGTACCGCGTGACTTTGGCTGGACCCACAACCTTATTGGCCATGTTAAACAGTTTGCAAATGGGCTTTAGAACCTTGGCACTTGAGGAGCAAGCTTCGCAAGTGTGGCGGGTGCTTGGAGCGGTCAAAACAGAGTTTGAACGCTACGGGGAATGGGTCTCCAAGGTCAGAGAGCAGGTCCAAAAGGCGGCAGACACGTTGGACAAAGCAGATACCAGGGGCAGGCAGATGAGGCGGGTATTGAAGGGCGTGGAGTCCATACCCGAGAGCGAGGTGGCCCTTTTATTGCCCGCCCAAGAGGACGATGAATGAAGGCGCAACTGATTCGAATGATTTGTGCTCAAGTTTGTGTTCATGCGTGCATGACGGGTGTGCGATTGGCCGGACCGTTGATGGCGCTAAGAGAGGGGTCTTCTGCATTGCAGGTGGGGATCATGTTGGCATTGTTTTCAGTCACACAAATTTTTTTGGCGCTGCCTGCAGGGCGCTTTGCCGATCGGCACGGTTTGAAGCTGCCCATGCTCATTGGCATGACGGTGGCCAGTGTGGGTGCTGGCACGGCTGCGGTGTTTCAAAGCTTTCCAGCCTTGTGTGTCGCTTCCTTGTTGTCAGGCGGTGCGACGGGCGCCACGATGATTTCATTGCAGCGGCATGTGGGCCGCATCTGCAAAGACCATGCTGAATTGAAGTTGGCCTTCAGTTGGTTGGCCATTGGACCGGCCATCTCTAACTTTATCGGCCCCTTTTGTGCGGGCATCTTGATTGACTATGTGGGGTTTCAGGCGGCTTTTATTTTCTTGGCCATTTTGCCCTTGATGGCTTGGTTTGGTGTGCGCCATGAAGTCTCTAAGGAGCCCCAAGAAAGTGCGCCAAGAGATCGCAGTGAATCGATTTGGGATTTGCTGGGCATTGCGATGCTCAGGAGATTGTTGTATGTGAATTGGTTCATGTCCTCGTGCTGGGATGTGCATACCTTTGTGGTGCCTCTCTTAGGCCATGAGCGGGGCATCAGCGCGTCCGCCATTGGCACGATCATGGGTGTATTTGCTCTGTGTGCAGCACTCATTCGGTTTGTCTTGCCCGTAATCGCAGAGCGTTTGACGGAGTGGCAAATCATGACCGTCTCCATGTTCATGACGGGTGTCATGATGGGCATTTATCCATTTTTAAATACCGCCTGGATGATGGCAATTTGTTCTGGCGTTTTAGGCCTCTTTTTGGGAGCAGTTCAACCCATGTTGATGAGCACCATGCATCAAATCACGCCTGAGCATCGACAAGGCGAAGCCTTGGGTGTGAGACTGATGATGGTGAATGCGTCAAGCGTTTTCATGCCGATGCTTTTTGGCATGGCGGGCACCTTGATTGGAGTCAAGGGTTTGTTTTGGTGCGTGAGTGCAGCAGTGACCAGTGGCTCTAGATTGGCCTGGGGACTCCGTTCAGATAAAAATCCTTGATGATTTTCCAAGCACTTTGCACATCATCGACATAGTTGAAGTAGTGCAAATCCTCTTCAGAGACGGCACCTTCTTCAACTAAAATTTCTGGATGAAAGACTTTGTTCCAGTAACTCTTGCCAAACAAAATAATGGGCACGGGACTTGATTTTTTACATTGAATGAGGGTGAGTGTTTCAAAGAGTTCATCAAGCGTTCCAAATCCACCAGGAAAGGCCACAAGGGCTTTTGCTCTCATCATGAAATGCATCTTTCGAAGCGCAAAATAATGAAATCTAAAACTCAACTCCTTGGTGATGTAGGGGTTGGGTTCTTGCTCAAAGGGCAGAGCAATGTTCAATCCAACGCTCAATCCTCCTGCATCATGAGCGCCACGATTGGCCGCTTCCATGATGCCAGGCCCACCTCCCGTGCAGACAAAGAGTCTGTCCTTTTCGGGCATGGTTTTGCATTCTTGTGTGATTAAGTGACCAAGCTCTCGGGCTTGATTGTAGTAGACGGAATTTTTGACAATGGCAGTGGCTTTTTGAATGTCCTTGGCGCTGCCAAGTGCTTTGGCCTTTTCGAGTTGCTCAAGAGCGGTCTGTCTGTCGCAAAAGCGAGCGCTTCCAAAGATCACCACCGTGTGGTCGATACCCATTTCTTGTTGGATCAAATCGGGTTTGAGCAACTCAAGTTGAATGCGAATGCCGCGGGTTTCACGTCTGGTGAGAAACTGTGGGTCTGCAAAAGCCAGTCGGTTGGAGTTTTGTGGCAACTCCTCTTGGTTGCGAGCTTGCACAAAAGCTTCCCAGTCTTTGAGCAATTGTTTGCTATGGGCATCAACGAGAGAAGGCTTGGCTTGCATGAGGCTCACAAGAGGCGTTCACGCACGAGGGGCGTGAACAAAGTGGACTTCAAGGGTTTTGAACAAGCCGCTTGAAGCGAGCACAGGGTTAAACTCTGCGACGGTATTCGGCAGTTCGTGTATCGATTTCAATGCGGTCTCCTTGAGCCACAAAAATGGGCACAGGCACATCAAAGCCAGTTGAAATTTTGGCAGGTTTTAAAACTTTTCCAGAGGTGTCGCCCTTCACCGCAGGCTCGGTCCAAGTGACCTCTCTCTCCACAGAGGTTGGCAATTCGACAGAGATGGCCTTGCCGTCATAGAAAACCACTTCAGCACCCATGCCATCTTCCAAGTAATTCAAGGCGTCTCCCATGTTCTCATTTTCAACCTCATACTGGTTGAAATCGGCGTCCATCCAAACATACATCGGGTCAGCGAAGTAAGAATAGGTGCATTCTTTTTTATCCAAAATCACTTGGTCCATCTTGTCATCGGCTTTGAAGACCACCTCAGTTCCAAAATTGCTCAACAAACTTTTTAGCTTCATGCGAACGGTTGCTGAATTTCTGCCACCACGTGCATATTCAGCACGCAAAACAATCATGGGATCTTTGCCATGCATGATGACGTTGCCGGCGCGGATTTCTTGAGCGATTTTCATAAATAATTGGACGTTGGGTCGGAGATAAATAGACAGTTCAGGGAGCGCAACGCAACGCGGTTGCATGTTTCGCCTCCCCTTGGACAGATGCCTATTTTAACATGCTTCATTGATCTTAACGGATGCAAACTTGGTAAAAAATAGATCAATAGGGTTCATTTTGGCGCTTAAATGCAGCTATTTATTGTTGTTTGAGGCTTAAAAATTCGCTCAATTGAACGGCAAGATCGGCTCGGGTTTGCAACTGCACGCAAAGCCGCTGGCACCACTGGGCCCATTCTTGGAGAGTTTGTTCATTCATCTGAGGCAAATTGGAGCGATCAAATCCGTTCCAAATCAGGTAGGCTTGTTTTAAAGAGCTGGGCGCGTCAAAGAGATTTAAAAATGCACTCATTTTTTTGAAATGTATGCCATCGTCTTGGGGGTAAATTTGCCAAACAAAGGGCTTGTTGGCCCAGATGGCTCTGACCCAAGAGTCCTCTCCTCTGACAAAGTTCAAGTCACTGCTTTGAAGCAAGGCGTCAAAGCCAGCGTGGTCAACGTGGTCTAGAAAATCAAGGGTCAGTGTTTTGAGCTGCACTCGAGCCTCTTGGATGTTGGCCTCAGGGCCCATCAACTCGTCTGCTTGAAGGAGTGCTCTGGTGAAGGTGGTGGATCGGCCTGCGCTGACTTTGAGGTGAACCCATTTGCCAGATTGGAGGAGTTGCAGCAACAAGTCTTTGAGTGCAAGAGGCTCATAGCTAAATACAAAAACGCGTAAATCTGCCTCTTCTGTCCATTTCAACGCCAGTGCTTGTCGCATCTCTTGAGAAGGAGTTTCAAGAAGTTGGCCAGGCCAATTTTTCTTTAACAACCCGCCTGTGGACGATGTAAACCCGGGGTAAAAAAACCACTTTTTGAGGCCCTTGGCTGGGCCACTCAAGACTGGGCAGGCAAGGGTGTGCATGCGCTCTGGGTAATCTTCTGCACTCAAGTACTCCAAATTGATCCAAGTCCATCGCGTGGACAACTCATAGTCTGTGCTGGGGGTGAGCAAGACGTGTAAATAGACGTTTGGAATTTCACAGCCAAAGGCTTCAACGACGCACTGAGGCCTTTGCCAACTGTAGGCGTCTTGGTGCGCCCAGGAGGCGTCTCTTGGCCAATCAAGCACGCTCAAATGGGCAGCGTTTTGATGATGGGGAGCCATCCAAGCCAAAGCAGTTGAGTCGTCCACATACAGCCTCACCCGATGCCCTAAGGACACCAAATGTTGGCTCAAACGCCAGCAAACACCCAAGTCCCCATGGTTGTCAATGACTTGACAAAAAATATCCCATAAAAAAGGGGCTTGCGGCATAAAGGTGTTGGGCGTTTAAATCGTGACTTAAAAATGCGATGACGTGTCGCTGATCCACCGTGTTTCGTGTACGATCCGTGAAAAGTATACAGCGCTTGCCTAGCAGATGGGTTTCAACGCAGCAAACCGAGTATGACGGAAAAATCTTCTAAAGCCAAAAACATTCTCAATTCGCCAGCCGCTCAGGACTCACCAAGCGTTGAAGGCGCGCATGCATTTTCCGATCAACTTTTATCGGATGTGAGTGCCTTGCCGTCCTTGCCAGGTGTCTACCGTTATTTTGATGAACAAGACCAAGTGCTTTATGTTGGCAAAGCCAACAGTTTGAAAAAACGAGTCTCCAGTTATTTTCAAAAAAACCACGGGGGCACACGAATTGGCCACATGGTCAAAAAAATCCACCGCATGGAGACCACCGTGGTGCGTTCAGAGGCAGAGGCCCTGATTCTTGAGAACAATCTCATCAAGACCTTAAAGCCCAAATACAATATTTTATTCAGAGACGATAAAAGTTACCCCTACCTAAAGATCACCAAGCCCTTGGTCAGTTCAAAAAAGACGCCTGCGTCTCAAGCCCCAACTGAGCCTGCTAGCAAGCCACCCAACCCCAGTGCTCAAGAGATTTCTAGGGTGATTTATTACCGTGGTGCAGTCGACGCCAAACATGAATATTTCGGTCCCTACCCAAGTGTATGGGCGGTCAGAGAGGCCATTTGGCTCATGCAAAAGGTTTTTCGGCTCAGAACCTGTGAAGACAGTGTCTTTAACCATCGCAATCGGCCGTGTTTACTTTATCAAATCAAGCGTTGTTCGGCCCCATGTGTGGGTTTGGTGAGTGTTGAAAAATACAACGAGGACGTTAAAAACGCTGCTGCACTTTTGCGCGGTGAGACCCAGCAAATCATCAAAGAGCTGGAGTCCAAGATGACAGCGCATGCCGAAAAACTCGAGTTTGAGTTGGCCGCTGAATTGCGCAACCAAATCAGCGCCTTGTCCAAAGTCTTGCACCAACAAGCGGTCGAAACAGCGGGAGATCAGGATGTGGATATTTTGTCGGTGCAACTTCAAGGCGGCAAGGCCTGTGTCAACTTGGCCATGGTCAGGGGCGGTAGGCACTTGGGAGATCGCCCCTATTTCCCCGTGCATGTGGAACAAGCCGAGGCCCCCGAAGTCTTGGAAGCCTTTTTGACGCAGCATTATTTGGACATCAAAGTACCCCCCATATTGATTGCGAGTCACAAAGTCCCCTCCGATTTGATCAAAGCTTTGAGTCTTCAATCGGGTGTGAAGATTCAATTTGTCCTACAGCCCCAGGGGCAGCGAAAGATATGGCTTGAAATGGCCGTTCAAAATGCTCAGATTCAATTGACAAGATTGCTTGCAGAGGAGGGCTCTCAAAAAGCCAGAACCCGCTCTTTGGTGGATGTCTTGGATTTGGCCGTGGAGGACATGGAGGCGTTTCGCATAGAGTGTTTTGACATTTCGCACACCTCGGGTGAGGCGACCCAGGCGTCTTGTGTGGTGTTTCATCACCACAAAATGCAAGGCGCAGAATACCGACGCTACAACATCGAGGGCGTCACAGCAGGAGATGATTACGCGGCGATGCGACAAGTCTTGGATAGGCGCTATAGCAAAGTAGCTGAGAGCGTTCGACTCGGAGAGGGCAAGATGCCTGACTTGGTGCTGGTCGATGGAGGCAAAGGGCAAATTGGCGTCGCACGAGACGTCTTCGAGTCCCTTGGACTTGATATTTCAAGGCTGGTAGGTGTGGAAAAAGGAGAGGGGCGAAAGGTCGGTTTGGAGGAGTTGGTGTTTGCCGATAGTCGAGAAAAGGTCTCCTTGCCAGCGGACTCGGCCGCCTTGATGCTGGTTGCACAAATCAGGGATGAAGCGCATCGTTTTGCCATCACAGGCATGAGGGCGCAAAGAGCGCGTGTTCGCGTGGGCGCCAGTAAGATCGAGGACATTGCGGGTGTGGGTCCCAAAAAGCGTGCAAAGCTTTTGCAACGCTTTGGAGGCGTCAAAGGGGTTTCTCAAGCCAGCGTGCAAGACTTGATGTCGGTCGAGGGCATTTCAGAGGATTTGGCCGAGTCCATCTACAAAGCCTTGCGCTAAAACGCCATGGCTCCAAGGATCAACTGGGTTGGATCACCGACAAGAGCCTGTCAAGTCCACCCTTTTCAATTGAAACCATTGCCTGAGCGCGAACGGTGGGTTTGGCGTGGAAAGCGACACTCAAGCCGCCGGCTTCCATACAGGCATGCATCATGGGTAAGTCATTCGCACCGTCGCCCACAGCAATGGCTTGAGCGGCTGAGATTCCGAGCTGCGCACACGTTTGAAGCAACATGTTCTTTTTTTCTTGTCCATCGCAGATATCTCCCCAAGGCTGGGTTATCAACTCGCCAGTCAAGACATGGTCCTTGATTTCTAAAACGTTGCTTCGGGTGTAGTCGATTCCAAGCATCTCTTGAACGGCATGGGCAAAGAAGGTGAACCCTCCACTGACCAAGAGGATTTTGAGGCCTTGATCTTTGCAAGTGCTCACCAGTGTCTTGGCACCAGGGTTGAGCGCAAGAGCGTTTGCAAGCACATCTTGCAAGGCCGATTCGTGCGTGCCTTTTAACAAAGCCACGCGTCTTCGAAGGCTGTCTTTGAAGTCTTTGATTTCTCCACGCATGGCGGCCTCGGTGATCTTGGCAACTTGGTCGCCAACACCAGCGAATTTGGCCAATTCATCGATGCATTCGATGTTGATCAAGGTGGAGTCCATGTCAAAGGCAATCAAAGAAAAGTTCTTCAAAGACAGGGGGGGGTCAAACCCCTGTACAAGCAGTCCTGGTTCAAAAAGGCGCGATGAGCTCATGGTGTTTTTTGAAGGGGTTTGGTGTTGCCAATGTTGTTCAATATATCTCGGATGAGTTGTGTCCTTTGTTTGACCTCAGGCAGACTTCGTTCAATTCTAATTTTGTCATTGCCTGCGAGCCGGATGTTTTTGTTCTTTTGTACAAGCTCAATGATTTTGCTGGCCTCGATGGGTGCGTTGGGCTTAAAAGTGATGTGGGTGATCTCAGGGGAGGCATCGACTTTGGCGACACCGTAGGATTTGGCCAAAATGCGAAGTCGATGAACTTCAATGAGTGTTTGAACTTGAGCCGGGGGTTTGCCAAAACGGTCAACAATCTCCTCTTGGAGTCGGTCAACTTGATCAAAGTTTTTCGCTGTGGCGAGTTTCTTGTAAAAGGACAGTCTCAAATGGACATCGCCGCAATAGTCGCTTGGCAAAAGGGCCGGCGAGTGCAAATTGATCTCTGTGGTCGCTTGCAGTGGGCTCAAGAGGTCAGGCTCTTCTCCATTTTTCAAGGCCCTGACCGCCTCAGAAAGCATTTCGTTGTACAACTGAAACCCAACTTCCATCATGTTTCCACTTTGGTTCTCGCCCAATATTTCTCCTGAGCCCCGAATTTCTAGGTCATGCATGGCCAAATAAAAGCCCGATCCCAATTCTTCCATTTGTTGGATGGCCTCCAATCGCTGAGCGGCTTGTTTGGTGAGCCCTTCAATGTCAGGGACCAACAAATACGCATAGGCTTGGTGATGGCTGCGGCCCACACGGCCACGCAATTGGTGCAATTGCGCAAGGCCGAATTTATCAGAACGACTGATGAGGATCGTGTTGGCACTGGGGACATCAATGCCCGTCTCGATGATGGTTGAGCACAGCAGCACATTGAAGCGCTGAGCCACAAAGTCTCGCATGACCCTCTCTAGATCTCGCTCGCCCATTTGGCCATGAGCGATTTCTATTCTCGCTTCAGGCAACAATTCTCTCAATTGATGCAACCTATTCCCTATGGTGCTCACCTCGTTGTGAAGGAAGTAGCATTGTCCACCGCGTTTAATTTCTCGAAGCACGGCTTCGCGAATGACGCCAGAGCCCTCTCTTCTTAAAAAAGTCTTGATCGCCAATCGTCGTTGAGGCGCGGTGGCAATGACGCTCAAGTCTCTAAGGCCTTCAAGTGCCATGCCAAGCGTTCTCGGAATGGGAGTTGCGGTCAAAGTCAGCACATCGACCTCTGAGCGCATGGATTTCATGGCTTCTTTGTGCCGAACACCAAAGCGGTGCTCTTCATCGATGATCATCAAGCCCAGTTGCTTGAATTGAACGCTTTGGCTCAGCAACTTGTGGGTACCCACCACGATATCGACCGTGCCAGCAGCAATGCCCTCAATCGCAAGATTGATCTCTTTGGTGGTTTTAAAGCGCGACATTTCAGCGATTTTGACAGGCCATTTCGAGAAACGATCGACCAATGTTTGGAAATGCTGCTCGGCCAAAAGGGTCGTAGGCGCGAGAATGGCCACTTGTTTGCCACCGGTCACGGCAACGAACGCCGCTCTGATGGCCACCTCCGTTTTACCAAAGCCCACATCACCACAAATCAGTCGATCCATGGGCTTGGGGCTGATCATGTCTTGAATGACGGCGTGAATAGCTGCCTTTTGATCGGCTGTTTCTTCAAAGCCAAAAGCGTTGGCAAAGGTCTCGTAGTCGCCAGGAGAAAATCTAAAGGCGTAGCCCTCTTGAGCAGCTCGCCTGGCATACAAGTTAAGAAGCTCTGCGGCCGCGTCCCTGATCTGTTCGGCAGCGCGTTTTTTGGCTTTGTCCCATTGGGCTGAGCCCAGACGGTGCAAAGGGGCTTCTTCTGCGCTCACGCCTGTATAGCGAGAGACCAAGTGCAGTTGGCTCACGGGGACATACAAAACCGCCTCGTCAGCGTACACCAGATGCAAGAACTCCTGCGTCACAGGTGAGCCGTGTTCATCAAGACCTAGACCCAAGTCCAAATTGATCAATCCCTTGTAGCGACCAATGCCGTGCGAGTTGTGCACGACAGGGTCTCCAATTTGCAACTCCGAGAGGTCCTTGATCAAAGCATCAAGGTCACTGACTTGTTCTTGTTTTTTTCTCTTTCTAGAAAAACTGTTGGTGGCAAAGAGCTCGGTCTCTGTCACATAGTCAATGTTTTGCTCAAGATCGTTGAACCCAACGGAGAGAGATCCCAGGCAAATGCCCAAACGAGACTCGCTGTCAATGAAGTTTTCTAGAGACTCGAAAATAGGGGGATCAAATTGACTGGCTCTTAAAAAGTCCAATAGACTTTGTCTGCGGCCTTCGGTTTCAGCAAGAATCAAAATCTTGTGATTGCTGGTGAGGGCGTGATTTTTTAACCGCTGAAGCGGATCGTCATGACCGCGTTCAACTTTAAGCTCTGTCAGTGATGCGCTCCAAGCATGCTCATCTGGAGTGCCAACTTCAGTCTCTTTTGCGGTGAGCAGCGCACTGGGTCTGATGGCCAGTTGAGGATAATTGTTGCACTGGGTATAGAACTCTTCGGCATTTAAAAAGAGTGCACTGGGGGGAAGAACAGGTCGTTCAGGATCTCCAAGATTGAGTCTATATCTCTCTTGGGTATCAAGCCAAAAGTGCTGAAATGCGTTTTCCAACTCACCGTGCGTGACAACAATTGCATTGTCACCAAGGTAGTCAAAGACGGAGGCGGTTTCGTCAAAAAACAAGGGTAAATAATACTCAATACCCGCTGTTGCAATGGATTGCCCAATGTCTTTATAGAGCCGACTCCTGGTGGGGTCTCCCTCCAAGAGCTCTCTCCAACGGCTGCGAAACTTGGCCCGAGAAGCGTCGTCCATTGGAAACTCTCGACCCGGCAGAAGTCGAACTTCAGGAACGGGGTATAGGCTTCTTTGTGAATCAGGATCAAAGGTGCGGATAGAGTCAATTTGCTGATCAAACAAGTCAACACGGTACGGCACGAGCGAGCCCATCGGAAAGAGATCAATCAAGCCGCCTCGCACGGCGTACTCACCCGGACTCACAACTTGACTCACGTGTTGATAGCCAG